>NZ_JBVHXR010000016.1:15189-209897 GCF_055569295.1 Streptomyces sp. NPDC029292
TTCACCACCACGTACCACACCCAGCGCGCCGCAAGCCCGCCCCGCCCTTTTTTTCTCCCCCCCCCCCCACCCACCCGCCCCCCCCCCCCCCCCCCCCCCCCCCCCCCCCCCACCGGCGTCTCTTACCGGCTTTTTCAGCCGCCACGAGCGGCTGGAAGACAACGAAAACGGTGAAGACGGTGAAGACAGTGAAGACCGCTACAAGAACAGCATGCTCGCGTTACGACGACAGCACGCGCGCGTGGAGCGCGGTGACCGCCTTGCGGGCGGACGTGAAGGCGCCGTGCTGCCAGGCGTCGGTGTAGCTGAGCCAGTCGCCCGCGAAGTAGACCCGCCCGGTCGGCTGGTTGAGCGGCTTGTAGCGGGCGTCGTCGGGGCCGCCGGGGGTGTCGTGCCAGGCGGCTTCCAGGTGGGGCGTCTGGCGCCAGTGGTGCGAGAAGGAGGACGCGAGTTCGCTGCGGTACTTCTCGCCGTAGATCTTCACGCCCGCGGCCACCGCGCGGCTCTCGCGCTCCTTGGGGGTGAGCTTCGCGTACGCGTCCGCGTCGTCGTCGTAGTTGTAGTAGCCGACCAGCACGCCGCGCTCGCCGTGGAAGCCGTACGAGGGGTGCCAGATGTGGGTGATGTCCTGGTCGGTCTCGGTGATGCCGCCGTAGATGTTGTGGTCCAGCTCCCACCAGCGGGAGCGGTACTCCAGGCCGATCTTGGCCGCGGAGGAGGGGGTGATCGCCTCCAGTGCCGTCTGCACGCCGGAGCCGAGGTTGTGCGGGATCTTGGCGAGGATGTTGGGCGGAAGGGCGCCGATGCAGTAGTCGGCGTCGATGGACTTGGTACGGCCGCCCTGGGTGTAAGTGACGGTAACGCCACTCCCCTTGTCGGTGATTTTCGAAACCGCGGCCCCTGTACGGACGCGATGGGCGCCGATCGCCTTCGTGAGCGCGCGCGGTATCTGGTCCATGCCGCCCACCGGCTGGAACATCAGCATCGCCTGGTCGAAGCCGAACTCGAAGGAGAAGTAGCGGCCGACGCCGGTGGCGAAGACGTCGGAGGCGGAGGGGATGTCGCCGAGGAGCGTACCGGGGGTGCCGGCGGCGGCCGGGACCGTGGTGTATCCACGGCGTTCACCGCCTTCGTACGTCAGCTTGTCGCCCAGTTCCCCGAAGTCCTTGAGGAACTCGACGAGCCGCTCCTGGTCGGTGGCCGTCAACTCCTTGTCCAGGGCTCCCTTGTCGGTGGCCTTGGCGAGCAGCTCGGAGACATAGCCGTAGACATCGGCCTTCGCGGTGCGGTAGCGCATCGGCTTGGTCATGCCGGTGGACTCGTTGAAGATGTACGCGTCGGCGTTGACGTTGGTGAACACCTCGATCGGGACGCCGAGTTCGCGGCAGTAGTCGAGGGTGACCATCCACTGCGCGAGGCGGGCGGGGCCCGCGTTCATGTAGTGGCCCTCGCTGAAGCGGGCTGTTTGCGTGTTGCCGTAGAGGTCGGTGGTCGTATCGCCGCCGCGGACCGTGAAGTTGCGGCCGCCGGTGCGGTCTCTGGCCTCCAGGACCGTACAGTCGTAGCCGGCCTTGCCGAGTTCGTACGCGGACGCGAGTCCGGCGATACCGCCGCCGACGATGACGACCTTGGCGGCGCCGCGCCCAATGAGCGTGAAGTCGCTCGACTTCAGGGCCCGGAACGGCTGTTCACGCTGTGCGGCCTGGGCGGTGGGCGCGAGGCCGAGGGCCCCCATGGTGGCGAGCATCGTGCCCGCGCCGCCGGTGAGACCCACATTCCGCAAGAACGATCGCCGACTCGCACCCGGCCCGCTCTGAAGCTGTGCCATGACTTGGGCTCCCCTTTCGATCTTGAACGACCGGGGAAGCCTCCCAATGGCTGGTTACGGCCCGTCAGTTACTCGTGTATCCCCCATGTTTCTGCGACCGCACGCGTCCAGCGGGCTGGACACCCCTGGGTACGGCTGCCGGGAACGCACTGCGGGCCCGCACCCAGATGGGTGCGGGCCCGCAGTCACGAACTACTGGCTAGCGGTGAGCTTTCAGCTCTGGCCGCCGGCGAGCTTCTCGCGGAGGGCAGCCAGGGCCTCGTCCGACGCCAGGGCGCCGGAGGTGTCGTCCGACTCCGAGGAGTACGAACCGCCACCGGAGGCGGCCGGAGCCGCACCCGCGGCGCCGGCACCCTCGGCCTCGGCCTGGGCGTCCGCCTCGCGGGACTTGATGACCTGAGCCTGGTGCTGCTCGAAGCGCTGCTGCGCCTCGGCGTACTGGTGCTCCCACGCCTCGCGCTGGGTCTCGTAGCCCTCGAGCCAGTCGTTGGTCTCGGGGTCGAAGCCCTCGGGGTAGATGTAGTTGCCCTGGTCGTCGTAGGACGCGGCCATGCCGTACAGGGTCGGGTCGAACTCGACCGAGGCCGGGTCGGCACCGAAGGACTCGTTGGCCTGCTTCAGCGAGAGGCTGATGCGGCGGCGCTCGAGGTCGATGTCGATGACCTTGACGAAGATCTCGTCGTTGACCTGGACGACCTGCTCCGGGATCTCCACGTGGCGCTCGGCCAGCTCGGAGATGTGGACCAGACCCTCGATGCCCTCGTCCACGCGGACGAACGCACCGAACGGAACGAGCTTGGTGACCTTACCCGGGACGACCTGACCGATCTGGTGCGTACGGGCGAACTGCTGCCACGGGTCTTCCTGCGTCGCCTTGAGCGACAGGGAGACGCGCTCGCGGTCCATGTCGACGTCGAGAACCTCGACGGTGACTTCCTGGCCGACCTCGACAACCTCGGACGGGTGGTCGATGTGCTTCCAGGAGAGCTCGGAGACGTGGACGAGACCGTCGACGCCACCCAGGTCCACGAAGGCACCGAAGTTGACGATCGAGGAGACGACGCCGGAGCGGACCTGACCCTTCTGCAGGGTGGTGAGGAACGTCTGGCGAACCTCGGACTGGGTCTGCTCGAGCCAGGCACGGCGGGACAGGACCACGTTGTTGCGGTTCTTGTCCAGCTCGATGATCTTGGCCTCGAGCTCCTTGCCCACGTACGGCTGGAGGTCGCGAACGCGGCGCATCTCGACGAGGGAGGCCGGCAGGAAGCCACGGAGGCCGATGTCGAGGATGAGACCACCCTTGACGACCTCGATGACGGTACCGGTGACGATGCCGTCTTCTTCCTTGATCTTCTCGATCGTGCCCCAGGCACGCTCGTACTGAGCGCGCTTCTTGGACAGGATCAGACGGCCTTCCTTGTCCTCCTTCTGGAGAACGAGGGCCTCGATCTCATCGCCCACGGCGACGACCTCGTTGGGGTCGACGTCGTGCTTGATGGAGAGTTCGCGGCTCGGGATGACGCCTTCGGTCTTGTAACCGATGTCGAGCAGGACCTCGTCCCGGTCGACCTTCACGATGACGCCGTCGACGATGTCGCCGTCGTTGAAGTACTTGATCGTCTCGTCGATCGCGGCGAGGAATGCTTCCTCGTTACCGATGTCGTTGACCGCAACCTGCGGGGTGGTGGCGGTGGTCTCGGTGCTGCTCGTCATGTGGGAAAGGGCTCCGGTACGGACAGAGAGTCGTAGGTACTGCTTACGCCGGGAGCCCGTTTCGCTCTGCAGAAGCCGGACAGCATAGGAAGCGCCGAACCCGGATCGTGTTTATGACAAACACCGCCGGTGGCGCCTCGAAAACCGAGGGGACATACATACAGATGCGAGCGCAGCCTGCTACGTCTGAGGTGCGCAGGCCCGCAGCGCAACTTGTAGCATACGGGGGCAGCCGGGCAGGGTCAATGCGCGAAGGCGCACACCCGGGGCGGATTGCCGCAAACCCGGCACAAGACCTGTCTCAAGAGGCCACGCGGGCTGTAGGCAGCCCCTGCCGTGACACCCCCGAGACGGGTTGGACGGAAGAGTACGACGAGGGAGCCGATCATCCAAGAGCCTGAGCCGTTCGAGCCCGAAGCCACCCGACGCGAGGCGGACGTCACGGAGAGTTCCCGCGCCAATCGCGGCTGGTGGGACCGGAACGCGGACGAGTACCAGATCGAACACGGCACGTTCCTCGGAGACGACCGTTTCGTGTGGGGCCCGGAGGGGCTCGACGAGGTGGAGGCCGAGCTGCTCGGCCCGCCGGAGGACCTGAAGGGCAAGGACGTCCTGGAGATAGGCGCCGGCGCGGCCCAGTGCTCGCGCTGGCTGGCCGGGCAGGGAGCCCGTCCGGTGGCCCTGGACCTCTCCCACCGCCAGCTCCAGCACGCGCTGCGCATCGGCGGCGGCGTGCCGCTGGTGGAGGCCGACGCGGGCGCCCTGCCGTTCGCGGACGGCTCCTTCGACCTCGCGTGCTCGGCGTACGGCGCGCTGCCGTTCGTGGCAGACCCGGTACGCGTCCTGCGCGAGGTGCACCGGGTGCTGCGCCCCGGCGGCCGCTTCGTCTTCTCGGTGACGCATCCGATCCGCTGGGCGTTTCCCGACGAGCCGGGCCCCGAGGGCCTCTCCGTCGCCGCCTCCTATTTCGACCGCACTCCGTACGTGGAGCAGGACGAGCAGGGCGGCGCGGTGTACGTCGAGCACCACAGGACGATCGGCGACCGCGTCCGCGACATCGTGGCCGGCGGCTTCCGCCTGATCGACCTCGTCGAGCCGGAGTGGCCCGCCTGGAACACCCAGGAGTGGGGCGGCTGGTCCCCGCTGCGCGGGAATCTGATCCCGGGGACGGCGATCTTCGTGTGCGAGCGGGACTGACGAACGCGGCCGTGCCGTGGGGGTCCGTGGGCACGCGCGCGTGGAGGGCGTTTTGACGCGCGTACGAGACTAGGGGCGTGATCCGTTACGACGCCCTGGACGTGCTGCCCGTACGCGGCGCCCTGCCCGGTCTGAACGACGCCCTGGAGGGCGACGGCGGCGCGGTGCTCGTGGCGCCGCCCGGCACCGGCAAGACGACCCTCGTGCCGCTGGCGCTCGCCGGTCTTCTCGACGAGCGGCCCGTACGGCGTGTCGTCGTCGCCGAGCCCCGGCGCATCGCCGCCCGGGCCGCGGCGCGGCGGATGGCGTGGCTGCTCGGGGAGAAGGTCGGCGAGAGCGTCGGCTACACCGTGCGCGGCGAGCGGGTGGTCGGCCGCCACGCGCGCGTGGAGGTCGTCACGACCGGTGTCCTGCTGCAGCGGCTCCAGCGGGACCAGGAGCTGGCGGGCGTCGACGTCGTCGTGCTCGACGAATGCCACGAGCGGCATCTGGACGCCGACACGGTGGCCGCCTTTCTGTTGGACGTACGCGCCGCTCTCCGCCCTGAGCTGCGGCTGGTGGCCGCGTCCGCGACCACCGACGCCCAGGGGTGGGCCCGGCTGCTGGGCGACGCGCCGGTGGTCGAGGCGCGGGGTGTCTCGTATCCGGTCGAGGTGGTGTGGGCGCCGCCCGTACGCCCTGTACGGCCGCCGCACGGGATGCGCGTGGACCCGGCGCTGCTGACGCATGTGGCGTCGGTGGTGCGGCGGGCGCTGGCCGAGCGTGCGGGGGACGTGCTGTGCTTCCTGCCCGGTGTCGGGGAGATCGCGCGGGTCGCCGGGCAGCTGGGGGACCTCGGCGATGTCGATGTGCTTCAGGTGCACGGGCGGGCGCCGGCGGCCGTGCAGGACGCCGTGCTGTCCGCGGGTGTACGGCGCCGGGTGGTCCTCGCCACCGCCGTCGCCGAGTCGTCGTTGACGGTTCCCGGGGTGCGCGTGGTCGTCGACTCCGGGCTCGCGCGGGAGCCGCGGGTGGACCACGCGCGGGGGCTGAGCGCGCTGACGACCGTACGGGCCTCGCAGGCGGCGGGGCGGCAGCGGGCGGGGCGGGCCGGCCGTGAGGCGCCGGGAGCGGTGTACAGGTGCTGGACGGAGGCCGAGGACACGCGTCTGGCGCGCTTTCCCGCACCGGAGATCAAGGTGGCCGACCTGACGGCGTTCGCCCTGCAGGCGGCCTGTTGGGGTGACCCGGACGCGTCCGGGCTCGCGCTCCTCGACGCGCCGCCGAGTGGGGCGATGGCGGCGGCGCGGGATGTTCTGTCGGCGGTCGGTGCGGTGGACGCCGCGGGGCGGGCGACGGCGCGGGGGGTACGCATGTCCCGGCTCGGGGTGCACCCGCGGCTCGCTCGGGCCCTGCTGGACGCGGCGCCCTCCGTCGGCGCGGGACGCTCCGCGGAGGTCGTCGCCCTGCTGAGCGAGGAGCCGCCGCGGGAGTACGGCGACGATCTCGCCGGGGCTTGGCGTGCCGCCCGGCGCGGGGCTGACGCCTACGCGGCCCGCTGGCGGACGGAGGCTCGGCGTCTGCGGGACGCGTCCACGGGGCTTTCCCGTCCGCCGGCCGGTGACCCTCTTCCTGTCACGGTCACCGCCGAAAACCCTCCCGGCCCCGCCGACCAGCACGCGCCCGGCGCGGACGCCGCGGACACCACCCGGGCCACGCCTTCCAGGGCGGGTGGATGGGCGGGCGCCGGGGACGACCGGGTGGTCGGGCTTGTTGCCGCGCTCGCGTTTCCCGAGCGGGTGGCGCGGCTTCAGGGCGGGTCCTACCTCATGGTGTCGGGGACGCGGGCCGAGGTGGCGGACGGGTCGGGGCTGCGCGGAGCGCCCTGGCTGGCTGTGGCTGTCGCCGACCGGCCCGTCGGCGCCGGGCACGCGCGCGTGCGGCTCGGGGCCGCCATCGACGAGGAGACGGCGCGGTGGGCCGCGGGGAGCCTGTACGCCGAAGGAGACGAGGTCCACTGGGCCGACGGGGACGTCGTCGCGCGGCGCGTGGAGCGGCTCGGGGCGGTGGAGTTGGCGGTGCGGCCGATCAAGGACGTCGACTCCGGGCTCGTACGGGAGGCGCTTGTTGAAGGGCTGCGGGAGGAGGGGCTGGGGCTGCTGCGCTGGACGCGGGACGCCGAGACCCTGCGGCAGCGGCTCGCGTTTCTGCACCACCACCTCGGCGCTCCCTGGCCCGACGTCTGCGACAACGCCCTCCACGCGCGCGTGGACGAGTGGCTGGAGCCCGAGCTCGGACGGGCGCGCAAACGAGCCGATCTGGGGCGCATCGAAGCCGGGCAGGGGCTCACCCGGCTGCTTCCGTGGGCCACCGGCGATGCCGCGCGGCTCGACGAGCTCGCACCGGAGCGGATCGAGGTGCCTAGTGGGTCCAGAATCCGGATCGACTATGCCGACCCCGAACGGCCCGTGCTGGCGGTGAAGCTGCAGGAGATGTTCGGGCTGGCCGAGACACCCCGGGTGGCCGGCGTGCCCGTACTCGTGCATCTCCTCTCCCCCGCCGGCCGGCCCGCCGCCGTCACCGCCGACCTGGCCTCCTTCTGGAAGGACGGCTACCGGGCCGTACGGGCCGAACTGCGCGGGCGCTACCCCAAGCATCCGTGGCCCGAGGACCCGGCGACCGCCGAGCCGACGCGGCACACGAACGCGCGGCTCAGGCGTTGACCGGTTCGGGTTCCACAGCCTCGGTGGGCGCCGGGTCGCCGGGACGGCGGCTGCGCGCCTCCAGGTACAGGGAGAGGGACAGGAGTCCCGCGCCGAGGATCAGGAAGCCCCAGGGGAGGTACGAGGTCATCAGGAGGACCAGGGTGCGGTTCGACTTGACCAGGTCGACCGTGTGCTTGATGTAGTCCTCGCGCATCTTCACCTGCCCTGCGAACGCCGTCACCTTCTTGCCGTCGCCGAGCAGGGTGCCGCCGCGGAGTTCCTCCTTGTGGTCCTCCTCGCCGTAGACGGGTGCCCCTGTGACCGGCTCCACCCAGAACTTGCGGACCGTCGTGTACCAGATGCTCGTGCCGGTCTTGGCGAGTGACTCCCGGGTGATGCCCTTGACGGGCATGACCCTGGGGAACTGGACCTTGGTCCAGGGAATGGTCTGCTCGAAGTAGTAGACCTTGACTCCCCGGAAGTTCTGGGTGCCCTTGTAGTGGATGGGGTTGGTGGTGCGGGTCTGCGCGTCGAAGTACTCGTAGTCCCGCTTCTCCGTGAGGAAGGGCCACTTGAACTCGATGCCGTCGCGTTTCACCGGGTCGCCGTCGACCATCTCGCCCGTGGCGTGGACGGGGTCCTGGCTGTGCGCGTCGAAGATGTAGCGCTCGGGGATCTCGGAGACCATCTTGCCGTCGGGGCCCTGGATGTAGGAGAGGGAGTCCCAGACGACCACGTCGCGGCCCGCGGTCTTCTCGATCTTTTCGGAGGCTTCGACGTTGCCCTTGAGGGTCTGCACGACGGTGACCTTGGGCACCTTCTTGGCCTTCATGGTGCCGTAGTCGATGAGGGTCGCGTTCTTCGCCTCCAGGACCATGTCCTGGTACTGGTTGGCGGGGATCTTCGCCAGGCGCGGGAAGGCGTACCAGCGCATGAGTGGGGACAGCGCCGTGAAGAACACGGCGAAGGCGAGCAGGATCAGGCTGGCCTTGCGGCGCATTTCGGCGTCCTCCCTGTGCGTGCGGTACGGGCCGCGTACGGCCTACGGGTGCTTCGGGACCGTGGTCAGCATCGGCTTCGGCGACGTCTTGCCGGACGGTGAACCCATGGCCGTGATGGTGAGCACCAGGGCGAGCGCCACGGCGAGACCGATCGCGGCGGCGATGAGGGCACGCATGCGGGGCCTCCCGAGGGCCAGGAGCTGATACGTCGTCAGGTCCGGCACCGTAGCAACGGCGGGGCGAGATGAGAACACGTTGCACAAACAGACGGCGGCGCCCCTCCGTACAAAACCGGAGGGGCGCCGCGGTGCGATGCGTATTTAGCGGTGCGATGCGTATTAAGAGGTGGCCGCCGCCACCTTCAGCTCGACCGTCAGCGTCGCGCCGCCCGTGGTGTCGATGCGGAGCAGGAACGTGCCGGTGGTGTCGTCCGCGTACAGCTTCGGGAGCTTGAGCACGCCGTCGGCGTCCGTCGTGAGGTCCGTGAGAGTGCGTACGGTGTTGCCGTCCGCGTCCTTGAAGTACGGGCCCTTGTCGTTCTCGGTCGCGTCGTCGGCCGACTTGATGAGGGTCGCGGTGGCCGCGACCTTGTCCGCGACGGCGCCCTGGTACGTGGCCTTCACCTCGACCTGGTCGGCGAACTCGCCGCCCGGCACGCAGGTCAGCTCGGTGTCGCTGGTGCGGGTGAGGGTGTCGGCCTGGCGCGGGGTGACGCTCGCCGTGTAGTCGAGGCCAGCCAGGTCGCGGCCCACGACGGTGGCGCGGACCGTGAAGTCGCCGGTCTTCTCGCCCGCCACCAGCGAGGGCGCGGTGGCCAGGCCGGCGCTGGTGGTGACCATCGTGGCGACGGTCTCGCCGCCGGTGAAGGTGGCGTCGGTGTCGCCGATGATCGTGAACCGCACCCGGACCTTCGCCACGGCCACGCCGGCCTTGGTCTCGGTCCGTACGGCCACCCTCTCGCCGAACGCGTCGCCCGCCGTCGCGGAGAGCTTGCCGGTGTCCGCGTCCTCCAGGTGGTCCACCGTTTCGGTGGGGGTGGGCGGGGTCGGGGTCGGGGAGGGCGTGGTGGGCGGGGTCGGGCTGGGGCTCGTGGAGCCGCCGCCCGGCTTGGGGGTGCTCGGCTTCGGACTCGGCGTACTCGGCGTACTGGGCGTACTGGGCGTCGAGGGTGACGACGGACTAGGGCTCGCCCCGGAGCCGTCGTTGCTGCTGTGCGAGGGCAGCGTGCCGGTGCCGTCCGGCACCTCGTGGGTGCCCTTGCGGTAGTACTCCAGCCACGACAGGACCGTGTTGAGGTAGGCCGTCGAGTTGTTGTAGTTGAGGATCGCGGCGTTCATCTGCGACTGGACGGACAGGTCGCGGTCGAACCGGCAGAGGTAGTGGCCGGCGGCGAGCGCCGCGTCGTAGACGTTGTTCGGGTCCTTCTTGCCGTCGCCGTTGCCGTCGCGGCCCGCCCAGTCCCAGGTGGAGGGGATGAACTGCATGGGGCCCACCGCGCGGTCGTACGCGCTGTCGCCGTCGTACGCGCCGTTGTCGGTGTCGGCGATCAGGGCGAAGCCGTTGCCGTCGAGCTTGGGGCCGAGGATCGGCGACAGCGTGGTGCCGCTCGCGTCGACGCGGCCGCCGCGGGCCTGGCCGGACTCGACCTTGCCGATGGCGGCGAGGAGTTGCCAGGGGAGGTTGCAGCCCGGCTTCGACTCGCGCAGCGCGGCCTCGGCCTTCTTGTAGGCGTCCAGGACGGTCGCGGGTATGCCGGCCTCGGCTTCGCCCTGGGAAACGGGCGTGCCTATGGTCGGCGACGGGCTGGGGCTGTTCAGCGGCGGAAGGTCCGTGTAGTACGGCGACTGGCCGGTCGCGCCGCCGTCGTCGGTCCCGTCGGGTGCGGACTCGGAGCCGGTGGTCTGTCTGCCCTGGTCGTCGCTGGTCACTCCCGGGGCCTGGGACGCGGCCAGAGCCGCGACCGCGGCCGCGGCCACGGCGGTGGTTGCCGCTCCCTTGCGCAGCCTCCTGCCGAAATGCGCCGCCATTGAGTGAACCCCTCCCGTGGACGACCTTTTTCTCGTGTGCGACCGTGCTCCCCAGCACGGCAACCCAGGTGACACTACGACAACTTCCGACGCTGGGGCACCCGTTCGTGCCCGGTTTTCACCAGTTGGCCATGTGCGCTGGTGCGCCCGCATACTGGGCGCCAGTGATCGCCGGGCCGTCGCACCCGGCCAACGTTAGCCGCCGGGGGAGCCGACTTGCCCTTCACTCTCAGCCATGCGGCGGCCGTGCTGCCCGCCGTGCGCGGTGACGGAACCGGGCGCGGCCGACTTGTTCCGGCGGTCCTCGTGGCTGGTTCGTTCGCCCCCGACATGACCTATTACGCGGCAAGTGTGCTGCCCGGAGCGATGGAGTTCGGCACCTTCACGCACTCCTTCACCGGTGTGTTCACCTTCGACGTGCTCGTCGCCTGGGCGCTCGTGGGCGCCTGGCTGGTCCTGCGCGAGCCGCTGGTGGCGCTGCTGCCGCGGGCCCGGCAGGGGCGGGTTGCCGGTCTGCTGCGCTGCGGTGCGGCACAGGAACGTGTGCGCCCGTCGGCGGTGCTGTGGTGGTACGTCTCCGCGGCGCTCGGCGCGCTGACGCATGTCGTGTGGGACGCGTTCACCCATCACGACCGGTGGGGGATGCGGCTGTTCCCCGTCCTGGGGCGGGAGATCGCGGGCTCGCCGCTGTACTGGTACCTCCAGTACGGCAGTTCGGCGGTGGCCGCCGTCGTGATCGCGGCCTTCGTGGTCGTCGCGCTGCGGCGGACGCCGTCCGGCGAACCAGTGGGGGTGCCCGTGCTGTCCGTTTCCGACCGGTGGTGGTCCGCTGCCGTGATCGGATGCTGTGCGCTGGTGGCCGCGGTGCAGCGAGCCTCGCGCTGGTCGGCGTACTGGGGTTCCAGCGCGAAGCTCTGGGAGTTGATCCCGACGGTGTGTTTCGGCGGCGGGGCGGGTCTGGTGCTCGGCCTCGCGCTGTACGCGGTGGGGGTCAGGGCGTGGCGTCCCGCTCCGGCTCGTCCCAGCCGGGCTGCGACTCATACGGAGCCGAGCCGTCCGACCGCTCGCTGACCTTGGTCTGCGGGGTGGGGCTCTGGACGAGACCGCGCCCCTGGTTGAGGCCCCGGTGCACGGCCTGAGCGATGCGCTCGATGGTGCGGACCCCGTACGCCATCGTCGGGTTGTCGTGCGACAGGACGACGATGCGGTAGGTGCGGTTGGTGCCCGTGAACGCGCCGACGCTGTGTACGCGCCAGCCGTGCGTGGCCCGTGGCAGCCAGCCGTTCTTCACATGGGCCGTGAGGCCTCTCGGCATGCCGGACGGCACGCCCCAGCGCTGGTCTCTTTCGACCTCGCTCATCAGCTTCAGACCGTAGGCGCGGCTCCTCAGGAACGAGCGGGCGTTGGTGAGCACGCCCAGCAGCCGCATCTGATCGTCGGCCGTAATGCGGGTCAGACCCCAGTAGCCGCGCGGTCCGAGGACGGTGCCGGTCGTTCCGACGCGGGCCAGGAGGCGGTCCAGATAGGCGTGGCCCAGGTCGGTCCACAGACGCAGGGCGGACGTGTTGTCCGACCTGGTGATCATGGGGCGGATGTTGGCCAGTTCCCAGCGGGTGAGTTTGCGGCCGAGTTTCTCAGCCCGGCGCAGGGTGCCCTCCATGATCATGACCTTGACGACGCTCGCCGAGTCGTACTGCAGTTCGCTGGCAAGGGCGCAGGTCAGGCCGGTGCCGTCGTCGTGCACCGCCACGGAGACGGTGCCCCGGCGAGACGACAGCGCCGCCAGGATGTCACGGGACATCCGGCCAGCGAGGTCGGGGTCACGGGTGGAGCGGCAGACCGCGGGCACCTGAACGGTGCTGGCTTCCGCGGCGACCGCTGGTATCGGCGTGAGTAGCGCCGAGACGACAGCGGTGGCCGCGACAACGACGGCCGTGGATGCGGCCGTGCGGCAGTGGAGCATGCGTATACCCATGCCCGCATCCTTACGGCCCCTCTGCCCGGGGGGCGCCTTTGCGAGGGCCACGCGGGTGACGGTTCCCTCCGGGGTTGAGCGGGGGTGGGTACGGGGCCTGCGGGCGGGATGGAGACTTGCGACTCCGGGGTGGCGCAGGTGGGGGTTTGCCCTGCGGGCGGGCCCGGCGGGTTTTGGCCGGTTCGGCACTCGGGGCTTGCCCCGTGGCCGGCCCCAGCGGATTCCGGCCGACTCGGCACTCGGGGCTTGCCCCGCGGGCAGCCCCCGCGGATCCCGGCCGGTTCCGCACCGCCGAAACACCCCGCGCCAGCTGCGCGCCGTTGCGGCGGAGGGGGACTGACCGTCGGACGGTAAGTCCCCGCTCCGGCTAGTGCGCGGCCGACTCCCAGTCCTCCCCGGAGCCGATGGAGACGTCCAGGGGAGCCCGGAGCTGGACGGCGGACGCCATCTCGTGGCGGAGGAGTTTCTCCGTCTTGGCGCGCTCGCCCGGGGCGATTTCCAGGACGATTTCGTCGTGGACCTGGAGGAGCATCCGGGACTTGAGGCCCGCTTCACGCAGCGCGCGGTCCACGTTGAGCATGGCGATCTTGACGATGTCGGCGGCCGTGCCCTGGATGGGGGCGTTGAGGGCCATGCGCTCGGCCGCCTCGCGGCGCTGCCTGTTGTCGCTGTTGAGGTCCGGCAGGTAGCGGCGGCGGCCGAAGAGCGTCGCCGTGTAGCCCGTCGCCCGCGCCTCGTCGACCGCCCTGCGCAGATAGTCCCGTACGCCGCCGAAGCGCTCGAAGTACGTGTCCATCAGCGCGCGGGCCTCACCCGCGTCGATGTTCAGCTGCTGGGAGAGCCCGAACGCCGACAGCCCGTACGCCAGGCCGTACGACATCGCCTTGATCTTGCGCCGCATCTCCGCGTCGACCGCGGACCGCTCCACGGAGAACACCTGGGAGGCGACGGTGGTGTGCAGGTCCTCGCCGGAGGTGAACGCCTCCAGCAGGCCCTCGTCCTCCGACAGGTGGGCCATCACACGGAGCTCGATCTGGCTGTAGTCCGCGGTCATCAACGAATCGAAGCCCTCGCCGACCACGAAGCCACGGCGGATCGCGCGGCCCTCGTCCGTGCGGACCGGGATGTTCTGCAGGTTCGGGTCGGTCGAGGACAGCCGGCCCGTCGCCGCCACGGTCTGGTTGAACGTGGTGTGGATGCGGCCGTCCGCGGCGACCGTCTTGATCAGGCCCTCGACCGTGGAGCGCAGCTTCGCCTGCTCGCGGTGCCGGAGCATGATCACCGGCAGTTCGTTCTCGGTCTGTGTCGCCAGCCACGCCAGCGCGTCCGCGTCCGTCGTGTAGCCCGTCTTCGTCTTCTTCGTCTTCGGCAGGGCCAGCTCGCCGAAGAGGACTTCCTGGAGCTGCTTGGGCGAGCCGAGGTTGAACTCGTGCCCGGCGGCCGCGTGCGCCTCCTTCACCGCCTGCTGCACCGCGCCCGCGAACATCTGCTCCATGGCTTCCAGATGCGTCCGGTCGGCCGCGATGCCGTGCCGCTCCATGCGGGCGAGGAGCGCCGACGTGGGCAGCTCCATGTCGCGCAGCAGGTCGGCCGCGCCGACCTCCGTCAGCTTCTCGCCGAACGCCTCGCCCAGGTCGAGGATCGTGCGGGCCTGCGCCATCAGCGCGTCCGCCTCGGCCTGGTCGTCGGCGCCGAAAGCGAGCTGTCCGTCGGCCGCGGCGGCGGGCCCCAGCTCCCGGCCGAGGTACTCCAGGGACAGCGCGTCCAGCGCGAAGGAGCGACGCCCCGGCTTGACCAGGTAGGCGGCGAGCGCGGTGTCCATGGACACGCCCTCGATGCTCCAGCCGTGCTCGGCGAAGACCCGCATCGCGCCCTTGGCGTTGTGCATGACCTTGGGCTTCTTGGGGTCGGCGAGCCACTTCGCGAACGCGTTCTCGTCGGCCTCGTCCAGCTGTGACGGGTCGAACCACGCGGCCGGACCGTCGGCCGCGGCGAGCGCGACCTCGGCCACCGCGCCCGTGCCCAGCGCCCAGGAGTCGACCGTGGCCACGCCCAGGACCGCCTTGCCGTGCTCGGCGAGCCACGGCTTCAGCTCGCCCGCGCCGAGCACCGTGCCGTCGAGCTCGACGCCCTCGGCGACCGGCTGTGCCGCTTCCGCCTCCGCGGCCCCCGGGTCGACGGCGAAGAGGCGCTCGCGCAGCGACGGGTTGCGGATCTCCAGGGTGTCCAGGACCATCGCGATCTTCGTACGGTCGTACGCCGCGCGCTCCAGGTCGGTGACCGTCGCGGGCAGCTCGACGTCCTTGACCATCTCCGTGAGACGGCGGTTGAGCTTCACCGCCTCCAGGTGGTCGCGCAGATTCTGCCCGGCCTTGCCCTTGACCTCGTCGACGCGCTCGACGAGGTCCGCGAACGAACCGAACTGGTTGATCCACTTCGCGGCCGTCTTCTCACCGACACCGGGGATGCCCGGCAGGTTGTCGGACGGGTCGCCGCGCAGCGCCGCGAAGTCGGGGTACTGGGCCGGCGTCAGCCCGTACTTCTCGAAGACCTTCTCCGGAGTGAAGCGGGTCAGCTCCGAGACACCCTTCGTCGGATACAGCACCGTCGTGTGCTCGGAGACCAGCTGGAAGGAGTCGCGGTCGCCGGTGACGATCAGCACCTCGAAGCCCTCGGCCTCGGCCTGCGTGGCGAGCGTGGCGATGATGTCGTCGGCCTCGAAGCCGTCGACCGCGAACCGCTTTGCGTGCATCGCGTCGAGCAGCTCGCCGATCAGCTCGACCTGCCCCTTGAACTCGTCCGGGGTCTTCGACCTGTTCGCCTTGTACTCGGTGAACTCCTGGGAGCGCCACGTCTTGCGCGAGACGTCGAACGCCACCGCGAAGTGCGTGGGCGCCTCGTCGCGCAGCGTGTTCGCCAGCATCGACGCGAAACCATAGATTGCGTTCGTCGGCTGGCCCGTCGCGGTCGTGAAATTCTCCGCGGGCAGCGCGAAGAACGCGCGGTAGGCCAGTGAGTGCCCGTCCATGAGCATCAGCCGCGGACGGCCCGTGCCTGCGGTTTTCTCGGTCTTCTTCGATGCTGTTTCTGCCACGCCCCCGATCCTGCCACGCCCCACTGACACTCAGACCCGCTCGTCGCCCACAGCCCCTCTCACGTGCCGCCCTCCAGGACCGGACACGGTCGCTGTCACTGACACGTGCGAGGATCGGAGACGTACTTCTCACGTGCACGCGAAGGGGTCCAACGATGGCCAGCAAGCCGCCCAATGGTGATCCGGTTCAGGACGCGCCGCAGGTCGCCGAGCCGAAGCACGCCGCGGCCGGGCTGCCCGCCATCGGGCACACCCTGCGCATCGCCCATCAGCAGATGGGCGTGCGCCGCACCGCGCTGACCCTCCTCCGCGTCAACCAGAAGAACGGCTTCGACTGCCCGGGCTGCGCCTGGCCCGAGCCGGAGCACCGGCACACGGCGGAGTTCTGTGAGAACGGCGCGAAGGCGGTCGCCGAGGAGGCCACCCTGCGCCGGGTCACCCCGGACTTCTTCGCCGCGCACTCCGTGGCCGACCTCGCCACCCGCAGCGGCTACTGGCTCGGCCAGCAGGGCCGCCTCACCCACCCCATGTACCTGGCGGAGGGCGCCGACCACTACGAGCCGGTGCCCTGGGAGCGGGCCTTCGACATCGTCGCCGAGGAGCTCGCCGCACTCGGCTCCCCCGACGAAGCCCTCTTCTACACCTCCGGGCGCACGAGCAACGAGGCCGCCTTCCTCTACCAGCTGTTCGCCCGCGAGCTCGGCACGAACAACCTGCCGGACTGCTCGAACATGTGCCATGAGTCGTCGGGCTCCGCGCTCTCCGAGACCATCGGCATCGGCAAGGGCAGCGTCCTGCTCGATGACCTCTACAAGGCGGACCTGATCATCGTCGCCGGGCAGAACCCCGGCACGAACCACCCCCGGATGCTCTCGGCGCTGGAGAAGGCCAAGGCGAACGGCGCGAAGATCATCACGATCAACCCGCTGCCCGAGGCGGGCCTGGAGCGCTTCAAGAACCCGCAGACCCCCCAGGGCATGCTCAAGGGCGCCGCCCTCACCGATCTGTTCCTGCAGATCCGCCTCGGCGGCGACCAGGCCCTCTTCCGCCTCCTGAACAAGTTGATCCTGGAGACGGACGGGGCCGTCGACGAGGAATTCATCGGCGAACACACCCACGGATACGAGGAGTTCGCGGCCGCGGCCCGAGCCGCCGACTGGGACGAGACCCTCACGGCCACGGGCCTGGACCGCGCGAAGATCGACGAGGCCCTGCGCATGGTCCTCGCCTCCGAGCGCACCATCGTGTGCTGGGCCATGGGCCTCACCCAGCACAAGCACGCCGTGCCCACGATCCGCGAGGTCGTCAACTTCCTTCTGCTGCGCGGCAACATCGGCCGCCCCGGCGCGGGCGTGTGCCCGGTGCGCGGCCACTCGAACGTGCAGGGCGACCGCACGATGGGCGTCTTCGAGCGGCCCGCCCCCGCCTTCCTGGACGCCCTGGAGAAGGAGTTCGGGTTCGCTCCGCCGCGCGAGCACGGCTACGACGTCGTACGGGCCATCCGCGCCCTGCGCGACGGCGAGGCGAAGGTCTTCTTCGCGATGGGCGGCAACTTCGTGGCCGCCTCCCCCGACACCGAGGTGACGGAGGCGGCCATGCGCCGCGCGCGCCTCACCGTGCACGTGTCGACGAAGCTGAACCGCTCGCACGCGATCACCGGCGCGCGTGCGCTGATCCTGCCCACCCTCGGCCGCACGGAACGCGACCTCCAGGGCAGCGGCGAGCAGTTCGTGACAGTCGAGGACTCCATGGGCATGGTGCACGCCTCACGCGGCCGCCTGGAGCCCGCGAGCCCGCAGCTGCTGTCCGAGCCCGCCATCGTGGCCCGGCTCGCACGCCGCGTCCTCGGCGCGGAATCCCGTACGCCCTGGGAAGAGTTCGAGAAGGACTACGCGACGATCCGCGACCGCATCGCGCGCGTGATCCCCGGCTTCGAGGACTTCAACGCGCGAGTGGCCGACCCGGCCGGCTTCACCCTCCCGCACGCCCCGCGCGACGAGCGCCGCTTCCCCACCGCCACCGGCAAGGCCAACTTCACGGCCGCGCCCGTCGAGTACCCGGCGCTCCCCGAAGGCCGCCTGCTCCTGCAGACCCTGCGCTCGCACGACCAGTACAACACCACGATCTACGGCCTGGACGACCGCTACCGGGGCATCAAGAACGGCCGCCGGGTCGTGCTCGTGAACCCCGAGGACGCGCGGCAGCTCAAGCTCGCGGACGGCTCGTACGTCGACCTGGTCAGCGAGTGGAAGGACGGCGTGGAGCGGCGCGCGCCCGGCTTCCGCGTCGTGCACTACCCCACCGCCCGGGGCTGCGCGGCCGCCTACTACCCGGAGACCAACGTCCTCGTCCCGCTGGACGCGACCGCCGACACCAGCAACACCCCTGCCAGCAAGTCCGTCGTCGTACGTCTGGAACAATCGCCCACCGACTGAGCGTTCGCTCAGCGAGAGTGATCCACGACGAAACGAACCACGACGAACGGAGCCGGGCCCCATGGGCGAGCAGCACACCGTGAAGTTCCCACAAGAGGTCATCGACGAGTACGCCGCGCTCGGCGTCGACCTGCCCGCGCTGTTCTCCGCCGGCCACCTCGGCACCCGCATGGGCGTGCAGATCCTCGAGGCCTCGGCCGATCGCGTCGTGGGCACCATGCCGGTGGAGGGCAACACCCAGCCCTACGGCCTCCTCCACGGAGGCGCCTCCGCCGTCCTCGCGGAGACCATCGGCTCCGTCGGCGCGATGCTCCACGGCGGCAGCTCCAAGATCGCCGTGGGCGTCGACCTGAACTGCACGCATCACCGCGGGGTGCGCTCCGGCCTGGTCACCGGCGTGGCCACACCCGTGCACCGGGGGCGCACCTCGGCGACGTACGAGATCGCCATCACCGACGAGGACGGCAAGCGCGTCTGCAGCGCCCGCCTGACCTGCGTCCTCAAGGACGCACCCAAGGGCTGACCCCACAGGCCCGACGCCCGGAGGAGTCCGAGGCCGACGAGGGACAAGGCGACGAGGGGGGCGAGCAGGCCATGGCCGGTCGGCGTGACGGCCGCCTCCCCCCTCCGGCCGGCCACGCACGGCACTCCCCGCCCCAGCGCCCGGCAACTCCCCAGCCCACAGCACCATTGGCGGAGCCCCACGCTCCGGCTTAGCGTGAAGCATGACCGGCATCGGGCCCGTCGAGCCGTGCCACCCCGATGAAGCCGACGGCCCCCACAAAGACACCCCCACCGACCTGCTGTGGTCGAAATCCTCCCGCACCGGCGCCTATTGGGCCGCGCTCCCCCGCTCCCGCCGCCGCCTCGCCCAGACCCTGATCGTCGCCGCGGTCGCCACCGGCACCGTCCTCACCCTGCGCCCGGCACCGGTCACCCAGGCCGCCCCGAACCCCTACCCCTGGCCCGCCGGCGTCACGACCCTCCACTACAAGGGCCGGGGACCCGCCCCCACATCGTTCCGGTTCGAGGTCGACGTCGCCCGCGGCAGCCCCGTCACCATTCACCAAGTCGGCGCCGGGCTACCCGAGTTGGGCGCCACCACCACACCTCGACTGCCACTGACAGTGAGGGCCGGAGCACCCCGCCTGATCACCGTCCGCATATCCGTATACAAGTGCGCCGCCCTGCCCCCCGCCCTCGACCTCCCCCACCTCGACCTGCTCCTCAGCAACCGGACCGCTCGGCAGCAGCAGAGCTTTCTCTTCGGCGGTGCCTACCCCCGTGACCTGTGGGCCGACCTGCGCGCCGTCTGCTTCCCCAACCGGAGCTCCCCCGCCCCGGCTTCGCTCGACCAGGACACCTGGCGCGGCCTCACACATCAGTAACAGTCGGTTACCTCTGCCGTAATGAAGCAATGCCGACGCCACAGCGCCTCCCGCACCGCGCCCCACGGAACGTCCCCGCCCACCTCCGCCATCACCGAAGTCGCCCGCCGCCATGAACTGGAACTGGGCGTTCTCACCATGCGAACACGCAGTCACCCCAGGACGGCATCCCGAAATACTCCGATCATCCGCCCTGCCCCCGCCAGGACAGCCCCCGCATAACAAGAGCGTCACAGCCTTCCCTACGGTCCTCCCACCTCCCCCCACCTGCGCTTAGAGTCACGGCCAGTCACCGCGCCGCCGGGCGCGTCTACTGCACGGCCTTGCATCACCCAGTACGGCCCGGCGAGACACACGGCCCCCACCCTGGGGTGCCGCGCCAGGGAGAGGATTCAACGTGCGACAGCGTTCTTTGGTCATACTCACCTCCGTGCTCACCACAGGAGCACTCACGCTGACCGCCTGCGGCTCGCGCGACGACAGCGGGGACAACAAGAGCAGCAAGAAGACCGAGATCATCATCGGCGTGGACGCGCCGCTGACCGGTCAGAACTCCGCCACGGGCCTCGGCATCCAGGGCGGCGTCCAGATCGCCGTCGACGACGCCAACAAGAACAACACCGTCCCCGGCGTGACCTTCAAGGTCCAGGCGCTCGACGACAAGGCGATCCCGGCCTCCGGCCAGTCGAACGCCACCCAGCTCGTCCAGAACGACAAGGTCCTCGGCGTCGTCGGCCCGCTGAACTCCGGCGTCGCCACCCAGATGCAGCAGGTCTTCGACACCGCCAACCTGGTCGAGATCTCGCCGTCCAACACGGCCCCCGAGCTCACCCAGGGCAAGAACTGGCAGACCGCGAAGTCCCGCCCGTTCAAGACGTACTTCCGCACCGCCACCACCGACGCCCTCCAGGGCGGCTTCGCAGCCGACTACGCCTACAACACGCTGAAGAAGCGCAAGGTGTTCGTGGTCGACGACAAGCAGACCTACGGCGCCGGCCTCGCCAAGCTCTTCAAGGCCGGCTTCACCAAGGCCGGCGGCAAGGTCGCGGGCGAGGACCACGTCAACACCGGCGACACGGACTTCTCGGCCCTCGTCACCAAGATCAAGAACGCCAAGGCCGACCTCGTCTACTACGGCGGCCAGTACGACGAGTCCGAGAAGCTCACCAAGCAGCTCAAGGACGGCGGAGTCAAGATCCCGCTGTTCGGCGGTGACGGCATGTTCACCCCGACCTACATCGAGACCGCCGGCAAGACCTCCGAGGGCGACCTCGTCACCTCGGTCGGCCAGCCCGTCGACTCGCTGCCCTCCGCCGCCGACTTCATCAAGAAGTACAAGGCCTCCGGCCTCAAGGGCGACTACGGCACGTACGGCGGCTACTCCTACGACGCCGCCACGGCCATCATCAAGGCCATCGGCAACGTCGTGAAGGACGGCAAGATCCCGGACGGCGCCCGCGCCAAGGTCGTCGCCGAGGTCCAGAAGACCAAGTTCGACGGCATCGCCGGCCCCGTCTCCTTCGACGAGTACGGCGACACCACCAACAAGCAGCTCACCGTCTACCAGGTCGTCGACGGCAAGTGGAAGGCCGTGAAGAGCGGCACCTTCAACGGCTGATCCCCACCTGCCGCTAGCACCACCCAAGGGCCGCGCGGCCAGACCACCCGTCACCGCGCGGCCCGTTTCATACGCCCTGCTCAACACTCCCCACCACATGGAGGCCATGCGGTGAACACCCTGCCGCAGCAGCTGGCCAACGGGCTGTTCCTCGGCTCGATGTACGGGCTGATCGCCATCGGCTACACGATGGTGTACGGCATCGTCCAGCTCATCAACTTCGCCCACGGCGAGATCTTCATGACCGGAGGCTTCGGCGCACTCACGGTCTACCTTTACGTTCTGCCAAACGGCACATCCATGTGGATAGCCCTCCCAGCGATGCTCATAGGCGGCGGACTCGTCTCCGTCCTCATCGCCGTCGGGGCCGAACGGTTCGCCTACCGGCCACTCCGCGGCGCACCACGCCTCGCTCCACTGATCACCGCCATCGGCCTCTCCCTCGCCCTCCAGCAGGCCGTCTTCAACTGGTACCCGGACGCCAAGACCGACCGCAACTTCCCCCAGATCGACGGCGGCCCCTGGCACCTCGGCTCCATCAGCATCAGCAGCGGCTCCCTCTTCGTCATCATCGCCGCTCCCCTCTGCATGGCAGCCCTCGCCCTCTTCGTCAGCCTCTCCCGCACCGGCCGCGCCATGCAGGCCACCGCGCAGGACCCTGACACCGCACAGCTCATGGGCATCGACACCAACCGCATCATCGTCATCGCCTTCGCCATCGGCGGCTTCTTCGCCGCCGTGGCCGCCGTCTCCTACGGCCTGCGCTACGGCTCGGTCAAGTACGACATGGGCTTCCAGATGGGCCTCAAGGCCTTCACCGCAGCCGTCCTCGGCGGCATCGGCAACATCTACGGCGCCATGATCGGCGGCCTCGTCCTCGGCCTCGCCGAAACCATGGCCACCTCCTACATCGACGGCATCCCCGGCATGCAGCAGCTCGGCGGCGGCGGCTGGGCCTCCGTGTGGGCCTTCGTACTCCTCATCCTCGTACTGCTGTTCAGGCCACAAGGCCTAGTCGGCGAACGCGTCGCGGACAGGGCGTGAGCACCATGGCAACCACCGAGACCACCGCCACCGCACGCGGCCTGATCGCACTCCCCCAGACCGCCGCCCGCGCCCTCATCGCCATCGGCGCCATCGCCACCATCGCCAGCACGTTCATGTCCTGGACCTACACGTCCGACTTCCCCGGGGACCTCACCTACTACGGCTCCCCGGCCGGACTCCAGATCCTCGACATCGTCGCCGGCGCCCTCACCCTGCTCTTCGCGCTCACCCTCTTCGACATCCGCGGCCTGCGCTGGCTCAACCCGGCGGGCGCCACCCAGCCCGTCGTCCTCGCCGCCACCTCCGCGTTCGCCGTCAGCTGGTTCAGCGCCATCGCGATCGCCGTCGACCTCAAGGGCCTCGTCGCCCTCGACCCCGGCGCCTACATCGCCGCCATCGGCTCCCTCATCGCCCTCCTCGGCACCCTGGCACTCCCCAGCCCCGGCGACACCTTCAAGGACTGGGTCAGCAAGCCGGGCAACATCCCCCCGGCCGCCAAGCTCCCCGCCTGGGGCGAACGCCTCGTCATCACCGCCGCCACCGCCGTGGCCCTGATCGTCTTCACCTACGGCATCGGCGTCGACCCCGACGCAAGCGAAACGTTCCTCGGCTACCTGCTCCTGGTCATCTTCGGCACCTGGGCCCTGCTCACCGCCGGACTCTTCGACCGCTTCGCCGAACTCAACGCCCGCCACAAGGGATTCGCCACCTCCATGGCATTCCTCGCCGCGGCGATCTTCCCCTTCGTCGAGAACAACGAGCACAACGCCAACCTCGGCGTGAACATCCTCGTCGTCGCCACCGTCGCCCTCGGCCTCAACATCGTCGTCGGCCTCACCGGACTCCTCGACCTCGGATACGTCGCCTTCCTCGGAGTCGGCGCCTACGCCGCGGCCCTCGTCTCCGGCTCCGAGTTCTCCCGCTTCGCCGGCGTCCAGTTCCCCTTCTGGGCCGCCATGCTCACCGGCATGGCAGCGTCACTCGTCTTCGGCGTCCTCATCGGCGCCCCCACCCTGCGACTGCGCGGCGACTACCTCGCCATCGTCACCCTGGGCTTCGGAGAGATCTTCCGCATCACCGTCAACAACATGGACGGCTCCAGCGGACCGAACCTCACCAACGGCCCCAACGGCATCTCCATGATCCCGGACCTCAAGATCCTCGGGTTCAACTTCGGAAGCACCCACGACATCGGCGGAATCACCCTCGGCCGATTCGCGAACTACTTCCTCCTGATGCTGCTCATCACCGCGCTCGTCGTCATCGTCTTCAACCGCGCCGCCGACTCCCGGATCGGCCGCTCCTGGATCGCCATCCGCGAAGACGAGACCGCCGCCACCGCCATGGGCATCAACGGCTTCCGCGTCAAGCTCATCGCCTTCGCCCTCGGCGCCTCGCTCGCCGGCCTCGCCGGAACCGTCAGCGCCCACGTCGGCTACAGCGTCAACCCGGCCCCGTACCAGTTCGCCGGCTCCGTGCCCCCGAACTCCGCCTTCCTGCTCGCCGCGGTCGTCCTCGGCGGCATGGGCACGGTCAACGGCCCCATCCTCGGCGCCACGCTGCTCTACCTCCTCCCCGAGAAGCTCAGCTTCCTCAAGGAGTACCAGCTCCTGGCATTCGGCATCGCACTCGTGATCCTCATGCGCTTCCGCCCCGAAGGCATCATCGCCAACCGCCGCCGCCAGCTCGAATTCCACGAGACCGACCAACTCGACATCCCCGAACAAGGCCTGCCCGACACCACCGTCGGCGTCACCAAGGCAGGGGCGTGACCCACATGACCACCACCACAGCCCCCAGCCCCGTCCTCGAAGCCAGCGGCGTCACCATGCGCTTCGGCGGCCTCACCGCCGTACGCAGCGTCGACCTCACCGTCAACAGCGGCGAGATCGTCGGCCTCATCGGCCCCAACGGCGCCGGCAAGACCACCTTCTTCAACTGCCTCACGGGCCTGTACGTCCCCACCGAAGGCAAGGTCTCCTACAAAGGCACGGTGCTGCCCCCGAAGCCGCACCTGGTCACCAGCGCAGGCATCGCCCGCACCTTCCAGAACATCCGGCTCTTCGCCAACATGACCGTCCTGGAAAACGTCCTCGTCGGCCGCCACACCCGCACCAAGGAAGGCCTCTGGTCGGCCCTCCTGCGCGGCCCCGGCTTCCGCAAGGCCGAAGCGGACTCCCGCGAACGCGCCATGGAACTGCTGGAGTTCATCGGCCTCGCCCACAAGGCCGACCACCTCTCCCGCAACCTCCCCTACGGCGAACAGCGCAAGCTGGAGATCGCGCGAGCGATGGCGAGCGAGCCGGGTCTCCTGCTCCTCGACGAGCCCACCGCCGGCATGAACCCCCAAGAAACGCGGGCGACCGAAGACCTCGTCTTCGCCATCCGCGACCGGGGCATCGCCGTCCTCGTCATCGAGCACGACATGCGCTTCATCTTCAACCTGAGCGACCGCGTCGCCTGCCTCGTCCAAGGCGAAAAACTCGTCGAAGGAACGTCAGAGGTCGTCCAGGGCGACGAACGCGTCATCGCCGCCTACCTCGGTACGCCCTTCGAGGGCGCCCCCGGCGAAGAGGAAGTCGCCGAAGTCGAGGCCGCCGAAGCCGCGGGAGCCTCCGACGCGCAGAGCACCACCAGCAAGGAAGGAACCGCCCAGTGACCGCACTGCTGGAGGTCGAAGACCTCAAGGTCGCCTACGGCAAGATCGAAGCCGTCAAGGGCATCTCCTTCACCGTCGAAGCCGGTCAGATCGTCACCCTCATCGGCACCAACGGCGCCGGCAAAACCACCACCCTGCGCACCCTCTCCGGGCTCCTCAAGCCCAGCGGAGGCCGCATCCTCTTCGACGGCCAACCCCTCTCCGGGGTCCCCGCCCACAAGATCGTCGCCCTCGGCCTCGCCCACTCCCCCGAGGGACGCCACATCTTCCCCCGGCTGACGATCACCGAAAACCTCCAACTCGGCGCATTCCTCCGCACCGACAAGGCAGGCATCGAGAAGGACATCCAGCGCGCCTACGACCTCTTCCCCATCCTGGGCGAGCGCCGTAAGCAAGCCGCAGGAACCCTCTCGGGCGGCGAGCAGCAGATGCTGGCGATGGGCCGCGCCCTCATGTCCCAGCCCAAGCTACTGATGCTCGACGAACCCTCCATGGGCCTCTCGCCGATCATGATGCAGAAGATCATGGCCACGATCGCCGAACTCAAGGCCTCCGGCACGACCATCCTCCTCGTCGAGCAGAACGCCCAGGCAGCGCTCTCCCTCGCCGACCAAGGACACGTCATGGAGGTCGGCAACATCGTCCTCTCCGGCACAGGGCAGGACCTGCTGCACGACGAGTCCGTGCGGAAGGCGTACCTCGGCGAGGACTGAGCCCTCTCCGGGTATACGAAATCGGGTGTACGAAGAGGCCCGCGCCCCTTGTTCGGGGGTGCGGGCCTCTTTCGTCTGCTCGTACCGGGTGGGGGCGGGACTAGCCCTTCGAGGACTTCTTCTCCTCGGCGTCCTGAATGACCGCCTCGGCCACCTGCTGCATCGACATACGCCGGTCCATCGACGTCTTCTGAATCCACCGGAAGGCAGCGGGCTCCGTCAGCCCGTACGCCGTCTGCAGAACCGACTTCGCACGGTCGACGAGCTTCCGCGTCTCCAGCCGCTGCGTGAGATCCTCGATCTCCTTCTCCAGCGCCTTGAGCTCCGTGAACCGCGAGACAGCCATCTCGATCGCCGGCACGACGTCACTCTTGCTGAACGGCTTCACCAAGTACGCCATCGCGCCGGCGTCGCGCGCACGCTCGACCAGGTCGCGCTGCGAGAACGCGGTCAGCATCAGGACGGGGGCGATGCCCTCCTCGGCGATCTTCTCGGCGGCGGAGATGCCATCCATCTTCGGCATCTTCACGTCGAGGATCACGAGATCCGGCTTGTGCTCCCGGGCCAGCTCGACGGCCTGCTCACCGTCACCCGCCTCACCTACGACGGAGTAGCCCTCCTCCTCCAGCATCTCTTTGAGGTCGAGGCGAATCAGCGCCTCGTCCTCAGCGATGACGACACGGGTCGTCAGCGGAGGCACGTGCGCCTTGTCGTCGTCGGGCGCGTCTACGGGCTGGGGCGACTCGGGGGCGGTCACGGGGGCTCCTCATTACGGGCCGGGCAGGTAGTGCTGCTTATGAAGACTACCTAGGGGCGGCGGCCTGCGATGACCCGGTATGCTTCCGCACAGCCCACTCACGCCGGGTTGGTGGAACGGTATACACGGAGGTCTCAAACACCTCTGCCCGTGAGGGCTTGCGGGTTCGAATCCCGCACCCGGCACAGTTCGGCGCTAAGCGGAGGTTCACGTTCTCGTGAACCTCCGCTTTTTGCTACACACGGCCACGATCGGTGACACAGAGTGGCACGCATGATCTTTCACGGAACAGAGGTTCGACAGCAAGCGCTCACACTGCTGCGCAACGGCACGAGGAACGCAGACGTGGCGCGGAAATTCAACGTCCCCCTCGGCACCGTCAGCTACTGGAAGCACATGGACCGCGCGAAGCGCGGCGAGTGCCCGGGCAAACATGACCCAAAATGCCCACGGTGCGACGGCCGAGAGCTGGACGAGTCCGCGTACAGCTACTTGCTCGGCCTGTACCTGGGCGACGGCCACATCAGCCGTTACTCCGAGCACCGCGTGCCCAACCTCATGATCACCTGCGCCGAATCGTGGCCCGGCCTCATGGACGACTGCGAGCAGGCCATGCGCGCGGTCTTCCCCGACAACTCCGTCTGCCGCGTCCGCAAGATCGGCTGCCGAAACGTGAAGGTGTACTCGAAGCACTTGCACTGCCTGTTCCCCCAGCACGGCCCCGGCAAGAAGCACGAGCGCCTCATCGTCCTCGAACCCTGGCAACACGAAATCCTCGACGCCCATCCCTGGCAGTTCATCCGGGGCCTCATCCACTCCGACGGCTGCCGCATCACCAATTGGACGACCCGACTCGTCGCCGGCGAACGCAAGCGCTACGAGTACCCCCGGTACTTCTTCGCCAACAAGTCGGACGACATCAGGAGGCTCTTCACGGACACCCTCGACAAGGTGGGCGTCGAGTGGACCACCCTCGCCCGCGGCAGCGACCCCTTCAACATCTCCATCGCCCGCAAGGCCTCCGTCACCCTCATGGACACCCACGTAGGCCCCAAGTACTGACCCCGCAATATGACCCGTCACAGCCCACCCGGCCTCCGGTTAGGACCTGCCCCAAATCGCGAAAGAACCGTTGACCGGAGTGACCCCCCGCGGCGATCTTCGGCGGCATGACTCCCATGAACCGACGAGGTTTCGTCGCCGCGGCCGCCGGTGCGGCTGCGGCGGCCGTGTCCCTGAACCCGCAGTCCGCCGCCGCGCTCGGTGCGAGTGGCGCGAGCGGCGGGAGTACGGCGACGGATACCGCCGACTTCGAAGCCGCCGACAGGGGATTCATCGCCGCGCTCGAACCGGGCGTCGTGAAGAACGCGGCCGGCGCCGTGGTGTGGGACAACGACGCGTACGCCTTCCTGAAGAACCCCGCTCCCAAGACCGCGAACGCGAGCCTGTGGCGGCAGTCGCAGCTCACGCGGAAGCAGGGGCTGTACAAGGTGACCGACCGGATCTATCAGGTCCGGGGGCTCGACCTCTCCAATATGACGATCGTCGAGGGCGATACCGGGATCGTCGTCATCGACCCCCTGATCTCCGCCGAGACGGCCGCCGCCGCGCTGAAGCTGTACCGCGACCACGTGGCCGACAAGAAGGTCACGGGGCTCGTCTACACGCACCCGCACATCGATCATTACGGCGGTTGCCGTGGCGTACTGCCGGATGGGGCGGGCAGCGTTCCCGTCCTGGCTCCCGAGGGGTTCATGGAGCACGCTGTCTCCGAGAACGTATACGCGGGTACGGCCATGACGCGGCGCTCCGTCTATATGTACGGCGCCCAGCTCGACAAGGGTCCGGCGGGGCAGATCGGTTGTGGGCTGGGGCAGAACATTTCCACCGGGACCATCGGGTTGCTGGAGCCCACCGTCTATGTGTCCGCTACCGGGCAGCGCGAGACCATTGACGGTGTGGTCATGGAGTTCCAGATGACGCCGGGCACGGAGGCGCCGGCCGAGATGAACTTCCTGTTCCCGGAGCTGCGTGCTGTCTGTATGGCGGAGAACGCGACGCACACGATGCACAACATCATCACGCTGCGGGGTGCGCAGGTCCGGGATGCCAAGCAATGGGTGGCGTATCTCACCGAGTCGATCGGGCTGTACGACGGTCGGGTCGATGTCGCGTTCGCGTCGCACCACTGGCCGACCTGGGGGAACGATGTGATCGTCACGCTGCTCGAACAGCAGCGGGATCTTTACGCCTACATGCATGATCAGACCTTGCGGATGCTCAACGCGGGGTTGACCGGGCGTGAGATCGCCGAGGAATTCGAGCTGCCTCCCGCTCTTGCCAAGGTGTGGGCGAATCGGGGTTACTACGGGTCGTTGAGTCATAACGTGAAGGGGATTTATCAGCGGTACATGGGGTGGTTCGACGCCAATCCCGCGCATTTGTGGGAGCATCCGCCGGTCGCCGAGGCCGAGCGGTATGTGAAGGCGCTCGGTGGAATGGCGTCCGCTGTTTCGAAGGCTCGGGGATTCATCCGTGACGGCGATCTGCGGTTCGCGGCGACGCTGCTGAATCATTGTGTGTTCGCGGGGCCGGATTATCAGAGGCCGAAGCAGCTTCTGGCGCAGGTCTACGAGAAGCTCGCGTTCGCGTCGGAGAACGCGGTGTGGCGGAACTTCTATCTGACGGGGGCGATGGAGCTCCGGGAGGGTGTGAAGGAGCCGCTGACGACGTCGGACAGTACGGATGTGAAGGCGGCGCTGTCCGTTGACCAGCTCATCGATGCGATGTCGGTGCGTGTGAACGGCCCCAAGGCCTGGGATCTCGATCTCGCCATCGACTGGTGTCTGCCGGGGCAGGGCAAGTACTGGCATCTGCGGCTGAGGAACGGGGTGTTGACCCACACCGTCGATACGAAGGCCAGTGTCTCGGCGAGGCTCACGCTCACCATGAGCAAGGTGCAGTTGCTTCAGCTGCTCGCGGGGAAGGGGTTGGGGTCGATCCAGACGTCGGGTGACACGGCTCTGCTCACGAAGTTGTTCTCGGTGATCGTGACGCCGACCGCCGATTTCAACATCGTGACGCCATGAAGAGAGGGCCCCTCGCCTGGAGGGGCCCTTCGCGTGTTACTTGGGGCTGTCGTCCTCGCCGATGTGGTGCACGCGTACGAGGTTCGTGGAGCCGGAGACTCCGGGCGGTGATCCGGCTGTGATGACGACGATGTCGCCTTTCTGGCAGCGGCCGTACTTGAGGAGGAGTTCGTCGACCTGGTCGACCATGGCGTCGGTGGAGTCGACGTGGGGGCCGAGGAAGGTTTCGACGCCCCAGGTGAGGTTGAGCTGGGAGCGGGTCGCCGGGGCCGGGGTGAAGGCCAGCAGGGGGATGGGTGACCTGTATCGCGACAGGCGGCGGACGGTGTCGCCGGACTGGGTGAAGGCGACGAGGAACTTGGCGCCCAGGAAGTCGCCCATCTCGGCAGCTGCTCGGGCGACCGCGCCGCCTTGGGTGCGGGGTTTGTTGCGGTCGGTGAGGGGCGGCAGGCCCTTGGCGAGGATGTCTTCCTCGGCCGCTTCGACGATGCGGGCCATGGTTCGGACGGTCTCGATGGGGTATTTGCCGACGCTGGTCTCGCCGGAGAGCATCACGGCGTCGGTGCCGTCGATGACGGCGTTGGCGACGTCCGAGGCTTCGGCGCGGGTGGGGCGGGAGTTGTCGATCATCGAGTCGAGCATTTGGGTGGCGACGATGACCGGCTTGGCGTTGCGTTTGGCCAGCTTGATGGCGCGTTTTTGGACGATGGGGACCTGTTCGAGGGGCATTTCGACGCCCAGGTCGCCTCGGGCGACCATGATGGCGTCGAAGGCGGCGACGATGTCGTCGATGTTCTCGACGGCCTGTGGCTTCTCGACTTTGGCGATGACGGGGAGGCGGCGGCCTTCTTCGTCCATGATGCGGTGGACGTCGTCGATGTCGCGTCCGCTGCGTACGAAGGAGAGGGCGATGACGTCGAAGCCGCTGCGGAGGGCCCAGCGGAGGTCTGCTTCGTCCTTGTCGGAGAGGGCGGGGACGGAGACGGCGACGCCGGGGAGGTTGAGGCCTTTGTGGTCGGAGACCATGCCGCCTTCGACGACGGTGGTGTGGACGCGGGGGCCGTCGACGGTGGTGACTTCGAGGCAGACTTTTCCGTCGTCGACGAGGATGCGTTCACCGGGAGTGACGTCGGCGGCCAGTCCGTCGTAGGTGGTGCCGCAGGTCTGGCGGTCGCCTTCCACGCCTTCTTCGACGGTGATGGTGAAGGTGTCTCCGCGTTCAAGGAGTACGGGGCCTTCGCTGAAGCGGCCGAGTCGGATCTTCGGGCCTTGAAGGTCGGCGAGGATTCCGACGCTGCGGCCGGTCTCGTCGGAGGCCTTTCGCACGTGGTGGTAGCGCTCCTCGTGTTCGGCGTAGGTGCCGTGGCTGAGGTTGAATCGGGCTACGTCCATTCCGGCGTCGACCAGGGCTTTGATCTGGTCGTACGAGTCGGTGGCGGGGCCCAATGTACAGACGATCTTTGCTCGGCGCATGGTTTGAGCCTAGGCCTTACCGGCCGGTAGGGAATTGGCGCTGCATGACTACTCAACAACCTTTGCGTGAAGGGTTATTGACAACCGTTGAATTGTGCGCCGGGGTGCTCCGATGAGCATGAGGGGGCCTTTCGGTGCCCCGGCGCATTTATCTGTCGGTCGTGCGACGTCCGTTCAGGAGAAGCAGCCGGTCACGGGCTGTGGCGTTCTCGGGCGGCGCGTAGAACCGTAGGGGCTACAACTCCGGTGGTGCCATGGTGAATCGGGCGTTGACCTGGGCGTAGACGCGTTGGCGTTGGGGTTCGAGGTCGAGGGGTGCGGCTTCGTCGGAGGCGGCTCCGGCGTAGGAGGCGGAGCGCATGGCGCGGCCGGGGGCGGCGGGGTAGGGGGGTGGGGTGTTTTCTGCTCCGATGTCGGCGAGTTCGACGAGGGCGGCGAGGGTGGTGCCGAGGGCTTCGGCATATTCGCGGGCGCGTTGGACGGCTTCGCGGACGGCTTGCTGGCGGGCTTGGCGGTGGGAGGGTGAGTCGGGGCGCAGGGCCCACCGGGGGCCGTCGACGCGGGTGAGGTCGAGGTCGGCGAGGCGGGTGGTGAGTTCGCCGAGGGCGGTGAAGTCGGTGAGTTCGGCGGTGATGTGGACGCGGCCGTGATAGGCGCGGATGCGTTCGCCGCGGCCGTGTTTGGTGAGTTCGGGGCTGATGGAGAAGGCGCCTGTTTCCAGGCGTTCGACTGCTTCTCCGTAGGTCTTGACGAGGTCGAGGGCGGTGGCGTTGCGGCGGGTGAGGTCGGCGAGGGCGTCGCGGCGGTCGGTGCCGCGGGCGCTGACGGTGATGCCGATGCGGGCGATTTCGGGGTCGACTTCGAGGCGGGCTTCGCCGCGGACGGCGATGCGGGGTGCTTCGGGGGTGCCGTAGGGGACTGCGGGTTGGGGTTCCTCTGCGGTGGGGGCCATACGTCCCACTCTGTCACTGGGCGGCCCGTTGGGGCGTCTGTAGGTCACCAGATCGAAACCTGCGGGGGCTGTTGCTGTTGTTGATGCCCGGGTCAGAATCTACGCGCGTTGTTGACCGTTTCCTGAGGAGTCTCTGAGATGCCGTTGAATCGCCGGAAGTTCCTGAAGAAGTCCGCCGTGACCGGGGCGGGAGTGGCGTTGACCGGCGCGGTCGCGGCGCCGTCCGCGCGGGCGGCCGAGGCGAAGGAGTCGGGGAAGGCCCCGAAGCGGTACTCGCTGACGGTGATGGGGACGACCGACCTGCATGGGCATGTCTTCAACTGGGACTACTTCAAGGACGCGGAGTACTCCGACGCCAAGGGCAACGCGATGGGCCTGGCCCGGATTTCGACGCTGGTGAACGAGGTGCGCGAGGAGAAGGGCCGCTCCCACACGCTGCTGCTCGACGCGGGCGACACGATTCAGGGCACGCCGCTGACGTACTACTACGCGAAGGTGGACCCGATCACTGCCAAGGGTGGTCCGGTGCATCCGATGGCGCAGGCGATGAACGCGATCGGGTATGACGCGGTGGCGCTCGGGAACCACGAGTTCAACTACGGCATCGAGACGCTGCGGAAGTTCGAGTCGCAGTGTCGCTTCCCGCTGCTGGGTGCGAACGCGCTGGACGCGAAGACGCTGAAGCCCGCTTTCCCGCCGTACTTCATCAAGAAGTTCCATGTGCCGGGTGCTCCGCCGGTGAAGGTGGCCGTGCTCGGTCTGACGAACCCGGGTATCGCGATCTGGGACAAGGCTTATGTGCAGGGCAAGTTGACGTTCCCGGGTCTGGAGGAGCAGGCGGCGAAGTGGGTGCCGAAGCTGCGGTCGATGGGTGCGGACGTGGTGGTGGTGTCGGCGCACAGCGGTTCGTCGGGCACGTCGTCGTACGGTGATCAGTTGCCGTACATCGAGAACTCGGCTGCTTTGGTGGCCCAGCAGGTGCCGGGCATCGACGCGATTCTGGTCGGGCACGCGCATGTGGAGATCCCGGAGTTGAAGGTCACCAACGCCGCGACCGGCAAGACGGTCGTGTTGTCGGAGCCGCTGTGCTACGCGGAGCGGCTGACTCTCTTCGACTTCGAGCTGGTCTTCGAGAAGGGCAAGTGGCAGGTCGAGTCGGTGGCGGCGTCGCTGCGCAACTCGAACGCGGTGGCCGACGATCCGAGGATCACGCGGCTGCTGAAGGACGAGCACGACGTGGTCGTGGCGTACGTCAATCAGGTGGTCGGTACGGCGACTCAGACGCTGACGACGGTCGAGGCGCGGTACAAGGACGCCCCGATCATCGACCTGATCACGAAGGTCCAGGAGGACGTGGTCAAGGCGGCGCTGGCGAGCACGGAGTACGCGTCGGTGCCGGTGATCGCGCAGGCGTCGCCGTTCTCGCGTACGTCGGAGATCCCGGCCGGAGAGGTGACGATCCGGGATCTGTCGAGCCTGTACGTGTACGACAACACGCTGGTCGCGAAGTTGCTGACGGGCGCGCAGGTGCGGGCGTACCTGGAGTACTCGGCGAACTACTTCGTGCAGACGGCCGCGGACGCGGTGATCGACACGGAGAAGCTGACGAACGCGAACAACCGTCCGGACTACAACTACGACTATGTGTCGGGTCTTCAGTACGACATCGACATCGCGCAGGCGGAGGGTTCGCGGATCAAGAACCTGACGTACAGCGGTGCGGCGCTGGACGACGCGCAGCAGTTCGTTTTCGCGGTGAACAACTACCGTGCCAATGGTGGCGGTGCCTTCCCGCATGTGGCGTCCGCGACCGAGGTGTGGTCGGAGTCCACGGAGATCCGTACGCGGATCGCCGAGTGGGTGACCGCGAAGGGCACCTTGAACCCGGCCGAGTTCGCTTCGGTGGACTGGAAGCTGACGCGGAACGGCACCGCCGTGTTCTAGAGGTCCAGCAGGGATACGTCCACGGCGTCGGCGATGGCTTTCGCGCCGGCGTCGTTGACGTGCAGGCCGTCGCCGCTGTTGAAGTCGTCGCGGATCCGGTCGGGTCGGTCGGGGTCCGCGACGGCGGCGGCGATGTCGATGACGGCGTCGAAGGGGTGGTCGTCGCCGAGGAGCCACTCGTTGACGCGGCGACGTGTGGCCTGGCCCTCCTCGCTGTCGTAGCCCTCGTAGACCGTGCCCGCGTACGGGCCGATGGTGCCGACGATGGTGGTGAGACCCGCGGCATGCAGCCGGTCGGCGAGCGCGGTGAGTCCGCCGATGAAGTCGTCGGCGGTGACGCGGTCCCGTGCGGGCTCGGGGTGGGAGATGTATCCGGGCATGCCCAGGTCGTTGAGGCCGATGTGGATGAGGACGTGGCTGACCCCGGGTACGTGGAGGACGTCGTGTTCGATGCGGGCCAGGAGGTGTTCACCCATCTCGTCGTTGAGCAGGCGGTTGCCGGAGATGCCCTGGTTGACGATCCAGCCGCGGGTGAGGCGGCGGCTGAGCTGGGCGGGGAAGCTGCTGTCGGTACCAGGGGTGGTGGCGGCTCCCTCGATCCAGGAGTCGCCGAAGGCGACGGCGATGCGGGTGCCCTCGGAGGCTCGTACGTCGATGCCGGTGACGAAGTGGCCGGCGTCCAACTCCTCGGCGTTTTCGAGGACTTCGGCTCCCAGCTGATTGCCGGAGACGGCGTGTCCGATGTCGTACGGCACGCGGGAGTGGGTGGTGAGTCCGGTGTCCCCGGGCAGATAGAGGCTGAGTGCGAGCTCCTCCCCCGCGCTGACGGCCCTCTCGACGGGGTCGCTGACGATTTCCTCGCCGACGGGGATCGTGACATCTGAGGCGCCCGCGAAGAGCAGGGGCACGTCCGTGTCGGTGTCGATCCCGCTCCCCTCGGTCCTCCTGGCCAGGTGTGCGCCGGCGATGACCAGGGGTTCCTTCCCGAAGCGGTTGCTGAGCCGGACCCGCAGGGCGTCGCCTCCGCCGGCCAGGCGCAGCGCTTGACGTACGGTCTGGTCGGCGAAGCCGCGGGGCTCGCCGAGCTTGAATCCTTCGTAGGGGCTGATGACGGCGGAGCGGTGGGCGGCAGTCCATGAAGTGGTCATGCCGGGCCCAACATCACCCGTCGTCGGACTTCTTCCTCGTTTGCCTGTTTCTTACCGTCCCTCGACGAGGGGGATGAGTGTCGGAGCCGTCTGCCGCGTGCTCGGGATGTGGGGCTGTTGCTCAAGTCCGAAGGTGGTGAAGGCGGTTCGCCCGGGGAGCGGGTAAGGGTCTTTGCCGGTGAGGGAGTTGAGGATGGTGGCGCTGCGCCAGGCGGCGAGGCCGAGGTCGGGGGCGCCGACTCCGTGGGTGTGGAGTTCGGCGTTCTGGACGTGGACGTGGCCGGTGACGGAGGGGTCGAGGACGAGGCGGAACTGGTCGTCGATGCGGGGGCGTTCGCTGCTGTCGCGGCACAGGTAGGGGTCGAGTCCGGCGAGGATCTGGCCGAGGGGGCGTTCGCGGTAGCCGGTGGCGAGGACGACGGCGTCGGTGGTGAGGCAGGAGCGGGCGCCTTGCTGGACGTGTTCCAGGTGGAGTTCGACTTTGGTGGTGGCGACGCGGCCGGCGGTGCGGACGGTGACGGCGGGGGTGAGGACGGCGTCGGGCCAGCCGCCGTGCAGGGTGCGGCGGTAGAGCTCGTCGTGGATGGCGGCGATGGTGTCGGCGTCGATGCCTTTGTGGAGTTGCCATTGGGCGGCGACGAGCCGGTCGCGTACGGGTTCGGTGAGGTGGTGGAAGTAGCGGGTGTAGTCGGGGGTGAAGTGTTCCAGGCCGAGCTTGGAGTACTCCATGGGGGCGAAGGCTTCGGTGCGGGCGAGCCAGTGGATCTTCTCGTGTCCGGCGGGCCGGTTCCTGAGGAGGTCGAGGAAGACTTCGGCGCCGGACTGTCCCGCGCCGATGACGGTGATGTGTTCGGCGGTGAGGAACTGGTCGCGGTGTTTGAGGTAGTCCGCGGCGTGGATGACGGGCACGCCGGGGGCTTCGACGAGGGGTTTGAGGGGTTCGGGGATGTGGGGGGCGGTGCCGACGCCGAGGACGATGTTGCGGGTGTAGGAGCGGCCGAAGGCTTCGGCTTGTCCGTCGGTGTCGAGTTGGGTGAAGTCGACCTCGAACAGGGCGCGTTCGGGGTTCCAGCGGACGGCGTCGACCTGGTGGCCGAAGTGGAGTCCGGGGAGGCTGTCCGCGACCCAGCGGCAGTAGGCGTCGTATTCGGCGCGCTGGATGTGGAAGCGCTCGGCGAAGTAGAAGGGGAAGAGGCGGTCGCGGTCTTTCAGGTAGTTGAGGAACGACCATGGGTTGGCGGGGTCGGCGAGGGTCACCAGGTCGGCGAGGAAGGGGACTTGGAGGGTGGCGCCGTCGATGAGGAGGCCGGGGTGCCAGTCGAAGCCGGGGCGCTGTTCGTAGAAGACGGTGTCGAGTTCGGCGAGGGGGTGGGCGAGGGCGGCGAGGGAGAGGTTGAAGGGGCCGATGCCGATGCCCACCAGGTCGCGGGGTGCCTCGGCGGCGGGGCGTGTGGGGGTGGGCGTCGGGCTCATCGGGGGGTGTGTCCTTCCACCAGTTTCAGAAGCGCGGCCAGGTCGCCCGGCCGGGTGTGGGGGTTGAGGAGGGTGGCTTTGAGCCAGAGGCGGCCGTCGAGTGCGGCGCGGCCGAGGACGGCGCGGCCTTCGTTCAGGAGGGTGCGGCGTACGGCGGCGACGGTGTCGTCGGTGGCCCCGGCGGGCCGGAACAGGACGGTGCTGATGACCGGCCGGTCGTAGAGTTCGAGGCCGGGGTGGGCCGCTACGAGGCCGGCCAACTCGTTGGCGCGGGCGCAGACTTGGTCGATGAGGGCGCCGATGCCTTGCCGTCCCAGGGTTTTGAGGGTGACGGCGATTTTGAGGATGTCGGGGCGTCGTGTGGTGCGCAGGGAGCGGCCGAGGAGGTCGGGGAGGCCTGCTTCGGTGTCGTCGTCGGCGTTGAGGTAGTCGGCGCGGTGTTCCAGTGCGGCGAGGTCGTGCGGCCCTTTGACGACGAGGAGTCCGGCGGCGACGGGCTGCCAGCCGAGTTTGTGCAGGTCGAGGGTGACGGTGTGGGCGCGGTCGAGTGCGTCGAGCTTGGTGCGGTGGCGGTCGCTGAAGAGGAGGCCTCCGCCGTAGGCGGCGTCGATGTGGAGGCGGGCGCCGTGGGCGGCGCACAGGTCGGCGATGTCGGGCAGCGGGTCGATGAGCCCGGTGTCGGTGGTGCCGGCGGTGGCGGCGACCAGGAGGGAGCCGCGGGGGCCGGGCAGCTCCGTGAGGGCTTCGTCCAGGGCGGCCGGGTCCATCGTTCCTGCGGGGGCGGGGACGACGACGGGGTCGGGCAGGCCGAGCAGCCAGGCGGCGCGGTGCAGCGAGTGGTGGGCGTTGGCACCGCAGAGGAGCTGTACGCCGGCGTGGGCTTCCCGGGCGAGGAGGAGGGCGAGTTGGTTGGATTCGGTGCCGCCGGTGGTCACGAGGGCGTCGCCTTCGTCGCCGTACACCTGGCGCGCGAGTGATCGCGTGACGAGTGCCTCCAGTTCGGAGGCGGCCGGGGCCTGGTCCCAGGAGTCCAGGGACGGGTTGAGCACCGAGGCGGCGAGGTCGGCGGCGGTGGCGACGGCGAGGGGTGGGCAGTGCAGGTGGGCGGCGCACAGCGGGTCCGCCGGGTCGGCGGCGCCTTCGGCGAGCATGTGGACGAGGGCGCGCAGGGCGTCCGGGTCGCCTTCTTCCGGCAGTACGTCCCCGACCGCGTCCCGCACGCGCGCGGCGACCGCCTCCGGTCCGCCGGCGGGCAGCGGCCCGCCCCGGGCGCGGCCGCCGTCGCGCAGTGCGTCGAGCACGGTGTCGAGCAACGGCCGTAGCGCACCGGGACCTTCGGGACCAGAGGCGAGGGGCGGCGTGCTCATGGGGTGTCCTCCGGTGGGCGCGCGGCAGGGGAAGTCCAAGCCTGCACGCGGATCGGGTCGGCGCGCCCGGAGAGCACAACGATCCGACCCGAATGGGGGTACTGCCGTACGGAGGAAATGTGTAGGGGCGGCGGAGGTGCTAGGCGTCGTACGAGCGGCCCTCGTTGAGGCCGTGCGCGATGCTGAGCGTCGTACGCGCGGCCCTCGTTGACGTCGTGCGTGGGCATCAGGCTCGGGCCGTGAAGTCCGCGCGGTGGTCCTCGGCCCAGCCGGCGAAGGTGCGGGCCGGGGTGCCCGTGAGGGCCTCGATGCGGTCCGCGGCGATCTGCGCGTACAGGAAGAGCTTCGTCGCGCCGTCGAACAGGGCGGCCGGTGCGGCCAGTTCGAGTCGTGCGACCTCGGCCGCCGCCGGCAGCGCGGCCCGTGCCGGGTCACGGGTCAGTGCCCGTACGGGCTGGTCCTCGGCGACGAGGCGGTCGACGAGAAAGCGGCCTGCGTTCCCGGTCGCGCCGGTCACAACGATCACGGGGGCTCCTCCGCGGGCTTCGGGCTGATCATCCCTGCCTGGCCGAGCCCAGGAGGGATGATCAGCCCGCCGCATCGTCGTGTGGGAGGAGCCGGGACCGAGGGCGCCGGTCCTACGCCTCTCGCACCCGCAACGCCCGTGCCAGGTCGTCGAGTTGGTCGACGAGCTTGCGGCGCAGGGCCGGGATGGGGTCGGCGTCGCGGAGGCATGCCTCGCCGAGGGCGAGGGTTTCCGGGGTTACGGCGTGGAAGGGGAAGGCGTACCGTCCGGCGGCCTCGGCGATGGCGGGGCCGCGGCGGGCGGCGAGGGCCACGGCGTCGGGCCAGTAACGCTCGACGTACTCCCTGACGAGGTCGGCCTGTTCGGGCTGCCAGAAGCCCTGGGCGGTGGCGGTGAACAGGTAGTTGGAGAGCTCGTCGGAGGCGAACATCTCCTCCCAGGCGCGGCGCTTGGCCTCCGGGTCGGGCAGGGCGGCGCGGCAGCGGGCGGCGCCTTCCTGGCCGGTGGCGCTGGGGTCCTGGACGAGTTCGGCGTCGATGACGGCGTCGTCGACGGCGCCGAGGACGGCGAGGCGGCCGAGGATGCGCCAGCGCAGCTCGGGGTCGAGTTCGGGGCCGCCGGGGACGGTGCCTTCGGAGAACCAGGCGCTGATGGTGTCGGGGTGGGCGGCGACGTCGATGAAGTGGCGTACGGCGGTGAGGCGCAGGCCGGGGTGGGAGCCGTCCTCGGTGCGGCGCATGAGGTCGCGGCAGAGGTCGGTGAGGGTGGCGAGGGCGGCGGGACGGTCCTCGGCGGGCAGGTAGCGGTCGGCGACGTGGGCGGCGGCGAAGGTCAGGACGCCCTGGACGAGGGCGAGGTCGCTCTCGTGCGGGAGGTGGGCGCGGGCGGCCTCCACGTAGGCCATGGCGGGCAGTTCGCCGTCGCGTACGGCGTCGCGCAGGGCGTTCCAGACGACGGCGCGGGTCAGCGGGTCGGGCAGGCCGGAGAGGGCCGCGCGGACGGTTTCGAAGGACTCGGGGTCGAAGCGGACCTTGGCGTAGGACAGGTCCCCGTCGTTGAGGAGCAGCAGGGCGGGGCGCTTTCCGATCTCCGCCTCTTCGGTCTGCGGTACGTCGAGTTCGAGGCGTTCGCGCAGGGTGAGGCGGCCGTCGTCGGTGAGGTCCCGGTCGTAGAGGCCGACGGCGATGCGGTGCGGGCGGCTGCCCCGCTGCTCGACGGTGAGGGTGTGGGTGCCGTCGGCCGCGGCGGTGATCGTCGGCGTGAGGGTGTCGACGCCGGTGGTGCGCAGCCACGAGTCGGCCCAGGCATGCACGTCGCGCTCGGTCGCTCCGGCGAGGGAGTCGATGAAGTCGGCGAGGGTGGCGTTGGCGAACTTGTGGCGGGCGAAGTGGGTGTTGATGCCGTCGAGGAAGTCCTTCTCGCCGAGCCAGGTCACCAACTGCCGTAGCGCGGAGGCGCCCTTGGCGTAGGAGATGCCGTCGAAGTTGAGCATGGCGGACGCGGTGTCGGGGACGGCGTCCGGGTCGGGGGCGACGGGGTGGGTGGAGGGGCGCTGGTCGGCTTCGTAGCCCCAGGGCTTGCGGATGACGCCGAAGTCGACCCAGGTGTCGGTGAAGCGGGTGGCTTCGGTGAGGGTCTGGTAGCCCATGTACTCGGCGAAGGACTCGTTCAGCCAGATGTCGTCCCACCAGCGCAGGGTGACGAGGTCGCCGAACCACATGTGGGCCATTTCGTGGGCGATGACCATGGCGCGGGTCTGCCGCTCGGTGTCGGTGACGGCGGAGCGGTAGATGAACTCGTCGCGGAAGGTGACGAGTCCGGGGTTCTCCATGGCGCCGGCGTTGAATTCGGGGACGAACGCCTGGTCGTAGGAGTCGAAGGGGTAGGGCTCGTCGAACTTCTCGTGGTAGCGGTCGAAGCAGGCGCGGGTGACGTCGAGGATCTCGTCGGCGTCGGCGTCCATGTGGGGGGCGAGGGAGCGGCGGCAGTGGATACCGAAGGGCAGGCCGCGGTGTTCGGTGCGCACGGAGTGCCAGGGGCCGGCGGCGACGGCGACGAGGTAGGTGGAGATCAGCGGGGTGGGCGCGGCCTTCCAGCGGCCCTCCCCCAGGTGTTCGGTGACGCCGTTGGCGAGGACGGTCCAGCCGTCGGGGGCGGTGACGGACAGGTCGAAGACGGCCTTCAGGTCGGGCTGGTCGAAGGCGGCGAAGACGCGCTGGACGTCTTCCATGAACAGCTGGGTGTAGAGGTAGGTCTCGCCGTCGGTGGGGTCGGTGAAGCGGTGCATGCCCTCGCCGGTGCGGGAGTAGCGCATCGAGGCGTCGACGCGCAGCTCGTGCTCGCCCGCCGTGAGGCCCTTCAGCGGCAGCCGGTTCTCGTCGAGGGTCTCGGGGTCGAGGGGCTGCCCGTCGAGGGTGACGGAGCGCAGTTCGGCGGGCTTCAGCTCGACGAAGGTGTCCGCGTCGGCGCGGGCGGTGAACCGGATGACGGTCAGGGAGTCGAACGTCTCGTCCCCGCGGGTCAGGTCGAGTTCGATCCCGTAGTGGTGGACGTCGAGGAGCTTGGCACGGGTCTGCGCTTCGTCGCGCGTCAGTACGGACATGAGGACATGCTGCCTGATGCCTCTGTCAAGGCACAGAGGCAGCCCGGCATGCGCTTTATGTCCGGTCCTGCTCAAGCTTGCCGTTGTGGTCCGGTTCCCGTGTGCCGTTGCGGCCTTGCTCCTGCTTCCCGTTGCGGGTCTGTTCCTGCTTCCCCTTACGGGTCTGCTTCCGGTTGCGGGCCTCGCGCTGGCCGGGGACGCGGGGGTCGGGGTGGGCGAGGCCGGCGGAGTCCGGGGTGAGTTCCTTGACCAGGGCGCGCAGTGCGCGCACTTCGCGTTCCAGGCTCTGGAAGCGCTGGTGGGCGTCGTACAGGTAGCGGACCTTGGTGCGCAGCGCCCAGGGGTCGACGGGTTTCATGACGAGGTCCGCGACACCGAGGCCGAAGGCGGTGGAGGTGAGTTCGGCGTCGGAGCCGAAGCCGGTGAGCAGGATGATGGGGATGTGCTGGGTCTGCTCCACGCGCCGCATGTAGCGCACGACGTCCAGGCCGCTGACGCCGGGCATCCGCACATCGAGGAGGAGCAGTCCGACCTGGCCGCGCAGGACTTCCTTGAGTGCCTCGTCGCCGCCGGTCGCCCGCGATACGAGGTAGCCGAGGGGGGCCAGGGCGTTCTCCAGGGCGTACAGCGTGTCCGCATGGTCGTCGACGATGAGGATCTTGGCATCCGGAGGCATGGCCCGACGTCCCCTCGTTTGGACAGACCAGCTTATGCCCGTACGGACTCACGACGTGGGCCCGTGGTTGTGTCAGGGAGTGCTCGACAGAGTGCTCGACAGAGTGCTCGACAGGAAGTGCTCAGCGCAGGATGCACGCTGGGACGGCCCGGTGTCACTCCCCCGTGTCGGCGGTGCTGCCGACGGTGTCGTCCGCGATGCGCTCGTGGTGGCGGATGACCTCGGCGATGATGAAATTCAGCAACTTTTCCGCGAAGGCCGGATCCAGGTTGGCGTTCTCGGCGAGGCGGCGCAGCCGGGCGATCTGGTGGGCCTCGCGGGACGGGTCGGCGGGCGGCAGCTGGTGGGCGGCCTTGAGGTGGCCGACCTGCTGGGTGCATTTGAAGCGCTCGGCGAGCATGTGGACGACGGCGGCGTCGATGTTGTCGATGCTCTCGCGCAGCCGGGCGAGTTCGGCGCGGACGGCCGGGTCGACCTCGTGGTCCCTGCCGCCGGCCGTTCCGTTGGTGTTGCTGGTACTCATGGGGACCAACCCTACGTGGCGTGCAGTCGCTCGATCATGGGTGGATCGTCCGGATCCGGTATCCGGTTGCTCCAGCCGCCGGGGACGGTGCGGCCCTGCTGTTCCCGGAAGCGGACGGGTGCCATGCCGACACGGCGGGTGAACAGGCGGGAGAAGTAGGCGGGGTCGTCGTAGCCGACGCGACGGGCGACGGCGGCGACGGGGAGTTCGCTGGCGGCGAGGAGTTCCTTGGCTCGGCCCAGACGGATGCCGAGGAGGTAGTCCTTGGGGCTGCATCCGGCGCCGCGGCGGACGGCGGTGCGCAGTTCGGCGGGGGTCATGCCGTGCCGGGCCGCGTGCTCGGCGACGGACAGGGGCTGGAAGGCGTCGCGGGCGAGGGCCTGGAGGACTTCGTCGCCGTCGGGGGCGAGGTCGGCGCGGGCGCGGCGCAGGGCGACGAGGAGTTCGTGGACGGCCGCGCCCGTCTCCACCTCCAGGAGGGGTTGCCGCGGCAACTGTTTGACGGGGGACGCCTATTGCTCGACGTTAACTCGATCGTGTGATCGTCGGCTTCTCGGCTTGCTGCGCCGTTCGGGCATCGGGGTAGCGTGGGCACCGCGACCTGGGACGCCAGGTGCGGTGCCAGCGTGCGGGGCCCCTACTCCACCAGCGAGATGGTTCAGGGCCTCCCCGTCGCCTCTGGCCGCATCCACGAGGCCAGGTCGTGAGGGACTCCGCCCTTCCGGAACCGGACCACGGACACGATCCGTGTCGCCACCCGGAGGCGAAAGCGGATGACCAGTGCGCCCAAGACCGTTCGGGGCGTGCCGGCGCGCGGGTTCACTGCCGCTCGCTGCCCAGGAACGGTGAAATAGCGCATCCAGTTGCGCCCCCGGTCCTGATTGGCGTCACTCAGGGGGACACTGGGCATCGCTTGCTCCAACCAGCACTGATCTTTTCCATGGACAAGAGCCCCGCTACAAGTGATCGTGTGGCCATGAGCGAGTTCACGGTGGGGGACACGGATTTTCTGCTGGACGGGCGCCCGGTGCGGCTGCTGTCCGGCGCGCTGCACTACTTCCGGGTGCGCGAGGAGCAGTGGGCGCATCGGCTGGGGATGCTGCGGGCGATGGGGCTCAACTGTGTGGAGACGTATGTTCCGTGGAATCTCCACGAGCCGCTCCCGGGTGACTTCCGGGATGTGGAGCGGCTGGGCCGCTTCCTGGACGCGGCCCGCGAGGCCGGGCTGTGGGCGATCGTGCGCCCGGGCCCGTACATCTGCGCGGAATGGGACAACGGCGGGCTGCCGCACTGGCTGACGGGGAAGCTCCGCACCCGGGACGAGGAATATCTGGGGCACGTGGAGCGTTGGTTCCGCGTCCTGCTGCCGGAGATCGTGGCGCGGCAGGTCGACCGCGGCGGGCCCGTGCTGATGGTGCAGGTGGAGAACGAGTACGGCAGCTACGGCTCCGACCAGGTGTATCTGCGCCGGCTGGCCGATCTGCTGCGCGCCGAGGGCGTGCGCGTGCCGCTGTTCACGTCGGACGGGCCCGAGGACCACATGCTGACCGGCGGCTCGGTCCCCGGTGTCCTGGCGACCGCCAACTTCGGCTCGGGCGCACGCGAGGCCTTCGAGACGCTGCGCCGGCACCGGCCCGAGGGCCCGCTGATGTGCATGGAGTTCTGGTGCGGCTGGTTCGACCACTGGGGCGCCGGCCACGTCGTACGCGATCCCGGCGACGCGGCTCAGGCACTGCGGGAGATCCTGGAGTGCGGGGCGTCCGTCAACCTCTACATGGCGCACGGCGGCACCAACTTCGCGGGCTGGGCGGGCGCCAACCGGGGCGGCGGCGATCTGCACGAGGGCCCGCTGGAGCCGGACGTCACCTCCTACGACTACGACGCGCCCATCGACGAACTCGGGCGCCCCACCGAAAAGTTCTGGCACTTCCGGGAGATCCTCGCCGGGTACGCCGACGGTCCGCTGCCCGACGTCCCGCCCGCGCCCGCGCGACTCGGGGCGGCCACGCCGGTCGACCTCGGGGAGTGGGCTTCTCTGGACGCCGTGCTGGAGGCGGCGGGCGGCCCCGGGGGCGAGTACCCGGTGCCGCCGACCTTCGAGGAACTGGACGTCGACCAGGGCCTGGTCCGGTACGAGGTGACCGTGCCCGGGCCGCGGCAGCCGTACCCGCTGCTCCTGCGCGGGCTGCGGGACCTGGCGGTGGTGTACGTCGACGGCGTACGGGCGGGGGTGCTCACCGAGGACGAGCCGCAGCTCAAGGAGCCCGTCGCGGGGCACGCGCGCGTGGAGCTGTGGGTGGAGTCCCTGGGGAGGGTCAACTACGGGCCGCGCCTGGGCGAGCCGAAGGGCATCACCGGGGGTGTGCTGCACGAGCGGCAGTATCTGCACGGGGTGCGGGCCCGGGGGCTGCGGCTGGACGCGCTGGACGACCTCGGGGCCGTCCCGTTCCGGGAACTCCCCGGGGACGGCGCCCCCGGCCTGTACCGCGGCACCTTCGAGGTGCGCGGCGCCGGGGACGCCCTCCTGGAACTCCCGGGCTGGACCCGGGGGTTCGTGTGGATCAACGGGTTCAATCTCGGACGCTACTGGTCCGTGGGCCCGCAGGGTTCGCTGTACGTCCCCGGTCCCGTCCTGCGTGAGGGCGTCAACGACGTGTGGATCCTGGAGCTTCAGGAAGCCCCGTCGCTTCAGGAGACCTCGCTCACCTCGAACGAGTCGAGCGAGAACTCGGCCGTGCCGTCGTCTCCGACCTTGCGGAGCCCGACCCAGGCCTCGCCCGCACCGGGCGCGGTGAACTCGTAGGACAGTTCGGTCGGTTCGGTGGCGACGGGGAGATCCTTGCGGTCGAGCTCCGTCGTCGTCGCGCCCTGGTCGACGGCGGTGATCCAGGCGTACTGCCCGGCCTTCTCGTTCTCGTGGCGGAAGGTGACCCGGCAGCGCCGGCCCGGTGCGAACCGCACCGTGTGCGGCACGGTCCGGTAGACCAGTCCGTCGTTCTCGCCGCGCGACTTGAGGGACTCGGAGCCGTCGATGACGTCGTCGATCGCCTTGCCGTTCCAGCCGCGCTGGGTGAACGGCGCGTGCCGCTGGGCGATGTGGGTGCGCGGGTCGGTGGCGCCGCCCGCGTCGCCCTTCACGAAGGGGCCCCAGCCCTGAGGGACGTTCTCGAAGTCCTCGAAGACGAGGGCGCCTTGCTTGGCCGGGCGGGGGCCCGGTACGACCCGTACGTTGTCGAAGCGCACGCGCGCGTGCCCGGCGTCGGCGCGCAGGGTGAGGTCGACGGGGCCGCCGCCCTCGGGGACGGTGAAGCAGGTGAACATCCGCTGGAAGCGTGTGCCGTGCTTGCGGTCGGCGGCGACGTAGTTGCCCGCGGTGGACGTCTCGGTCCAGTTGGCGGCGATGACGCCGTCCGCGGTACGGACCTGGAGGCACGCCTTGCGGGTGCCGTCCGCGCTCTCGCCGACCTCGACCTGGACGGAGGCGGCGTACGGGCCCGGCTTGAGGCGGGTGAGCCGCTGGGAGACGGTGGCGGCGCCGCCGGAGGCGATCACCAGCTCGTAGTCGCCGAGGTCGCTCAGTGCGACGGAGGCGGGGCCGGTGACCGTCCAGCCCTTCAGGGAACCGGAGTTGAAGCCGGGGTCGCGGAGGGGCGTCGCCTGGCCCCAGGAGGGGTCGGGGCTGTCCGCGGTGGGGGTCCCCCGGTCGAGCGAAGCCGGGACTGGGGGAGGGTGCGGTAGAGGACGTACGGCTGCTTGGGCGTGGCGTCCAGGGTGACCTTTCCGGCGCGTACGGGGACGTACTTCAGGAAGACCCGGCCCTGGTCGGTGAGCGGTACAGGGCGACTCCGGAGAGGCCTTCCCATCCGCGCGGGAGGCGCCAACTGCTGCTGCCTCCCTGGGGGTTGTAGTGGTAGAGCTTCGTGGGGTTGGTGGGCTTCCTCGGCTCCCAGGGCAGGAGGTAGCTGCCGCCGTCGTAGACGAGCCGCCCGTCGGTGGTGATACGGCGGGTGCCGTCCGCGTCGGACACCGAGGTGCCGGCCGGTCCGAAGAAGGTGATCTCGTGCTCCGCCCACGCCTTGATCGGGTACGCCTGGAGGTACTTGGCGGGCAGTGAGTCGGTCCAGATCAGGTCGTGGAAGTGGGTCCAGTCGGTCTTGCCGGTCCAGCCCTCGAAGTTGCCCATGCGGGCGATGCCCAGCAGGGTGGGCCACTTGTCGGCGAAGACGTCCTTCTGGTGGTTGCGGATGAAGCGGATCAGCCGGGAGTTGATGCCGCGGGAGGTGTCGGGGCCGTAGTCCGTCTCGGTCGCCCAGTGCGACCACAGGGAGGAGCGTTCCAGGCCGTGGCCCCACTCGGATGTGACGTGCCAGCCCTGCTCGCGCAGGGCGCGCTGGAGGCGGTCGGAGGTCCAGCCGGACTCGCGGAAGACGTCGATGTAGAGGGAGTTGAGGGCCGGGTCGGCGTCGCGGCGTAGATCGGCGAAGCGCTGGACGATGTCGCCGGAGACGAGGTCGCGGCGCTGGTCGATGCGGTAGCTCTGGTCCAGCCAGTCCCACTGCTCGTCGGTCTTGTCGACGAGGGTCTCGGAGAAGGCGTGGGCGACGGGGTAGGACTCGGTGGCATTGACGTGGACGGCGAAGTCGCTGTTCCACTTCTTGCCCTCCCTGACCAGGGTGTTGAGGTCGTCGAGGCCACCGGCACGCTTGTTGTAGTTGCCCGCGTAGTCGGGGTGCGCGAGCTGGTGCTGTCGGGTTTGTCGTAGACCGTGTTGGTCTCGACGGCGCCCGCGAGTCCGTGGTGCGCGACGACGGCGTAGGCGCAGCCGCTCGCCGCCTCCGCCGGGGTGTCCGCGGTCGGGGCGACCAGGGTGTCGCCGCTCTTCGACTTGTCCAACTGGATGCGGGGGGCCAGGAGTTGGGCGCCGGACTGATCGCTGCGGACGGAGAGCAGAGCGAGGCCGGGGATGCGGAGGGTGCCGACCGGGAGGGCAGTGGTGTCGGCGATCTCCGTGACTCTCCAGGTGACTTGACGGTCCGTCACGACGACCTCGACGTCGATCGTGGTGCCGCCGTCGAAGGCCAGCCGGTACGCGACCGCGTCGGCGCCCGCCGTGGCGGTGACCGTCGGGGTGCGTTCGGTGCCGTCGATCAGGACGGAGGTGACCTCGCCCTCCTGGCCGTGCAGGACGGCGCCGGTGGCGCGGTCGGTGTAGGAGACGATCCGCGGGAAGGCGGCGGCGACCCGGACTTCGAGGGGGGCGGAGCGGATGGTGAGGTCGTCGGCGGGGGCGGTGCTCTCGTCGGGTCCGCCGGCCGCCGAAGCCGCACCGGGCATGCCGAGTGCGGCCCCGATCCCGGCTGCGGCTCCCGCGGCGACGACGGCACGACGGCTGGGGGCGAAGGTGTTCGAGGGCAGGGCTGAGGAGGTGTCTGAAGGCAGGGCTGCGGACATGGCTGAGGGCATGGCTGTGGACGTGGCTGTGGACGTGGCTGAGGGCATGGCTGAGGGCTGCAAGGCACTCCTCCTGGAGGCGGCGTTCGGGGTGCCGCCAGCCTGCGGCGCGTGAGCCCAACGTGCCCATGGACAAAGAAGGGAGAGCAGTTGGACTAACGAGCCTGACGGGCCGACGGACCGAGCACTCCCGTCCCGGGTGGGCTCACCGAGCGGCGGGTACCGAGCCGATCTCGACCACGCGTGCCCACGCGGGCGGCGAGTCCGGCACGTACTCGGGATCGTCCTCGTCCCACGACGCGTGCCGCCGAGGGAACAGACCCACCACCGTCCGGCACGGCGGTCTCGACTCCGGCCAGGGCGTCTGCCCGTCGGTCAGGACCACGACGACGTCGGGCCGGGGCTGTGTGCGGAGCGCCTTGGCGAAGCCCGTGCGCAGATCCGTACCGCCACCGCCCAGCAGCGGAATTCCCTCGGCACGGCACAGCGGGTGCGCGATCCGGGCCGCCGCGTCGCACGGCACCACGGTGACCAGGTCGCGCCGGCCGCCCACGGCACGGGAGATCGCGGCGACTTCGAGGAGCGCGCTGCCCAGTTCGGCGTCGCTGACCGACCCTGAGGTGTCGATGACCACGCAGACCCGGGGCGGCCTGCGCCGCAGGCTCGGCAGAATGGCGCCGGGCACCCCGGCCGAGCGCCGCGACGGCCGGCCGTAGGTGTAGTCCTCGCCCGCACCGGAGCCGGAGGCCGCCGAGCGGACCGCCGCTCCCAGCAGCTCCCGCCACGGCTGCGGCGGGTGGAACGCGTCCTCCGCCCACCGCCGCCAGCCCTTCGGGGCCTTCCCCGGACGGGCGTTGATGCCCTGCGCCACCCGGAACCGGACCGCGTCCCGTTCCTGCTCGCTGAGGCCGTGCGCGCCGTCCGCTCCCAGGTCCCACTCCCGGTCCAGTCCGTCGGCGCCGCTGCCGCAGTCCAGCCAGGCCAGGTCCTGGGTACGCGCACCGAGCCGGAACTGGCGGAGGTAGTCCTCCATGAGCTCCCCGTCAGACAGGGCCAGAAGCTGCGGCTCGACAGCTCCTTCGGGCCGGACCAGCCCATCCCCGTACGCGTCGTCGTTGATCTCGCAGTCCGCGGCGATGTTCATCCGCAGCCGCTCCCCCGGGCCGGTCAGCCCGTGCTCGCGCGCGAACCGGTCGCTGCGCCCGTGATGGTCGCGCAGCAGGTGCGACACCTCGTGCACCCATACGCCGGCCAGTTCCTCGACCGGCGTCCGCTCCACGAAGGCGGGCGAGACATAGCACCGCCAGTGCCGGTCGACGGCCATCGTCAGTACCCGCCGCGACTCCACGGTGTGCAGGGCGAACAGCGCCGTCGCCAGGTAGGGCCGGACCCGGGCGGCGTGCAGCCGGGCGGCGAAGAGTTTGTCGAGGTCCAGTGCCCCCGGGGCGTCCGGGGTCATCGGCCGGCCTTCGCGGCGACGGCGGCGGCCCGGGCCTCCGCGCGGTCTGCCGCCTGATCCGCTCGCCGGGACAGGGACACCACTCCGGTGAGCCGCTCGATCGACGCCGGAACGTCCCAGTCCTCCTGGCGCAGTGTGGCGAGTGTGGTCGCGGGCACGACCACCAGGTCGGGGGCTCCGGTCTCCAGCGCCCGGACCAGCAGCGCCCACGCCGCGTCCCAGCGTGCCCTCTCCGGGCGCTTGCGGACGGCGGCCACCACGCCGTCGAGCACGGCCTGGCGCAGATCTCCGCGCTCGGGCAGGACGGCACTCTCCGGGTCGGCGAGCAGCGTCTCGGGGTCCGGGAGGTCCATCCGGTCCAGGCTTGCCAGCAGCTCCAGCCCCGGACCGTCCCCCACGGTGCCCCTGACCAGCAGGGAGAGCACTTCACGGGAGGAGCCGGCCGCGGTCGCGAAGGCGATGAGACTCAGGGTCATGTCCCAGCTTCGGGGGGACGGCCAGGCGCCGCCCCGGCGGGTTTCGCTGCTGGGCAGCCGGTGCACGAGCGCGGGGCGGGCGGCGAGGAGCCCGCACACCGCGCGGCGGGCGAAGTCCACGGCCTCCGGCAGCTTCTGCGGGTCGAGTCGCGGCAGGGTCGCCCGGGGCCAGGTCCCGCCGAGGCCGCGTACGACGACCTCGTGGTCGTGGGTCCACTGGAGATGGACGAACCGGTTGGCCAGCGGCGGACTCAGCTCCCAGCCGTCGGCCGCCGAGGACCGCGGATTCGCCGCGGCCACGATGCGGACGCCGGGGGGCAGTTGCAGGGCGCCGATGCGCCGCTCCAGTACGAGGCGGAGCAGGGCGGCCTGAACGGCCGGCGGCGCGGTGGACAGCTCGTCCAGGAACAGCAGCCCCCGTCCCGCCCGTACCAGTCGCACGGCCCAGTCCGGCGGGGCCATCGGGACACCCTGCTCCGCGGGATCGTCGCCGACGATGGGCAGCCCCGAGAAGTCGGACGGCTCGTGCACGCTGGCGATCACCGTGGTCAGCGGCAGGTCCAGGGCCGTGGCGAGCTGCGTCAGGGCCGCGGTCTTGCCGATCCCCGGCTCACCCCACAGGAGCACGGGCAGGTCGGCGGCCACGGCCAGCGTCAGGGCCTCCAGCTGGGTGTCGGGGCGCGGTTCGGTGGTGGCGTCGCGCAACAGGGTCAACAACTCGCCGGCGACGTCGAGTTGGGAGGCGGGGGCCGGGGCGGAGGGGGTGGCGTCGGAGCAGGTGGCGTCGGAGAGGGTGGTGGCGGCGGTGTATGGGGTGCATGTGGGCATATTTCATCACCTTTGGGTTCGTGGTGGGGCGCGTGGGTGTGCGGGACGGACGTCCTGGTTCAGCGAGGGGTCGTGTGGCGCGGGGACGGACGTCCCCGGGGTCAGCGAGAGGCTGTGTGGCGCGGGTGGGTGCGGTGGTGGGAAGGACGGCTTTCGCCCGGGCGGATGCGGCCGGGTCCGGGTCCGGCCAGGCCTGCCCTGAACAGCCCGTAGGTGATCCGCCGTTGCGCGGCCGCCTCCAGTTCGTCCCGCAGAGCGCCGCCGCGCAGCACCACGTCGGGGCCCAGCAGTCCCTCGACGACGGCCAGTGCACCGGCGGTGTCGCCATGGATCAGGCGTTCGTGGACACCACTGAGGCAGTCCGGACGACGGTGTGCCTCGTCGATGGCCCGCAGACAGGGAAGCGGAGTACCGGTCAGTGCGACCAGCAACTCCTCGCGGCGGATCTCGGCCGGGTCGTGGTCCAGCGGCGCCAGTACGCCGTCGACCAGGCCGATCCGGTGCTGAGCGCCGCGGCACTCCACGAGACGCGGTTGCCCTGCCCGGTCCGGAGCCCCGGAGCGACCGGCCGGCACATGATCCGGTACGAGAGCCGAGGCGACCAGCGGATGCAGCCGGTCGGCCTCGATCCAACCGGCACGGATCAGTTCCAGGTCGGGCGGCACCCAGGTCGCCGCGTCGGGCAGCACCGGCAGCGCGGAGGCGCTGCCGTCCGCGGGCGCCGCCGCGATCCGCAGAGCGGGCGGCCCGGTGACGTCGCCGTCCGCGCCCAGGTCCAGGACCAGCCGATGCCCGCCCCCGAACCGCACGGTCACGGTCCCGGCCGTCCGTCCCTCCGTGCGGAGCAGAATCCCCGCCTCGGCCGCCCAGCGGTCGACGGCGCAGCCGCGTCCCTGGGGCACCAGCCCCAGCCCCGACGGATCCGGGTCCGGGTCCAGGTCCGTGGGACGGCCGTCGGCGGGCGGCCGTTCGGCCCCGGACCTGACCCGCAGCTCGTCGGTCCTGCGCGCGTCCCACAGGTGACGGTGCAGGTCGAGGCGGAACCGCCGGTTGGGCCGGGGATGCGGATGCCGACGGGCGGCGGCCTCGAAGGAGAACCCGTCGTGGGGTGCGCCTTGGGATCCGTCCCACAGCGCGAGGCTGATCCGCTGGCCGCCGTCCGCCCAGGCCGGTGGAGTCCGGACCACGAGGTGCACCGGACTTTCACTGTCACGCCCCGCGGCGCCGTAGTCGTAGCGAGCCAGAGTGATGGTCAGCCCCGGCCGCAACAGCCCATCAGGGGCGACCCTCGGCATGTGCCAGCGCAACAGGTCGGGAGCCAGATGGCGGAGGTCGGCCCGGACCCGAGCGGCGAGGTCGTGGCCGTAAGTGCGTGCCACGGAACGCAGATTGAGATCGACATCGATGCCTGCGGCGGCGCACGCCCCCGCCCAGTCCCCGGCACAGCGGCGGGCGGTCGCAGTCTCGATCATGGACGGCGGCACGGCGAACTCGCGCACGCGCAGCCAGAAGGAAAGGCGGGAATCCCCATTCGCGATATGAGTGAGCATCAGCACTCACCTTGCGCGGACGGGTCCCCCATTCTGTCAATAGAGTGAGTCGTCATCGCGGGGAGCATAGCGTTCGTGACCGCGATCTGTCAGGTGCGCGGCGGAGCGCCCGCAACCGGGGCCACGGGCGCCCGCTCAGCGACGTACGACCGCGGCTCCTACAGTCCGGACGCCGCCCGGGCTATGTCGGCCGCGAAGGTCGACACCTCGGAGTACACCCCGGGGTAGCCGGGCTCCGCGCAGCCCTGACCCCAGCTGACGATCCCGACCTGGATGTACGCACCCGTGTCGTCCTTGCGGAACATGGGCCCGCCGGAGTCGCCCTGACAGGTGTCCACGCCGCCCTGCTCGACGAACCCGGCACAGATCTCGTCACCGGGGACGAGATCACTGCCGTACGCCTGCTGACAGGCGGCGTCGTCGACGAACGGGACGGTGGCCTTGCGCAGATAGCGTTGCTGGGCGCCGCCCTCACGGGTGGCGCCCCACCCGGCGACGGTGAAGTCGCCGTTGTTGTACGCGGTGGTGGTGGCGATCTTCAGGGTGGGCTGCTCGATCGGCGTGGCGAGCTTGATCAGGGCCCAGTCCTTGCCCTTGCCGTTGTAGCCGGGCGCCTGGAGCACCTTCGTCGACTTGACCTTGATCGCGCTGCTGCTCTGCAGGTCGACGACGCCGGCGGTGGCGGTGATGGAGGTGTTGTTGCCCGAGCCGCTGACACAGTGCGCGGCGGTCAGGACGATCTGCTTGGTGTACAGCGCGCCGCCACAGCCCATGGACAGCCGCACCATGAACGGGAACTCGCCCTGCGCCGCCCGGGTCCCGCCGACGACGGGCGCGGGCGCGGCCTGTGCGGAGACGGGCTGGAGAGAGACGGCGGCCAGGGTGACGGCGCCGAGGGCGAGGGCTCTCTTGACACCGGTGAACTTCTTCGGAGACTTCAACGTGCTTCCTCTCGTGGGGGGTTGAACGCAAGGCAGCGCGTACACGGGCGACAGCCATGGCATGCCCCTGCCAAGCTGGTGCGGATTATCGAGACCGCCGAGCGGCACCGGCAAGGAGCCCTTTCCGGCCAGCGGCGGCCGACCACGGGCCCGCGCGCCCCACCTCCTGCCAGAACCCCGCATACAGTGGAGGCCTGACGTCTTCAGGGGGTGCGGACGTGGCGAACGGCGGACCCGTCGAGCACGGCTACCCACACCTCGACACGGTGCGGGCCTCGATCACCGCGCTCTACAAACGGCTCTCGTACGACACCATCCACACCTTCGCGGCCAGCGTGGCCCCCGCCGACGTGGCCTTCAGCGACACCGACGACCTGCACCTGGGCGCACAGCGCGTGGCCCGCGAGATGGTGCGCCACTACCGGCTGCCGGACGCCCGGATGATCGTCGGCTTCCGCGAGATGACCCACGCGGCGAACGTCGAACTCACCGCGGGCCCCGAGTACTTCATCGAACTGAACGACCGCTTCCGCACCCACCGCCATGACATCGGCGCCGCCCTCGCCCACGAGGTGATGCACGTCTATCTGCACCGCCTCGACCTCTCTTTCCCCGGCACCCGCGACACCGAGATCCTCACGGACACGGCGGCGACGTATCTGGGCGCGGGCTGGCTCCTCCTCGACGCGTTCCGCGAGGACGCGGCGTCCTCGCAGAAGCTCGGCTACCTCACCCCCGAGGAGTTCGGGTACGTCCTCGCCAAACGCGCCCTGGTCTTCGGCGAGGACCCCTCGATCTGGTTCACCAGTCCGCAGGCGTACACCGCGTACACCAAGGGCATGGCCCAGGCCCGCCGCGACGAGCAACAGCCCCCGCTGACCGCGGCCGGCTGGGCGGGCCGCCGCCGCTACGCCAAGGACCGCCGCTACGCCCAGGACCACCACGCCCCCGGCGCCCAGCCCGGCCTCCCCTACACCTTCACCCCCGACGGCCACGGCCCGCTGCGCGTGTCCTTCCCCTGCCCGACCTGCCACCAGCGGATCAGGGTGCCGGTACGCGGCCGGGTACGGGCCCGCTGCGCGCTGTGCCGGACGGTGCTGGAGTGCGACACGTGAGTGAAGGGACCCGCGAGGCGTAAGAGGTGAGACAGAACACCTCAAAAGGCTTTGCCTCGCGCGTCCTTCGCGAGCGAGGGTCGAAGGATGAGCACGAACGACCCCGCGACACATCTCTTCACCGCTGTGTACGAGGGTGACGAGGACGCGGTCGTACGGCTGCTGCGCTCCGGCGTGAGCCCGGAGTCGGTGGACGCGGACGGGCAGACGGCGCTGTATCTGGCGGCGGTGAGCGACCAACCCGGTGTCGTACGGCTGCTGTTGGTGGCCGGTGCCGCGCCCGACCGGCTCAGCCAGGGCACCGACGCTCCGCTGTGCGGGGCGGCCTGCGGCGGTCACACAGCGGTCGTCCGTGCCCTGCTCGCGGCCGGAGCCGCCCCGGACACGGTGGAGGCGTTCGGCTTCACGGCCCTGACGTGGGCGCTGCGGCTGGGCCATGTCGCGGTGGTCACGGAACTCCTCGCGGGCGGCGCCGACCCGGACCGGCCCGGACCGACCGGTGAGCCGCCCCTGCTGGTGGCGGCGCGGCGGGGCTCCGAGGGGTGCGTACGAGTCCTGCTCGCCCACGGGGCGCGGGCTCGGGGCGAGGCCCTCGCGGAGGCGCGGCGCTGGCTGGCCCTCGACGTCGAGGCCGAACTCCGCGCGGGCCTGGAACGGACCCATGGCCCCGGCCACCGCTCGGTCACCCACCGCTACGCGGCCCCGGAAGACGACGGCATCACCATCGAGGTCCAGCTCCTCGATGCGGAAGGGCGGCCGATGGCGGCCGACGACCAGCAGACGGGGCACGGGGCGATAGCTGCGCTGCTCGAAGGGGGGCGGGGGGCCGGGGGGCCTTGAGAAAAGCGGGTTTCGCCCCCGCCGCCCCTACCCGTCCGGTCCCGTCCCTGGGGCTCCGCCCCAGACCCCGCTCCTCAAACGCCGGAGGGGCTGATTCTTAGCGGGGGTCTGGGGGCGGCAGCCCCCAGGTACGGGACGCGTAGGGGCGGCGGGGGCGAAAAACCCCTCCACTCACCCCTCACCCACCGCCCGCCGAGGCAACCCCACACACAACCCCGCACAGAGCACGAACCCGGCGACCACCCAAGGCATCGCCGTGGTCAGCGCATGAGTCAGACCACTCGAGGCGTGCCCGAAGAAGACCGAACCGATCGCCGCCGCCCCGAGCGCCCCACCGAACTGCTGAGCGGTGGAGAAGATCCCGGACGCCCCACCCGCCAGCTCACCAGGAACCGCGGACAGCACGACATTCACCAGCGGAACCACCAGGAACCCCAGCCCCGCCCCAGCGAGCACCAGCCCCGGCACCAACGGCCACGCCCCGGTGTGCGCGACGGACGCGTCGGCAACGGCGGCCCACACCCATCCGAAACCGCCCGCCATCATCAGCGCCCCCGCCCCCAGCACGAGCCGCCCGAACCTCACGGCCAGCCCGTCGGCCGCGGGCGCGGTCAGGAACCCGCCGACCGAGAAGGCCACGGTGACCAGCCCCGCCTGCATCGGCGTATACCCCTCACTCCCCTGAATCCAGATCGCGAAGATCAGGAAGAACCCCTGCATCCCGACGGAAAAGAGGAGCTGCACGAGCACACCCACGGAGAACGCGGGGAGCCGAAAGGCCCGCACCGGAAGCAACGGCACCGTCGCCGCCCCGCGCCGCCGAGCCTCATACACCCCGAGCCCGCCCACCGCGAGCACCCCACCGCCGAGGCAGACCCACCCCCACAGCGGCCACCCGTTGCTGCGCCCCTGCACCAGCGGAAGGACGATCGCGACCAGCCCGCCGGCCAGCACGAGACTCCCCACCGCATCGGGCCGCCCGGCGGACCGTTCACGCGTGGACGGCACCAGGACGAGTCCCGCCACGAAGGTCGCGACGGCGACCGGCACGTTCACCAGGAACACGGACCGCCAGCCCCACCCGAACAGATCGGCGTCGGTGAGCAGCCCCCCGAGCAGCAGCCCGACGGCGGAGGCGAACCCGGCGACGGCGCCATACATCCCGAAGGCGGCCCCGCGCTCCTTGCCCTGGAACAGCGTGCGGAACGAGCCGAGCACCTGGGGCATCAGCACCGCGGCCATCACTCCCTGCACGGCGCGTGCGGCGATCAGCTGACCCGGCGACTGCGCGATCCCGCACCCGAGACTGGCGAGGCCGAAGCCCGCCGTACCGGCGAGGAAGAGGAAGCGCCGCCCGAAGCGGTCACCGAGGTGCCCGGAGATGATCAGGGTCGCGGCGAAGCCCAGCAGATACGCGGAGACCAGCCACTGCAGGGCGTTCTGCGAGGCGTGCAGGTCGCGGCCTATGGACGGGATCGCGACGTTGACGATCGTCACGTCCAGCAGGTCCATCAGCGCCGCGATCATCATCACGGCGGCGGCGGCCCAGCGGCGCGGGTACGGCTCCGCGAGCGACGTGGGCGCGGTCAGGGTGGCGGACATGATCTCTCCTCTGTTGTCCGGTGGTGTCCGTTGGTGCCCGGCGGATTTATTTCGTTCGGACTAACTAAAGACTTACAGCCGGCCCGCCGTGATGGCAAGTCTTTAGTTCGACCGAACGAAATATTTGTTAGCCTGAGCCCATGAGCAGCGGAGAGAAGGAAGCGAAGGACGAGAGGCCCGCCGAGAACAAACGCGACGACAGGCGCGACGACAGGCGGGCCAAGACGCTGGAGCAGCTCATGACCGTGGGCCGCGAGCACAGTGGCGTCACGGTGATGTTCCACGCGGCGGTCGCGGCGAAGCAGGGCCTGAGCGCCACCGAGAGCAAGACCCTCGACCTGCTGGAGCGGTTCGGCCCGCTCACCGCCAAGGACCTCGCGGAGCACACCGGCCTGGCCCCCGCCTCCGTCACCGGCCTGATCGACCGCCTGGAGGCCAAGGGCTTCGTGCTCAGGGTCAAGCACCCGACGGACAAGCGCCGGGTGGTGGTCGAGCCGAACCGGGAGAAGATCGCCGAGCTGGCCGTCTTCTTCGAGGCCTGGGCCCGCGACATCGTCGAGGCCTGCGAGGAGTTCAGCACGGACGAGCTGGAGACCGTGATCCGCTTCCTGTCCGTGATGGGCGAGCAGCAGCGGAAGGCCGCCGCCCGTCTCTCCCGCTAGAAGGGCGGGCGACCCTCCGCCGCCCGCATCCCCCGACATCCGTCGAACCCACCGGGGTTCCGCGGGCGGCACGCTCCACGGCGCCTCAGCGGGCATCCTCCCCAGCCAGAGGCGCGGGGCCCAGGGCCCGAACTCCTAGGTGTCGTACGCCGATCGCACTACTGCGCCCCGTACACCGCCCCCGGATCCTCCGCCTCCGCCAGCAGTTTCAGCGCCGCGTCCCCCGCCTCGGACGGAGTCCACCGCGCCCCCTTGTCCGCGCTCGGCCCCGGCCGCCAGCCCCCCATCACGGTGATCCGGCCGCCCTCGGCCTCGAAGACGCGCCCGGTGACCCCGGCGCTCGCGGCCGAGCCCAGCCAGACCACCAGCGGCGACACGTTCTCGGGTGCCATGGCGTCGAAGCCGGTCCCGGGTGCCGCCATCGTCTCCGCGAAGGTCCGCTCCGTCATCCGGGTGCGGGCCGCCGGAGCGATCGCGTTGACCTGGACGCCGTACCGGCCCATCTCGGCGGCGGCGACGAGCGTCAGCCCGACGATCCCGGCCTTCGCCGCGCTGTAGTTGCCCTGTCCGACCGACCCCAACAGCCCCGCTCCGCTACTGGTGTTGACGACCCGGGCCTGCGGCGTCCGCCCGGCCTTCGCCTCGGCCCGCCAGTACGCCGCCGCGTGCTTCAGCGGCAGAAAGTGCCCCTTCAGGTGGACGCGCATCACGGCGTCCCAGTCGTCCTCGTCGAGGTTGACCAGCATCCGGTCGCGCAGGAACCCGGCGTTGTTGACGAGGGTGTCGAGACGGCCGTACGCCTCCAGGGCGGCGCGTACGAGGGAGGCGGCGCCCTCGGTCGTCGCGATGTCGCCGCCGTGGGCCACCGCTTCGCCGCCCGCCGCGCGGATCTCGTCGACCACCTGCCGCGCCGGGCTCTCCGGGCCCGGTGTGCCGTCGAGGCCGACGCCGAGGTCGTTCACGACGACCCGCGCGCCCTCGGCGGCGTACGCGAGCGCGTGCGCCCGGCCGAGCCCGCGCCCCGCACCCGTCACGATCACGACCCGCCCCTCGCACAGCAGCGGTGCACTCATCTCACTTCTCCTTGTCATCCGTGGCGTCCGTGGCGTCCGTGGCATCCGTGGCGCCGTTATCGCTCGTGGTCCCTGTCGTCCCTGTCGTCCGTGTCGTCCGTGTCGTCCGTGTCGTCCGTGTCGTCCTTGTTGGCAGTCGCCGCGTCGAGGAAGGCGGGCCGCTCGCCGCCCCCGTGGACGAGCAGCGAGGCACCGCTGATGTAGGCGGCGGCGTCCGAGGCGAGGAAGACGGCGGCCTCGCCTATGTCGGACGGCTGGGCGAGGCGACCCAGCGGGACGGTGCGCGCGACGGCGGCGATACCGTCCTCGCCGCCGTAGTGCAGGTGGGCCAGCTCGGTACGGACCATGCCGACGACGAGTGTGTTGACCCGGATGTCGGGGGCCCACTCGACGGCCATCGAGCGGGCCAGGTTCTCCAGGCCCGCCTTGGCCGCCCCGTACGCCGCCGAGCCGGGCGACGGACGCGTCCCGCTCACGCTGCCGATCATCACGATCGAGCCCTTGGCACGCCGGAGATGGCCGTACGCGGCGAGGGAGGCGGTCAGCGGCGCGGTGAGGTTGAGCTCGATCACGCGCGCGTGCCGTTGGGCGTCGGACTCCGCCAGCGGCCGGTAGGGGGCGCCGCCGGCATTGTTGACCAGGACGTCGAGCCGGGGCAGCGCGTCGAAGAAGTCGCGTACGGCGGCCGGGTTCCGCAGGTCCACGGCCGCGAACCCGACACCCTCGACCGGCTGTTCGGGCGGTCTGCGCGCACAGGCCACGACCTCGGCACCCGCCCGCGCGAACGCCCGCGCGATCCCGGCCCCGACCCCGCGGGTCCCGCCCGTGACGACGACGGTCCTGCCGCTGAGATCCACGTTGTCCACAGGGCCTCCCGTTCGGATCCATTCGCTGCTAGCTTCGGAATCGCACCTAACAAACGTTTGGTGGAAAGGTAGCTGATGTCCCCATGGGTGTCTCCACCTCGTCCCCGGGAAAGGGGATTTTCGTCGTCACGGTCGACTTCCCGCCGGTGAACGCGCTGCCGGTGCAGGGGTGGTTCGACCTGGCCGACGCCGTCCGCGCGGCGGGCCGCGACCCCGGGATCCGCTGTGTGGTGCTGACGGCCGAGGGGCGCGGTTTCAACGCGGGCGTGGACATCAAGGAGATGCAGCGGGACACCACCGGCCACGGCGCGCTGATCGGCGCGAACCGCGGCTGCTTCGAGGCGTTCGCGGCGGTGTACGAGTGCGAGGTGCCCGTCGTCGCGGCGGTGCAGGGCTTCTGTCTGGGCGGCGGGATAGGACTCGTGGGGAACGCGGACGCGATCGTGGCGAGCGAGGACGCCACCTTCGGGCTGCCCGAGCTGGACCGGGGCGCGCTCGGCGCGGCCACCCACCTGGCCCGGCTGGTCCCCCAGCACCTGATGCGCGCGCTGTACTACACCTCGCGCACCGCGACCGCGGCCGAGCTGCACGCGCACGGCTCGGTGTGGAGGGTCGTACCGCGCGATGAACTGCGGGTGGCTGCCCTGGAGTTGGCTCGCGAAATAGCCGCCAAGGACGGACACCTGATCCGGCTCGCCAAGGCCGCCATCAACGGCATCGATCCCGTCGACGTGCGCCGCAGCTACCGCTTCGAGCAGGGCTTCACCTTCGAGGCGAACCTCAGCGGGGTGGCCGACCGCGTCCGCGACACCTTCGGCAAGGAGAGGGCTGAAAAGTGAGCGACAAGACCATGCCGGCGGAGGAAGCCGTCGGCCGTCTGGAGAGCGGAATGACGCTCGGTATCGGCGGCTGGGGCGCGCGCCGCAAGCCGATGGCCCTGGTGAGAGCGGTGCTCCGCTCCGAGATCACCGATCTCACCGTCGTCTCGTACGGCGGCCCGGACGTCGGCCTGCTCGCCGCCGCCGGACGGATCCGGAAGCTCGTCACGGCCTTCGTGACCCTCGACTCGATCCCGCTCGAACCGCACTACCGCGCGGCACGTGAGAGCGGCGCCTTCGAGCTGATGGAGGTCGACGAGGCGATGTTCATGTGGGGACTGCACGCGGCCGCCAACCGGCTGCCCTTCCTGCCGGTGCGGGCCGGTATCGGCTCCGACGTGATGCGGGTCAACCCCGGCCTGCGGACCGTCACTTCGCCGTACGCCGACCAGCCCTCGGGGATACGGGAGGAGTTCGTCGCCATGCCCGCCCTGCGCCTGGACGCCGCCCTGGTCCACATGAACCGCGCGGACCGCCTCGGCAACGGCCAGTATCTGGGCCCGGACCCGTACTTCGACGACCTGTTCTGCGAGGCGGCGGACGCGGCGTACGTGTCCTGCGAGCGGATCGTGGACACGGCGGAGCTGACCAAGGAGGCGGCGCCGCAGACGCTGCTGCTCAAGCGGTCGAGCGTGACGGGCGTGATCGAGACGCCGAACGGCGCGCACTTCACGTCCTGCGCGCCCGACTACGGACGCGACGAGGCCTTCCAGAAGCTGTACGCCACCACGCCGTACGCCGAGTTCGCCGAGCGCTTCCTCGGCGGCGACGAGCACGCCTACCAGAGCGCCGTCCAGGCCTGGCACAAGGAGCAGCGGTGACGACCACCACCCGGACAACCCGAGCCGAGTACTGCGTGATCGCCTGCGCCGAGACCTGGCGGGACAACGGCGAGGTGCTCGCCAGCCCCATGGGCCCGATCCCGTCCTTCGGCGCCCGCCTCGCCAAGCGCACCTTCGCGCCCGACCTGCTGCTCACCGACGGCGAGGCGCTGCTCGTCGGACTCGACGGCACACCGGAGGGCTGGCTGCCGTACCGGCAGCATCTGACCATGGTGACCGGCGGGCGCCGGCACGTGATGATGGGCGCGAGCCAGATCGACCGCTTCGGCAACCAGAACATCTCCTGCATCGGCGACTGGTCCCGGCCCGGCCGACAGCTGCTCGGCGTGCGCGGCGCACCGGTCAACACCCTGAACAACCCGACCAGTTACTGGGTACCGAGGCATTCGCCGCGCGTTTTCGTCGAGAAGGTCGACATGGTGTGCGGGGTGGGGTACGACCGTGCCGCCGCGGCGGGCCCGAGCGCCACCCGCTTCCACCGCATCCCCCGCGTGGTGACCGACCTCGCCGTCCTCGACTTCGCCACCCCCGGCCACTCGATGCGCCTCGCCGCGCTGCACCCGGGCGTCACCGTCGAGCAGGTGCGGCGGGCGACGGGCTTCGAGCTGTCCGTCCCCGACGAGGTGCCCTGCACCCGGGAACCGACGCCGGAGGAGCTGGAGTTGATCCGCGAGGTCATCGATCCGGGGGGCACCCGGGATCGTGAGGTCCCCGAGCCCGGCAAGGCCGGGCGCTGATGGACACCGCGCTCACCCGGCTGGTCGGGGTCCGCCACCCCGTCGTACAGACCGGCATGGGCTGGGTGGCGGGCCCGCGCCTGGTCTCCGCCACGGCGAAGGCGGGCGCGCTGGGGATCCTGGCCTCCGCCACGATGACCCTCGACCAACTGCGGGACGCCGTACGGGAGGTCAGGTCCCGTACGGACGAGCCGTTCGGTGTGAACCTGCGCGCGGACGCGGGGGACGCGGGCGACCGGGTCCGGATCATCATCGACGAGGGTGTCCGCATCGCGTCCTTCGCGCTCGCCCCCTCGCGCGAGCTGATCGCCGAGCTGAAGGACGCGGGAGTGGTCGTCATCCCCTCCATAGGCGCCCGGCGGCACGCCGAGAAGGTGGCCGCCTGGGGGGCCGACGCGGTGATCGTGCAGGGCGGCGAGGGCGGCGGGCACACCGGCGAGGTCGCGACGACCGTGCTGCTGCCGCAGGTGGTCGACGCGGTCGGCATCCCGGTCGTGGCGGCGGGCGGCTTCCACGACGGGCGGGGGCTGGTGGCCGCCCTGGCGTACGGCGCGGCGGGGATCGCCATGGGCACGCGTTTCCTGCTGACCTCCGACTCGACGGTGCCGGACGCGGTGAAGGCGAGGTATCTGGCGGCGACGGTGAAGGACGTCACCGTCACGACGGCCGTCGACGGACTGCCGCACCGCATGCTCCGCACGGACCTCGTCGACTCCCTCGAGAGGTCCGGCCGTACGAAAGCGCTGGTCCAGGCGGTCCGCCGAGCGGCGGGCTTCCAGAAGATGTCCGGCCTCTCCTGGCCTCAGATGGTCCGCGACGGCCTCGCCATGAAGCACGGCAAGAACCTGTCCTGGAGCCAGGTGCTGCTCGCCGCCAACACCCCCATGCTGCTCAAGGCCGCGATGGTGGACGGTCGTACGGACCTGGGGGTGATGGCGTCCGGGCAGGTCGCCGGGGTGATCGACGACCTGCCGTCGTGCGCGGAGCTGGTGGACCGGATCGTGGCCGAGGCGGAGGAGACGCTGAAGTCCCTGGAGCTGCTCAGAGCCGCTCGATGACGAACCAGGCGTGACGCCGTCGTCAGAGCCGCTCGATGATGGTGACGTTGGCCTGACCGCCAACCTCGCACATGGGCACCGTCCCCGACGGCCCGCTCGCACTGCTCGGCCCAGGGGCCTCACAGGCTTCGCGAGCCTGCGCCGGACTCCGTCCGCCGAACCAGGGGTGACGCCGTCGTCAGAGCCTCTCGATGATGGTGACGTTGGCCTGACCGCCGCCCTCGCACATGGTCTGGAGGCCGAAGCGGCCGCCCGTGCGCTCCAGTTCGTGCAGGAGTGTCGTCATCAGCTTGACGCCGGTGGCGCCGAGCGGGTGGCCGAGGGCGATCGCGCCGCCGTTGACATTGACCTTGTCGGGGTCGGCGCCGGTCTCCTTCAGCCAGGCGAGGACGACGGGCGCGAAGGCTTCGTTGATCTCGACGAGGTCGATGTCGCCGATGCTCATGCCGGTCTTCTTGAGGGCGTGCGCGGTGGCCGGGATGGGCGCCGACAGCATGCGGATGGGGTCCTCGCCGCGTACGGAGAGGTGGTGCACGCGGGCGCGGGGAGTCAGCCCGTGTTCCCGTACCGCGCGCTCGGAGGCGAGCAGCATCGCGGCGGCGCCGTCGGAGACCTGGGAGGAGCAGGCGGCGGTGATGGTGCCGCCCTCGACGACCGGCTTCAGGCCCGCCATCTTCTCCAGGGAGGTGTCCCGGCGCGGGCCCTCGTCGACCGCGACCTCCCCGTAGGCGACGGTCTCGCGCGCGAAGCGGCCCTCGTCGATGGCGCGGATGGCCCGCCGGTGGGAGCGGAGCGCGAACTCCTCCTGGTCGCGGCGGCTGATGCCCCACTTCTGAGCTATCAGTTCGGCGCCGTGGAACTGGTTGACGGGCCGGTCGCCGTAGCGCGCCCGCCAGCCCGCGCTGCCCGCGAAGGGGCCCTCGGTCAGGCCGAGCGGTTCCGCGGCCTGGCGGGAGGCGAAGGCGATGGGTATCTGGCTCATGTTCTGGACGCCGCCCGCGACCACCAGGTCCTGGGTGCCGGACAGGACGCCCTGGGCGGCGAAGTGCACGGCCTGCTGGGAGGAACCGCACTGCCGGTCGACGGTGACACCCGGCACCTCCTCGGGCAGCCCGGCCGCCAGCCAGCAGGTGCGGGCGATGTCCCCGGCCTGCGGGCCCACGGTGTCCAGACAGCCGAAGACCACGTCCTCGACGGCGGCCGGGTCCACGCCGGACCGCTCGACCAGGGCTTTGAGGACATGCGCGCCGAGGTCGGCCGGGTGGACACCGCTCAGGCCTCCCTTGCGCCGCCCGACGGGCGTGCGGACCGCTTCGACGATATAGGCCTCGGCCATGACAACTCCCCTGACATCAACGGCTATGTACGTACGGAGATCCCGTCGAGGACCATCGACAGGTACTGGCGGGCGATCTCCTCCGGGCTGTGCTGCCCGCCGGGCCGGTACCAGGACGCGGCGACCCACACGGTGTCGCGCACGAACCGGTAGGTGAGCCGGATGTCGAGGTCCGCCCGGAAGACCTCGGCGCCGACGCCGCGCTCCAGCGTGCTCAGCCACGCCTTCTCGAAGTTGCGCTGCGACTCGGCGAGGAACGCGAAGCGCTGCTGCGCGGCGAGGTGCTTGGACTCCTTCTGGTAGATCGCGACGGCGGCGCGGTGCCGGTCGATCTCCCGGAAGGACTCGGTGACCAGGGCCTCCAGGGTTTCCCGGGGGCCCAGTTCGGCGTCCAGAACGGTGTCGTACCCGTCCCAGAGCTCGTCGAGGAAGGTTCGCAGGATCTCTTCCAGCATCGATTCCTTGGAGTCGAAGTGGTAGTAGAGGCTGCCCGCGAGCATCCCGGCCTCGTCCGCGATCTTGCGTACGGTGGTGGCGTTGTAGCCCTGCTCGGCGAAGACCTCGGCGGCGGTGTCGAGCAGTTCACGGCGCCGCTCCGGCGAGGCGGTCACCTGGGGCTTCTTCTTGGTAGGCACGGTTCCATTGTGGTCCTAGGAGTGCTGGCTGCTGACGGCGACGACTTCACCCGTCATGTACGAGGAGTAGCCGGACGCCAGGAACACGATCACGTTGGCCACCTCCCAGGGTTCGGCGTACCGCCCGAAGGCCTCGCGGGCGGTGAGCTCCTCCAGCAGTTCGGGTGTGGTCACCTTCACCAGATGCGGGTGCATGGCAAGGCTCGGCGACACCGCGTTGACGCGGACCCCGTACGCGGCGGCCTCGATCGCCGCGCACCGGGTGAGCGCCATGACCCCGGCCTTGGCCGCGGCGTAGTGGGCCTGACCCGCCTGGGCGCGCCAGCCGATGACGGAGGCGTTGTTGACGATCACGCCACCGCCGGACGCCTTCATCGCCCGCAACGCCGCGCGCGTGCACCGGAACGTGCCGTTGAGTGTCACGTCGAGCACCTTCGACCACTGTTCGTCGGTCATGTCGACGAGGGCCGAAGTGCCGCCCAGGCCCGCGTTGTTCACGACGATGTCCAAGCTGCCGTGCAGTTCCAGGGCCGTGTCGAAGAGGGCTTGGACCTGCTCCCCGGCGGTGACGTCACAGGGTGCCGAAGCGACGCTCGCGGCGCCGAACTCCTCGGCGAGCGCCTGCTCGGTCTCTTTGAGCCGGCGCGCGTGCACGTCGCTGATCAGAACGCGCGCGCCCTCCTCCAGGAACCTGCGCGCCGTGGCCCCGCCGATGCCCGCGCCCGCCGCGGCGGTGATGACGGCGGCGCGCCCCTTCAGCAGCCCGTGCCCCGGTACGTACGCCGGACTCTCGACGTCGCTCATGACTCCACGCTAACCTACCAAACACTTGTTAGGGAAGGCTGCCGCCGAGACCGCCACCGAAGCTCGCCGCCCATACCGTCGCCGAAAGGTGCCGCCGATGGATCTCGCCCACTCTCCCGCCGACGAGGCGTTCCGTGCCGAGGCCCGGGCCTGGCTCGACACGCATGTCCCGGCCGTCCCCCTCCCCTCGCTGGAGACCGAGGAGGGCTTCGCCGCCCACCGCGTGTGGGAGGCCGAACTGGCCGCGGACCGCTGGTCGGTGGTGTCGTGGCCGACGGCGTACGGCGGCCGGGGTGCGGACATCGTCCGGTGGCTGGTCTTCGAGGAGGAGTACTACGCGGCGGGCGCGCCGGGCCGGGTCAGCCAGAACGGCATCAGCCTGCTCGCACCGACCCTCTTCGACCACGGCACGGAGGAGCAACGTGCGCGTGTGCTGCCGTCGATGGCCACCGGCGAGGTCATCTGGGCGCAGGCGTGGTCCGAGCCGGAGGCGGGTTCCGACCTGGCCTCCCTGACATCCCGTGCGGTGCGTACGGACGGGGGCTGGCTGCTGAGCGGGCAGAAGACGTGGTCGTCGCGGGCCGCGTTCGCCGACCGCGCGTTCGGCCTGTTCCGCAGCGAGCCGGACACTCCCCCACGCTCGGCTTCGCTCGCGCGGGCGGTGCCCCCGTCGCCGCACCAGGGCCTCACCTACCTGATGTTCGACCTGCGCGCGTCGGGTGTCACCGTCCGCCCCATCGGCCGCCTCGACGGCAGACCCGCCTTCGCCGAGCTCTTCCTGGACGAGGTGTTCGTCCCGGACGAGGACGTGATCGGCGAGCCGGGCCGGGGCTGGCGGGTCGCGATGTCGACGGCGGGCAACGAACGCGGTCTGACGCTGCGTTCACCGGGCCGTTTCCTGGCCGCCGCCGACCGGCTGGCGGACCTCTGGCGCACCCGGGCGGACCCCTCGGACACGGCCCTGCGCGACCGGGTGGCCGACGCGGTGATCGGCGCCCGCGCCTACCAGCTCTTCACCTACGCCAACGCCTCCCGCTTCCTCGACGGCGAGACCATCGGTCCGGAGTCCAGCCTGAACAAGGTCTTCTGGTCCGAGTACGACATCGCGCTGCACGAGACGGCACTCGATCTGCTCGGCCCGGAGGGCGAGTTGGCGGACACCGACTGGTCCGAGGGGTACGTCTTCTCCCTCGCCGGACCGATCTACGCGGGGACCAACGAAATCCAGCGCGACATCATCGCCGAGCGCCTGCTCGGTCTGCCGAAGGGCCGCCGCTGATGCGCTTCCTCCTCGACACCGAACAGCGCGCCTTCGCCCGCTCGTTGGACGCGATGCTGACATCCGCGGACACACCTTCGGCCGTACGCGCGTGGGCCACCGGCGACCACACGCCCGGCCGCTCCCTGTGGTCCCGCCTCGCCGACGCGGGCGTCTTCGCGCTGGCAGTCCCGGAGGCATACGAGGGGGTGGGCCCTCTCCCCGTGGAACTGGCCGTCGCCTTCGTGGAGTTGGGTCGGCACGGGGTCCCCGGCCCGCTGGTGGAGACGGTGACGGCGGCCGCGCTTCTCTCCGAACTCGGCGAGTCGGGCCCCGCCAAGCGGCTCCTGCCCGCCTTCGCCTCGGGCGAGGCGATGGCGACGGTGGCCCTGCCGGGCGGGGGGCCGTACGTACTGGACGGGGACGCGGCGGACGTACACCTGACCGTGCGGGGCACCGACGCGACCACGGACCTGCACCTGACGCAGACGCCGGCCCACACACCTGCGCCGACCACAACACCGCCCGACGGCAGCGGCAGCGGCAGCGGCAGCGGCAGCGGCAGCGGCAGCGGCAGCGGCAGCGGCAGCGGCAGCGGCAGCGGCAGCGGCAGCGGCAGCGGCAGAACGGGGGCGGGTGTATCCGGTTACGCGGCGAGCGCGACCGCCCCGCGCGCTTCCCTCGACCCCGCGCGCCGCCTCAGTCACCACCGCCCCGGTGGTGAACTCCTCGCCACCGGCCCCCACGTCACCCGCGCCGCCGCCCAAGCCCTCGCCTGGGCTCGCCTCGCCACCGCCGCCCAAGCCCTGGGCGTGGGGCTCGCCCTCCTCGACCGAACCGTTGACTACGTCGGACAGCGCACCCAGTTCGGCGTCCCCATCGGCTCGTTCCAAGCCGTCAAGCATCAACTCGCGGACGCGAAGATCGCCCTGGAGTTCGCGCGGCCGCTGCTTTTCGGGGCCGCGCTGTCGATGGCCCCGGCGGACGTGGCCGCCGCGAAGGTCACGGCCTGCGAGGCGGCGTACGCCACCGCCCGTACCGCGCTCCAGCTGCACGGCGCGATCGGCTACACGGCCGAGTACGACCTCTCCCTCTGGCTCACCAAGGCCCGCGCCCTGCGCACCGCATGGGGCAGCCCGGCCGCGTGCAGGGCGGACGTCCTCGCGGAGATCAGCGGCCTCAGTGGTGGTGGTCCTCGCTCGTGAGCTCCCGGTACTCCTCCGCCGTCGGCTTCGGGATCTGTGTGCCGGGCCCGTACATGGCGCGGGCGAGCCGGGCACGCAGCCTGTGGGAGGGGCCGACGCGGCGGGCGACGCCGTTCGTGTCGACGAGCGGGCCGAGCTCGTACGGGGGCGCCTGCTCGTGCTGGGTGAGCGTGAACCGCTGTGCCGGCGTGAGCGGTTCGTGGACCTCGACGTACTCACCGTGCGGGAGGCGCTTGATGATGCCGGACTCGCGCCCGTGCAGCACCTTGTCGCGGTCCCGGCGTTGCAGCCCCAGGCAGATCCGCCGCGTCACGACGAAGGCGAGCGCGGGCCCGACGAAGACGGCGACTCGCACGAACCAGGTGATCGCGTTGATGGAGAGATGGAAGTGGGTGGCCCACAGGTCGTTGCCCCCGCCGACCAGCAGGACCGCGTACAGCGTCAGCCAGGCGACGCCGAGCCCGGTCCGCGTGGGCACGTTGCGCGGGCGGTCCAGGATGTGGTGCTCGCGTTTGTCGCCGGTGATCCACGCCTCGATGAACGGATAGAAGGCGATCGCGGTCATGATGAGCGGGAAGAGCGAGAAGGGGATGAAGACGCCCAACTGGAGGGTGTGGCCCCAGGCGTTGATCTCCCATCCCGGCATCACCCGGATCAGGCCCTCGGAGAAGCCCAGGTACCAGTCGGGTTGCGCGCCCGTGGTGACCAGATCGGGGCGGTAGGGCCCGAAGGCCCACACGGGGTTGATGGTGGCTATCGCGCCCATGATCGACAGGACGCCGAAGACGAGGAAGAAGAAGCCGCCCGCCTTGGCCATGTAGACCGGCAGGAACGGCATGCCGACGACGGACTTCTGGTCGCGTCCGGGCCCTGGGTACTGCGTGTGCTTGTGGTAGAAGACCAGGATCAGATGCGCGACCACCAGGCCCAGCATGATCCCGGGCAGCAGGAGGACGTGGATCGGGAAGAAGCGCGGGATGATGTCGTGCCCCGGGAACTCCCCTCCGAAGAGGAAGAAGGAGAGGTACGTCCCCACGATCGGCACGGACAGGATGGCGCCCTGCGCGAAGCGGACGCCGGTGCCGGACAGCAGGTCGTCGGGGAGCGAGTAGCCGGTCAGGCCGGTGATCAGGCCCAGCATCAACAGGGTCCAGCCGAACAGCCAGTTGACCTCACGGGGCTTGCGGAACGCTCCCGTGAAGAACACCCGCATCATGTGCACGAGCATTCCGGCGAGGAAGACGAGTGCCGCCCAGTGGTGGATCTGCCGGATCAGCAGGCCGCCGCGTACGTCGAAGCTGATGTCCAGCGTGGACTCGTACGCCCTCGTCATGATGATGCCGTTGAGGGGCTTGTACGAGCCGTGGTAGACGACCTCTACGGCGCTCGGCTCGAAGAACAGCGTGAGATAGACGCCGGTGAGGATCAGGATGAGGAAGCTGTAGAGGCAGACCTCGCCCAACATGAACGACCAGTGGTCCGGGAAGACCTTACGCATGTTGGCCTTGGCCAGCGCGTACAGCCCGAGACGGCCGTCGGCCCAGTCGGCGAGCCGCTCCCCTTTTCCGGCCTCCGCCTCCCGCCGCGCGTCCCTCGAACTCCCCTTGTTCCGCCCGGAGTTGATCTCTCGCGCACCCATTCGCCGCTCCCCTCGGCCCACCAGGGTGGCATGCCGCCTGCGCGAAGCCAACGGGGCGTCACGGCAGAGCCTGGGGCTCCTCCCCAGACCCCGCTCCTCAAACGCCGGAGGGGCTGAAATCTTTTGGCCCGTCCGGCGTTTGAGGACGAGGCCGTTCAGGCCGAAGCGGGGGTCTGGGGGCGCAGCCCCCAGGTACGGGACGGGGCGGAGGGGGCGAAAAACCCCCGAGGTCAGCCCCCCGGCGTGAGAGCCACCACGGCGATACGGCCCGTCGCGTGCAGCACCGCGGCCTCGCCGGTCAGCAGCGCCGCGTCGTGGCGTCCGAGGGTCACCCCGGCCACCTCGGCGGTCCCGTCGAGCGCGACGACCAGCACGGCCGGGCCCGCCGGGACGGCGACGGGTCGCCGGGAATCGGCGACCGTGACGGTCGGGGCCACCCCGCCGCCCCTGTGCCACATGACGTTGAGGTTCACGACCGGGCCCCCGAGCAGACGGCAGTCGGTCGGCAGATCGCCGGGGAAGCCCTGCGGAACGAACCGCGTGTCGACACGCCGGCGTTCGCCGGCGACGGTCAGCTCCATCCCCTCGCCCTCGACCATGGTGAGGATCCGGTCCACCTCGGCGAACGCCGAGAACGGCCCGTCGGCGCCGACATCGGCCAGGCTCACCCGCCACACGAAGTCGCCCATGCCCGCACCCTCGGGCCGGGCGACGATCTCGCGCGTCACCCCGCCGCCGTTCTTCCAGGGCACGGCGACCCGCTCGGCGGCCGGCAGCACACGTACGGTCACTGGACGATCCCCCGTTCCCGCGCAGCCGTCAGCCACTGGGGGAAATCGCCCACGATCCGGTCGTACAGCTCGGCGTCCGAGACCTCCTGAGGGTCCGAACCGGCATGGAAGAACCCGGCGTTGTCGACAGCCCGCTGCTGCGGGACCGGCAGCTCGTCGAGTTTGCGCAGGAACTCGAACTGTCGGCTGTCCGGGTCGCCGAACCCTATGAACTGCCAGAACAGCGGAAGCTTCGCTGCCTTGCACAAGTACCGCTCGGCGGCGAGCTTGTTGATCGGGCCGCCGTCGGTCTGGAAGACGACCAGGGCGGGTTCCTTGGAGCCGCTGTCGAGGTAGTGGTCGATGACCGCGTCCATGGCCAGGTGGTAGCTGGTCTTGCCCATGTGGCCGAGACCGGCCACGATCCCGTCGATACGGCCCTGGTGGTTGTCGAGCGCGATGTCGGTCTCCGCGTCGATGTCCGTGGAGAAGAAGACAACGGGGACCTTCCCGTCGTCGTCGAAGTGCGCCGACAGCCCCAGCACCCGGTCGGCGAGCGCCTGCACACTGCCGTCCCGGTAGTACGGCTTCATCGACCCCGAGTAGTCCACCACCAGATACACGGCCGCCCGCTGCCCGTTCAGCCCGTGCTTGGTGAGCGAGACCCCGGCGCTCTTGTACAGACTGACGAGCGCGGGTGCGGTCTCCTCCACCTTGCTGAGGCTGATTCCGGCCATGCGGGGCTCCCATCGCGCGAGGGGTACGGAAGTGCCGAGATTACGTCACCGCAGGCCCCTGCCGTCCCACCCGTACTGCGGCGTTCGCTATTTTGTTCGCCGCCGACCCCACCGGCTCATCGTCCCCGTGTCACCCGAGTGTCACCCGTATCTCCCGAGGAGCCGGCCGTGGAGTCCGAGTCCACCGTCACCACCTGCTATCGCCACCCCAAGGTGGAGTCCCATGTGCGCTGCACCCGGTGCGAGCGCTACATATGTCCGGACTGCATGCGCGAGGCGTCCGTGGGTCACCAGTGCGTGGAGTGCGTGAAGGAGGGCGCGCGGTCGGTCCGGCAGGCCCGCACGGTCTTCGGTGGCCGGATCGCGACGACGCCCGTGGTGACGTACGTACTGATCGGTCTCAACGTGCTGGCCTACCTGGCCGAGCTGGTGCGTTCGTCGGTGGTGGACCGGTTCGAGATGCTGGGCGCCGGGCTGGCCGGGCCGGACGGCGGGCACTACATGTGGCAGGACACGTACCCGGCGGGCTACCACCCGGAGGGGGTCGTCGACGGCGAGTGGTACCGGCTGCTGACCGGTGCGTTCCTCCATCTGCCGCCTACCGAGGGCACGTTCGGGATCCTGCACATCGTGATGAACATGGTCTCGCTGTGGAACCTGGGCCGGGTCGTGGAGGCCCAGCTCGGCCGGGTCCGCTATATCGCCCTGTATCTGCTGTCGGCACTCGGCGGCTCGGTCCTCGTGCTGCTGACCGCGCCGGACACCCCCACGCTCGGCGCGTCGGGCGCGATCTTCGGACTGGGTGCCGCCTACTACGTCATGGCCCGGCGGCTGGGCGCGGACATGCGCGGCGTCAACCGTCTCATGGGGAGCCTGCTGCTGTGGCTGATGGTCTCCGCGGCCTTCACCTCCTGGCAGGGCCACCTGGGCGGCCTGCTGGCGGGCGGCGCGGTCACCCTCGCCTACGCGTACGCACCCCGCGACCGCCGCCGCACCCCGGTGCAGGCAGCGGCGTGCGCGGGCCTCCTGGTGCTCCTGGTGATCCTGGCGGTGGGGAAGGCCTCCGCGCTGACGGGCGGCGCGGTCTAGGGACTTTCCGGCGGAGCAGCGCCCGTACGAGGTGCTGTCCGTACCGTGACGCACCACGGCGCCCGCCAACGTCCGGTCGGGGACTAGGCAGGCGCCGCGTTCAGTTCCGTACGCCGTTGTACGGGACGTCTGTTGGGGTGGAGCGTCAGATCACCGGGGCCCTCAGACCATCAGCGAGCGGTCCGTCGGACGGATCGGGGCCGGCAGGTCGCTCGCGCCCGTGAGGAAGCGGTCGACCCCGCGGGCGGCCGAGCGGCCCTCCGCGATGGCCCAGACGATGAGGGACTGGCCGCGGCCCGCGTCACCGGCGACGTAGACGCCGGTGACGTTCGTCGCGAACTCGGCGTCGCGGGCGATGTTGCCGCGCGCGTCGAGCTCCAGGCCGAACTGGGAGACCAGACCGTTCTCGACGTCGGTGCCGGTGAAGCCCATGGCCAGCGTCACCAGCTGGGCGGGGATCTTGCGCTCCGTGCCCGGCTTCGGGGTCAGCTTGCCGTCGATGAACTCGACCTCGGTGAGGTGCAGCCACTGGACGTTGCCGTCCTCGTCGCCCTCGAAGTGGGTGGTGTTGACGGAGTAGACCCGCTCGCCGCCCTCCTCGTGCGCGGAGGTGACCTTGTACAGCATCGGGAAGGTCGGCCAGGGCTGGCCCGGGTTCCGCTCCTCGCCCGGACGCGGCATGATCTCCAGCTGCGTGACCGAGGCCGCGCCCTGGCGGTGGGCGGTGCCCACGCAGTCCGCGCCCGTGTCGCCGCCGCCGATGACCACGACGTGCTTGCCCTCGGCCGTGATCGGGGGCGCCACGTAGTCGCCCTCCTGGACCTTGTTGGCCAGCGGCAGGTACTCCATGGCCTGGTGGATGCCCTTGAGCTCGCGGCCGGGGACCGGGAGGTCACGCGCGGTCGTCGCACCGGCGGCGATGACCACGGCGTCGTACCGCTTGCGCAGGTCCGTCGCCTTGAGGTCGCGGCCGATCTCGATGCCCGTACGGAAGCGGGTGCCCTCCGCGCGCATCTGCTCGATACGGCGGTTGATGTGCCGCTTCTCCATCTTGAACTCGGGGATGCCGTAGCGGAGCAGGCCGCCGACGCGGTCCGCGCGCTCGTACACGGCGACCGTGTGACCGGCCCGCGTCAGCTGCTGGGCGGCGGCGAGACCCGCCGGGCCCGAGCCGATGACCGCGACCGTCTTGCCCGACAGGCGCTCGGGGATCTGCGGGGCGACATCGCCCGTGTCCCACGCCTTGTCGATGATCGAGACTTCGACGTTCTTGATGGTCACGGCGGGCTGGTTGATGCCCAGCACGCACGCGGACTCACAAGGGGCCGGGCACAGACGGCCGGTGAACTCCGGGAAGTTGTTCGTCGCGTGCAGGCGCTCCGAGGCGGCGGACCAGTCCTCGCGGTACGCGTAGTCGTTCCACTCGGGGATCAGGTTCCCCAGCGGACAGCCGTTGTGACAGAACGGGATACCGCAGTCCATGCAGCGGCTGGCCTGCTTGCTGATGATGGGGAGCAGCGAGCCCGGAACGTAGACCTCGTTCCAGTCCTTGAGACGCTCGCCGACCGGGCGGGTCTTGGCGACCTCGCGGCCGTGGTTCAAAAAGCCCTTGGGATCAGCCATTGGTCGCCGCCTCCATCATCTTCTCGGTGATCTCGGACTCGTTGAGTCCGGCTCGCTCGGCGGCGTCCTTGGCGGCGAGCACTGCCTTGTACGTGCTGGGGATGATCTTGCTGAAGCGGTCCACGGCGGTGTCCCACTCGGCCAGGAGCTTCTCGGCGACGGTCGAGCCGGTCTCCTCCTGGTGGCGGCGCACCACGTCGTGCAGCCACTGCTTGTCGGTGTCGTCGAGCTCCTCGACGGCGCCCACGTTGCCGACGTTGACGTTGTCGCGGTTCAGGTCGATGACGTACGCGACGCCACCCGACATACCGGCCGCGAAGTTGCGGCCCGTCTCGCCGAGGACCACCGCGTGACCGCCGGTCATGTACTCGCAGCCGTGGTCACCCACGCCCTCGGAGACCACCGTCGCGCCGGAGTTGCGGACGCAGAAGCGCTCGCCGGTGCGGCCGCGCAGGAAGAGCTCGCCGCCGGTCGCGCCGTACGCGATGGTGTTGCCCGCGATCGTCGAGTACTCGGCGAGGTGGTCGGCGCCCCGGTCGGGACGGACGATCACCCGGCCGCCGGAGAGGCCCTTGCCGACGTAGTCGTTGGCGTCGCCCTCGAGACGGAGGGTCACACCGCGCGGCAGGAAGGCGCCGAAGGACTGGCCCGCGGAACCGGTGAAGGTGATGTCGATGGTGTCGTCGGGCAGGCCCGCGCCACCGAACTTCTTCGTCACCTCGTGGCCGAGCATGGTGCCGACCGTGCGGTTGATGTTGCGGATGGCGACCTGGGCGCGGACCGGCTGGGCGTCGGTCGCGGAGCCGGCGGCCAGCGCGTCGGCGGCGAGCTTGATCAGCTCGTTGTCGAGCGCCTTCTCCAGGCCGTGGTCCTGCTCGACGACCTGGTGCAGCGGGGTGCCCTCGGGCAGCTCCGGCACGTAGAAGAGCGGGGACAGGTCCAGGCCCTGCGCCTTCCAGTGGCTGATCGCCCGCGCCACGTCGAGGTTCTCGGCGTGGCCGACGGCCTCCTCGATGGTGCGGAAGCCCAGCTCGGCGAGGATCTCGCGGACCTCTTCGGCGATGAACTTGAAGAAGTTCACGACGTACTCGGCCTTGCCGGCGAACCGGTCGCGGAGCACCGGGTTCTGGGTGGCGATACCGACGGGGCAGGTGTCCAGGTGGCAGACGCGCATCATGACGCAGCCGGAGACGACGAGCGGCGCGGTCGCGAAACCGAACTCCTCGGCGCCGAGGAGCGCGGCGATGACGACGTCACGGCCGGTCTTCAGCTGGCCGTCGGTCTGCACGACGATGCGGTCGCGCAGGCCGTTGAGCAGCAGCGTCTGCTGGGTCTCGGCGAGGCCGAGCTCCCAGGGACCACCGGCGTGCTTGAGCGAGGTCAGCGGCGAGGCGCCCGTACCACCGTCGTGACCCGAGATGAGGACGACGTCCGCGTGCGCCTTGGAGACACCCGCGGCGACCGTGCCGACGCCGACCTCGGAGACCAGCTTCACGTGGATGCGGGCCTGCGGGTTGGCGTTCTTGAGGTCGTGGATCAGCTGAGCCAGGTCCTCGATGGAGTAGATGTCGTGGTGCGGCGGCGGGGAGATGAGGCCCACCCCGGGGGTGCTGTGCCGGGTCTTGGCGACCCAGGGGTACACCTTGTGGCCGGGCAGCTGGCCGCCCTCGCCGGGCTTGGCACCCTGCGCCATCTTGATCTGGATGTCGTCCGCGTTGACCAGGTACTCCGAGGTCACACCGAAGCGGCCGGAGGCGACCTGCTTGATGGACGAACGGCGCGCGGGGTCGTAGAGACGGTCCGCGTCCTCGCCGCCCTCACCGGTGTTGGACTTGCCGCCCAACTGGTTCATGGCGATGGCGAGGGTCTCGTGCGCCTCCTTGGAGATGGAGCCGTACGACATGGCGCCGGTGGAGAAGCGCTTCACGATCTCGCTGACGGGCTCGACCTCGTCGATGGAGATCGAGGGGCGGTCCGACTTGAAGCCGAACAGGCCGCGGAGCGTCATCAGCCGCTCGGACTGCTCGTTCACGCGGTGCGTGTACTTCTTGAAGATGTCGTAGCTGCCGGAGCGCGTCGAGTGCTGGAGGCGGAAGACCGTCTCCGGGTCGAACAGGTGCGGCTCACCCTCACGGCGCCACTGGTACTCGCCGCCTATGTCGAGGGCGCGGTGCGCGGGCGCGATGCCGGAGGCCGGGTAGGCCTTGGCGTGGCGGGCGGCGACCTCCTTGGCGATGACGTCGAGACCGGCGCCGCCGATCTTCGTCGCCGTGCCGTTGAAGTACTTCTCGACGAAGGCCGTCTCGAGACCGACGGCCTCGAAGACCTGGGCGCCGCGGTAGGAGGCGACGGTCGAGATGCCCATCTTGGACATGACCTTGAGGACGCCCTTGCCGAGCGCGTAGATCAGGTTGCGGATGGCCTGCTCGGGCTCGATGCCCTGCAGGAAGGTGCCCGCGCGGACGAGGTCCTCGACGGACTCCATCGCGAGGTACGGGTTGACGGCCGCGGCGCCGAAGCCGATGAGGAGGGCCACGTGGTGGACCTCGCGGACGTCGCCCGCCTCGACCAGCAGGCCCACCTGGGTGCGCTGCTTGGTGCGGATGAGGTGGTGGTGGACGGCCGCGGTGAGCAGCAGCGACGGGATCGGCGCGTGCTCGGCGTCCGAGTGGCGGTCCGACAGGACGATCAGACGCGCGCCGTTGTCGATGGCGGCGTCGGCCTCGGCGCAGATCTCCTCGATCCGCGCGGCCAGCGAGTCGCCGCCGCCGGAGACCCGGTACAGGCCGGACAGCGTCGCGGCCTTCATGCCCGGCATGTCGCCGTCGGCGTTGATGTGGATGAGCTTGGCCAGCTCGTCGTTGTCGATCACCGGGAAGGGCAGGGTGACGCTACGACAGGAAGCGGCCGTCGGCTCGAGCAGGTTGCCCTGCGGGCCCAGCGAGGAACGCAGCGAGGTGACCAGCTCTTCGCGGATGGCGTCCAGCGGCGGGTTGGTGACCTGCGCGAACAGCTGGGTGAAGTAGTCGAAGAGCAGGCGCGGGCGCTCGGACAGGGCCGCGATCGGCGAGTCCGTGCCCATGGAGCCCAGCGGCTCACCGCTGGTCTTGGCCATCGGCGCGAGGATGACGCGCAGCTCTTCCTCGGTGTAGCCGAAGGTCTGCTGGCGGCGGGTGACCGAGGCGTGGGTGTGCACGATGTGCTCGCGCTCGGGGAGGTCGGAGAGCTCGATCTCGCCGGCTTCCAGCCACTCCGCGTACGGCTTCTCGGCGGTGAGGCCGGCCTTGATCTCGTCGTCCTCGATGATGCGGTGCTCGGCGGTGTCGACGAGGAACATCTTGCCGGGCTGCAGGCGGCCCTTGCGGACGACCTTCGCGGGGTCGATGTCGAGGACGCCGACCTCGGAGCCGAGGACGACGAGGCCCTCGTCGGTGACCCAGTAGCGGCCGGGGCGCAGACCGTTGCGGTCGAGGACCGCGCCGACCTGGGTGCCGTCGGTGAAGGTGACACAGGCCGGGCCGTCCCAGGGCTCCATCATCGTGGAGTGGAACTGGTAGAAGGCGCGCCGGGCCGGGTCCATGGAGTCGTGGTTCTCCCACGCCTCCGGGATCATCATCAGCACGGAGTGCGGGAGCGAACGGCCGCCGAGGTGCAGGAGTTCGAGCACCTCGTCGAAGGAGGCCGAGTCGGAGGCGTCGGGCGTGCAGACCGGGAAGATCCGCTCCAGGCCCTTGTCGCCGAAGAGGTCGGAGACGAGCTGGGACTCGCGGGCGCGCATCCAGTTGCGGTTGCCCTTGACCGTGTTGATCTCGCCGTTGTGCGCGACGAAGCGGTACGGGTGGGCGAGCGGCCAGCTCGGGAAGGTGTTCGTGGAGAACCGGGAGTGCACGAGCGCGATCGCGGAGGCGAAGCGGCGGTCGGACAGGTCCGGGAAGAAGGGCTCCAGCTGGCCGGTGGTCAGCATGCCCTTGTAGACGATCGTGCGCGCGGAGAGTGACGGGAAGTACACGCCGACCTCGCGCTCGGCGCGCTTGCGCAGCACGAAGGCCTTGCGGTCGAGGGCGATATCCGTCGAAGGAACCGCGGAGCCGTCGGTCACGAAGACCTGGCGGAAGACGGGCATCGTCGAGCGGGCGGTGGCGCCAAGGAGCTCGGGGGCAACAGGCACCTCGCGCCAGCCGAGGACGGTGAGGCCCTCGCCGGCGGCGATCGTCTCGATCTGTGAGACAGCGGCGTCGGTGCCGTCCTCGGGCAGGAAGGCGATACCGACTGCGTACGCGCCGGCCTCGGGCAGTTCGAAGCCCGTGACCTCACGGAAGAAGGCGTCCGGAACCTGGGACAGGATGCCCGCGCCGTCGCCCGAGTCGGGCTCGGAGCCGGTGGCACCGCGGTGCTCCAGGTTGCGCAGAACCGTGAGCGCCTGTTCGACCAGCGCGTGGCTCGCCTCGCCGGTGAGGGTGGCCACAAAGCCGACGCCACAGGCGTCGTGCTCGTTGCGGGGGTCGTACATACCCTGCGCAGCAGGGCGAGCATCCATGAAGGACCAGTTCTGGCCGTTCGTGGAGTGCTGGGACGGCTGGCGCGGCGTACGCATCGGCTCTCCCGTCGTCGTCGTGGCATATGACATCTGCCGAGGGACGACGTTGGCCCTCTGCTGGGGGTGCAAAATTTCACGCAGGTTACATGATGGAGCGATTCTCGGGAACCGGATACCGCGTTCCAACATGCGGACACCGCGGGGTCGCGGCGGGGGTACCGCGCACGGCGGTGGAGTTAAGGGGACCTAAGCGGACAGATCAGTGGCCGTCAGCCCGATTCGGGGCAGGCGTCGTCGCCCACCACGAGTGATGCGGAGCAGGCGTCATTGCCCGCGGCGCTTACGGCTCATGCCCGGTGGTTAAGGAATCGAAACCGCCGAGTAACGGCTACTTATGCAGTCCCATGCATAGGTGCTCAGCGCATCATCCTACGGCGGTACCGAAGAAACTGCCCAGGACGTACGTCACACCCGCCGCGGCACCACCGAGAGCGAGCTGCCGCAGCCCGCTGAACCACCAGGACCGCGCGGTCACCTTGGCCACCACCGCGCCGCACGCGAAGAGCCCGATCAGCGCGAGCAGCAGCGCGGGCCACAGGGCGGTCGCGCCGAGCAGGAACGGCAGTACGGGCAGGAGCGCGCCCAGCGCGAACGAGCCGAAGCTGGACACGGCGGCGACGGCCGGGGAGGGCAGGTCGCCGGGGTCTATGCCGAGCTCCTCGCGCGCGTGGATCTCCAGGGCCTGCTCGGGGTCGCGCGAGAGCTGCTTGGCGACCTCGCGCGCCAGCTCGGGCTCGACGCCACGAGCCTCGTACAGCGCGGCCAGCTCCCGCTCCTCGTCCTTCGGGTGCTTGCGCAACTCCCGCCGCTCCACGTCGAGTTCGGCCTCGACGAGTTCGCGCTGCGAGGCGACGGAGGTGTACTCCCCCGCGGCCATCGAGAAGGCGCCGGCGGCGAGACCCGCGAGGCCGGTGATGACGATGGTCTGATGAGAGACGGACCCGCCGGCGACACCCGTCATGAGGGCGAGGTTGGACACGAGCCCGTCCATCGCGCCGAAGACGGCAGGGCGCAGCCAGCCACCGTTTACATCACGGTGGGTGTGGTTGTCGCGGTGCGCTTCGTGCAGTGTCGCTTCGGTCTCGATGATGGCCATGACGGTGTCCCCCGGAGTGCCTGATTGGACTGTTTCCACTTTTCGACAACTCTGAAAGTACGCCGGTAATTTCCTGCTCGCCAGCAAGGAAAGGCTGCGCTTACCTGCACCTTTGCGCTTCTACGCTCATCCGTAGTGAGACATGCACAGATGTCGACCGGGTGACGCTGAGGCTCGTGACGCTCCTGTAAACCGCCAATGTGGGACAGATCCGCAGAGGGTTCCGCGCGCCGAGTTCCGCGCAGTGGCAGGGGCCCTGAGAGGAGAGGCACGTATGGCTTCCATCGCCTGCATTCCCTCGGTTCCGGCGCCCGGGGACGCCGCCGATCTCCGCGAACGGGCGCGCGGCGCGCTGCTCGGACTCGCCGTCGGGGACGCGCTGGGCGCGCCCGCCGAGAACATGAAGCCGTCGGAGATCCGTGCGAAGTGGGGCCGGATCACGGGGTACGTCGCCGAGCATCCGGCCGGGACGGACGACACGGAGTACGCGATCTTCTCGGGGCTGCTGCTGGCCCGGCACGGCTCGGCGCTCACCGTGGCCCACGTCGAGACGGCCTGGCACCAGTGGATCGCGGACCGGGACGAGGGGCCGTTCCGGGGCGCGGGCTTCAGCGAGCGGGGCACGCTGGAGAACCTGCGCCGGGGGCTCGCGGCGCCGATCTCCGCCCAGCACCGGCACGCGTGGAGCGACGGGCTGGCCATGCGCGCGGCCCCGTTCGGCGTCTTCGCGGCGGGCCGCCCGGCGGAGGCGGCGCGGCTGGTGGCGATCGACGGCTCGGTGAGCCATGACGGGGAGGGCATCTACGGCGGCCAGGCGGTGGCGGCGGGCGTCGCGGCGGCGATGGCGGGCGCCCCGACGATCGCCGTCGTCGCCTCGGCCCTCGCCGTCATCCCGGACGACTCCTGGACCGCCCGCTCGCTGCGCCGGGCGGTCGCCGTCGCCCACGGGGGCGAGCGGGCGGTCCGCTCGGCGGTGGTGATCGGCGGCTACCCCTGGACGGACCTCGCCCCGGAGGCCGTGGCCCTCGCCTTCGGCGCGTACGCGGCCGCCGACGGCGCCTTCACCGAGTCCGTGCTCACGGCCGTGAACATGGGCCGCGACGCCGACACCACGGCCGCGGTCGCGGGCGCGCTGGCGGGAGCGACGCACGGCGCCTCCGCGATCCCGGCCGCCTGGGCGGCGGCCATCGGCCCGGCGCGGGGCAGCTGCCTGCCCTCGATGGAGGGGCACCACGTGCTGGACGTGGCGGAGCTGCTGGTGCCGGGGGACGACGGAAAGTGGGGGGCGGGGGGCGTCGTACGGGATCCGGGGCGCGGGTGGCGGGCCCCCCGCATCCCGTACGAGTACGCGCTTGCCGACCCGGACGACTACGTACTTCCCGATCTGGACGCGTACGTGGTGCCCGACCCGGATGAGTACGTACGCCCGGGTCTGGACGCCTACGCGCGGCTCACCGATGACGACGAGGTGCGGGGGTGAGGCCCGGCCTGGTCGGGGACGCGGCCGGAGAGGGAGCCGGTGAGGGAGCCGCCTCCGCGCAGGAACCCCACACGGCAGAGCTCCCCGAGGAGCTACTTCGTGCGGAGGTACTTCATCCAGAAGTACTTCACACAGAGGTGCTTCATGCAGAGGTGCTTCGTACGGAGGTGCTTCGTGCGGAGGTACAGCCTGCGGCAGAGCTCAGCGCGCCAGAGCCCCGCGCCGAGGGCACCTCCCGCACGCACCCCCGCCGCATCGAAGGCCTCCTCCTCGGCCTCGCCGCGGGGGATGCCGCCGGCTGGCCCGCCGCCCGGCACCGGGCCGCGCGCATGCCCGAGTGGACACGGCGGCTGACACGCGAGCTGGACACGTTCGCGGAGCAGAACCAGACCACGACGCTGCCCGTGCCGATCGCGCTGAACCAGCCGCCGGAGCCGCTGCGGCTCGGCCCGTCCGACGACGCGGAGTGGGCGGCGTTCGCGGCGGAGGCCGTGCTGCGGGCCGGAGACGGCACCGCGCTCGGGGACCTGAGCCGGGAGAGGCGGACGCGGGCGTCCATCGACCTGTCGTGGAGCGCCGTCGCCAGCGAGGTCGCCGCGGCGGCCGAACGCGCCCCCGAGGTCGAGTCCGCCCTCCTCCCACTGCGCGCCCGGATCTCGGTACGGGCCGGGCTCGGCAACCTCGCCACCGGTCTGCGCCCGCCCGCCACCGGCCACGACAACCCGCACTACTTCGACGACGCGGCCTGCGTACGGGCCTGTGTGCTCGCCGTGGCCCACCCGGGCGACCCCCGACTCGCCGCGGAACTCGCCGAGTTCGACGCCCGCTACACACAGGACGGCGACGGCGTGCACGGCGCCCGCGCGATGGCCGCCGCGCTGGCACTCGCCCTCGCCGGTGCCGATGTCGACGCCTGTGTGGACGCCGCCCTCGCCGAACTCCCCGAGTCGACGGAGATCGGCCGCAACACCCGGCACGCGCTCAAGCTCGCCCACGACAGCGAGGGCACCTTCGCCCTCGTCCCCCTGCTGGAGCACCAGATCGTCGACCACGTCTACAGCTACGGCATCGCGGCAGCCGAAACCGTGCCCGTCGCCCTGGCCCTCGCCACCGCCGCGCGCGGCCGGATCGCCGAGGCGGTGCCCGCCGCCGCGTGTCTGTCCCGGGTCGCCGACTCGGCCCCCGCCCTCGCGGGCGCCCTCACCGGCGCGCTCGGCGGCGGCGACGCGATCCCCGCCGCCTGGCGCGACGCCTGCCGCACCCTCTCCGGCTGCGCCCTGCCCCGTCTCACCGGCACCGACCTGGTGGAACTCGCCGAGTTGCTCGCAGCCACGGAACTGGCCCCACCAGGGGGATGATTCGGGCATGACGCCCAAAGGAGCAAAACCAGGTACAACGTCAGGAACAGGAACAGGGACCCTGGAAGAGCGGATCACCGGGGCCCTCGTCGGAGCCGCCGTCGGCGACGCTCTCGGCGGGCCGGTCGAGGGCTACACCACCGAACAGATCGTGGAACGCCACGGCGGCCGTGTGCATGGCATCGTCGGCCCCTGGAACGGCGACGCCTGGCGCACCGCCCGCCCCATCGCCCCGTACCACAAGGGCGACGGACACGTCACCGACGACACCTTGATGACCCATGCGCTGGTACGGGTGTACGCCGCCGTACGCGACCATCTCGACGCGTACGCCGTCGCCGAGCACCTGGTCCCCGACCTCATGGGCACCCCGCGCTGGATCCCCGAGCTGGAGGCCGAGGCCCTCCCCCTCCAGCGGATCTTCCTTGCGGAGAAATGGCTGGTGGCCCGCCTCCACTACGGCCATGTGGACCCCCGCGAGGCAGGCGTCGGCAACATCGTCAACTGCGGTGCCGCGATGTACATGGCCCCGGTCGGCCTGGTCAACGCGGCGAACCCGGCGGGCGCGTACGCCGAGGCGCTCGACATCGCGGGCGCCCACCAGTCGTCGTACGGCCGCGAGGCGGCGGGGATCTTCTCGGCGGCGGTGGCGGCGGCCTGCGCACCCGGGGCGACCACGGACTCCGTCGTGGCCGCCTGTCTGGCCCTGGCGAAGGACGGCACGCGGTCGGCCATCGAGGCGGTCTGCGAAGTCGCCGCCCGCCACACGGACTTCGAGTCGGCGCTGGGCCCGCTACGCGAAGCGGTGACCCCCTACGACACCGTGGGCCCCGACTACCGCGTCCCGTCCCTCGGCGCCCGCCGCCCCTCCCGCCTCCACTCCATCGAGGAACTCCCCATCGCCCTGGGCATGTTGGTGGTCTCCGGCGGCGACTACCGGCACGCCGTCCTCGGCTCGGTGAACTACGGCCGCGACTGCGACTCCATCGCCACCATGGCCGGCGCCGTCGCGGGCGCCCTCGGCTCCGCGGTCCCCCACGACTGGGCGAAGACGGTCGCGGAGTCGAGCCGCCTCGACCTCGACGCCCCGGCGAGGACACTCGCGGAAGTGACCCGGGAGATCTTCGAAAGGGACGTACACCGCAGGCAGGCCCACGAGACGGCGTACGCCGTGCTGGCGGGCCCACGATGACCGGCGCCGACGGGCCGGCGGCGGGGCTCCGCCTGACCTGGGTCCAGCCCGAGGACCTCCTCGGCCACGAACTCCACCAGGCGGCCCAGGACGGCCGCGCCCCCTCGGCCGTCGCGGCCCGCTGGCGCGCGGCGGGCGGCCCGGAGGCCCCCCTCCGCGCGGGCGCGTCCGCGACCCCGGCGTCCCCGTACCTCCGCGTACTGGCGAAGGACCTCCTGGACGAACTGGCGGACCTACCAAGCAAGTTGGCGGACCACGAGCCCACGGACCTCGCACGCGTCAGGGCTCACTGCTCGGACTGGCCCTCACCGCCTGCGGGCAATCGTGCCGCTGGGGCGGCTCCCGTCCCAAAGAGAGGCGGCACCCCGCAAGCGCCGGTAAGCGCCCCCACCCCAGGCTCAGCCCCCACCCAGGCCCGCCTGGAAGCCGCCTGGCTCGGCAGAGCAGTAGGTTGCCTTCTCGGCAAACCCGTAGAAAAGCTCCCCCTGCAAGGGATCCGAGAACTCGCCCGCGCCACCGGCAACTGGCCCCTGCACACCTGGTTCACCGCGCGAGGCCTCCCCGCCGAACTCACCCACGCCTACCCGTGGAACAAACGCTCCGCCCCCACCTCCCTCGCCGAGAACATCGACGGCATGCCGGAGGACGACGACCTCAACTACCCGCTGCTGAACATCCTGTTGCTGCAACGCCACGGCAGGGACTTCACCACCACGGACGTGGCCCGCCTCTGGCTGGACGAACTCCCCGCGGGCCGCACGTTCACCGCGGAACGCATCGCCTACCGCAACCTCCTCACCGGCATCGACCCCCCACGCACGGCCCGCCACCGCAACCCGTTCCGCGAATGGATCGGCGCCCTGATCCGCGCGGACGTGCACGGCTGGACGAACCCCGGCGACCCGGCGGCCGCCGCGGAACAGGCCCACCGGGACGCCACCCTCACCCACACGGCGAACGGCGTCTACGCGGCGATGTTCACGGCGGCCACGATCGCCGAGGCGGCCACCGGAGCGAGCGACGTCCACCAGTGCCTCCGCACCGGACTCGGCGTCGTCCCGCCCGGCTCCCGCCTCGCCCAGGCGGTCCACCACGCGGTCCAACTGGCCCGTACGACCGATGACTTCGACACCGTCGTCGACGAACTGCACGCCACCCACCGCGCCTACCACTGGGTCCACGCCATCCCGAACTCCGCCCTGCTCGCCGCCGCCCTGACCCACGCGGACGGCGACTTCACCGGCTCCATCTGCCGCGCGGTGTCGGGCGGCTGGGACACGGACTCGAACGGCGCGACCGCGGGAAGCATCGCGGGCCTGCTCGCGGGCGACCCCACCGCCCTCCCCGACCGGTGGACCACCCCCCTCAAGAACCAACTCGCCACCTCGATCGCCGACTTCAACGGCATCGGCTTCGACACCCTCGCCCTTCTCACGCACCGGGAGACCTGTCGCCCATGACCCACATCGCCGTACTCGGCAGCACGAACATGGACCTCGTCGCGTACGTCGCCAAGGCCCCGCAGCGCGGAGAGACCGTGACGGGACGGGAGTTCCGTACGACCCCCGGCGGCAAGGGCGCCAACCAGGCGGTGGCCGCGGCCCACGCGGGCGCCGACGTCTCGCTGATCGGCGCGGTGGGCGCGGACGCCTTCGGCAGCCAGCTCCGGTCCGCACTGGAGCACTCGGGCGTGAACACCGACCATCTGCGCACCACCGAGGGCCCGTCCGGCACCGCGCACATCGTCGTGGACGACGAGGGCGGCAACGCGATCGTCGTCATCCCCGGCGCGAACGGCACCGTCACCGCCCTCGCCCCCGGCGACGAGGGCCTCATCGCCACCGCCGACGCACTGCTGCTCCAGCTCGAGATCCCGCTGAACGCGGTCCTCGCGGGCGCGGAGGCCGCACGCCGCCACGGCGTCCGTACGATCCTCACCCCCTCCCCCGCCCAGCCCCTGCCGCCCCGACTCCTCTCCGTCATCGACCTGTTGGTGCCCAACGAGCACGAGGCCGCCGCGCTCACCGGCGTCACCGATCCCCGGGAGGCCGCCGCCGCACTGCTCGACCAAGTCCCCGAAGTCGTCGTCACCCTGGGCGCGGCGGGCAGCCTGTACGCGGCCCGGGGCACCGCGCCCCTCACCGTGCCCGCGCCCCGCGTGACCGCCGTGGACTCGACCGGCGCGGGCGACACCTTCGTCGGCACCCTCGCGGTGGCGCTCGGCGAGGGCCGGGAGATGCCGGAGGCGCTCGCGTGGGCGTCGGCCGCCGCCGCGCTGTCGGTGCAGCGGCCCGGGGCGTCGTCCTCGATGCCGTACCGCTCCGAGATCGACACCCAGGCCGGCTCATGACAGCGCACGCGGAAAACGCCCCCCTGACCGGTCTGCGCGTCCTCGACCTCGCGACCCTCTTCGCCGGACCGCTCGCCGCCACCATGCTCGGCGACTTCGGCGCGGAGGTCATCAAGGTCGAGCATCCGTCCAAGCCCGACCCTTCCCGGGGGCACGGCCCGTCGAAGGACGGCATCGGCCTGTGGTGGAAGCTCCTCGGCCGCAACAAGCGCACGATCACGCTCGATCTGTCGAAGCCCGGCGGCCGCACGACCCTCCTCCGCCTCGCCGCCACGGCCGACGTCATCATCGAGAACTTCCGCCCCGGCACGCTGGAGAAATGGGAGCTGGGCTGGGAGGAGCTGTCGGCCGCGAACCCCCGGCTGGTCCTCGCCCGGGTCACCGGCTTCGGCCAGTTCGGCCCGTACGCGCACCGCCCCGGCTTCGGCACGCTCGCGGAGGCGATGAGCGGCTTCGCGGCGATCACCGGCGAACCGGACGCCCCGCCGACCCTCCCGCCCTTCGGTCTGGCCGACTCGATCGCGGGCCTGGCGACGGCGTACGCCGTGATGACCGCCCTGACCGCCCGCGACCGCACCGGCAAGGGCCAGGTGATCGACATGGCGATCATCGAACCGATCCTGACCGTCCTCGGCCCGCAGCCCATCTGGTACGACCAGTTGGGCCACGTCCAGCCGCGTACCGGCAACCGCTCCGCGAACAACGCGCCCCGCAACACCTACCGCACGGCGGACGGCTCCTGGGTCGCGGTCTCGACCTCGGCGCAGTCGGTCGCGGAACGCGTGATGCGGCTGGTCGGCCGCCCGGACCTGATCGCCGAGCCATGGTTCGCGACGGGCGCGGACCGCGCGCGCCACACGGACGTCCTCGACGACGCGGTGGGCGCCTGGATCGCCCGGCGCACCCGCGCCGAGGTCCTGGACGCCTTCGAGAAGGCGGAGGCGGCGGTGGCTCCCATCCAGGACGTGCGGGACGTGATGGCAGACCCTCAATACGAGGCCCTGGACACCATCACCACCATCGACGATCCCGAACTGGGCCCGCTGCGCATGCAGAACGTCCTCTTCCGGCTCTCCTCGACCCCCGGTGCGATCCACTGGGCGGGCCGCCCGCACGGCGCGGACACCGAGACGGTGCTGACCGAACTCGGCCTGACGGAGCCCGAGATCACCAGCCTGAGAGCCGAGGGCGCCCTGTGACCACCCTGCCGTTCCCCCTCACGTGGCTGTACGCCCCCGGAGACCGCCCCGATGTCGTGCTCAAGGCCCTCGCCTCCGGCGCGGACGTCGTCCTCGTCGACCTGGAGGACGCGGTCGCCCCGGACCGCAAGGAGTACGCCCGCGCGGCCACCGCGGAGCTCCTCTCCGAACCGCCGCCGGTCCCGGTCCACGTCCGCGTGAACGCCCTGGACGGCCCGTTGGCGGCGGCCGACCTCAAGACGCTCGCGCCGCTCCCCGGGCTGGCCGGTCTCCGCCTCCCCAAGGTGACCTCGCCCTCCGACGTCGTACGGGTCGCGGAGGGCGCCACCCCCTCCGAGGGAGGCGCGATCCCGCTGTACGCCCTCCTGGAGACGGCCCTCGGCGTGGAACAGGCCTTCGCCATCGCGTCCTCGCACCGCGCGCTCCGCGGTGTCTCGCTGGGGGAGGCCGACCTGCGGGCCGACTTGGGGGTACGGGAGGACGCGGGCCTGGACTGGGCCCGCTCCCGCGTGGTCCTGGCCGCCCGCGCCGCCGGTCTGGCCCCGCCGGCCCAGTCCATCTACCCGGACATCCGCGACCGCGACGGCCTGGCCGCCTCCTGCGCCCACGGCCGCGCCCTGGGCTTCCTCGGCCGCACGGCCATCCACCCCCGCCAGCTCCCGGTCATCGAGCGGGCCTACCTCCCCACCCCGGACGAGATCGAGACCGCCGAGGCGATCATCAAGGCAGCCGCCACCGAGCCGGGCGCCCAGGCCCTCCCCGACGGCCGCTTCATCGACGCGGCGGTGGTAGCGGGCGCCCACCGCACCCTGACACTGGCGCGCCGCCTGGGCTGACGCACGCGATGGGGGCGCCGCGTCCCAGACGCGGCGCCCCCATCGACGTACAGGAAACCGTCAGCTCTTCTTGGCCGACTGGGCCTCGTCCTCCGTGGACTCGGCGGACTCTACGGCCGACTCGGCCTCGTCGGGTTCCGTGGCCTCGTCGGGTTCCGTGGACTCGGCGGGCTCCGTGGACTCGGCGTCCGCCGGCTTGTCCAGGTCGACGGAGTCACCCTCGGTCTCGCCGTCACCCTCGCTGGAAGCGCCCGGCTCCACGATCTCCTCCCGACCGGGCCGCAGCCTGGCGGAGAGGACGATGTAGATCACCGCGAGGAGGAAGACCACCATCGCGGTCCAGTCGTTGAGGCGCAGGCCCAGGATGTGGTGGGCGTCGTCGACGCGCATGTACTCGATCCAGCCGCGGCCGACACAGTACGCGGCGACGTACAGCGCGAAGGCACGACCGTGGCCGAGCTTGAAGCGGCGGTCGGCCCAGATGACGAGGAAGCCGACGCCGACGCACCACAAGGACTCGTACAGGAACGTCGGGTGGTAGTAACCCGGCACGCGGCCGTCCGTCGAGGACGTGATGTGCAGCGCCCAGGGAACGTGCGTCTCGCGCCCGTAGAGCTCCTGGTTGAACCAGTTGCCCCAGCGCCCGATGGCCTGCGCGAAGGCGATGCCGGGAGCGAGGGCGTCGGCCCAGGCGGGCAGCGGGATGCCGCGGCGGCGGCAGCCGATCCACGCGCCGACCGCGCCGAGCGCGATCGCGCCCCAGATACCGAGTCCGCCCTCCCATACCTTGAAGGCGTCCACCCAGTCACGGCCCTCGCTGAAGTACAGCTCGTAGTCCGTGATCACGTGGTAGAGCCGGCCGCCGACGAGGCCGAAGGGGACGGCCCAGACCGCGATGTCGGCCACCGTGCCGGCCCGCCCTCCCCGGGCGATCCAGCGCTTGTTGCCGAGCCAGACGGCTACGAAGACGCCGATGATGATGCAGAACGCGTAGCCGCGGAGCGGAATGGGGCCGAGGTGCAGCACACCGCGCGACGGGCTGGGAATGTAGGCAAGTTCCATGGCAAGGTCGACGCTACCGTGCCGGGCGGGAACCACGGCAAGCAGCCCGGCAACGGGTCCATAACGGGGTGTGACCCCGGGGTCCGCGCCGGGCCGGGGTCACACGGGCCGTCCAGGACTCAGCCCTTGTTCGCCGCCTCCACCATCTGCTTCAGCTTGGCCGGGGTCATCGTCTGGTCCGCGTAGATGTTCTTGCCGCCGAGCAGCACGGTCGGCGTGCCGGTGAAACCGCCGCTGCGGAAGGCGTCGTTCGACTTCACCACCCAGCTGCTGTGCCTGCCGTCGATGACACAGGTCCGGAAGGCGGCCGTGTCCAGTCCGTCGACCTTGCCCGCGAGCTCGATGAGCTTGCTGTCGTTCGCGAAGGCGTCGTCGGTCTCCTTGGGTTGGTTCTCGTACAGCACGTCGTGGTACGCGGGGAACTTTCCGGCGTCCTGGGCGCAGGCCGCGGCGTTGGCGGCCTTGCGGGAGCCGCTGCCGCCCAGGTTCCCGTCGATGAGCGTGACGAGGTGGTACTCGACCCTCAGCTGGCCGGAGTCGACCAGTTCGTGGATCGTCGGGCGGTACGCCGTCTCGAAGGCCTGGCAGGCGGGGCAGCGGAAGTCCTCCCACACCGTGAGGGTCGACTTGGCGCCGTCCTTGCCGACGGGGATCGCGAGGCTGTCCTTGCCGATCGCTCCCGAGGGCGATACGACCGGGCCCGATGTGTCGCTCTTCTTTTCCTTGCCGGAGTTGGCGGCCAGGACGCCGACCACCGCGGCCAGGGCGAGGACGCAGACGACCGACGCCCCCACGATCAGCGCCCGGCGGCGCCTCTCCCCGGCCTTCTGCTTCTCTCGCTCGACTGCCAGCCGCTCGCGGGCGGTGCGCTTTCCGTCACGGTTCTTCTCGCTCACATCCGGCAGAACGAACCGGGGAGGCGCAGCGCGCCTCCCCGGTCCCAGGTCCACCCGTTCGAGTGAGCGGATTGTCCGTTACATAACTGAATGGCCCGTTTCGTTACGCCGTGCGGCGTACGCCCTTCGCCAGGTCGCCCGCCAGCTCGCGGACGGCCTCCAGGCCCGCCTGCTCGTCCGTCGCGTCCAGCATCCGCTTCACGAACGCCGACCCGACGATCACTCCGTCGGCGAAGCCTGCCACCTCGGCGGCCTGCTCGGCGTTCGAGACGCCGAGACCGACGCAGACGGGCAGCTCGGTGGTGGCCTTGGTGCGCCCCACCAGATCCTGCGCCTGCGCGCCCACCGACGCCCGGGTGCCGGTGACACCCATCAGCGAGGCCGCGTACACGAAGCCGGAGCCCGCCGCGGTGATCTCGGCGAGCCGGGCGTCCTTGCTGCTGGGCGCGACGACGAAGACGGTCGCGAGACCGTGCTTCTCGGCGTGCTCCCGCCACAGCGCCGACTCCTGGACGGGGAGGTCGGGCAGGATGCACCCGGCCCCGCCCGCTTCCGCGAGCTCGGCGGTGAAGCGCTCGACGCCGTAGCGGTCGATCGGATTCCAGTACGTCATCACGAGTACGGGCTTGCCGGTGGCCTCGAACGCCTCACGCACCGTCCGCATGACGTCCGCGATCTTCACGCCGCCCCGCAGGGCGATGTCGTCGGCGGTCTGGATGACGGGCCCGTCGAGGACGGGGTCGCTGTGCGGCAGCCCCACCTCGACGATGTCGGCGCCGCCGTCGAAGGCGGCCTTGATCGCCTCGATGCCGCCGTCGACGGTCGGGAACCCGGCGGGCAGGTACGCGATGAGGGCGGACCGCCCCTCGGCCTTGGCGCCGGCGAGGGTGTCGCTCAACAGCTGGATGTTGCCGCTCACTTGACGTCCCCCTCGATCTCGGCGGTGTCGCCGGCGGCGTCCGCCTCGACGACGGCGTCGGCTTCGGTGTCGTACAGGCCGAAGTACCGGGCGGCCGTGTCCATGTCCTTGTCGCCGCGGCCCGACAGGTTGACGATGATCAGCCCGTCCTTGCCCAGCTCCTTGCCGACCTCCAGGGCCCCGGCCAGCGCGTGCGCGCTCTCGATCGCCGGGATGATGCCCTCGGTGCGGGAGAGCAGGCGCAGGGCCTGCATGGCCGCGTCGTCGGTGACCGCACGGTACTCGGCGCGGCCGCTGTCCTTGAGGTAGGAGTGCTCAGGACCGATGCCCGGGTAGTCGAGTCCGGCCGAGATCGAGTAGGGCTCGGTGATCTGGCCCTCCTCGTCCTGGAGGACGTACGACCGCGAGCCGTGCAGGATGCCGGGCTCACCGGCCGTCAGCGTGGCCGCGTGCTCACCGGTCTCGACGCCGTGCCCGGCGGGCTCGCAGCCGATGAGGCGTACGTCCGCGTCCGGGATGAAGGCGTGGAAGAGCCCGATGGCGTTGGACCCGCCGCCGACGCAGGCGACGGCCGCGTCGGGCAGCCGCCCCGCACGCTCCAGGATCTGCCGTCGCGCCTCCACACCGATGACCCGGTGGAAGTCGCGCACCATGGCCGGGAAGGGGTGCGGACCGGCCACCGTCCCGAACAGGTAGTGGGTGTGCTCGACGTTGGCGACCCAGTCCCGGAAGGCCTCGTTGATGGCGTCCTTGAGCGTCCGGCTGCCGGACTTCACGGCGATGACCTCGGCGCCGAGCATGCGCATCCGGGCGACGTTGAGGGCCTGGCGCTGGGTGTCGATCTCGCCCATGTAGATGGTGCACTCGAGCCCGAAGAGCGCGCAGGCGGTCGCGGTCGCGACGCCGTGCTGTCCCGCGCCGGTCTCGGCGATGACGCGCGTCTTGCCCATCCTCTTGGTGAGCAGGGCCTGCCCGAGGACGTTGTTGATCTTGTGGGACCCGGTGTGGTTCAGGTCCTCGCGCTTGAGGAACACCCGTGCGCCACCGGCGTGTTCGGCGAACCGCGGGACCTCGGTGAGGGCGCTCGGCCGCCCGGTGTAGTGGACGAGCAGGTCGTCGAGTTCACGCGCGAACTCGGGATCCGCCTTCGCCTTGTCGTACTCGACGGCGACCTCGTCCACGGCGGCGACCAGCGCCTCCGGGATGAACTTGCCGCCGAACGCGCCGAAGTAGCCCTCGGCGCTGGGGACTTGACCCTCCGGGTCGGGAATGAAGAACTCGCTGGGCATGCGGTTACCTCGCAGGGGCGACAGCCCCGGTTACAGGTCGCGGACAGGGGTCACGTTATCCACGTACGCACATGACGCGCTGGAGGCACAGAGCCGGTCGCTCTCCCCGCCTGCCGGGAAAGCGGCAGGTCAGGGCCATGATCCCGTCGTAACGGCGAGAACCCTGAGGGCGTGTACCGACGGTTCCTGACCGGCCGGAACGATCCGTCGCGGAACGGTCGGAGCCCGAGTTGCCCGGCGTGGACGGGCGGTGCCGGACCCGGCTCAGCCCACCCGAAGAGGGGAGGGCGCCGGGGACAGCGCGCGCGTGCGGACGCGGCTGCCGCGCCATCGCATCCCGTTCACCTGGCCCGGCTCGTCCCCGATGACGTACCGGACGCGGCGCCCGTGCACACGCCGTGCGGGCGCCCGGCAGCCGCGCGGACGGCAGCCGCGGGCGAGGCGGGCGTAGGGGTTGCGCGCCCCGGCGGCAGCGGCCGCACGTACGCACGCCGGACCGCCGTCGGGGCGCGGGCCCGGACGGGGAACGGCGAGGACGTCGGTCGCGGCGTGCACCGGGGGTGTCAGCTCCGTCCGTGGCGCAGCGCGGGGTGGGCCCCCGCCGCGACCAGGTCGGAGACGGCGGTCTTCGGGTCGCGGCCGGTGACGAGCGACTCGCCCACCAGGACCGCGTCGGCGCCGGCGTTGGCGTACGCGATCAGGTCGTGCGGCCCGCGGACACCGGACTCGGCGACCTTGACGATGCCGGCCGGGATCTCGGGGGCCAGGCGCTCGAAGGTGGTGCGGTCGACCTTGAGGGTCTTCAGGTCGCGCGCGTTGACGCCGATGATCTTGGCGCCCGCGTCCACCGCCCGCTCGACCTCGTCCTCGTCGTGCACCTCGACGATCGGGGTGAGTCCGATGGACTCGGCACGCTCGATGAGGGACTCCAGGGCTGCCTGGTCGAGGGCGGCCACGATCAGCAGCGCGAGGTCGGCGCCGTACGCGCGGGCCTCCCACAGCTGGTACGACGTGACGATGAAGTCCTTGCGCAGGACCGGGATGTCCACGCGGGCACGGACGGCCTCCAGGTCCGCGAGCGAGCCGCCGAAGCGGCGCTGCTCGGTGAGGACCGAGATGACGGCCGCGCCGCCCGCCTCGTAGTCCGCGGCGAGCCCGGCCGGGTCGGCGATCGCGGCCAGCGCGCCCTTGGACGGGCTGGAACGCTTGACCTCGCAGATGACCTTGACGCCGTCACCGCGCAGGGCCGCCACGCCGTCCTTGGCCGCCGGAGCCTTCGCCGCGCGCTCCTTGAGCTCGTCGAGGCTGACGCGCGCCTGCCGCTCCGCGAGGTCGGCCCGGACTCCGTCGATGATCTCGTCGAGCACACTCACGCGAGCGGCCCCCTTCCCTGCGGTGGACGGTTGAAGCGTTGAGCAACCGACCCGGGTTCACCGTCTCGGACGGTTCAGACGGGTCACTCCGATGGTATCCGGAGGAAGGCGTAGACCTCACATCCGGTTGACGCCGGTCCCACTACCTGGACCTTTGCCAATCGATCAAGGGTGCAGCCAGCCGCCGAACGGCAGGTTCCGGACAACCGTGAAAACCAGCAGCAACGCGCCGGCGCTCCACAGGTGCACGGGCCCCAGATCGATCCGCATCGGGCGTCCGCGCGCCGACCGGACCACCCAGACGGTCCACACCACGGCGAAGACCAGATACCCCACGACGGCGAGCGCGTTGTCCGTGAGGGCTGCCGCGAAGTCCCCGTGCATGACGGCGTGCGCGCTGCGCAGGCCGCCGCAGCCGGGGCAGTACACGCCCGTGAACCGCAGCAGCGGGCAGACGGGGTAGTGGCCGGGCTGGTTGGGGTCGACGGCCCCGACGTACGCGAAGGCGCCGGCGACGGCCGCGAGCACCCCGCCGGGGACGACGAGCCGCCGCAGCACGACGGCGCTCCCGGCCGGGTGCGTCACCCTCTGGGTCTCTGCGTTCACCCCACGCATTCTGCCTCTCCCCCACGCCGGGCGCCCGCCGCGCACACGTGAGAGGCGGCCCCGGCACGAGTGCCGGGGCCGCCTCTCACGAAGCTCTACGGGGTCAGGCGTCGGCGCCCACGGCCTCGCGCACCGGGCGCACCGGCTGCGCGTGCGAGGCCTTCGGCTGGCCCAGGCCCGCCGCCCGCATGGCCATGCCGACGACACCGCCGAGGCCGACGATGACCATTCCGGCCCAGAAGCCCAGCGGGTCGGCCATCACCATGAAGGCACCCGCGACGCAGAAACCGATGAAGGCGATGATGACACCGGTCCAGGCGGCCGGGGTGTGACCGTGGCTGCTGCCCGCCATGACTTGCTCCTCGTTGCTGTTTGCGTGTGTGAGTGGGACGTTCACCGTCCATTGTCACGTACTCGCGCGCCCGTCGTGAGCGGGGGGTGGCCGCTCGTGCGTCGAATACGGCAAGTCACGACCAAGGGCCCGGGCCGGAAGACCCGGTCACCCCGGCCGATGCAGGTCCTAGGTCCCGGCGGGGTCCGGTCCCGTCGGGTCCTCGCCCCGGTCGAGCGCCTTCCAGATGTCCTCGGGCCGGTCCGGGTCGACCGGCTTGGCCTTGCGCGGCCGGGGCGTCCCGTCGCGCTCGTAGCGGCCCGACATGGCGGGCCACAGGCGCCCGTAGCGCAGCGCGAGCAGCCCCGCGAGGAGGATGAGCGCGCCGCCCGCGGCGGCGACGTACGGCCAGACGGTGTGGGTGAGCGCGTCCGCGGTGGCCGCGGTGTCGCCGGAGGCCGCCGCGGCCTTCTCGTCGAGCGCCGCGCTGTCGCTCGCGCCGAGCACGGCCGCGACGACCGTGCCCGCGCCGGAGAGCGTGAGCAGCGCGGAGACCAGGAAGCGCCCGGAGCGGCGGACGGCGAAGACGGCGACGAGCGCGGCGAGGCCCACTATGGCGAGCGCCGCGGGCACACCCGTGACGTCGCTGCCCTTGGCGGTCAGCGGGAAGGCACCGCCGGCCACCGTCGCGGTGCCCTCCGACCAGCTCTGCCGGGTGGAGAGCAGCGCCACGGCCGCGCCGAGCGCGCCGCTGAGCAGGGCGACGCCGAGGCTGCGGCGGCCGGACCGGGCGGGTCCGGCGGCTTCGGATCGGGGGTGAGGTACAGCAGTCACGTAGTCCACTATCGCCTGAACCCCGGGCGAACCGTCACCCGGGGTTCACGTGAGCCTCGTCCTATTGCCCGGATTACTGCCCGGGTTGCTGCCCGGGTTGCTGCCGGACTACTGCCCCAGCCGGTTGGCCGTGTGGACCGCGCGCAGCACCGCGGCGGCCTTGTTGCGGCACTCGTTGTCCTCCGCCACGGGGTCCGAGTCGGCGACGATGCCGGCGCCCGCCTGGACGTACGCCGTGCCGTCCCGCAGCAGCGCCGTACGGATGGCGATGGCGGTGTCGGAGTCGCCCGCGAAGTCCAGGTAGCCCACACAGCCGCCGTACAACCCCCGCCTGGACGGCTCGAGTTCGTCGATGATCTGCATCGCGCGCGGCTTGGGCGCGCCGGAGAGGGTGCCCGCGGGGAAGCAGGCGGTGAGGACGTCGAAGGCCGTACGACCTCCCGCGACCCGCCCGGTCACCGTCGAGACGATGTGCATCACGTGCGAGTACCGCTCGATGGACATGAAGTCGACGACCTCGACCGAGCCCGGTTCGCAGACCCGTCCGAGGTCGTTGCGCCCCAGGTCGACGAGCATCAGGTGCTCGGCGCGCTCCTTGGGGTCGGCGATCAGCTCGTCGGCGAGGGCCTGGTCCTCCTGGACCGTGGCACCGCGCGGCCGGGTGCCCGCGATGGGGTGCACCATCGCCTGCCCGTCCTCGACCTTGACCAGGGCCTCGGGGGACGAGCCGACGACGTCGAACCCGTCGAAGCGGAAGAGGTACATGTACGGCGACGGGTTGGTCGCCCGCAGGACCCTGTACACGTCCAACGCGCTGGCCGTGCACGGCGTTTCGAAGCGCTGGGAGGGTACGACCTGGAAGGCCTCGCCGGCCCGGATGCGCTCCTTGATGTCCTCGACGGCGTCCTGGAAATCGGGGCCGCCCCAGAGCGCGGTGTACTCGGGGAGCTCGGAGGGCGGGAGCGCGGCCGGGGGCTGCGAGACCGCGCGCGAGAGGTCGGCCTCCATGGCGTCGAGGCGCGCGATCGCGTCCGCGTAGGCCTCGTCGACGCCCGTGTCGAGGTCATTGTGATTGATCGCGTTGGCGATCAGCTGGACCGAGCCGTCCCAGTGGTCCATGACCGCAAGGTCGCTGGTCAGCAGCATGGTCAGCTCGGGCAGCTTCAGGTCGTCCCGGTCGCCGGGGCCGATCTTCTCCAGGCGGCGCACGATGTCGTAGCCCAGGTAGCCGACCATGCCGCCGGTGAACGGGGGCAGGTCCTCGCCGTGCGGGGTGTGCAGCGCCTCGATGGTGGCGCGCAGGGCGGCGAGCGGATCGCCGTCGACCGGGACGCCGACGGGCGGCGTGCCGAGCCAGTGCGCCTGCCCGTCGCGCTCGGTGAGGGTCGCGGCCGAGCGCACGCCCACGAAGGAGTAGCGGGACCAGGAACGGCCGTTCTCGGCGGATTCCAGGAGGAAGGTGCCGGGGCGCTCGGCGGCGAGCTTGCGGTACAGCGCGACCGGCGTGTCGCCGTCCGCGAGGAGCTTGCGGCTGACGGGGATCACACGGCGGTCGGTGGCCAGCTTGCGGAACGTCTCAAGGTCCATGGCGGCTGACCCTACTGTCCTGTCGACGGTACGTCCGCCGCGGTGTTCCTCGGGTCGGCCAGGGGGTCCTTCGGGTCGGCCAAGGAGTCCTTCGGGTCGACCACGGGGTCCTTCAGCAGGACGTCGGCGTCGAAGCAGGTGCGGGCGCCGGTGTGGCAGGCGGCGCCGACCTGGTCGACGCGCACGAGGACGGTGTCGGCGTCGCAGTCGAGAGCCACGGACTTCACATGCTGGACATGTCCTGAAGTATCACCCTTGACCCAGTACTCCTGGCGGCTGCGCGACCAGTACGTGCAGCGGCCCGTGGTGAGCGTGCGATGCAGCGCCTCGTCGTCCATCCAGCCGAGCATCAGCACCTCACCGGTGTCGTACTGCTGGGCGATGGCGGGGACGAGCCCGTCGGCGCTGCGCTTGAGGCGCGCGGCGATCTCGGGATCCAGGCTGCTGGGCCTGCTGGGCGGAGGCGTGCTGGTCATACCGACCATTGTGCCGCGCCGCTCTGACAGTCCAGGCGGACGTCCACCGGTCGGACCGCGCGAACGGCGCGCGGGGCGCGCGGGGCGCGCGGGGCGGGCGGGGCGCGCGGGGCGGGCGGGGCGGGCGCGCAGTGCGGCCCGGTGTCCACTGAATGAAAGGGGCGGCGCGCAGCGCCTCGGTGAGGGGTGGTGGCCGGGAGACGGGTGGGCGGAGCGGCGGGGCGGTCGTAGGCTGGCTGACATGTCGACCCATGCGAAGCGTGAACGACTCCTCCTCGCCGATCTGCTGGAGACCGAGGGACCGGACGCCCCCACCCTGTGCGAGGGCTGGAACACCCGTGATCTCGCCGCGCACGTGGTGGTGCGCGAGCGCCGCGCGGACGCCGCGGGCGGGATCGTGATCAAACAGCTCGCGCCCCGCCTGGAGCGGGTGCAGGCCGAGTTCGCCGAGAAGCCGTACGAGGAGCTGATCCAGCTGATCCGTACGGGACCGCCGCGCTTCTCGCCCTTCTCGCTGAAGCAGATCGACGAGGCGTCGAACACGGTCGAGTTCTACGTCCACACCGAGGACGTACGGCGTGCGCAGCCCGACTGGACGCCGCGCGAGCTGGACACGGTCTTCCAGGACGCCCTGTGGTCGCGTCTGGAGCGCACGGCCCGGCTGATGGGCCGCGGCGCCCCGACCGGGGTGGTGCTGCGCCGCCCGGACGGCCAGACGGTGGTCATGCACAAGGGCACGCCGGTCGTGACGGTGACCGGCGCGCCCTCGGAGCTCCTGATGTTCGCGTTCGGGCGGCAGAGCTCGGCGCGGGTCGAGCTGGACGGCGACGAGGACGCGATCGCGAAGCTCCATGGGGCGCAGCAGCTCGGGCTCTGACCGCCGCCTCTGACCGTTGCTTCTGGCCGTTGCTTCTGACCGCTACTTCGGCAGTTCGGCGCGGCGCAGGTCGCGGACGCTCAGTGCGAGGACTCCGCCGAGGCCGCAGACCGTGGCGCTGGTGACGAAGACGGGGCCGGTGCCCCACCAGCCGATCGCGGCGGCGGTCAGCGGCATGCTGAGCGGGGCGAGCCCGAGGCTGACGATGCCGGAGACGGCGCTGACCCGGCCCAGGTAGGCGGGGTCCGCCTGGGTCTGCAGCAGCGCCCCGCACAGGGCGCCGCTGAGCCCCGCGAGCAGCCCGATGAGCAGGGCGACACCGACGGCCGCGGCAACACTGGGTACGTAGGCGAGCGCGCCGATCGCGACGGAGCCCGCCAGGATCGCCGTCGCGGCCAGGTGCCCGGCGTGCGGCAGACGCCCCCGCACGGTCAGCAGCAGCGCGGCGGCTCCCGCGCCGGTCCCGAACCCGGCGAGCACCAGACCCATGCCGGACGCGCCCCATCCGCGCTGGTCGGCCAGCAGGGTCAGTCCCACGTTCAGCGGCCCGACGAAGCCGAGGTCGCCGAGCGCGATGGCGGCGATCAGCGGAGCGAGGACGCGGTGACGCCGGATGTAGCGCAGACCGTCCCGGAGATCCCGCCAGGCAGGCGCCGCACCCGACCGGGCCTGCGCGCCTCCGGCCGGCCCCTTACGACCCGCGACCCCGGCGACGTCCGCACCGGGCGCCGAACCCCCACCGCCTGCACCCTTCACGCCGGGCGCCGAACCCCCACTGCCACTGTCGGCCGCGACACCCGCAGGCCCCTCGCCGCCCCCGACTCTCTCAGCGTCCACGCCGACCGCCGGGCCCGCACCCACCGCGCCGCCCGCGTCGCCACCACCCACAGCATCCACACCGACCACCGAGCCCGCACCGCCCGTGTCGGCCGCACCGCCCACACCACCCGCGTCGACCGCAGCCCCCGTCCCGCCCAGTTGGCCCATGCCGTCCACGCCGTCCAGACCGTCCAGACCGTCCGCGCCGCGCCCCTCACCCACCGGCAGATCCGATATCCGTACGGAGATCAGCAGTGGCACCGACACGGCGATCAGCATCCCGGCGAGCCCGAACGCCGTGGCCGCGCCGCCGAGGGCGACGCCGAGGCCGCCGAGCGGTGCGCCCGCCACGTTGGCGAAACGGATCGCGAGGCCGCGCATGCCCTGCACGCGGGCGAGCTGGTCGCGGCCGGTGACGCGGGCCGGGAGGGCGCCCACGGCGGGCATGAAGACGGCGTCGACGGTGCCGAAGACGATGGCGAGCAGGGCCAGCAGCCACAGCCCGGGGCTGGCCGCGAACAGCAGCGCGGCCACCGCGAGGACGGCCACGCAGCGCACGGCGTCGCTGCCGATGACGACCTTGCGCGGCCCGAACCGGTCGGCGACCACGCCCCCGCCCAGCATCAGCAGGGCACGCGGCACGGCGCTCGCGGTCATGACGAGGCCGGCCTGCGAGGGCGTGCCGGCCTGGACGGCCGCCCAGGACAACGCGATGTAGTAGACGTTGTCGCCGATCATCGACGAGGTGTAGGCGCCGAGCCAGCGCAGGACGTTGCCGTCGCGGTGGGCGGGCTTCCCGGTGGCGACCGGCGCCGGGGGTATGACAGTCGTGGTCACGGAGCGCGTCCTCTCAGGGGCGGAACGGGAAGCCGTACACGTGCAGCGCGACGTTTTCGCGCCCTTCGGTCTCGCCGGCGGCCTCGCGGGCGCGCCCTTCCTCGTCGTACTTCTTGAGCAGGTCGTGCATGTCCTTCTTCAGGTCGGCCAGTTCGGAGGCCGTCAGCCGCAGCAGGGCCTCGGAGCCGAGGGCGGCCTCGTTCCACTCGGCGCCCCAGTGGGCGCGTTCGTCGAGGTAGGTGCGGTAGAGCTCGCTGCGCTGCTCCTGGAAGAGCCGGGAGGCCGCCAGGTGTGCCGCCACCTTCTCCGGCGCGTCCCGGAAGTCCTTGTCGCGGATGCTCACGCCCTCGGAGGCGGGCTGCCACCAGCGCTCCCGCCCGTCCTCGCTACGCGGCTCGCTCTCCTCGATCAGCCCGTTTTCGGCGAGCTTGCGCAGGTGGTAACTGACCAGCGAGGGGGCCTCGTCGACCAGCTCACCGAGCTGCGAGGCGGTCGCCGCCTCGGTCACGAACAGCGCCCGGTACAGCTTCATCCGCAGCGGGTGGGCGAGTGCCTTGAGCGTGCCCAGATCCGTGATGCTGCGCTTCTCCTTCTCGGCCATGACTCCAGACCCTAGATGCGAAAGAGAAGTTGCGCAACTAAAATTGCGCAACTTCTCTTTCACATCTGCTCACAATTGAGCCCCGGCCACCCAGTGACCGGGGCTCAGAGGCCTGACGCGGAACCTCAGCGCACCGGGTGCCCCGCCGCCCGCAACGTCTCCTTCACCTCGCCGATCCGCAGATCCCCGAAGTGGAAGACGGACGCGGCGAGTACGGCGTCGGCGCCCGCGGCGATGGCGGGCGGGAAGTCGGCGAGCCGCCCCGCGCCGCCGCTCGCGATGAGCGGGACGGTGACGTGCTTGCGTACGGCCTCGATCATCTCGATGTCGTACCCGTCCTTCGTGCCGTCCGCGTCCATCGAGTTGAGCAGGATCTCCCCCGCGCCCAGCTCGGCGGCCCGGTGCGCCCACTCGACGGCGTCGATGCCGCTGCCCTTGCGGCCGCCGTGGGTCGTCACCTCGAAGGACCCGCTCTCCGTCCTGCGCGCGTCCACCGACAGCACCAGCACCTGCCGCCCGAACCGCTCCGCGATCTCACGGATGAGATCGGGCCGGGCGATCGCGGCCGTGTTGACCCCGACCTTGTCCGCTCCCGCCCGCAGCAGCTTGTCGACGTCCTCGGCGGTGCGTACGCCGCCGCCGACGGTCAGCGGGATGAAGACCTGCTCGGCGGTGCGGCGCACCACGTCGTAGGTGGTCTCGCGGTTGCCGGAGGACGCCGTGATGTCCAGGAACGTCAGCTCGTCGGCGCCCTCGGCGTCGTACACCTTGGCCATCTCGACGGGGTCGCCCGCGTCGCGCAGGTTCTGGAAGTTGACGCCCTTGACGACCCGGCCGTTGTCCACGTCCAGGCAGGGGATGACTCGGACCGCCAGGGTCATGAATCCACGGCTCCTCTGAATGCTTCTAGTTCCACTTCGACCAGGATGCGCGGATCGACGAAGCCGTCCACGACCAGCAGGGTCGAGGCCGGGCGCACGGAGTCGAACAGCTCCTTGTGGGCCCGGCCCACCTCGTCGACGTCACGCAAGTGGGTCAGGTACATGCGGGTCCGGAGCACCGACTCGATACCGAGCCCGAACTCGCCGATCGCCTCGATCGCACTGGCGAAGGCCACCATCGCCTGCTCGTACGGGTCGCCCTCCCCGTACAGCACGCTGCCCTTGAAGGACGTCGTGCCCGCCACCAGGACGCGGTCGCCGGCCGCGACGGCGCGTGCGTAACCGAAGGACTCTTCCCAGGGACTTCCGCTCTGCACACGCCGTACGGCATCGGTCATGACACTGTGCCCGTTTTCAAGATGTAGCCTCCAGGGCCTCTTCCAGGGTGAACGCCTTCGCGTACAGGGCCTTCCCGACGATCGAGCCCTCGACACCGAGGGGTACGAGCTCGGCGATCGCCCGCAGATCGTCCAGGGAGGAGACCCCGCCCGAAGCGACCACCGGGCGGTCGGTCGCCGCGCACACATTGCGCAGCAGCTCCAGGTTCGGCCCCTGGAGGGTGCCGTCCTTGGCGATGTCGGTGACCACATACCGGGCGCAGCCCTCGGAGTTGAGGCGCTCCAGCGTCTCGTAGAGGTCGCCGCCGTCACGGGTCCAGCCGCGGCCCCGGAGGGTCGTACCGCGTACGTCGAGGCCGACCGCGATCTTGTCGCCGTGCTCGGCGATGACCTTGGCGACCCAGTCCGGGGTCTCCAGAGCGGCGGTGCCGAGGTTCACCCGGGTGCAGCCAGTGGCGAGGGCCGCGGCGAGCGTGTCGTCGTCGCGGATGCCGCCGGACAGCTCCACCTTGATGTCCATCGCCTTGGTGACCTCGGAGATCAGCGCACGGTTGTCGCCGGTGCCGAACGCGGCGTCCAGGTCGACGAGGTGCAGCCACTCGGCACCGGACCGCTGCCAGGCGAGGGCGGCTTCCAGCGGCGAGCCGTACGAGGTCTCCGTACCGGACTCGCCGTGCACGAGGCGGACGGCTTGGCCGTCGCGGACGTCGACGGCGGGGAGGAGTTCGAGCTTGCTCACAGTGTTCCGATCCAGTTGGTGAGGAGCTGGGCTCCGGCGTCGCCGGACTTCTCGGGGTGGAACTGGGTGGCCCACAGGGGGCCGTTCTCGACGGCCGCCACGAAGGGCTTGCCGTGCGTGGACCAGGTCACCAGGGGGGCGCGCAGCGCCGGGTTCCCGACCTCCAGGGACCAGTCGTGGACGGCGTAGGAGTGGACGAAGTAGTAGCGCGCGTCGGCGTCGAGCCCCGCGAAGAGCCGCGAGCCCGCGGGCGCCTCGACCGTGTTCCAGCCCATGTGGGGCACGATGTCGGCCTGCAGCGGCTCGACCGTGCCGGGCCACTCGTCGAGGCCCTCGGTCTCCACGTCGTGCTCGATGCCGCGCGCGAAGAGGATCTGCATACCGACGCAGATGCCCATCACCGGGCGGCCACCGGACAGGCGACGGCCGACGATCCAGTCGCCGCGCGCCTCCTTCAGGCCCTTCATGCAGGCGGCGAAGGCGCCGACGCCGGGCACCAGCAGCCCGTCCGCGTTCATGGCCGTGTCGAAGTCGCGCGTTATCTCGACGTCGGCCCCCACGCGCGCGAGAGCACGCTCGGCAGACCGCACGTTCCCGAAGCCGTAGTCGAACACCACGACCTTCTTAGGGGTGCTCAATTCCACACCTCCAGCCTCATGACGCCCGCGACGAGACACATCGCGGCTCCGATGGAGAGCAGCACGATGAGGCTCTTGGGCATCTCCTGCTTGACGAAGGAGTAGATGCCGCCGAGGAGGAAGAGTCCGACGACGATCAGGATGCTAGACAGGCCGGTCACAGCGCGCCCTTCGTGGAGGGGAGGATGCCGGCCGCGCGCGGGTCGCGCTCGGAGGCGTAGCGGAGCGCGCGGGCCAGCGCCTTGAACTGGCACTCCACGATGTGGTGCGCGTTGCGCCCGTAGGGCACGTGCACGTGCAGCGCGATCTGGGCCTGGGCGACGAAGGACTCCAGGATGTGCCGGGTCATCGTCGTGTCGTACTCGCCGATCATCGGCGCCATCTTCTCGGGCTCGGTGTGCACGAGGTAGGGGCGGCCCGACAGGTCGACGGTCACCTGGGCGAGCGACTCGTCCAGCGGAACCGTGCAGTTCCCGAATCGATAAATCCCCACCTTGTCGCCGAGCGCCTGCTTGAAGGCGGCGCCCAGCGCGAGGGCTGTGTCCTCGATGGTGTGGTGCGAGTCGATGTGCAGGTCGCCCTCGGTCTTCACGGTCAGGTCGAACAGACCGTGCCGGCCGAGCTGGTCGAGCATGTGGTCGTAGAAGCCGACGCCTGTCGACACATCGACCTTGCCGGTACCGTCGAGGTTGATCTCGACGAGCACCGAGGTCTCTTTGGTGGTGCGCTCAACGCGGCCGACGCGGCTCATGCGTTCTGCTCCTGTTCGTGGTCTTTCTTGGCGGGTTCTTTGAGAAGCGTGCGTGCCGCATCGAGGAACGCGTCGTTCTCTTCGGGGGTTCCGGCGCTGACCCGCAGCCATCCCGGTACGCCGTTGTTCCGCACCAGGACTCCCTGGTCGAGGATCTTCTGCCAGGCCTCCTGCGCATCGGCGAACCGGCCGAACTGCACGAAGTTGGCGTCCGACTGGGTCACGTCGAAGCCGATCGCGCGCAGCTCGGCGACCAGCCGGTCCCGCTCGGCCTTCAGCTGCTCCACGTACCCCAGCAGTGTGTCGGTGTGCTCCAGAGCGGCCAGCGCCGTGGCCTGCGTGATGGCCGACAGGTGGTACGGCAGCCGTACGAGCTGGACCGCGTCGACGACCGCCGGGTGCGCGGCGAGATAGCCGAGGCGCAGGCCCGCCGCCCCGAAGGCCTTCGACATCGTCCGCGAAACGACGAGATTCGGCCGATCTTCGATCAGCGGCAGCAGCGAGTCGCCGTGGCTGAACTCGATGTACGCCTCGTCCACGATCACCATCGACGGCTTCGCCGCCTGTGCGGCCTCGTACAGCGCGAGGACCGTCTCGGGCGGCACCGCGTTGCCCGTGGGGTTGTTGGGGGTCGTGATGAAGACGACGTCCGGCCGGTTCTCGGCGATGGCCTGCTCGGCGGCGGCGAGGTCGATCGTGAAGTCCTCGTTGCGCGGACCGGAGATCCAGCCCGTGCCCGTGCCGCGCGCGATGAGCGCGTGCATCGAGTACGACGGCTCGAAGCCGATCGCCGTACGGCCGGGTCCGCCGAAGGTCTGCAGCAGCTGCTGGATGACCTCGTTGGAGCCGTTCGCCGCCCAGACGTTCTCGAGGCCGACCCGGTGCCCGCCGGTCTTCGTCAGGTACTTGGCGAGCTCGGTGCGCAGCTCCACCGCGTCCCGGTCGGGGTAGCGGTTGAGGTCGCGGGCGGCCTCGCGCACCCGCTCGGCGATCCGCTCGACGAGCGGCTCGGGCAGCGGGTACGGGTTCTCGTTGGTGTTCAGGCGTACGGGGACGTCCAACTGGGGCGCGCCGTAGGGGGACTTGCCGCGCAGCTCGTCCCGTACGGGGAGATCATCGATACCAGTCACTTGCTCTCGGGCACCTTCCAACCGAACCGGGCCTTGATCGCCGCGCCGTGCGCGGGCAGGTCCTCCGCCTCCGCGAGCGTCACCACGTGGTGCGCCACCTCGGCGAGGGCATCGCGCGTGTAGTCCACGATGTGGATGCCGCGCAGGAACGACTGGACACTCAGTCCAGAGGAGTGGCAGGCGCAACCGCCGGTCGGCAGCACGTGGTTGGAGCCCGCGCAGTAGTCACCGAGGGAGACGGGCGCCCAGGGGCCGACGAAGATCGCGCCCGCGTTCTTCACCCGGTCGGCGACCTGAGCGGCCTCGGCCGTCTGGATCTCCAGGTGCTCGGCGCCGTACGCGTCGACCACCCGCAGGCCCTCGTCGACGCCGTCGACCAGCACGATCGCGGACTGCCTGCCGCTGAGGGCGGGAGTGATCCGGTCGTCGATGTGCTTGCTGGCGGCGACCTGGGGCTCCAGCTCCTTCTCGACCGCGTCGGCCAGCGCCACCGAGTCCGTGACGAGGACGGCGGCGGCCAGCGGGTCGTGCTCGGCCTGGCTGATCAGGTCGGAGGCGACGTGCGCCGGGTCGGCGGTCTCGTCCGCGAGGATCGCGATCTCGGTGGGACCGGCCTCGGCGTCGATGCCGATCTTGCCCGCGAAGTACCGCTTGGCGGCCGCGACCCAGATGTTTCCGGGACCGGTGACCATGTTGGCGGGCGGGCAGGACTCGGTGCCGTACGCGAACATCGCGACGGCCGTCGCACCGCCGGCCGCGTAGACCTCGTCGATGCCGAGCAGGGCGCAGGCGGCGAGGATCGTCGGGTGCGGCAGCCCGCCGAACTCGGCCTGGGCCGGGGAAGCAAGCGCAATGGACCCGACCCCGGCTTCCTGGGCCGGGACCACGTTCATGATCACGGAGGACGGGTAGACGGAGCGTCCGCCCGGCGCGTACAGACCGACGCGCTCGACCGGCACCCACTTCTCGGTGACCGAGCCGCCGGGCACGACCTGGGTGGTGTGCGTCGTACGGCGCTGCTCGCGGTGGACCAGGCGGGCGCGGCGGATGGACTCCTCCAGGGCCGCGCGCACGGCCGGGTCGAGCTGCTCCAGGGCGTCGGTGAGCGCCTGGGCCGGGACCCGTACGGACTCCAGCTGGACCCCGTCGAACTTCTCCGCGTAGTCGATCAGCGCCGCGTCGCCGCGATGATGCACGGCCTCGCAGATCGGACGCACCTTCTCCAGGGCGGCCTGAACATCGAAGTCGGCTCGGGGCAGCAGGTCGCGCAGGGCGGAGCCCTCAGGGAGGGCGTCGCCGCGCAGATCGATTCGGGAGATCACGTGCTCAATTCTCTCAGACGGCGATAAGACGCCGGACGCCTGTATCAATGGCTGATACAACGCCCGGGTCGGTTCCGGTCGGTGGCGGATACAAGCCACCTTCGGTTCCCCGGAAGATCCTCGTCACCAGTAGCGTTCGGGCCGTCACACAGCGGGCATTGGACGGTTGTACGAAACCCGCGAGTAGCTGGGGAGGAAGGGAAGTGCCGTGACCGAGGGTGCCGGCATCCGCACCGGGGACCTGCCGGACGATCTGACCGCCGCCGAGGCCGGGATGTGGCAGGCCTTCCGCAACGGCAGCGTGTACGACCTGCGGAGCGGGGACGCGACCGTGGACGATCCGCACGGCGGCCACCCCTGGGGAACCGACCGCAGCGTCCGGGCCCGGATCGTGGCGTGGCTGCTGCTCGACGGGCCTCCCGCGCTCCAGGGCCGCGTCGCTTCCCTGAAGCTGACCGGCGTGCAGATCACCGACGTGCTCGATCTCGCGGGCGGCACCGTCACGCCGTACGTCGAGCTGAAGGGCTGCCGGTTCGAGAAGGAGATCCTGCTGCCGGAGGCCCGGTTCACGACCGCACGTCTGGTCAACTGCTCGGTGCCGCGGCTCGAGGCGGCCCGGGTGCACACCGAGGGCGACCTGCATCTGCCGCGCTGCCGCTTCCACAACGGCGTACGCCTCACCGACGCGCACATCGGCACGGACCTGCTGCTCAACCAGGCCGTGGTCTACCGCGACCGGCGCGGGCGCTCGCTCACCGGCGACGGCATGACCGTCGGACAGGACCTCCAGGCCGAGATGCTGGAGTCGCACGGTGAACTGAGCCTGCGCGGCGCCACCGTCGGCGTCTCGCTCAGCCTGCGCGGCAGCAAGCTGACCAACCCGTACACGCGCCTGGCCCTGAACGCCCCCCAGCTCACCGTCAACCGCACGCTGTACCTGACCCCCGCGGGCCTCGGCAATCCGCTGCTGACCAGCGGCACCACCCCGGCGCACGGCACGCTGGTGCAGCGGTTCGAGTGCGAGGGCGGGATCCGGCTCGACGACGGGCGGTTCGGGGACGCGGTCGACTTCGAGCGGGCCCGCTTCACCTTCGACGACGACCAGGAGCTGTCGCTGCGCCGGGTCCAGACGCCGGAGCTGCGCTTCCTCGGGGAGCGCCCCGCGCGCGGCAAGGTCGTGCTGTCGGGCGCGCGGGTGGTCAATCTGATCGACCGGGCGGACAGCTGGCCGGGGCCCGGCAGTCTCCACATGGGCGGCTTCGGCTACGAGAGCCTCGTGCCGCAGGGAGCTTTCCCGCTGACCCGGCGGCTGGAGTGGGTGGCCGCGGCGACCCCCGAGTACAACCCGGAGCCGTACGAGCGGCTGGCCACCGTGCTGCGCAACTCGGGCGAGGACGAGGACGCGCGCGAGGTGCTGCTCGCCAAGCAGCGCCGCCGCCGCGAGACCCTGCCGCTCGCGGCCAAGCTGTGGGGGTACGCGCAGGACTGGACGGTCGCCTACGGGTACCGGCCCGGACGGGCCGCCCTGTGGATGGCGGTGCTGTGGGCGGCGGCGTCGATCGCCTTCTCGCACGCCGGCCACCCGCCGATCAACGGCGGCGAGCATCCGCCGTGGAACGCCTCGCTGTTCGCCCTGGACCTGCTGCTGCCGGTGATCGACCTCGGCCAGGTCGGCTTCTGGCAGCTGCGCGGCGGCTGGCAGTGGCTGGCCGCGGCGGTGATCATCCTCGGCTGGATCCTGGCGACGGCGGTGGCGGCGGGGGCGACACGACTGCTGCGGCGCAGCTGACCTACAGGCCTCCCACAGGCCTCGAACAGTTGAACAACACTCACCTTTTACCGGTCCTTGACCGTCGGACATACAACCAATCGACGGTTACGAAAGCGTCACCGCGCACCCCTGGCACAGCTCCGACCTGCGGCTTTCAATGGTCCTCACCATGGCACTGCTGCGCGCCCTCATCCGTACGGCCCGGATGATCAGGAACACCTCGCGCCTCGCCGACGGACTGCCCGCCGACGACGAGGTACTCCTCGACGCGCCGGACGAGCAGCTCGGCCCCGCGCTCGTCGCGGCGGGCCGCGGCGAGTACGACCCGGCGGCCAAGCTGCTCGCCACCACGCGCGAGGCCGCCGAGTGGGAGAACCGCGACCGGTACGTGATGCGCCTCGCGCTCTTCGCCCGCTCCCGCGACGAGTGGCTCCGGGACTGGCTGAGCGCATGCCCGCACGACCCGGACGCGCTGCTGGTCCAGGCCGAGCTGGCGGTGGGCCGCTGCTGGGAGTCGCCCGCCCGCGCCGAGCTGCTGCGCCAGGTCGGCCCGCTGATCAGCGCCGCCGCCGAGGGCGACCCGCGCGATCCGGTGCCGTGGCGGATCGCGCTCGACCACGCCCGGGGCACCGACGTCGGGCACGCCGAGTTCGAGAAGCTGTGGGGCGAGGCCGTACGGCGCTCACCGCACCACTACGGCTGCCACGTGGCCGCCCTGCAGTACCTGTCGGCCGCCTGCTGCGCCTTCCGGGGGGACGCTCCCCGGACCGCCATGTGCTCGCACCACGAGTGCTTCGACTTCGCCGAGCGGGCGGCGCAGGACGCGCTGCCGAGCTCCCTGGTGCAGGCGCTGCCGGTGCGCGCGGCCTTCACGTATCTGGCCGAGGGCGGCGCGGCGGCGGTGCCGCGCGAGCGCCTCGACGCCGCGGCCGACCTCGCGATCGCGGTCTCCGCGACGTACGCCGCCGCCGACCCGTGGCCCGCGGAGGTCCGCAACCTCCTGACCTACGTCCTGGTCAGGCTGGAGCGCTGGACGGACGCCCTGGAGCAGCTCCGGCTGATCGGCCCGTACGCCACGTCGTTCCCCTGGGACCGGGTGTCGGACGACCCGCTCGGCCAGTTCCTGGAGCTGCGTGACGGCGTCCGTCTGGAGGTCGCCGCGGGCCTCGCCCTGCGCCCGCAGAGCCCTTCCCCGCATCCACGAAGTGGGCACGACGGACGTGCCCGCCCCGGCGACCATTAGGCTTTCCCGTCGTGACCACCGTGCGGCTCCCGCTCTTCCCCCTGAACTCGGTGTTGTTCCCGGGGCTCGTGCTTCCTCTGAACATCTTCGAGGAGCGCTATCGCGCCATGATGCGCGAGCTGCTGAAGACCCCCGAGGACGAACCGCGCCGGTTCGCCGTCGTCGCCATCCGCGACGGCCACGAGGTCGCGCCCACCGCGCCCGGCATGCCGGACCAGACCGCCGTGCCCGAGCGCGGGCCCGCCGCCGGCTTCGGCGACGACCCGGCCAAGGCGTTCCACGAGGTGGGCTGCATCGCGGACGCGGCGACCATCCGGGAGCGCGCCGACGGCAGCTTCGAGATGCTGGCGACCGGGACGACGCGCGTGCGGCTGGTGTCCGTGGACGCCTCGGGCGCGTTCCTGACGGCCGAGCTGGAGGAGCTGCCCGAGGAGCCGGGCGAGGAGGCCGGTGCGCTCGCCGAGGGCGTCCTGCGCGCCTTCCGGCAGTACCAGAAGAGGCTCGCGGGCGCCCGTGAACGCTCCCTCTCCACCGGCGCCGATCTCCCCGACGAGCCCTCGGTGGTCTCCTACCTCGTCGCGGCCGCCGTGATGCTGGACATCCCGGCGAAGCAGCAGCTGCTGCAAGCCCCTGACACCGCCTCGCGCCTGCGCGCGGAGCTGAAACTCCTGCGCGCGGAGACCGCGATCATCCGTAATCTGCCGTCGTTGCCGGCGTCGGACCTGACGCGCGGCCCGACGAGTCTCAACTGATGTAAGGCATCGGCACCTTGGCGAAGAAGGCGAAGAAGCAGGCGGGCGGCACTCCCGCGACGGTGGCCCTGGCGGCCGCGGGCGTGGACTTCACCCTCCACGCGTACGAGCACGACCCCGCGCATCCCTCCTACGGGGACGAGGCCGCCGAGGCGATGGGCGTGTCGCCGGACCGGGTCTTCAAGACCCTGGTGGCCGACGTGGACGGCTCCCTCGTCGTCGCGGTCGTCCCGGTCGCGGGCTCCCTGGACCTCAAGGCCCTGGCCACGGCGGTGGGCGGCAAGCGAGCGGCCATGGCGGACCCGGCAGCGGCCGAGCGCACCACGGGCTACGTCCGCGGCGGCATCTCCCCGCTGGGCCAGCGCAAGAAGCTCCGTACGGTCCTGGACGCGTCGGCCGCGGCCCACGCCACGATCTGCGTCTCGGCCGGCCGCCGGGGCCTGGAGGTGGAACTCGCCCCCGACGACTTGGCGAAGCTCACGGACGCCGTCTCCGCGCCCGTCGCCCGTGCGTGACCCCTCGACGTACGCCCCGTCCTCGGTTAAGTACGAGGGACATGTCGAAGAAAACGCGAAAGCGCAAGTGGCGCATCAAGAAGGGCCGCTCGAACCATGGACGCCGTCCGGCTTGAGTTCTTCAGCCCGTCGTGGGGGCCCCCGCTCATGGGGGTCCCCCCGCTCGAGCGAAGTCGAGAGTGGGGGAGAAGCCGAGAGTGGGGGAGTTTGAGGACGAGGCCGTTCAGGCCGAAACGGGGGTCTGGAGGCGGAGCCCCCAGGGACGGGGAGGGTAGGGGCGGCGGGGGCGAAAAACGCTTGCGCGCCCCCACCGGACCTGGGCCTAACCCACCGGAGGCGCAGGGGGCGCAGGCGCCACGTACGGGCTCTGGTACGGATCGGGGTCACGCGGCCCGAACAGGGCCGTGAGGCCGAGGTGGACCACCAGCCCCGCCACGGACCACGCCAGCAGCGCCCCCCTCGCCCCGAGCTTCAACGGCGCGGAGAAGGTAACCCCCTTGCCCACAGCCTTGGCATGCGCGATCACGTTCTGCGTGGGCCCGAGCCAGATCCCGATCCGCCAGGCGAGCAGCGACCCGAGCAGACCTCCCACCGCGAGCGCGATCACCAGCGGCACACCCCCACGCCGCCGCCACAGAAAGACGCCCAGCGCACTCACCGCACCGAAGCCCAGCGCAAGCAGAGTGAACGTTCCGTCGACCCCGATCGCCTGCTCGCCCTCGGTGTCCTTCAGATAGACCGCGGTGTCGTCGGCGATCAGCGGCACATGCGGCGCCAGCCACCACCACAGCACCCCGAGCAGCGCTCCCATGACCGCCACCGCCACCGTGATCACGGCGGCCTCCCGCACTTCGGTCTTCATCCCGGGGCCGTCCTGTTCATACGCGGCTTCATACGCGGCCGGCCCCGCGACGCCACCGACAGGCGGAGCCTGCCAGGCGTTGTGCGAGGGCTGTTGATGCGGCGGCGGAGGCGGAGTCAGCGGAGCGGTCACCCTGACATCGTGCCAGGCCCGTCTGTCAGCCGCGTCACCGGACGGCCGCCCGGCGGTACGCCCAGGTCGCGACGGCCAGCGAGGCCACCCCGACACCGGCGCAGACGGCCAGGTCACCGAGGACGGCGGCCCAGTCGGGATGCGCCCCGAAGGTCCGGGCGAAGGCCTCGACACCGTACGTCGAGGGCAGCAGATCACGGCCGTACTGCACGACCGTCGGCAGCCTGTCCGGCGGCAGCACCCCGAGCAGCAGCGCCGCCGACATCCCCAGCTGCCCCAGCAGCGTGGCGAGTTCGGGCCGCGGCGCGAGCAGCCCGAACGCGGCCCCGAGCCCGGCGAGCGCGGCCCCCGCGAGCGGGATCACCGCGGCGAGCACCCACAGGTGGGCCATCGGCAGCCCGAAGAGCACACAGCCGAAGACGGCGGTGGCGACGGTCCCGGGCACGGTGAAGGACGCGTACGCGCCCGCGGCGCCGAGCACGACGGCGGCCGGCGGGACGGGCAGCGTCGCGTAGTGGTCGAGCCCGCCGTCGGCGCGCAGCTGCCCGAAGTACTGCGCGAGGAGATTGAGCGCGACGAAGGCCACCACCAGCACCGACGACCCGGCCACCACGGCCCGCGCCTCGCCCCCGCCGTCCACCACGCCGCGCATCATGATCATGATGCCGACGGACTGGAAGGTGGCCACGAACAGCAGCGGGATCCGCGCGACACGCGCCCGGGAGAGCTGCGCCCGGTACACGGCGGCCAGCGACGGCCACAGCCGCGCGCGCGGCCCCAGTTCCACGGCCTCGCCGGCATCCTCGGCCACGGGCAGCGCACTGCCCGGCAGAACTCCAGCGGGTACGACACTCACGTCGAGCTGCTCCCCTTCACTCCGGCAGCCGTCCTGTTCCAGGCGCCTACGGCCGTTCGCGGGTTCCGTACACCCACCGCGGCCCATTCCCCGCGTACGGAGTCCCGTACGGATTCCGGGCTCCAGGTACTCACGCCTTCACCAGCCCCTGCGCATTGCCCCCGAGTGCCAGGTAGACGTCCTCCAGGCTCGGGGTGGCCAGCGTGAAGTCGTCGAGGGCGGCGAAGGCGGCGCCGCCGGTGACCGTGGCGACCGCCGCGCGGGCCTCCTCGGGGGCGAGCCGCAGGGTCCAGCGGCGGCCCGACTCGATGGCGCGGGCGCGCAGCGCGGCGACCTCGGGGACGTGCAGCGGGGCGTGCTCGCGCCAGACGAGTTCGACCCGCACCTCGCCCGCGACGCGCTCCTTGAGCCCGGCCGGGGTGTCACAGGCGATGACGCGGCCCCGGTCGAGTACGGCGACCCGGTCGAGGACGGTCTCGGCCTCGATGACGTTGTGGGTGACCAGCAGGACGGTCGTGCCGCGCTCGGCCCGGCGCCGGTCGACGGCGGCCCAGACGGCGCGGCGGGCGAGGGGGTCCATGCCGGTGGTCGGCTCGTCGAGGACCAGCAGGGGGCGCTCCCCCACCAGGGCGGCGGCGAAGCAGGCGAGCCTGCGCTGCCCGCCGGACAGCTTCTTCAGGGGGCGGGAGGCGAGCGGTGTGAGGCCCAGTTCGTCGAGTACGGCGTCCCGCTCGGCCCGCGCCCGGCGGAGCTCGAGCCCGCGCAGCCGCCCGGTCGTCTCCGCCGCGAGCGACACGGTCAGCTCGTCGAGGGCGGTGGACTCCTGACCGAGGTACGCGAGGATCCGCGCCGCCCGCTCGGGGTGGCGCACGATGTCGTGCCCGAGGATCTCGACGCTGCCGCTGTCGGGGCGCATCAGCCCGGTCAGCTGGCGTACCAGGGTCGACTTGCCGGCGCCGTTCGGTCCGAGCAGCCCGAAGATCTCGCCGCCCCGAATGTCCAGACGTACCCCGTCGGTGGCCCGTACCTCGGGCGTGGCGGGGGTGCCGCGGCGTCCCCGCACGGCCGGATAGGTCTTGCTGAGCCCCCGCACGGCGCACACGACATCGCCCCTGTGTCCGTTGCGGACCGTCTGTGCCGTGCGCGTGCTCACGAAGGACGAGACTACGGGGTCCGATGCCCCGTTATGAGCCCGGGGCCGTCGCTCACTCCCCCGCAGGGGCGTGTTCCGCCGCCGTACGCACGTCGATCTCGCGCCAGAAGCCCGCCCGGATCGCGTACCGGTCGTGCTCGTCGATCTGGTCGTCCTTGTGCGCGAGCAGCCCGAAACGGGCGGCGTAGCGCAGCAGTTCCCCGTCCACCCGGTGCGGAATCCGCGGGTACATCGTGGACAGCTTCTGCAGATGGGTCTGGTCGGTGAGCCGCTCCATCCAGCGGCGCGCGAAGACCTGACCCACCTCGTACGGATCTCCGCCGACCGTGGTGATGTCCTCCTCGCGGTCGGCCCACCGCTGCTCCGCGGAGGTGAGCTGGGCGAGCGTGGGCAGCGCGGCGGCCTCAGCGGGCTCCGTGGCGCCGCCCGGCCGCTCGATCCACCCCTTGTCGGACGACCAGCGCAGAGTGGCGCTGGCGGGGTGCTGGGCGGCCTGTGTGCCGGGCCCGCGCAGCGCGGCCAGGTCCTTGGGCGTGGGGACGCCCTTGGGGGCGGGCACCCGCTCCTCGGTGCCGTTCGGCGACTCGGCCGCCGAACCGTGCTCCGCGTCGGGCGCGGGCCGCTCGGCCGCGGCGGCGAGCGCCGAGTCGGGCAGCGGCGCGGAGAGGATCGCGGCGATCTCGGGGCGCGGCACGGGCGACGGCGCGCAGATCCCGCCCAGCTCCTTGGCGCGTACGGCCTTGGTGATCCACGCCCGGTCGAGGACGCGGCGCTCGTCGGCCTCGGCCACCAGGTCCTCGGACTGGTTGTAGTCACCGTCGGCGGCCTGCACGGCCCACAGGTGTACGGCGACGCCGTGCTCCTTGGCGGCCATCATGCCCGGCAGCAGATCCCCGTCGCCGGTCACCAGGACCACGTCGGAGCAGGCCCGGTTGCGCGCCAGCTCGGTCAGCTCGGCGTGCATGGCGGCGTCGACGCCCTTCTGCGCCCACCGCCCGTCGCTGCGGGTCAGCGCGCCCAGCCGCACCGTCACGCGCGGCATCACGCGCAGCCTGCGGTGCTCCGGCTGCGGTACTCGGTCGGGGGCGCCGTCGAACCAGTAGATGCGCAGCAGGGGGCGCTCCGTGTCGGACTCGGCGCGCTCGCGCAGGCCCTGGATGAGGGCGGCGTGGTCGACGGTGATCCGGGAGCGGGAGGAATCCCCGGCGAGAAGACTGGCAGCAGCCCCGAGCAGATACCCGGCGTCCACCAGGACGATGCAGCGGTCCACTCGATCCACCCTCTTTCCGGGAGGTTTGCTTCGGGCTTCCTTCGAGTCTGCCCGACCGTGCGGAGGTTAACGGCCGGAACTCGATCTTCGGCGTGGCGTATCGAAAGAACACTCTCCGACAGGGCTTATTACGCACGGTAATTCTCCGAAATGCGCCGCTTGCCAGCCTATGTGAATCTGGTCGCGGCCCTGGCCCCTAGTTCCCCCTCAGGAGGCAGATCCCCATGGCCAAGAACAAGAACCGCAAGCAGGGCGCCCAGCAGGACCGCTCCTCGCAGGCCGAGCGTGCACAGGAGCAGGCGCAGCGTTCTTCGGCGGAGGCACAGCAGTCGCCGATTTCGCAGGCGCAGGGCAGCCCGGCGGATGTTGCCCGTAAGCACCAGAAGCGCTTCGGCCACAACTGAGGCCACGCGCACGGGCTGTTGAAGCCCAGGCACACACCGAGGGGCGCATCCGTTTGCGGATGCGCCCCTCGCGTACGCCCATTCCTGCGTCGTACGTCTGCCCGTATTTCTCAGCCTGCCAGGCAGGACGGGCCCAGCAGCACCTTCAGGTCACCGAAGAGCGCCGGATCCGGCTTCACGCGGTGCCGGTCGAGCCGCAGCACCGTCGTCTTGCGCGGGCCCTGGAGCCTGATGCGGACCTCGCTCTCGCCCTTGTGGTGGCTGAGGATCTCGCCGAGGCGGCTGACCATGGGCGGGGTGACCTTCAGGGCCGGGATGGTGAGGATCACGGGCGCGTTGGTGCCCGCGTTCGACAGGTCCGGGACCTGGAGCTCCATCGCGACCAGGCGCGGCACGTCCTCGCGCTTGTCGAGGCGGCCCTTGACGAAGACGACCGCGTCCTCGACGAGTTGGGTCGACACCAGCTGGTACGTCGCCGGGAAGAACATGCACTCGATGGAGCCCGCGAGGTCCTCCACCGTGGCGATCGCCCAGGCGTTGCCCTGCTTGGTCATCTTGCGCTGGAGGCCCGAGATGATGCCGCCGATGGTGACCACCGCGCCGTCCGCGTGCTCACCTCCGGTGAGCTGGGAGATGCCCGCGTCGGCCTTGTCGGACAGGACGTGCTCCAGGCCGAAGAGCGGGTGGTCGGAGACGTACAGGCCGAGCATCTCCCGCTCCTGGGCGAGCAGATAGGCCTTGTCCCACTCGTCGGCGGTGAACTCCACGTCGAGGCCGAAGCCGGGCTCGCTGGTCTCCTCCTCGCCCATGCCGCCGAAGAGGTCGAACTGGCCCTCGGCCTCCTTGCGCTTGACTGCCACCACGTTGTCGATCATGGGCTCGAACTGCGCGGTGAGGCCCTTGCGGGTGTGCCCCATCGTGTCGAACGCGCCCGCCTTGATCAGCGACTCCGTGGTGCGCTTGTTGCAGGCGACCGCCTCGACCTTGTCGAGGTAGTCGGGGAAGGAGGCGTACTTTCCCTTGGCCTTGCGGCTCTTGATGATCGACTCGACGACGTTCGTGCCGACGTTGCGGACGGCGGAGAGACCGAAGAGGATCACGTCGTCGCCCTGGGCGGCGAAGTTCTGCTCCGACTCGTTGACGTTCGGCGGCAGCACCTTGATGCCCATGCGCCGGCACTCGTTCAGATAGATCGCGGACTTGTCCTTGTCGTCCTTGACCGAGGTGAGCAGACCCGCCATGTACTCGGCCGGGAAGTTGGCCTTCAGGTACGCGGTCCAGTACGAGACCAGTCCGTACGCGGCAGAGTGCGCCTTGTTGAAGGCGTAGCCGGCGAAGGGGACCAGCACGTCCCACAGGGCCTGGATGGCCTCGTCGCTGTAGCCCTTCTTCTGGGCGCCCTCCTGGAAGAGGACGAAGTTCTTCGCCAGCTCGTCGGGCTTCTTCTTGCCCATCACGCGGCGCAGGATGTCGGCCTCACCGAGCGAGTACCCGGCGATGATCTGGGCGGCCTTCTGCACCTGCTCCTGGTACACGATCAGGCCGTAGGTGACCGCCAGGACCTCTTCGAGGGGCTCTTCGAGCTCCTTGTGGATCGGCGTGATCTCCTGCAGCTTGTTCTTGCGGAGCGCGTAGTTCGTGTGCGAGTCCATGCCCATCGGGCCTGGACGGTAGAGCGCGGAGACGGCGGAGATGTCTTCGAAGTTGTCGGGCTTCATCAGACGCAGCAGCGAGCGCATGGGGCCGCCGTCGAACTGGAAGACGCCGAGGGTCTCGCCGCGCTGGAGGAGTTCGAAGGTCTTCGGGTCGTCGAGCGGGAGGGCCAGCAGGTCGAGGTCGATGCCCTTGTTGGACTTCACCATCTTGACGGCGTCGTCCATGATCGTCAGGTTGCGCAGGCCGAGGAAGTCCATCTTCAGCAGGCCGAGCGACTCGCACTGCGGGTAGTCCCACTGCGTGATGGTCACGCCGTCCGTGTGCCGCACCCAGACCGGGGCGTGGTCGACGATGGGCTCGCTGGACATGATGACGCCGGCGGCGTGCACGCCCATCTGCCGGACCAGGCCCTCGACGCCCTTGGCGGTGTCGATGACCTTCTTCACATCCGGCTCGTTCTCGTACATCGCCCGGATCTCGCCGGCCTCGCTGTAGCGCGGGTGCGAGGAGTCGGTGATGCCGCTGAGGTCGATGCCCTTGCCGAGGACGTCGGCGGGCATCGCCTTGGTGAGGCGGTCGCCCATCGCGTACGGGTAGCCCAGCACGCGCGCGGAGTCCTTGATGGCGTTCTTCGCCTTGATCTTGCCGTACGTACCGATCATGGCGACCTTGTCGGCGCCGTACTTCTCCGTCACGTACCTGATCACTTCGACGCGCCTACGCTCGTCGAAGTCGATGTCGACGTCGGGCATGGAGACGCGCTCGGGGTTCAGGAACCGCTCGAAGATCAGACCGTGCGGGATCGGGTCGAGGTCGGTGATGCCCATGGCGTAGGCGACGATCGAACCGGCCGCCGAACCACGGCCCGGACCCACGGCGATGCCCTGCTTCTTGGCCCACATGATGAAGTCGGCGACGACGAGGAAGTACCCCGGGAACCCCATCTGGATGATGACGTCCATCTCGTACTCGGCCTGCTTCTGGCGGTCCTCGGGGATGCCGCCGGGGAAGCGGCGCTCCATGCCCAGGCGGACCTCCTCCTGGAACCAGGTGACCTCGGTGTAGCCCTCGGGGATGTCGAACTTCGGCATGAGGTTCTTCGCCTCGAACATGCCGGCCGTGTCGATCTGCTCGGCGACCAGGAGGGTGTTGGCACAGCCCTGCTGCCAGGCGTCCGAGGAGTCGACGGCGTACATCTCGTCCGTGGACTTCAGGTAGTAGCCGGTGCCGTCGAAGCGGAAGCGGTCCGGGTCGGAGAGGTTCTTGCCGGTCTGGATGCACAGCAGGGCGTCGTGCGCGGTCGCCTCGTGCGCGTACGTGTAGTGCGAGTCGTTCGTCACCAGGGGCGGGATGCCGAGCTTCTTGCCAATCTCCAGGAGGCCGTCGCGGACCCGGCGCTCGATCTCGATGCCGTGGTCCATCAGCTCCAGGAAGTACCGGTCCTTGCCGAAGATGTCCTGGTACTCGGCGGCCGACTTCAGGGCCTCGTCGAACTGGCCCAGGCGCAGCCTGGTCTGGAGCTCGCCGGAGGGGCAGCCGGTGGAGGCGATGAGCCCCTCGGACCACTGGGAGATGGTCTCCTTGTCCATGCGCGGCCACTTCTGCAGCCAGCCCTCGGCGTACGCGTCCGAGGAGAGCCGGAAGAGGTTGTGCAGGCCCGTCCGGTTCGCCGCCCAGATCGTCTTGTGCGTGTAACCACCCGAACCGGACACGTCGTCGCGCTTCTGGTGCGGCTGGCCCCACTGGATCTTCCGCTTGTTGCGCCGGGACTCCGGGGCGACGTACGCCTCGATGCCGATGATCGGCGTGACGCCCGCCTTCTTGGCCGTGTGGAAGAAGTCGTACGCCCCATGGAGGTTGCCGTGGTCGCTCATGGCGATGTGTGTCATGCCCATCTCATTGCAGGCATTGAACATGTCCTTCAGCCGCGCGGCACCGTCCAGCAGCGAGTACTGGGTGTGGACGTGCAGGTGCGTGAACGGCGGCTTTGACACGGCTTCGGCCTCCAGGAAGAACGATGGGCGACAGGCTGCGGGCAGTCTGGGGGGACAGCGTCGAAGTCTATGACGCGGGACTGACACTCCGCGGAGGATCACACGTACCTTCATGCGGGGTACTCGGATCCCACGGCGTACCTTCGTCGACGGAATCCGGGCACTCCCGCGTACCTTCGTCCGTTGGAAGTCGACGGAAGCATCCGTCCCGGCGGACGGCACGCCCGTCCCCACATGTCATGCACCACCTGCACCAGGAGGCACCCAGCGATGTCGGTCCCGCAGCTCAGCGCCGAGCAACGCGGCGAGCAGATCCTCGCCGTCTTCGACACCGCCTTCGGCGAGCTCCTGGCCGCCGACCCGGCCGCGTTCCGCGTGAAGTTCCGCAAGATGGCGGCCTCCGCCTTCGCGTTCTACCGGGGCACGGCGGGCCTCTTCTACCACGACCTCGACCAGGAGAGGCGGGGCGGCCCGTACCTGGACGAGCGCACCTCCCGCGTGTGGATCCACGGCGACCTGCACGCCGAGAACTTCGGCACGTACATGGACGCCAACGGCCGCCTGATCTTCAATGTGAACGACTTCGACGAGGCGTACGTCGGCCCCTTCACCTGGGACCTCAAGCGCTTCGCGGCCTCCGTGGCGCTCATCGGGTACGCGAAGGCGCTCAGCGACGAGCAGATCAGCGAGCTGGTCACGGTGTACGCGGCCGCCTACCGCGAGCGCATCCACGCCCTCGCCACCGGCGCCAAGAGCGACGAGGTGCCGCCCTTCACGCTGGACACCGCCGAGGGCCCGCTGCTGGACGCGCTGCGCGACGCCCGCTCGCTGACCCGCTTCGGGCTGCTCGACTCGATGACCGAGATCCGCGACTTCGAGCGCCGCTTCGCCGCAGGCGGCGGCTCCATCGAGCTGGACGCGGCCACCCGCTACAAGGTGCTCGCCGCGTTCGACGGCTACCTGGAGACCCTGCCGGAGTCGTCGCTGGCCCGCCCGGACTCGTACCGCGTCAAGGACGTCGTGGGCCGCCGCGGCATCGGCATCGGCTCGGCCGGACTGCCGTCGTACAACATCCTTCTGGAGGGCAACAGCGACGCCCTGGAGAACGATGTGGTGATCTACATCAAGCAGGCACAGACCCCGGCCGTCTCCCGGCACATCACGGACTCCGCGATCCGCGAGTACTTCCAGCACGAGGGCCACCGCACGGTGATCTCGCAGCGTGCCCTCCAAGCGCACGCCGACCCGTGGCTGGGCTGGACCGAGCTGGACGGCGCGGGCCAGCTCGTCGCCGAGGTGTCGCCGTACGCCGTCGACCTGGACTGGGGTGACATCGACGACCCGGAGGAGATCGCCTCGGTCGTCGCCGACCTGGGCCGGGCCACGGCCACGATGCACGCGGCGGCGGACGACGAGAGCGGCCACTCGGAGCTCGTGCCGTTCTCCACGGAGCGGGCCATCGACGCGGCGATCGCCGCCGACGAGGACGGCTTCGCGGAGCTCCTCGTGGACTTCGCGCACAGCTACGGCGCACGCGCGCGCGGCGACCACCAGATCTTCGTGGACCTGTTCCGTAACGGTCGGATTCCGGGTCTGTAGGCATCGCACAACTCATAGGGAGCCTTTAGGGGTCCCTTACAGGAGTACGTGGCACACTCTCCAGCGCTATGGACATATCCGGGACCCAGCTCAGAGCCCTTCGCGCGGCTCTGTTCACGGCAGTCGTCGTGACGCTCTCCACCGCGTCGCACGTGCTGCTGTCCCGGATGCCACTGCCCCTGAGCACCGTGGCCGCGATCGCGGGCGCCGTCTTCGTCATCGCCTACGCCCTGGCGGGCCGCCGCGAGCGCGGCTTCGGACCGATCGCGGCCCTGCTCATCCCACTGGAGCTGGCCGCCGACACCGTGTTCACCACGGGCCAGCACGTCTGTTACGGCAGAGCGGGCGGCCCGATCGCGGGCCCGCTGCGCTCGGTCGGCATCGACGTGCTGTGCGGCGGCGGCAGCGTCGGTACGCCGCTCGCCCGGGTGACCGGCACCGGCCCCGACCGCGCGGCGGCCCTCCTCGCACACGCCGACCCGGCCGCCGCCTGGCTGCTGCTCGGCGCGCACATCGGCGTGGGGCTCCTCGCGGCCGCCTGGCTGCGCCGCGGCGAGCGGGCCCTGGACCAGCTGCTGTGCGCGGTGGCCGGGGCCACCTTCCGGCCCCTGCTGATCGCGGTCGCCGCGGTGACCGTGCGGCTCGCTCCGGTCCGTCGGCTGCCGCGCCCCACGCGCCGGGCGGCCACCGCCCGTACGCGCCTGTTCGTGCACTCCCTGGGACGGCGTGGACCGCCCTGCTCGGTCGCTTTCGCGTGAGCAATCCCGCCTGAGCGACAACACCTGAGCACCGGCAGTCCCCCATACGTATCCCGCGTACGACGTGTGCGCGTCCCACATGGAGATCACCAATATGAGCCAGCGGAACAGCAAGGCCGCGAAGACGGCAGCCCGTGAGCGCCTGCGCGTGGAGCGCGAGCGTCAGGCCAAGCGCGACAAGGTCAAGCGGCAGGTCATCGTCGCCTGCTCCGTCGTCGGCGTCCTCGCGATAGCCGGCGGCATCGGCTACGCCGTGGTGCAGAACAACAAGCCGACCTACTGGGAGGCGGCCAAGAACGACAAGCTCGTCAAGCCGGCCAACACCACCGGCACGAACGGCACGACGGTCGTCATCGGCAAGAGCACCGCCAAGAAGACCCTCGTGGAGTACGAGGACCCGCGCTGCCCGATCTGCGCCCAGTTCGAGCAGACCGTCGGCGCGACCGTGAAGAAGGACGTCGACGCCGGCAAGTACAAGATCCAGTACATCGGCGCCACGTTCATCGACACCAACAGCGGCGCGGGCGAGGGGTCCAAGAACGCGCTCAGCGCCCTCGGCGCCGCCCTGAACGTGAGCCCCGAGGCCTTCTTCGAGTACAAGAGCGCGCTCTACTCGACGAAGTACCACCCGGACGAGACGGACGACAAGTTCAAGAGCGACGACTACCTGATCAAGGTCGCGAACACCGTGTCCGCTCTGAAGAACAACACGGCGTTCCAGAAGGCCGTGAAGGACGGCACCTACGACAAGTGGGCGCTCACCATGTCCGAGAAGTTCAACAAGAGCGGTGTGACCGGCACGCCGACCTTCAAGATGGACGGCAAGACGCTGACCGGCTCGGACGGCAACGCCCCGATGACGGTCGCCGACTTCACCACGGCGATCGACACGGCGCTCAAGGCCTGAGCCACCGGCCCCGGCACCGGGGCACCGGGGCACCGGGGCACCGGCCCGCGCTGACACGCGCGTTGGGCGACCAGCTCTCGAAGAGCGGGCGAACTTTTGGCGGTTCGCCCGCTCTTGGCTTGTACTGGTCGGTAACCTGATCGCTCGTGACCAGTCGATTCAGATCTTCCGACTCCTCGGGCGCCGTCAACTCCCGCGCCCCGCGCCGCCGTACGGTCGTCAAGGCCGCGGCCGCCACCGCCGTCCTCGCCGCCCCGCTCGCGGCCGCCCTCCCCGCCCGCGCCGCCGCCGAGGCCCCGGCCTTCCTGCACGGTGTCGCCTCCGGCGATCCGCTGCCCGACGGCATTCTGCTGTGGACCCGGGTGACACCCACGTCCACGGCCATACCCGGCTCCGGGCTCGGCCCGGACACCGAGGTCAGCTGGACAATCGCCAAGGACAAGGCGTTCGGCACCATCGTCGCCAAGGGTTCCACGACCGCGTCCGCCGCCTCCGACCACACCGTCAAGGCGGACATCCGGGGTCTGGAACCGGCCACCGACTACTGGTTCCGCTTCTCCGCCGGCGGCACCGACTCGCCCGTCGCCCGCACCCGCACCGCCCCGGCGACCGACGCCGGTGTGGCGGGCCTGCGCTTCGGCGTGGTCTCCTGCGCCAACTGGGAGGCGGGCTACTTCTCGCCGTACCGCCACCTGGCCGCGCGCGGCGACCTGGACGCCTGGCTGCACCTGGGCGACTACATCTACGAGTACAAGTCCGGTGAGTACGCGGCCCGTGGCACGGTCGTACGGCCGCACGCCCCCGCGAACGAGATCCTCACCCTCGCCGACTACCGCACCCGGCACGGCCGTTACAAGACCGACCCGGACCTCCAGGCCCTGCACCACAAGGCGCCGGTCGTCGCGATCTGGGACGACCACGAGTTCGCCGACAACGCCTGGTCCGGCGGCGCGGTCAACCACACCGAGGGCGCCGAGGGCACCTGGTCGGCACGCCAAGCCGCCGCGAAGCAGGCCTACTTCGAGTGGATGCCGGTCCGCCCGGCGATCGAGGGCACCACCTATCGCCGGCTGCGCTTCGGCAAGCTCGCCGATCTCTCGCTGCTCGACCTCAGGTCCTTCCGCTCGCAGCAGGCGTCCACGGGCAGCGGCTCGGTCGACGACCCGGACCGTACGATCACCGGCCGGGTCCAGCTCGACTGGCTGAAGGCCGGGCTCAAGGCCTCCGACACCACCTGGCGTCTGGTCGGCAACTCGGTGATGATCTCGCCGTTCTCGGTGGGCTCGCTCCCCGCCGACCTGCTCAAGCCGCTCGCCAAGCTGCTCGGGCTGCCGCAGGAGGGCATCGCCCTCAACACCGACCAGTGGGACGGCTACACGGACGACCGCCGGGAACTCCTTGCCCACCTGCGCTCCCACGCAATCCGCAACACCGTTTTCCTCACCGGCGACATCCACATGGCCTGGGCCAACGACGTGCCCGTCGACGCCGGTACCTACCCGCTGTCCGCCTCCGCCGCCACGGAGTTCGTCGTCACCTCGGTCACCTCCGACAACCTCGACGACATCGTCAAGGTCCCCGAGGGCACCGTCTCCGCGGTGGCCGCGCCGATCATCCGCACGGCCAACCGGCACGTCCACTGGGTCGACACCGACCGCCACGGCTACGGCGTCCTGGACATCACCGCCGACCGCGCGCAGATGGACTACTACGTGCTCTCCGACCGCACGGACCCGAACGCGACCTCGTCCTGGGTCCGTTCGTACCGCACGCGCACCGGTACGCAGAAGGTGGAGCGGACGTACGACCCGGTGTGACGGCCGTCGTGAGTCAGGGCTCGTGAATCAGGGCGCGTGAGCCAGGGCGCGTGAATCAGGGCTCGTGAGCCAGGGCTCGTGAGTCAGAGGCTGTCGAGGTAGCCGAGCGCCACCTTCCAGGTGGTCTCGGCCGCCTCCGCGTCATAGTCGGGCAGGTCGGGGTCGGTGTAGAGATGCCCTGCACCGGCGTACCGATAGACCTCCACATCGGCCCCGGCTCTCCGCATCTGCAGATACCAGGCGCTCAGCCAGTCGTCCGTCTCGAACGCGTCGGGCTCGGCGACATGCAGCTGGACCGGCAGCTCGTCCACCGACGCGCTCTCGGCGATGTCCGACGTGCCGTGCAGGAGCAGCAGTCCGCGGGCCTTCTCGTCGCCGAGGGCCAGGGTCTGCGCGATGGAGGCGCCGAGGGAGAATCCCGCGTACACCAGACCGCGGTCGGAGTAGGGCGCGGCGGCCAGGACGGCGCGCTTGAGCAACTCGTCCTTGCCGATCTCCTCGTTGAAGGCCATGCCCTCCTCCACGGTCTCGAAGGTGCGCCCCTCGAAGAGGTCGGGCGTCCACACCTCGTGCCCCGCGGCGCGCAGCCGCTCCGCCGCGGCGCGCACCGCGGGCCGCAGCCCGTAGGTCGAGTGAAAGAGCATGATGTTCATGAGCCCCATGGTGCCAGCCGGGACTGACAACGCCGGGCGGAGGCCGTACCCACTTCCGCCGCGAGATCACATGTTCATCCTCACCCACGGCCGGATACGGTCACTGGCATGGAGAACGTACTGCGCCCACTGATCGTCGTCGGAGGCTCGGTCGTGCTCACGCTGCTCATCGGGTGGGCCGTGGACCGCCTGCTGCGCCGGGCCGACGACCGGCACCACGAGGCCACCACGCTGTGGGGCCTGCTCCGCCGCGCCCGCGTCCCCTTCCAACTCGTGCTGTTCGCGGCCCTGCTGAGAGGCTCGTACGACCAGGCGAAGCTGCTGATGGAACACCGGGTCGGTGTCGGCCGCACGCTGACGCTGATCCTCATCGGGTCCGCCGCGTGGCTCGTGGTGTGCGTCGCGACGGCGATCGTCGAGACCTCGTACACCCGCTACGCGACCATCCACCGCGACCCGGCACGGGTGCGCCGGGTGCGCACCCAGGTGACGCTGATCCAGCGCGTGGTGTCCGCGATCGTCGCCGTGGTGGCGATCGCGTCGATGCTGCTCACGTTCCCCGCGATGCGCGCCGCCGGTGCCTCGCTGCTGGCCTCGGCCGGCGTCCTCGGCATCGTCGCCGGTGTCGCCGCCCAGTCGACGCTCGCCAATCTCTTCGCCGGACTGCAGATCGCCTTCGGCGACATGGTGCGCCTCGGTGACACGGTCGTGGTGGACGGCGAGTGGGGCACGGTCGAGGAGATCACCTTGACGTTCCTGACGGTACGGACGTGGGACGAACGCCGGATCACGATGCCGGTCTCGTACTTCACCTCGAAGCCGTTCGAGAACTGGTCGCGCGGCAGCGCCCAGATGACCGGCATCGTGTTCTTCCACGTCGACCACTCCGCGCCGATGGAGGCGATGCGCGAGAAGCTGCGCGACATCCTGCGGGAGTGCCCGGCCTGGGACGGCCGTAACTGCGGCCTGGCCGTCACGGACTCGATGCCCAACACCATGCAGGTACGCGCCCTGGTCACCGCGAAGGACGCGGACGACATCTGGACGGTGCGGGTCACGGTCCGCGAACAGATGATCCGCTGGCTGACCGAGGAGCACCCCTATGCGCTCCCCCGCGTCAACACGGCGGACGCGGCGCGGCCGCCGGGCCAGGCGTCGCGTGCGGAGCGCGGCGAATCGGGCGGGACGGATGGGGCGGACGGTGCGGACGGTGCGGCGGCGCGTCCGGATCACGGCCGGGTCGCCCACGAGCCGCCCCGGACGGGCCCGGGGCGCGGCTGAGGTTCTTGGGCAAGCGGGGCGCGGCGGGCTCAATGCCCGCGTTCCGCACCCCCATTGACCTGGATCACCTGCGCGGTGATGTGCCCGGCGCCCGGGGACGCCAGCCAGTGGAGAGTCCCGGCGACGTCCCCGGGCGTACCGGCCCGCCCCGTCGAGGTCTCCCCGATCAGCCGCTCCCGCCGGGCATGCTCGATCTCGCCGCCGAAGAATCCCGTGTCCTCGACATAGCCGGGCGCCACCACGTTCACGGTGATGCCGCGCGGCCCCAGCTCCCGGGCCAGATCGAAGGCGTACGGGTGCAGCGCGGCCTTGGACGCCGCGTACGCGCCGCTGCCGGACCCCCGGTAGGCGGCGATGGAACTGAGGAACAGCACCCTTCCACCGGGCGAGGCGAGCCGCTCCCGCAGAGCCTCCGTGAGCAGGGCCGCGGTGAGCGTGTTGAGCCGGAAGTTGACGGTCCAGTTGTGCGCGACGGCTTCGAGCGGGTCCGCTGTCTCGACCGCGGGCTCCAGATTCCCGGCGCCTCCCGCGCTGTGGATCAGTACGTCCACGGTGCCGAGCTCGGCACCCACGAACTCGGCGACTGCGCGCACGCCGCGCGGATCGCTCAGGTCCGCGGCGTAGCTGAGCGCCCCCGGCACCCCGGCCTTCTCCAGCACCTCCGCGCGCCGCCCGAGCAGCAGCACCTGGTCCCCGTCCGCGGCGAACGCCTCGGCCGCCGCAAGCCCAATTCCCGTACCGCCACCGCTGATTACCACGTTGCGTGCCATGAGGCGATCCTACGAACGGGCAGCCGCCGACGGCGGGAGCCACCCACGGAATACATGTATTTGTCATGGAGGCAGCAGCGGACGGTGCGCGGGCGGGCGAGGAAGGTCATCGCAAGCTGCGGACGTCCAGGTGCCGCAGCACCCGGTCCACGATCTCCGGATCCGCCCCCGGCTCGCTCCGTGCGGACAGCACCTCGTGCCGGGCCGCGCTCAGCATCTCCCCCTGAATCCGCCGCATCCTCTTGACCCGCCGAGTCCGTTTCTCGTACGCCTCGCGCCGTTCCTCGTCCCCCATGTCAGGACTGATCCGTACCCCGATGTCGAAGGCCCGCCGCAGCAACTGCTCGGCCACCTCCTCAGGCAGCTCCTCGACCTCTTCGATCTCCCGCAGCCTCCGCTTCGCGGCCTTCGCGGCCCGAATCGCCAGCTCCTTCTCGAAGGCCTTCTCGACGTCGGCGTCGGCCCGCACCCCGAGCTTCTTGACGAGCCACGGCAACGTGAGCCCCTGCAGCACCAGCGTCCCCATGATCACCCCGAAGGCGATGAACACGATCTCGTCCCGGTCTGGGAAGGGCGACCCGTCGTCCATCTTCAGCGGGATGGCGAGCGCCAGCGCCACGGAGGCGACCCCGCGCATCCCCGACCACCACATCACGACGGTCTCGCGCCACGAGGTCGGAATGTCCTCGTCGTAGTCCCGCTTGGCGTGCAGCCGTTTGGTCAGCCAGGTCGCCGGCAGCAGCCACAGCAGCCGTACGAGCACGACGACCACGACGATCGCGGCGGCCCACCCGAGCATCTCGCCCCAGCGTCCCGACGCCGTCCTGATCGCGTTGTGCAGCTCAAGACCGATCAGCCCGAAGGCCACCCCGGTGACCAGTGTGTCGACGACGTCCCAGAACGTGTGCCCGGCGAGCCGCATCATGACGTCGTCGGCGTCGGTGGCGTACTCCGCCAGGAACAGCGCGGTGGTGAGTACGGCGAGCACCCCGGACCCGTGGAGCTCCTCGGCCAGCACGTACGAGGCGTACGGCACGAGCAGCGTCATCCCGATCTGCAGCGTGGCGTCACCGAGCAGATCCATCAGCTTGTTCGCGGCCCAGCCGAGCGCCAGCCCGACGGCGACCGCGACGACGGCGGACAGCACGAGGTCGAGCCCGGCGCGCCACGGCGAGAAGGTCCCGCTGACGGCGGCGGCGATCGCTACGTGGTACATCACGATGGCCGTCACGTCGTTGAAGAGCCCCTCCCCCTCCAGGATCGACACCAGCCGGCGCGGCAGCCCGAGCTGTCCCGCGACGGCGGTCGCCGCGACCGGGTCGGGCGGCGCGACGAGTGCGCCGAGCGCCACGGCGGCGGCGATCGGCAGCCCCGGCACGATCGAGTTGGCCACCAGGGCCACCGCCGCGGTGGTGACGAACACCAGCGCCACGGCCAGCAGAAAGATCGGCCGCTTGTTGGCCGCGAACTGTCTCCACGACGTACGCCGCACCGAGGCGTAGAGCAGCGGTGGGAGCAGCAGGGGCAGGATCAGGTCCGGCGGGATGTCCACGTTGGGCACGAAGTCCGGCACGGCCAGGACGATCCCCAGGAGCGTCATCAGCACCGGCGCGGGCAGCCCGAAGCGGTCCCCCACCGGGACGCTCACCACGGCCCCGAGCAGCAGCACGAACAACAGGGCCAACTGATCCACGGTCAGCGCTCCGGCGAGGTCTAGGCGATCAAGGGCGAGCCAGACCCCAAGCGTGCCACGCCCCTACGACAAACGTCGCTTACAGGGCTTTCCGCATCGCCCGGTGCGGGATCCCCGCGTCCGGGAACTCCGCGCCGTACGCCACGTATCCGAGCCGCTCGTAGAACCCCAGCGCGTGCGTCTGCGCGTGCAGATCCACCGCGGCCAGCCCCCGCGCGTGTGCCGCGTCCTCGATGGCGCGTACGAGCGCGGCGCCGACGCCGAGGCCACGCGCCTCCCGCGTCACGGCGAGCCGCCCGAGCGAGCCGACCGTCAGGTCGCCGTCGGTCTTCGCGGCCGCCGCCTCGCCGTACAGGAGCCGCCCGGTGCCGAGCGGCACCCCGTCCTCGCGGACGGCCAGCACGTGCAGGGCCCCGTCGTCGTACGCGTCGTACTCGATGTCCTCGGGGACGCCCTGTTCGCCGACGAAGACCTCCTTGCGCACCGCGAAGCACGCCTCGCGGTCGGCGGTGTCCTCGGCCACCCGCACGTCGTACGAGCGGCTCCCCGCCCCGTGGGGCGCGCTCACGCGTAGCTCTCCTCACGCACCTTGTCGAGCGCCTTCTGCAGGTCTTCGGGGTAGTCGCTCGCGAACTCCACCCACTGCCCGTCACCGGGGTGCTCGAAGCCGAGCCGCACCGCGTGCAGCCACTGCCGGGTGAGGCCGAGCCGCTTGGCGATCGTCGGGTCCGCGCCGTACGTCAGGTCGCCCACGCACGGGTGCCGGTGCGCCGCCATGTGGACGCGGATCTGGTGGGTACGCCCGGTCTCCAGCTTGATGTCGAGCAGGCTGGCCGCGCGGAACGCCTCGATCAGGTCGTAGTGCGTGACGGACGGCTTGCCCTCGGCCGTCACCGCCCACTTGTAGTCGTGGTTCGGGTGCCGGCCGATGGGTGCGTCGATGGTGCCGCTCATCGGGTCGGGGTGTCCCTGGACCAGGGCGTGGTAACGCTTGTCGACCGTGCGTTCCTTGAACTGCCGCTTCAGCGAGGTGTACGCGCGCTCCGACTTGGCCACGGTCATCAGCCCGGAGGTGCCGACATCCAGCCGGTGCACGATGCCCTGGCGCTCGGCGGCACCCGAGGTCGAGATCCGGTACCCGGCCGCGGCGAGCCCGCCGATCACCGTCGGACCGCTCCAGCCGGGGCTCGGGTGGGCGGCCACGCCGACCGGCTTGACGATCACGACGATGTCGTCGTCGTCATGCACGATCTCCATGCCCTCGACGGGCTCGGCGACGATCTGCACGGGCGCGGGCGCCTGCGGCATCTCGACCTCGAGCCAGGCGCCGCCGTGCACCCGCTCGGACTTGCCGACCACCGAGCCGTCGACCGTGACCTTCCCCGCCGCGGCGAGCTCGGCGGCCTTCGTGCGGGAGAAGCCGAACATGCGGGAGATGGCGGCGTCGACGCGCTCGCCCTCCAGGCCGTCAGGCACGGGCAGGGTACGGATCTCGGGAATCGTGCTCACCCGTCGAGTATGCCGGACGGGTCGGACACTGCCCGACCACAGCCCGAACAGCAGTGCCCCTGAACAGCCTCCAGAAGGCGCCGTACGTCAGTCCTTGTGGACCGTGCCGTCCGGGTCGAGCCCCCGGAAGGACAGCAGCACGATCAGGATGCCGCCGCAGACGATCGCCGAGTCGGCCAGGTTGAAGACCGCGAAGCCCTTGGGCGCGATGAAGTCGACGACCGCGCCCTCGAAGACGCCCGGCGAGCGGAAGATCCGGTCGGTCAGGTTACCCAGCGCGCCGCCCAGCAGCAGGCCGAGAGCGATCGCCCAGGGCAGGCTGTAGAGCTTGCGCGCGAGCCGGGCGATGACCACGATCACGGCCGCCGCGATCACCGTGAAGATCACCGTAAACGCCTCGCCGAAGCCGAAGGCGGCGCCCGCGTTGCGGATGGCAGTGAACTTGAGCCAGTCCCCGATGATCTCGACCGAGTCGTGGTGCTCCAGCTTCGCGACCACGATCAGCTTGCTGACCAGGTCGAGGGCGTACGCCAGCACGGCGACCGTGAACAGCACGGCGATCCGGCGCCTGCCCTTCGGCCGCTCGTCCGTGGTCGGCGTCTCGTCGACGCCGGAGTCCACTCCGGACTGCTCCGGCTCGGCACCCGCCGCCCCTGGGATGTCCGGCGTACCGATGATGCGCTCCGCCTCTGCCACGTGAGTGAGTCCCTCGACCTAGGTTCCTGACTGAGGACGAGGGTACGGCACACCCCCCGGGCCCCACGTGCTCAGGAGCCCTCCCGCGCCCTCCAGTGACGGCGTTCCCACCTCCGCTAATAACGGCGTTCCTGCTTCTGCTTGCACTCGACGCACAGGGTCGCCCGCGGGAAGGCCTGCATCCGCGCCTTGCCGATGGGGTTGCCGCAGTTCTCGCAGAGTCCGTACGTGCCCGCTTCGAGCTTCTCCAGGGCGCGTTCGGTCTGAGTGAGCATCTCGCGCGCGTTGGCCGCGAGCGCCAGTTCGTGCTCGCGCGTGATGTTCTTCGTGCCGGTGTCCGCCTGGTCGTCGCCCGCTCCGTCGCCGGAGTCGCGCATCAGGCCCGCGAGCGACTCCTCGGACGAGGAGATCTCGGTGCGCAGCCGCAGCGCCTCGGACTGGAGCTCCGCGCGTGCCTCCGCGACCTCTTCCGGGGTCCAGGGGTCCTCACCGGGGCGCACCGCGAGCTCGCCGGGCTCCGCCGCGGCGAACCGTGCCTTGGGGACCGCGGTGGGCTTCTTCGCCGCCGTGGCCGTGCCAGGAGTCTTCTTCGCAACCACCGTCGTGGCTCCCGTCGTCTTCGCGGCCTGGGCCGCGCCCTCGGCCGCGGCAGCGACCGCCTTCTTGGCCGTACTGGTGCTCTTCCTGGCCGCGCTCTTCGCTCCGGCCCTCTTCGTAGTGCCGCCCTTCGCCCCGGCGCTCTCGACGGGCCCCGTCTCCTCCGGTACGGCCTCCGCCGCGGCGGCCTTCTTCCCGACGGCCTTCTTGGCCACCGTCTTCTTCGCCGCCGCCTTCTTCGCGGAGGACTTCTTGACGGCCGCCTTCGTGCTGGCCGTCTTAGTGGCGACCGCCTTCGTAGTGACCGCCTTCGTAGCGACTGTCTTAGAAGTGGCCGCCTTCGAGGGGGCCGCTTTCTTCGAGGCAGTCTTGGTAGCCGCCGTCTTCTTGGAGGCCGGTGTGGTGGCCGTTGTAGTGGCCGTCTTCGTAGCCGCCTTCGTAGACGCCGTTTTCACGGGAGCCGCGTTCGCCGTCTTGGAGGCCGTCTTCACCGGCTTGGCATCGCGCGCCGCGGTTGCCCCCTGTGCGCTCTTTTTCCCACCCACATCCTTGGCCCCCGAACCCGTGGATCTGCCGGACGCCGACTGCTGTACGGCGGTCTTCTTCGCCACCATGGCCGCGGCCCCTTCACATATTGTGATTTTGCTCGCGAATCGTGCTGGGACGATAAATCGACTTCCGGCCCGCGGCAACGGGGCACGCCACCGATTCGCCCGCCCCGCGGGTCCCGCGCGACGAACCTGCATGCGTTGTGCCCAGCTCCCCGCCCGGTAATCCGCCGGGCCCGGCGTCCCAGGATCCGGACGCCCGCACCTCGCCATTCGGGTCACCGCGCAGGCCATCGGGGCACCCCGCCGACACCCGGCCACTCGCCCGGGAAAACCGGTCGGCCGCCGTCCCCGCGGCGCCGTACACTGGGCGGAGCGAGAAGCGTGGATGGGGACGAGTAGCGGCGTACGCAGCCAAGAGCGACCCGGGGACGGTGGAAGCCCGGGGGCGAGCGCGACGCGAAGATCACCCCGGAGCCGCCGGAAGAAAGCCGCAGCCAGCGCGCAGCGGTCGCTAGACCCGGCATCGCGACCCCAATGAGGGGGCTCACTGGCGCACAGCACGCACCGGGGAGCCAAGGAGGGTGGTACCGCGGGAGCGCGCCGCAGACGGCGTCCGCAGCCGCTACTGAGCAGCAGTAGCAGCACAGGCTCTCGTCCCTCCGGACGGAAGGCAGAAAGTCCGCCGGAGGAAGCTCGCTGATGACATCGCCGACGTACCGCCAGGTGCCCGCCCAGGTCGACCTGCCCGCCCTCGAGCACGCCGTGCTCGACTTCTGGCGCGAGCAGAAGATCTTTGCCAAGAGCCTTGAGCAGTCCGAGGGCCGCCCCGAGTGGGTGTTCTACGAGGGCCCGCCCACCGCGAACGGCATGCCGGGCGCCCACCACATCGAGGCGCGCGTCTTCAAGGACGTCTTCCCGCGCTTCCGCACCATGCGCGGCTACCACGTGGCCCGCAAGGCCGGCTGGGACTGCCACGGCCTCCCGGTCGAGCTCACCGTGGAGAAGGAGCTCGGCTTCAACGGCAAGAAGGACATCGAGGCGTACGGCATCGCCGAGTTCAACGCCAAGTGCCGCGAGTCCGTGACCCGCCACACCGACGCCTTCGCCGAGCTCACCAACCGCATGGGCTACTGGGTCGACCTCGACGACGCGTACCGCACGATGGACCCCGAGTACGTGGAGTCCGTGTGGTGGTCCCTCAAGGAGATCTTCAACAAGGGGCTGCTGGTCCAGGACCACCGCGTCGCCCCCTGGTGTCCGCGCTGCGGCACCGGCCTCTCCGACCACGAGCTGGCGCAGGGCTACGAGACGGTCGTCGACCCGTCCGTATACGTCCGTTTCCCGCTCACCTCCGGTCCGCTCGCCGGCCAGGCCGCTCTCCTGGTGTGGACGACCACCCCTTGGACGCTGGTCTCCAACACCGCCGTCGCCGCACACCCCGACGTCACCTACGTCGTCGCGACGAACGGCGAGGAGAAGTTCGTCGTCGCCGAGCCGCTCGTCGAGAAGTCCCTCGGCGAGGGCTGGGAGACCACCGGCGAGACCTTCACCGGCGCCGAAATGGAGCGCTGGACGTATCAACGCCCCTTCGAGCTGGTCGAGTTCCCGGCGCCCGCCCACTATGTGGTGAACGCCGAATACGTGACGACCGAGGACGGTACGGGTCTGGTCCACCAGTCCCCCGCCTTCGGTGAGGACGACCTCAAGGTCTGCCGCGCGTACGGCCTGCCCGTCGTGAACCCCGTCCGCCCCGACGGCACCTTCGAGGAGGACGTCCCGCTCGTAGGCGGTGTCTTCTTCAAGAAGGCGGACGAAAACCTCACCGAGGACCTCCAGAACCGCGGGCTGCTCTTCAAGCACATCCCGTACGAGCACAGCTACCCGCACTGCTGGCGCTGCCACACCGCGCTCCTCTACTACGCGCAGCCGTCCTGGTACATCCGCACCACGGCCATCAAGGACCGCCTCCTCCAGGAGAACGAGAAGACCAACTGGTTCCCGGAGTCCGTCAAGCACGGCCGCTTCGGCGACTGGCTGAACAACAACATCGACTGGGCGCTGTCCCGCAACCGCTACTGGGGCACCCCGCTCCCGCTGTGGACCTGCGAGGAGGGCCACCTCACCTGCGTCGGTTCCCGCGCGGAGCTCACGGAGCTGACGGGCACCGACCAGTCGAACCTGGACCCGCACCGCCCGTACATCGACGAGGTCACCTTCCCCTGCCCGCAGTGCCGGAGCACGGCCACGCGTGTCCCGGAGGTCATCGACGCCTGGTACGACTCGGGTTCGATGCCGTTCGCGCAGTGGGGCTACCCGTACAAGAACAAGGAGCTCTTCGAGAGCCGCTACCCGGCACAGTTCATCTCGGAGGCCATCGACCAGACGCGTGGGTGGTTCTACACGCTGATGGCCGTCGGCACGCTCGTCTTCGACAAGTCGTCGTACGAGAACGTCGTGTGCCTGGGCCACATCCTCGCCGAGGACGGCCGCAAGATGTCCAAGCACCTGGGCAACACCCTGCAGCCGATCCCGCTGATGGACCAGCACGGCGCGGACGCGGTCCGCTGGTTCATGGCCGCGGGCGGCTCCCCGTGGGCGGCCCGCCGCGTCGGCCACGGCACCATCCAGGAGGTCGTCCGCAAGACCCTCCTCACCTACTGGAACACCGTCGCCTTCCAGGCTCTGTACGCCCGCACCTCCAACTGGGCGCCCAGCGAGGCCGATCCGGCCCCGGCGGACCGCCCGGTCCTCGACCGCTGGCTCCTCTCCGAGCTGCACGCGCTCACCGACCAGGTGACGCAGGCGCTGGAGGCGTACGACACCCAGCGCGCCGGCAAGCTCCTCTCGGCGTTCGTCGACGACCTGTCCAACTGGTACGTGCGTCGCTCCCGTCGCCGCTTCTGGCAGGGCGACAAGGCCGCGCTGCGCACGCTGCACGAGGTCGTGGAGACGGTCACGCGCCTGCTGGCCCCGCTGACCCCGTTCATCACCGAGCGGGTCTGGCAGGACCTGGTCGTCCCGGTCACGCCGGGCGCCCCGGAGTCCGTACACCTCTCCTCCTGGCCGGAGGCGGACCTGTCCGTCATCGACCCGGAGATGTCCAAGCAGATGGTGCTCGTACGCCGTCTCGTGGAGCTCGGCCGCGCCACGCGCGCGGAGTCGGGCGTGAAGACGCGCCAGCCGCTCTCCCGCGCGCTGGTCGCGGCAGCGGGCTTCGAGACGCTCGACCGCGAGCTGCACGCGCAGATCACGGAAGAGCTGAACGTCTCCTCGCTCGCCTCGCTCTCCGAGGTCGGCGGCTCACTGGTCGACACCACGGCCAAGGCGAACTTCCGCGCGCTGGGCAAGCGCTTCGGCAAGGGCGTCCAGGCGGTCGCGAAGGCGATCGCCGAGACGGACGCCGCGGCCCTCTCCCTCTCCCTGCGCGAGGGCACGGCGTCGGTCGAGGTCGACGGCGAGACGGTGACGCTGGCCCCGGACGAGGTCATCATCACGGAGACCCCGCGCGAGGGCTGGTCGGTGGCGTCGGACTCGGGCGCGACGGTGGCCCTGGACCTGGAGATCACGGAGGAGCTCCGCCGGGCCGGTCTGGCCCGCGACGCGATCCGCCTGATCCAGGAGACCCGCAAGAACAGCGGCCTCGACGTGGCCGACCGCATCGCCCTGCGCTGGACCTCCACGGACCCTGCGGTCATCGCGGCCCTGTCCGAGCACGCGGACCTCATCGCCGACGAGGTCCTCGCCACGGACTTCGCCCAGGGCGAGGCGGACGACACCTACGGAGACCCGTTCACGGACGAGTCCCTGTCCCTGACGTTCCGCCTGCGCAAGGCGTAGCGCCCCGTAGGAGCGCGGGGCACTGAGCGACCAGCCCCCACCCACCCGCAGCCGTAGCAACCCAGAAGGCCCGCGCCCCCAAAGATCTTGGAGGGTCCGGGCCTTCGGCGTTGCGTACCCACGCACAGGTGCCCCAAGGAAGAGAACAAAGGGCCGGAGCCCCAGACGCGCAAAAGGGCGGAGCCCCGGAAAAATCCGGGGCTCCGCCCTGAACGCTGCCGACGCCTAAGGCGTACTACAGGCCGTCAGTTGTCGTCCTCGTCGATGAGGAACCCACGCATCGGCGAGGGAGCCTGCTGCATCGGCGACGGCCCCTGCGGCCGTACCGGAGCCATCGGCTGGGTCATCGCCGGCGACATCTGCTGCTGCCCACCGTAGGAGGGCGCGGCCGGTGCCGGGGCACCCATGCCCTGGTTGCCACCGTAGGACGGCGCGCTCGCGCCGGCCGGGGCCATGGAGGGCGCGGAGGGCGACGGCAGGGAGGCCGTGGCCGGGGTCCGCGGCGGGGCGAGCGAGTCGTCCGCCTGCGTCTCCAGCTGGCGCAGCTGCGACTCCAGGTAGGACTTCAGCCGCGTCCGGTACTCGCGCTCGAAGCCGCGCAGGTCCTCGACCTTGCGCTCCAGCGTGGCGCGAGCGGACTCCAGGGAGCCCATGGCGACGCGGTGCTTCTCCTGCGCGTCCCGCTCAAGAGCGTCGGCCTTGGCGCGGGCGTCGCGCTCCAGACCCTCGGCGCGGCTGCGGGCCTCACCGACGATCTTGTTGGCCTCGGAGCGGGCCTCGGCGATCGCCTGGTCGGCGGTCTGCTGGGCCAGCGAGAGGACACGGGCGGCGCTGTCGCCACCGGGGCCCTGACCGGGCTGCGGCATCTGCGGGCCGTGACCGCCCATGGGGCCACCCATGGGTCCGCCCATCGGGCCACCCATCTGCTGCTGCATCTGCGGCTGCATCTGGCCCTGCATCTGCTGCTGCATCTGCTGGCCGGGACCCTGACCCATCGGACCCTGGCCCATCGGACCCTGACCCATCGGGCCGGGACCCTGCTGACCGCCCTGGCCGCTGGGGCCTGCGGGCAGCTGCGGCGCACCGCTCGGCAGCTGGGGCGGGCCACCCATGGGGCCGCCCATCTGCTGCTGCGGCGGGCCCGATATGCCGGCGGGCACGGGAGCGCCCGGACCGCGCATGCCCTGCGGCGGGCCCTGCCCCTGCTGCTGCTGATCCTGCTGCTCGGGCGGCTTGCGCATGCCCTGCTGCTGGTTCTGCGCAGCCGCGCGCGTGGCCGCGGCCAGCTTGGCGCGCAGGTCCTCGTTCTCGCGGAGCAGGCGAGTCAGTTCGGCTTCGACCTCGTCGAGGAAGGCATCGACCTCGTCCTCGTCATAGCCTTCTCGGAGGCGGACGGTCGTGAACTGCTTGTTCCGCACGTCCTCGGGGGTCAACGGCATCTCTTCACCTCAACGTAGTCGTCGGCATTCGGCAAGACCGTATCGTTCACACCAACACCGACCTCACAATGGTGATCAGGATGTAGACGATGATCATCAATACGAAGAAGGACAGGTCAAGCGCCACGCCCCCGAGACGCAGCGGCGGAATGAACCGCCGCAGAAGCTTGAGCGGTGGATCGGTGACAGTGTAGGTGGCCTCAAGAACGACCACCATCGCCTTGCCGGGTTGCCATGAGCGGGCGAACTGGAAGACGTAGTCCATGACCAACCGGAAGATCAGCACGATGAGGAAACACATCAGCGCGATGTAGAGAACCTGCCCGACCACGCTCATGATCCGTGCTTCCCTCTCCCCTGTTTCCGTGCCTGGTTCCGGTCCTGCGTCTCAGCTCTGGTTGAAGAACCCGCCCTCTGCGATGCGGGCCTTGTCCTCCGCCGTGACATCGACGTTAGCAGGCGACAACAGGAACACCTTCTGCGTCACCCGCTCGATGCTGCCGTGGAGACCAAACACCAATCCGGCCGCAAAGTCGACAAGTCGCTTCGCATCTGTGTCATCCATCTCAGTCAGATTCATGATCACCGGGGTGCCCTCACGGAAGTGTTCCCCGATGGTACGGGCCTCGTTGTAGGTCCGGGGGTGCAGCGTGGTGATCCGGTAGGGCTCTCGCTCGGACACGACCTTGGGCATGATCACCGGGGCGTTCTTCTCCAGGCTTTGACGTTCTTGTGTGATGGACGCCACGGGGGCGATTCGCGCCGGACGCCCGGATTCCGCGGCGAGCGAAGCGGAATGCGGCACCGGATCACGCGGCGCCGGAGGCTGCACCACTCGTACCGATTCGTCCCGTTGGGACTGGTGCGCCTGAAGTGACTGGTGCGGCGGCTCGTGCCGCCGGCGGTCCCGCTCGGGCTCCGGATCAAGCTCGGGCTCGAAGTCGTCGTCGGGGTCGAATCCCCTGCCGTCGTACCCATCGTCCTCCACGAGGCCGAGGTAGACCGCCATCTTGCGCATCGCGCCGGCCATGCTCTGAGTCCTCCGCTCTGTGGTGGATCGGCTGACGACTTGCCAAGTGCCCGCGATCCACGAGGTCGTTATGCCCGCCTTTGGCGGTAATGACCATATTTTCTGCTGTGGTCCGACTTCTTGGCGACGTTACCCGAGCCCGGGTCGGACTCCGAGTACCGCAGTACCGACGCGTACATGTGTCGCCCCGGCCGCCACGGCCTGTTCGAGGTCCGAGCTCATCCCTGCCGAGACCATGTTCGCAGCCGGATGCGTACGGCGCAGGACAGTCGACAAATCCATCAGCCGCTCGAACGCCGCCTGTTGGCGCCCCGCGTACGGCCCGGTGAGCGGCGCGACGGTCATCAGCCCGTGGAGCCGGAGCCCCTCGGACCGCGCGACCAGGTCGCCCAACTCTTCGATTCCGCCGACTCCCACGCCTCCCCGCTCACCCCGGCCACTCTCCTCGGCGTCCAGCGCGACCTGGATGAGACAGCCCACCTCACGCTCGGCGCGCACCGCCTCCTTCGACAGAGCTGTGACGAGCTTGGAACGATCGACGGACTGCACGACATCGGCATAACCGACCACGGAGCGGACCTTGTTGGTCTGCAACTGACCGACAAAATGCCACGAGAGGGGCAGATCCGAACAAGCCGCGGCCTTGGGCGCCGCGTCCTGGTCCCGGTTCTCGGCGACATGACGCACACCGAGTCCCGACAAGATCCGCACATCGCTCGCGGGATAGGTCTTGGTGACCACGATCAGGGTCACCTCTTCGCGCTTGCGCTCGGCGGCGGCACAGGCCGCCGCGATGCGCTCTTCCACTTTCGCCAGGTTTCCGGCGAGTTGAGCCTTACGGTCCGTCATGCCCCATCAGTCCAGCCAGACATAACCCGCGAGCCGCCCGGTGGTGCGGTCGCGACGGTATGAGAAGTGGTCCTGCGACTCGAGCGTGCACACCGGCGACTGCTCCCGGTCGCACACCCCGAGCCTTTCCAGCTGCGCGTGCACTCCGGCGGTCACGTCGACCGCGGGAGTGCCCCAACTGGTCTCGGCGTACGCCGCGGGCTCGACGGCGGCTACTTCGGCGCGCATCTGCTCCGGCACTTCATAGCACCGGCCGCACACGGCGGGCCCGGTGCGGGCGACGATCCGGGCGGGCTCGGCGCCGAGTTCCACCATGGCCCGTACGGCGGCGGGGACGACCCCGGCGACCATGCCGGGCCGTCCCGCGTGGGCGGCGGCCACGACTCCGGCGACCGGGTCGGCCAGCAGGACCGGCGTGCAGTCGGCGGTGAGAACAGCGAGGGCGAGCCCCCGCTGCACCGTGACGATCGCGTCCACCCGAGCCACGCGGCGATCCCCCCACGGCCCGTCGACCACGGCCACGTCCGGCCCGTGCACCTGGTTCATCCAGACGACCTGGACCGGGTCCAGTCCGAGTGACTTGGCGGCCAGTTCACGATTCGTCCGTACGGCGTCGGGGTCGTCGCCGACCGCTCCGCCGAGGTTGAGCTCCTCGTACGGAACGGCGCTCACCCCGCCCCACCGGTTGGTGAAGGCGAAGTGCGCGCCGCTCACGGTGCTCGTTTCGGAGCGCTGTCCTATCACTTCAGGAAGTCCGGCACGTCCAGCTCTTCGGCCGCGCTGTCCGAGTAGGAGCGGGACGGCGGGACCGGTGGGGAGACCGGCAGTTCGTTCACCGGCTCCGGGGCGGACTCCGGCGCCTCCTTCGGCGTGACGCTGCCGAGCGAGCCGAAGGACGGGCGGCTCTCGGAGGGGCGCGCCGGGGCGGGCTCCTCACGCCTGGCCGAGGACGTCCCGAGGACGTTGTCCCGCTTGGCCGGGGGCTGGCCGCCGTCGAAGCCGGCGGCGATGACGGTGACCCGCACCTCGTCACCGAGGGCGTCGTCGATGACCGCGCCGAAGATGATGTTGGCCTCGGGGTGGGCGGCCTCGCTGACCAGCTGGGCGGCCTCGTTGATCTCGAACAGACCGAGGTCGGAGCCGCCGGAGATGGAGAGCAGGACGCCGCGGGCGCCGTCGATGGAGGCTTCGAGGAGCGGCGAGGAGATCGCCATCTCGGCCGCCGCCACCGCGCGGTCGTCGCCGCGCGCCGAGCCGATGCCCATGAGCGCCGAACCCGCCTCGGACATCACGGACTTGACGTCGGCGAAGTCGAGGTTGATCAGGCCGGGCGTGGTGATGAGGTCGGTGATGCCCTGGACACCGGAGAGCAGGACCTGGTCCGCCGACTTGAAGGCGTCGAGGACCGAGACCTGGCGGTCCGAGATGGAAAGGAGCCGGTCGTTGGGGATGACGATGAGGGTGTCGACCTCTTCGCGGAGTTCCGCGATACCGTCCTCGGCCTGGTTGGCCCGGCGCCGTCCCTCGAAGGTGAACGGGCGGGTGACCACGCCGATGGTGAGGGCGCCGAGCGAGCGGGCGATGTTGGCCACGACGGGCGCGCCGCCGGTGCCGGTGCCGCCGCCTTCACCGGCCGTCACGAAGACCATGTCGGCCCCCTTGAGGACCTCCTCGATCTCCTCGCGGTGGTCCTCGGCGGCCTTGCGGCCGACGGCCGGGTTGGCTCCGGCGCCGAGTCCGCGGGTGAGTTCGCGGCCGACGTCGAGCTTGACGTCGGCGTCGCTCATCAACAGAGCTTGCGCGTCCGTGTTGATGGCGATGAACTCGACGCCCTTGAGACCGACCTCGATCATCCGGTTGATGGCATTGACACCACCGCCGCCGACACCGATGACTTTGATGACTGCGAGGTAGTTCTGCGGTGCTGCCACGTCGAAGGCCTCTCGCCTCGAGTTACGTGTCGTCGCCTCGCACGCTCGCGATCCGACGACTGATGCCGAATGGGACGGTCCGAACGCCGACCCGAACCCTAACGCTGAAGTTTAGGGTTACCAGTGTGTCTGTTCCTTGGACTCTTCCGAACAGGACACTAAGTCGACAAGTGGCGCACGTTCAACGAACACGCCGAACCTCCCATTTTTCTTTTCACCCTATGTGATCAGCCGTAGCGGTGCCCAACCAGGGTGCTGGCCTGCGCGTATGTGCGTCAACTCGCGGATGACGCAGGGGCGGTGGGGACACTTACGTCGAAGTGCCGCGCCTCGGGAGCGGCTTTCATGAGAGCGGTGAGTGTCCTGGCCTTCGCAAGGCCCTTCTCGCCACTGCCCCACTCGACGGTGCGGCCACCCTTCAACTCCAGCGAGATGGAGTCGTACGAACGGACCTTGACGGTACGGGTGTCCCGCGCGACGGCGGCCGGAATGTCCCCGGCGACCCGCACCGCCTCGCGGAGCAGCCGGTCGGCGGGGAAGCGGCGCAGTCCTGCCGACTGAGACACCGTCAATTCCAGTGCGGGAACGCCCTTCGGAGCGTGCGAAACCGTAGCGAACCGCACACCCTTGGCGTCCACTTCGACGTACTTGCCCCTCTTTCCGGAGTTTTCGACAATCAGCACCGGAGTGCGTTCGGTCACTTTCAGCCCGATTCCGTGCGGCCAGGAACGGACGACATCAACCGAGTCAATTCGGGGCAATTTCCGGCGCAATCGCGCCTCAATGGCGTCGGTATCGACAGAAATCATCGGCGATCCGACCGGAACTTCGGCCGCTTCTCGCACCTGCCGATCCGTCAGGACCCGCATCCCGGAGGCCGACACCTTCTCGACGCGCAGCCACTGCGAGCCGTACAGAACCCAGACGGATCCGGCGCCGAGCAACACCACGGCGATCAAAAGGATGATGAGCGTACGAAGGCGGAACAGCCGCCCCAGACGGGGCGGCCGGGGCGGGCCGGACTCCAGCTTCTGCCGTTCGCCGCGATCGGCGGTGGTCGGTCCGGCCACGCTCCCTGCCTTCCCTCATGCGGTCCTAGCGGTGGCGAGAGGCGATCGCCTCGTACACCATGCCGACGAGCAGGTCGTCGGCGTCCCGGCGGCCGAACTCACTGGCGGCGCGGGACATCTCGTACAGCCGGTGCGGGTCGGCGAGCACGGGCAGGACGTTGCCCTGGACCCACTCGGGCGTCAGTTCCGCGTCGTCGACCAGCAGTCCGCCGCCCGCCTTGACCACCGGCTGGGCGTTCAGCCGCTGTTCGCCGTTGCCGATGGGCAGCGGGACGTACGCGGCGGGGAGCCCGACGGCGGAGAGTTCGGCGACGGTCATCGCGCCCGCGCGGCAGAGCATCATGTCGGCCGCGGCGTACGCGAGGTCCATCCGGTCCACGTACGGTACCGGGATGTACGGGGGCATCCCCGGCATCTGGTGGACTTGCGGCAGTTCGTTCTTCGGACCGACCGCGTGCAGGATCTGGATGCCCGCCTGCTGGAGGAACGGGGCGACCCGCTCGATGACCTCGTTCAGGTGGCGGGCCCCCTGCGAGCCGCCGGAGACCAGCAGGGTCGGCAGGCTCGGGTCGAGGCCGAACGCGGCGCGTGCCTCGGGGCGTACGGCGGCACGGTCGAGGGTGGCGATGGAGCGGCGCAGCGGGATGCCGATGTAGCGGGCGCCGCGGAGCTTGCTGTCCGGGGTCGAGACGGCGACCTGGGCGGCGTACCGCGAACCGATCTTGTTGGCGAGCCCAGGACGGGCGTTGGCCTCGTGGATGACGATCGGCACGCCGAGGCGCTTGGCCGCGAGATAGGCGGGCAGAGCGACATAGCCGCCGAAGCCGACGACCGCGTCCGCCTTGGTGCGCTCCAGGATCTGCTCGGCCGCCTTGATCGTGCCGCGCAGCCGCCCGGGGACGGTGATCAGCTCGGGCGTGGGCTTGCGCGGCAGCGGGACGGCGGGGATCAGCGCGAGGTCGTAGCCGCGCTCGGGTACGAGTCGGGTCTCAAGTCCGCGTTCCGTGCCCAGGGCCGTGATTCCCACGGTCGGGTCCTGCCTGCGCAGGGCGTCCGCGAGGGCGAGCGCGGGCTCGATGTGGCCGGCGGTCCCCCCGCCGGCGAGTACGACATGCACCGAAATTCACCGCTCTCCGGACGAACGCGCCGCGGCGCGCCGTCGCATCGTGTTCCATCTCCGAGGCCCCGCGGCCCCCGCGGAGCCTCTCACCGCAGCCCGCTTTCTGCCAAAGCGAGGTTGCCGCATCGCAAGCGCCGCCCGCGCAGCGGGATCGTCGCGCGCGAAGGCGATCAGCAACCCGATGGCGAACATGGTCGGCAGCAGGGCGGAACCCCCGTAGGAGAACAGCGGGAGCGGGACACCGGCGATCGGCAGCAGACCGAGCACCGCACCGATGTTGATCACGGCCTGGGCCGTGATCCAGGTGGTCACGCCTCCCGCGGCATACCTCACGAAGGGGTCCTCCGTGCGTCCGGCCACGCGGATACCCGCATAGCCTAGAGCCGCGAAGAGGGCGAGCACCGACAGCGTCCCCGCGAGGCCCAGTTCCTCACCGGTGATGGCGAAGATGAAGTCGGTGTGCGCTTCGGGGAGTTGGCCCCATTTTTCCACACTGGCGCCGAGGCCGGAACCGAAGAGTCCGCCGGAGGCGAGGGCGTAGATGCCGTGCACGGCCTGCCAGCAGTGGTCGCCGGGGCCGGGGTCGGTGGCGCCGATGCAGGCCAGCCGGGCCATGCGGTTCGGGCTGGTCTTGATGAGGATGAAGCCGATCGTCACGGCGATCGACAGCACACCGGCGAACAGCCGCGTGGGCGCTCCGGCCAGCCACAGCAGTCCGAAGAGGATGGCTGTGAGAATGATCGCTGTGCCCATGTCGCCGCCGAGCATGATCAGCCCGAGCAGCAAGAAGGCCACCGGCACGAGCGGCACCAGCATGTGCTTCCACTGCGCCAGCAGCCGCTTGTCCTGCTTGCGGGCGAGCAGGTCGGCGCCCCACAGCACGAGCGCAAGCTTGCCGAACTCGCTGGGCTGGAGCTGGAAGGGACCGCCGACGGAGATCCAGTTCTGGTTGCCGTTGACCGCCACCCCTATCCCCGGCACCTGCACCAGGATCATCAGGAAGACCGAGCCCGCCAGCATCGGATACGCCAGCGCCCGGTGCAGCTTCACCGGCATCCGCGAGGCGACCAGCATCAGCACGCCGCCGATCGAGGCCGCCAGGAACTGCTTGCGGAAGAAGTACGACCCCGGCAGCGACAGCTGTAGCGCCGTGATCTGGGAGGCCGAGTAGACCATCACCAGCCCGAGCACGGTGATCAGCAGACTGCCACCGAGGATCAGGTAGTACGCGGTCAGCGGCCGGTCCCAGGCCTTGCGGGCGCGGAGGTAGAGGCGGCGTACGGGGTTGTCGCGAGGGGGGCGGGCCGTCACGGGCCGCCTCGTGGCGCGCTGGACCGGGGGACGGCCGGTACGGCTCCCGGCCATCAGCAGCCCCCACCGGTGCGGGAGGGCGTCCCGCTGGGGGTTCCCCCAGGCCGCTCAGGCACGCGGAGAGGAACGGGCTGGCACAGCGTCGTGCCACCGGCGGAAAGTCGCCGACGAAGCACCGACCACGATGGCGTCACGCGTCGCTCCCAAGGGTCCCAGGCGCCCCGGACCGGCTCAGACCCGCCGTCAGGCGCTCGCGGCGCCGAGTTCGCGAACCGCTTCCGCGAAAGCGTCACCGCGCTTGTTGTAGTTGGCGAACATGTCCATGGAGGCGCAAGCCGGGGCCAACAGCACCGTGTCACCGGCGTGGGCGAGCCGCCGCGCCTCTTGAACCGCCGCGAGCATCGCCCCAGTGTCGGTCCGGTCGAGGTCGACGACCGGCACCTCGGGCGCGTGTCGCGCGAGTGCTTCGCGGATGAGAGCACGGTCGGCACCGATCAGCACGGCACCCCGAAGTCGCTTTGCCGACTTGGCGACCAGTTCGTCGAACGTCGCGCCCTTGGCGAGCCCGCCGGCGATCCACACGATCGACTCGTACGCCGCCAAAGAGGCTTCCGCGGCATGTGTGTTGGTGGCCTTGGAGTCGTCGACGTACGCGACCTCGTCCACGTCGGCGACGTGCGCGATGCGGTGGGCGTCCGGGCGGAAGGCGCGCAGCCCGTCACGTACGGCCTGGGCGGGCACCCCGAAGGCGCGCGCCAGGGCCGCCGCCGCAAGGGCGTTGGCGATGTTGTGCGGGGCGGGCGGATGGACGTCGGAGACCTCCGCCAGCTCCTGGGCGTTCTTCTGCCGGTTCTCGACGAAGGCGCGGTCGACCAGGATGCCTTCCACGACGCCGAGTTGGGACGGCCCAGGTGTGCCGAGCGTGAAGCCGATCGCCCGGCAGCCCTCCTCGACGTCCGCCTCGCGCACCAGGTCCTCGGTGGCCTTGTCGGCCACGTTGTAGACACAGGCGACCCGATTGCCTTCGTAGATACGGCCCTTGTCGGCGGCGTAGGCCTCCATGGAGCCGTGCCAGTCGAGGTGGTCGGGCGCGAGGTTCAGAACGGCGGCGGAGTGGGCGCGCAGCGAAGGCGCCCAGTGGAGCTGATAACTCGACAGTTCCACGGCCAGGACGTCGTACTGCTCCTCCCCCAGTACGGCGTCCAGCAGTGAGACCCCGATGTTGCCGACGGCGGCCGTGCGCAGTCCGGCCGCCTTCAGGATCGAGACGAGCATCTGGACGGTCGTGGTCTTGCCGTTGGTGCCGGTGACCGCGAGCCAGGGGGCCGCTTCGGGACCCCTGAGCCGCCAGGCCAGTTCGACGTCGCCCCAGACCGGGACGCCCGCCTCGGCGGCCGCGGCGAACAGCGGCTTGTCCGGCTTCCAGCCGGGCGCGGTGACGATGAGCTCGGTGCCCTCGGGCAGGGTGGCGCCGTCACCGAGGCGCACGGTGATGCCGAGCGCCTCAAGGTCCGCGGCCTGCTCACGCGACCGTGCGTCATCGCCGTCGTTGACGACCGTGACGACCGCGCCGAGGCCGTGCAGGACCTTGGCCGCCGGGATCCCGGAGACGCCGAGCCCGGCGACGGTGACGTTCTTGCCCTGCCAGTCGGTCACTTCTTGGCTGCCCATCCTGCGTAGAAGAGGCCCAGACCCACAATGACGCACATGCCCTGGATGATCCAGAAGCGGACCACCACAAGGACTTCGGACCACCCCTTGAGTTCGAAGTGGTGCTGGAGTGGTGCCATGCGGAAGACGCGCTTGCCGGTGAGGCGGAAGGAGCCGACCTGGATGACGACCGACATGGTGATCAGGACGAAGAGGCCACCGAGGAGCGCGACCAGCAGCTCCGTGCGGGAGCAGATCGCGAGACCGGCGAGCGCGCCGCCGAGGGCCAGCGAACCGGTGTCACCCATGAAGATCTTGGCGGGCGAGGTGTTCCACCACAGGAAGCCGAAGCAGGCGCCCATGAGGGCGGAGGCGACGACCGCGAGGTCCAGTGGATCTCGTACCTCGTAGCAGGCGGCCGGGTTGGTGAGGGTCTGCGAGTTGGCGCAGGACTCCTGGAACTGCCAGACGCCGATGAACGTGTACGCGCCGAACACCATCACCGCGGCGCCGGTGGCCAGACCGTCCAGTCCGTCCGTCAGGTTCACGCCGTTGGACATGGCGAGGATCATGAACAGTGCCCAGATCACGAAGAGCACCGGGCCGATGGTCCAGCCGAAGTCCTGGACGAAGGAGAGCTTGGTGGAGGCCGGCGTCTGGCCCCGGCTGTCCGAGAACTGCAGCGCGAGGACCGCGAAGGCGATGCCGACGGTCAGCTGGCCGGCCATCTTCGCCTTGGCCCGCAGACCGAGCGAGCGCCGCTTGACGATCTTGATGTAGTCGTCCAGGAAGCCGACCAGGCCCATGCCGGCCATCAGGCCGAGCACCAGCAGACCCGAGAAGGTCGGCGCGTAACCCGTGATCACCTTGGACAGGAAGTACGCGATGAGCGTCGCCAGGATGAAGGCGATACCACCCATGGTCGGCGTACCGCGCTTGGCGTGATGCTCGCGCGGGCCGTCGTCACGGATGTACTGCCCGTAGCCCTTGCGGGCGAGCAGCTTGATCAGCAGCGGAGTGCCGATCAGGGTCAGGAAGAGGCCAATGACTCCTGCGAACAGGATCTGCTTCATCATCGGGCGGCAACCTCACCCTCAACGCCGCTGTCGAGCAGCGCCTGCGCCACCCGTTCGAGCCCGACCGACCTGGACGCCTTCACGAGTACGACGTCCCCCGAGCGCAGTTCACTGCGCAGCAGGTCGACAGCCGCCTGTGCGTCGGACACGTGCACCGACTCCTCACCCCACGAACCCTCGTTATATGCGCCCAGTTGCAGCCAGGACGCTTCCCTGCCCCCGACCGCGACGAGCTTGCTGACGTTGAGCCGGACGGCGAGCCGTCCGACCGCGTCGTGCTCGGCGAGCGCCTCGTCCCCGAGCTCGGCCATCTGACCGAGCACCGCCCACGTACGACGCCCTCTGCCCATCGCCACGAGCGCGCGCAGGGCGGCTCGCATGGACTCGGGGTTCGCGTTGTAGGCGTCGTTGACGACTGTCACGCCGTCCGGGCGCTCGGTGACCTCCATCCGCCAGCGGGAGAGGGAGCCCGCCTCGGAGAGCGCACGGGCGATCTCGTCTGCGGACATGCCCAGCTCATGGGCGACGGCGGCCGCGGCGAGCGCGTTCGACACGTGGTGCTCACCGTACAGGCGCATGGTCACGTCACTGCACCCGGAGGGTGTGCGAAGGCTGAAGGTGGGCTGTCCACTCTCCGTGAGACGGACGTTCTCGGCGCGTACGTCCGCTTCGTCTGTCTCTCCGAAGAGGATCACGCGCGCCTTCGTGCGGGATGCCATGGCCCGTACGAGGGGATCGTCGGCGTTGAGGATCGCGGCGCCGTCCTCCGGGAGGCCCTCCACGAGCTCGCCCTTTGCCTGCGCGATCTGTTCGCGGCCGCCGAACTCACCGATGTGGGCGGTGCCGACGTTGAGGACGAGGCCGATCTTCGGCGGGGTGAGGTCCGCGAGGTACCGGATGTGGCCGAGGCCGCGGGCGCCCATCTCCAGCACGAGGAACCTGGTCTCCTCGGTGGCGCTGAGCGCGGTGAGCGGCAGCCCGATCTCGTTGTTGAGCGAGCCCGGCGTGAAGACGGTCGGCGCCTTGCTCCGCAGCACCTGGGCGATCAGGTCCTTGGTGCTGGTCTTGCCCGCGGAGCCGGTGAGGGCCACGAGGGTCGCGCCGAGCCGCTCGACGACATGGCGCGCGAGGGCGCCCAGGGCCGTCTGCACGTCCTCGACGACGATCGCGGGCACGCCGACGGGGCGGGACGCCAGTACGGCGACCGCGCCCGCCTCGATCACCGCCTCGGCGAAGTCGTGGCCGTCCACCCGCTCGCCCGCGAAGGCGACGAAGAGGCTGCCGGACTCCACCTCACGGGAGTCTCTGACGACCGGTCCGGTGACCTGTACCGCCGGATCCGGTATGTCGTACGTCTGCCCGCCGACGACTGCTGCGATCTCGGCGAGAGAGAGGGCGATCACAAGTTCATCCCTGGGTCTTCTGGATAGCTTCGCGAAGCACCTGGCGGTCGTCGAAGGGACGCACCACCCCGGCGATGTCCTGGCCCTGCTCGTGGCCCTTGCCCGCGACCAGCACGGTGTCGCCGGGCTGCGCGCGGGCGACGGCGGCGGCGATGGCCGCGGCCCGGTCCTCGAAGACCTGGACCTCGCCGCGCTCGTGCGCCGGCACCTCGGCGGCGCCCGCGAGCATCGTGGCGAGGATCGCCAGGGGGTCCTCGGAGCGGGGGTTGTCGGAGGTCAGTACGGCGGTGTCGGCGAGCCGCGCCGCGGCGGCGCCCATCGGCATCCGCTTGGTCTTGTCCCGGTCGCCGCCGCAGCCCAGCACGATGTGCAGCTTGCCCTCGGTGACCTTACGCAGGGCGCGCAGGACCGATTCGACGGCGTCCGTCTTGTGCGCGTAGTCCACGACCGCCAGGTAGGGCTGACCGGCGTCCACGCGCTCCAGGCGGCCCGGTACGCCCGGCACGGCGGCGATGCCGTCGGCGGCGGTCTGCGGGTCGAGCCCGGCGACGGCGAGGGCGACGATCGCGGCGAGCGTGTTCGCCACGTTGAAGGGGCCCGCGAGCGGCGACCTGGCGGTGATCCGCTCGTCCTTGGGGCCGACCGCGGTGAACGTCGAGTCCATGGGGCCGACTTCGACGTCCTCGGCACGCCAGTCGGCGTCGGGGTGGCCCTCGGCGGAGAAGGTGACGACCGGGACCGTGGACTCCTTGGCCAGCCGGCGCCCGTACTCGTCGTCGAGGTTGACCACGCCGAGTTTGCTCCGTTTCGGCGTGAACAGGTGCGCCTTGGCCCGGAAATAGTCCTCCATGTCGGAGTGGAACTCCATGTGTTCCGGGCTGAGGTTGTTGAAGACGGCGATGTCGAAGACGCAGCCGTCGACCCGGCCGAGGACCAGCGCATGGCTGGACACCTCCATGGCGACCGCCTCGACGCCGCGCTCGCGCATGACCGCGAACAGCGCCTGGAGGTCGGTGGCTTCGGGGGTCGTGCGCTCCGACTTGATGCGCTCGTCGCCGATGCGCATCTCCACCGTGCCGATCAGGCCGGTGGAGCGGACCGTCTTCAGGCCGCCCTCGACGAGGTACGCCGTCGTGGTCTTGCCGGAGGTGCCGGTGATGCCGATCTGGAGCAGGTCGCGTCCGGGGTGGCCGTAGATCGTGGCCGCGAGCTCACCCATCCGCCCGCGCGGGTCGTCGACGACGAGGACCGGCAGGCCGGTGGCGGCGGCGCGCTCGGCGCCCGTCGGGTCGGTGAGGACGGCGACGGCACCAAGACCCGCGGCCTGCGTCACGAAGTCGGCGCCGTGCAGGCGGGCGCCGGGCAGCGCGGCGTACAGGTCGCCGGGGCGCACGGCGCGGGAGTCATGGGTGATACCCGTGACCTCGGCTTCGCTCTCCGGCTTCGCGGCGTCCAGCTGATCGGCCAGCTCCGCGAGGGGTGTGGCGGAGACGTGAACCGGTCGTGGCGGCCCCGGATATGTCACAGGAACGCCCTTCTGGGTGGTTTGGGACTGATCAGCGTGTGGCACGGCGGTGAGCGTACCGGGCGCACCCCCGCCGGGGCCAAAAGGGAGCCCGCGCGCAGCGCGGTCCGGCAAGGGCGGTGGTGGGTGACGGGTGGGAGAGGGGCGCGCCGTGGCGTGGTTCCCGGGATCCGGGGTGATCGTTGTCACGAGGTGGTTCCTGGTCCGTTGTGCGTGCGGGCTGATCAGGGCGTGCGGTCGGAGTGGATCACGGTGTGAAGGTGACGGGCAGATTGGCGGCTCCGGCCCCGGTGGGCGGGACCTGGAGGGTCTTCAGGGCGAACTCCATGACCTGCTTGTAGATGGGTCCGCAGGTCTGGCCGCCGAAGTAGCTGCCCTTGGTGGCGTTCTGGATCGCGCAGTAGACGGTGATCCGCGGGTTGTCCGCGGGGGCGAATCCGGCGAATGACGAGGTGTATCCGTGGTACTTGCCGGTGGCCGGATCCACGCGGTTGGCCGTACCTGTCTTGCCCGCGACCCGGTAGCCCGGGATACGCGCCTTGGCGCCCGTGCCCTGCTCGTCGTCCACGACGGACTCGAGCATCTGGGCGAGGGTCTTCGCCGTCTTCTCGCTCACGACCCTTGTCTTCTTGGGCTGGGCGGCGGGTGTGAAGCGGCCGTCGGGCCCCTTGGTACCGCGCACCAGGGTCGGCTCCACGCGGACGCCGCCGTTGGCGATCGTCGAGTAGACGGAGGCCGCCTGCAACGCGCTGATCGACACGCCCTGGCCGAAAGGAATCGTGTACTGCTGCGAGGTCGACCACTTGTCGGCGGGCGCGAGGATGCCGTTCGTCTCGCCAGGGAAGCCGAGCCCCGTGTAGCTGCCGATGCCGAACTTGCGCAGATACGAGTAGAGGACCTGGTTGGCCTTCTTCTGCGTCTTGCCGAGCTGGCCGGTCGCCAGGATGGTGCCGATGTTGCTGGACTTGGCGAGCACGCCGTTGAGCGTCAGGTTCCAGGTCGGGTGGTCGATGTCGTCCTGGAAGAGCCGGTCGCCGCGGTGCAGCCGGTTGGGCACGACCACATGCGTCTCGGGTGTGGCGACGTTCTCCTCGAGGACGGCGGCCATCGACATGACCTTGGCGGTGGAGCCGGGTTCGTATGCGTCTTCGATGGCCCAGTTGTGCAGGGCGTTCGGGTCGGCCTGGGTGAGGTCGTTGGGGTCGAAGCCGGGCGAGTTGGCCATGGCGAGGATCTGGCCGGTCCGGGTGTCCTGCACTATCACGTACCCGCGGTCCGCCTCGGACTTCTTCACCTGCTCGGTGATGGCGTTCTGCGCGGCCCACTGGATGTCGCGGTCGATGGTCAGCTCGACGTCGGATCCGGCCACGGCTGGCGTCTCGGTGGAGCCCACGGTCGGCACCTGACGACCGCCGGACTGCGCGTAGCGGATCTTGCCGTCCTTGCCGGCGAGTTCCTTGTTCAGCTTCTGTTCGACGCCGCCGCCGCCCTTGCCGTCGGCGTTGACCCAGCCCAGTATCCCGGCGGCGAGATCGCCGTTGGGATACACGCGCTTGCTGGCGGGGACCGCGAGGACGCCCGCGAGGACGTTGACCGTGGTCTTGTCGGTCTCGGCCTTGGTCGCGAGCGTGTTCTTCAGGTCCTTGATCTGCTTCCAGACCTGGGGGGTCTGGCGGTGCGCGAGCAGCGTGTAGCGGGTGTTCTTCGTACTCAGCTTCTTGGCGACCGCGTCCATGTCCTGGCCGAGGATCGGGGCGAGCAGCGCCGCGGCCTGCTCGGGCGCGTCCGCCGCCTTCGTCGCCTTCTGCGTGAACATCGTCGGGTCGGCCGTGATGTCGTACGCGTCCTCGCTGGTCGCCAGCTCGACGCCGTTGCGGTCCGTGATCCCGCCGCGCTCTGCGGCCAGCGTGCGTCCGACGTACCGGTTCTGCTCGGCCTTGGCGGCGTATGCGCTCGCGTCCACGGCCTGCACCTGGAGCAGCCGCACGACGAAGGCGATCATCACCAGGGTGAGCGCGAGGCTGACCATGCGCAGGCGGGGGCGAGGGCTGCCGAGCCGGATGACGCGCGGGCCCTGGGGGCGGGGCGCGCTCGGGCGGCGTGCGGGGCGCGCGCCGGGACCCGGGCGCCGCTGGCCGCCGGGGCGGACGGGCCTGGCGGGTCCGGGCACGCGGCGGCGCGGCGGTTCCCTGTCGGACACTTCCGTCACCTGCCGGGGGTTGTGGAGGACTGCGTGGACGGGGTGGGGGGCTGTGCGGAGGGGGTGGGGGGCTGTACGGAGGAGGCGGTCGTGAACGGACGCGTGGAGGGCGTCGGGGTCGCGCTCCACGTCGGACTCGGGGGCGGCGAGGAGGCGAGGGCCTCGGGCGGGGGGACCATCTGGTTCAGTGCGGAGGACTGCTGGGCGGCGGCTCCGGGGACGCCCTTGACGGTGCCGTCGGGGTTGAGGAAGGCCGGGTCGCCGCCGGGGACCATGCCGAGTTCGCGGGCGCGGCGCTGGAGGGCGTCGGGGGCGGAGTAGGCGTCCACGTCCCGCTGGAGCGCCTGTTCCTCGTCGGTCAGGCTCTTGGTGTCCTTCTGCAGGTCGTCGAGGCGGAACGACCCTTCGCTGAGCGCGGAGTTCAGCACCAGGAGGCCGATGAGGCCGCCGCCGAGCAGGAGCACGACCAGCAGGACGAAGGGGGTCCGCGCGGCCTGCCCGGCACCGGTCGGCAGCAGCCGGGCGAGCCTGGCGGCCCGCCCCTTCAGTTCGGGTTTCCTGCTCACGCGCCCTCCCTGCGGGTTTGTTTTCCCGACTCACGGCCGTGGTGGGTTTGCTTTCCCGACTCACAGCCGTCGCGAGTTCGCTTTCCCGACTCACCGTCGCCCGGAGCGTTTGGATCCCCCACCCGTTTCGGACTCACGCGCCCTCCCCCTCCCCGCGCCTCACTCGGCTTCCTCGCGGATGCGCTGCGCCCCGCGCAGCCGGGCGGGAGCCGCCCGCCGGTTCTCGGCGACCTCTTCCTCGGTGGGAAGTTCGGCACCGCGGGTGAGCAGCTTGAGCCGGGGCTGGTAGCGCTCGGGCACGACCGGCAGGCCGGGCGGCGCGGTGGTGGCGGCGCCGGCCGCGAACACCTGCTTGACCAGCCGGTCCTCCAGCGAGTGGTACGACAGGACGGCGATGCGGCCGCCGACGGCGAGGGCCTTCACGGCCGCGGGAATCGCCCTCTCCAGGACGCTGAGTTCGCCGTTGACCTCGATGCGCAGCGCCTGGAAGGTGCGCTTGGCGGGGTTGCCGCCAGTGCGCTTGGCGGCCTGCGGAAGCGAGTCGCGGATCAGCTCGACGAGCCGCGCACTGTTGCTGAAGGGCTCCTTCTCGCGTTCACGCACGATCGCGGAGACGATCCGCTTGGCCTGCTTCTCCTCGCCGTACGCCCGCAGGATCCGCACCAGTTCGCCCGCCGGGTAGGTGTTGAGCACCTCGGCCGCGCTGATCCCGGTCGTCTGGTCCATACGCATGTCGAGCGGGGCGTCCTGCGCGTAGGCGAACCCGCGGTCCGCCTCGTCGAGTTGCATGGAGGAGACGCCGAGGTCGAACAGGACGCCCTGGACGCGCGGGATGCCCAGGCGGTCGAGTACGTCAGGGAGTTCGTCGTAGACCGCGTGCACCAGGGTGGCCCGGTCGCCGAAGGGGGCGAGCCGCTCTCCGGAAAGGCGCAGCGCCTCCTTGTCGCGGTCGAGGGCCACGAGACGAGCCTCGGGGAACTGCGTGAGGAGCGCCTCGCTGTGGCCGCCGAGACCGAGAGTGCAGTCGACGACCACGGCCCCCGGCTCGGTGAGGGCCGGGGCCAACATGTCCAGGCACCGCTGGAGCATCACCGGGACGTGTCGACTCTGACTCAAGGGGCCCTCTCAGGTCCGGCGCGGCCGTACGCACCGCCGGGTCCCCGCCCGCTCGAGAAGGGGAGGCCTGCTGGCGCCGGGTGAGTGGCGTCAGCCGACCGGGGAGCGGGAGGAGGCCGAGCCGTACGTACGCGCCGCGCACGCGGGGAGACGCCGGAAAATCGCCGGGTCTCCGGGGGATAACAGTCCAGCAGGGAGAGCCTCGCCTCCCGCTTCGCGTCACTTTAGTCCACGGTGTCTCGCGGTCAATCAACCGGCATGCGCGTCGCGAACCCCACTCCGGCCGAAGCCGCAAATCAGAAAGAATCACCCGTAAGGGCGCGTCGGCACCGCCCGTGTGGGTTACCTCACAACAAGCCACGATGGCGTTCTTTGTCCCGTCTCACAGCAGGACTCTTCGATACGTGACCAGTACCGTCATAGGTATGACGACTTCTGCATCCGTTCCCACCGAACCCGCAGGCGCCATACCCCCCGACGGCACCGTGACCGACCGTCTCGTCGAGGCGAACCAGCAGTACGCCGCCGCTTTCTCCGACCCGGGGATGGACGCCCGCCCCGTTCTGCACGTCGCGGTGGTCGCGTGCATGGACGCTCGGCTCGACCTGCACGCCGCGCTCGGCCTGGAGCTGGGCGACTGCCACACCATCCGCAACGCGGGCGGAGTCGTCACCGACGACGTGATCCGCTCCCTCACGATCAGCCAGCGGGCGCTCGGCACCCGCAGCGTCGTTCTCATCCACCACACCGGCTGCGGCCTGGAGTCCCTCACCGAGGACTTCCGGCACGACCTGGAGATGGAGGTCGGCCAGCGCCCCGCCTGGGCGGTCGAAGCCTTCCGGGACGTCGAACAGGACGTACGGCAGTCGATGCAGCGCGTGCGCACCTCCCCGTTCCTCCTGCACACCGACGACGTACGCGGCTTCGTCTTCGACGTCACGACGGGTCTGCTGCGCGAGATCGACCCCAGGTGAGCGCTCCACAGGGCCCCGCCGGCCGACCCTCGGGGCCTCGTGGGACTCTCTTTTCACGAAAGCACCCCTGCCCTCCGGCGCCCAAAAAGCCGTAAGACCTGACATATCGCGGCCAGTTATCCACAGGCGAGTGACACGAACCGGTAACGGCAACAAGAATGCGGGTGTGGCGTCACGCGGAACTTTTCGCGCGTGGTGTCCGTGTTTCGGGGTGGGCCGGTCCGCACAGGGCGTCGGCCCTGGAAAGGGCCGAGGAGGGCCGGGTGACGACCTATGACGATCGAGCGAGCCTTACAGATCTGACCGCCACTGTGGAGCGTGTCCGCAGTTCGGTGGAAGGAGTGATCGAAGGCAAGCCTGAGGTCGTACGGCTTTCGCTGACCGTGCTGCTCGCCGAGGGTCATCTTCTGATCGAGGATGTTCCGGGCGTCGGCAAGACCATGCTGGCCAAGGCACTGGCGCGGTCCATCGACTGCTCGGTGCGGCGCATCCAGTTCACGCCCGACCTGCTGCCCTCGGACATCACGGGTGTGTCCATCTGGGACCAGCAGCGCCGGGACTTCGAGTTCAAGCCGGGGGCGATCTTCGCGCAGATCGTGATCGGCGACGAGATCAACCGCGCCTCGCCCAAGACCCAGTCCGCGCTCCTGGAGTCGATGGAGGAGCGCCAGGTCACCATCGACGGACAGACCTACGAACTGCCCAGCCCCTTCATGGTGGTGGCCACGCAGAACCCGGTCGAGATGGAGGGCACCTACCCGCTGCCCGAGGCCCAGCGCGACCGCTTCATGGCCCGCGTCTCCATCGGCTACCCCAGCGCGGACGCCGAGCTCCAGATGCTGGACATCCACGGCGGGGTGTCCCCGCTCGACGACCTCCAGCCGGTGGCGCACGCGCACGAGATCGTGAAGCTGATCGACGCGGTCCGCACGGTCCATGTCGCCGACCCGGTACGGCGGTACGCCGTGGACCTGGTCGCCGCCACGCGTACGCACCCCGACCTCAGACTCGGCGCCTCTCCGCGGGCCACGCTGCATCTGCTGCGCGCGGCCAAGGCGTCCGCCGCGCTCAGCGGCCGGGAGTTCGCCCTGCCGGACGACATCCAGGCGCTCGCCGTAGCGGTCCTGGCCCACCGCCTGCTGCCCACGGCCCAGGCTCAGTTGAACCGGCGAACGGCCGAGCAGGTCGTCCAGGAGATCCTGCAGCGCACCCCTGTTCCCGCGGCTCCCCAGCAGCAGGCCGGCTTCCCGATGGGCCGCGGCACGCCCGCGTACGACCAGCAGCCGCCCCGGAGGCTGTGATGACACACGGGGGGACGGGGCACACCCCCGAGGAGGACAAGGGCGGACTGCGCACGGCACTCGCCGGGCTCACCACACGCGGGCGCTCCTTCCTGGCCGCCGGAGTCGCCGCCGCGATCTGCGCGTACGTCCTGGGGCAGAGCGATCTGCTCCGGGTCGGCCTGCTCCTCGCCGTCCTGCCCCTGGTCTGCACGACCGTGCTGTACCGCACCCGCTACCGGGTCGCGGGCAGCCGCAGGCTCTCCCCCGCGCGCGTGCCCGCCGGTTCCGAGGCCCGCGTCCATCTGCGGATGGACAACGTCTCGCGACTGCCCACCGGACTGCTGATGCTCCAGGACCGGGTGCCGTACGTGCTCGGTCCGCGGCCCCGCTTCGTCCTGGACCGGGTGGAGGCGGGCGGCCGCCGCGAGGTGTCCTACCGGGTGCGCTCGGACCTGCGCGGCCGCTATCCGCTGGGGCCACTGCAACTGCGGCTCACGGACCCCTTCGGCATGTGCGAGCTGACCCGCTCCTTCTCGACGTACGACACCCTGACGGTCATCCCGCGCGTGGAGGCGCTGCCGCCGGTGCGGCTGACCGGCGAGGCGAAGGGGTACGGCGACGGGCGGCAGCGCTCGCTGGCGCTGGCCGGCGAGGACGACATAATCCCGCGCGGGTACCGCTACGGCGACGACCTGCGCCGGGTGCACTGGCGACTGACCGCGCGCTACGGCGAGTTGATGGTCCGCCGCGAGGAGCAGCCCCAGCGCTCCCGCTGCACGGTGCTGCTCGACACCCGGGGCATCGCCTTCCAGGGCGCGGGCCCGGACTCCGCCTTCGAGTGGGCCGTCTCGGGCACGGCGTCGACGCTGGTGCACATGCTTGAACGGGGCTTTTCGGTACGGCTGTTGACCGATACCGGCAACTCGGTGCCCGGCGAGGGCGCCGACGGCTTCGCGGGCGCCAGCCAGGAGTCGGCGGACGCGGCCGGGATGATGATGGACACCCTCGCCGTCATCGACCACTCGGACGGCACGGGCCTGTCCCGGGCCTACGACGTGCTGCGCAGCGGGAACGAAGGGCTGCTGATCGCCTTCCTCGGCGATCTGGACGAGGAGCAGGCGACGGTGCTCGCCAAGATGCGCCAGCGCAGCGGCGGGGCGGTCGCCTTCCTGCTGGACAGCGATGCGTGGGTGCGGGAACCGAGCGATGTCCCCGGCCCGTTGGACAGGAGCGAGGATCGACGGCGCATGCTGCGCGAGGCGGGCTGGACGGCCGTGATGGTGCCGCGGGGGGCGGGGCTCGCCGACCTGTGGCGGGAGGCGGACCGGCAGCGCACCGGCGTCGCGTCGACGGGGAGTACGGCAGGGGGTGGTGGCTCATGAGCGGACGTGCGCGACTGGCGCTGTGCGCGGCGGCGGCCACGCTGATGGCTGCCTGCTCCCTGCTGCCGCTGGTCGGCCGGCCGACCTGGATCTTCCAGGCGGCGTTCCTGCTGGCGCTGCAGACCGGGGTCGGCGCGCTCACCCGGCGGGTTCCACTGGCCCGGCCGCTGACCGTGGCGGTGCAGGCGCTGGTGACCCTGATGCTGCTGACGCTGTCCTTCGCCCGGCAGCAGGCCATCGCCGGACTCGTCCCGGGGCCCGACGTGTTCCGCCACTTCGGGGTGCTGCTCCAGGCGGGCACGGACGACGTCGGGCGGTACTCGATCCCGGCACCGCTGTCCGAGGGCATCCGGCTGATGCTGATCGGCGGCGTCCTGGTGATCGGACTCGCGGTGGACGCGCTCGCCGTGACGTTCCGCAGCGCGGCGCCCGCGGGACTCCCGCTGCTCGCGCTGTACTCGGTCGCCGCGGGGCTCGCCGGCGGCGGCGCCGCGTGGCTGTGGTTCCTGCTCGCGGCCGCCGGCTATCTGATGCTGCTGCTGGCCGAGGGCCGCGACCGGCTCTCGCAGTGGGGCCGCGTCTTCGGCGGGGCGTCCCGCGCTCCGGGTCCCGACTCCTCGGGGGGCGCCGTCGCGCCCGTCCGCACCGGGCGGCGCATCGGCGCGGTCGCGCTGGGTATCGCCCTGGTGGTGCCGCTCGCCCTGCCCTCTCTCGACGGCGGCCTGCTGGACGCCGCGGGGACGGGCGTGGGCACGGGCTCCGGAGGCGGCGGCACGATCTCCGCGGTGAACCCGCTGGTCTCGCTCCGCGACAGCCTGAACGTGGACCAGGACCGCACGGTCATGACGTACCGCACCAACACCGACAACACCCAGGACCTCTATCTGCGGATCGTCTCCCTGGACGACTTCGACGGCACGGCCTGGAAGCCGGCCCAGCGGCACATCGAGGGGGTGCCGGACACCTTCCCGACGCCGATCGGCCTCGGGAGCGACGTCCAGCGGACCTCGATCCAGACCCGTATCTCGGCGGCCGACTGGTACGCGCAGGACTGGCTCCCGATGCCGTACCCGGCCAGCAAGGTGAACATCAAGGGCAGTTGGCGCTACGAGCCCGTGGGGCGCACGCTCGTCGGGGACCACGGCCAGAACACGCGCGGCGTGCAGTACGACGTCACGAGCCTGATCGTGCGACCGACCGCGGAGCAGCTCGCGACGGCACCTGAGCCGTCGGCGGCGCTGAAGCGCGAGTTCACCAAGGTGCCGGAGTCGTTGCCCGCGGTGGTGGCGGACACCGCGCGCAAGGTCACCGAGGGCTCGACCAACCACTACGAGCAGGCGGTGAAGCTCCAGGACTACTTCGCCGTCAGCGGCAACTTCACCTATGACACCGAGGTGCAGGTCGGCAGCGGCTCCGCCGCGATCGCGCGTTTCCTGAAGGAGAAGCAGGGCTTCTGCGTCCACTTCTCCTTCGCGATGGCCGCGATGGCCCGGACGCTGGGGATACCGGCCCGCGTCGCGGTGGGCTTCACGCCCGGTTCCCCGCAGGCGGACGGTTCGATGGCGGTGGGGCTGCGGGACGCGCACGCCTGGCCCGAGCTGTACTTCGAGGGAGTGGGCTGGACCCGCTTCGAGCCCACCCCGAACCGGGGCACGGTGCCGGACTACACCCAGACGGACACGCCCGGCAGTGACGTGCCGAACGCGCCGAAGCCGACGCAGTCGTCGTCCGCCGCGCCTTCCACCGCCCCGTCGGCCAGCGAGAGCTGCTCGGCGCAGCAGCGGAAGCTGGAGGCGTGCGCGAGCGAGTCCGCGCTGGCCACGGTCGGCTCCCACGACGACAACTGGCCGTGGTTCAAGATCCTGGGACTGACCTTGGCGGGGCTCCTGGTGCTGGGAGTGCCGTTGCTGCCGATGCTGTGGCGGATGCGGATCAGAGCCGTGCGGCTCGGCGGGCACGGGCGCACCGAGGCGGACGCCGCCGCGTACACACTGGGTGCCTGGCAGGAGGTGACGGATACGGCGTGGGACTTCGGGATGGCGCCGGACGAGTCGCAGACGCCCCGTAAGGCCGCCGCGCGGGTCGTCCGCCTCGGGGGTCTCGACCCGACGGCGTCGGACGCGGTGCACCGGCTGGCGGCGGCCGTGGAGCAGGTGCTCTATGCCCCGCGTCCCCGCCTGGTGGCTGGCCTCGCGGAAGACGCCCGCCGCGTCGCGGACGCCCTGCGCGCCTCGGCAGGCGGCCCCGCCCGCCTGCGCGCACTCCTCGCGCCCCGCTCAGCCGTCCGGGTGGCCTGGGCGGCCTCGGCCCACTGGGCGAGCCTCAGGTCCCGCCTCTCGGCCCGCCGAGAGACTCTGCTGCGGCGCCCTTCGGGGCAGAACAGCTGACGTCGGTGGCTTATGCATGGCCTCACCTCGGCCGGGGTGAGGCCATGCATAAGCAGCTTAAATAAGTCTGCGATAGGTTTTCGGGCGTGAGCGACACCCCGAACGACGACCTGGACGTGGACGCCTTCACCACGGCGATCGAGAGCTTCAACCGCTTCTACATCCGGCTGCCCGTGCTGGAGAAGCTGCCGTTCACGACACTGTCGGTGCTGGACACCCTCGCGTTCAACGGCAGCCCGATGCGGCTGACCGAGCTGACCCGGACCGAGCAGGTCAGCCAGCCCGGCATCACTCAGCTGGTCACCCGGCTCGAGCGCGAGGGACTGGTGGAGCGCCGTCCCGACCCGAGCGACGGGCGCGCCGTCCTCGTGCACATCACCGAGGCCGGCCGGCAGATCGGCCGCTCCCGGCACGACGACCGGACACGCCATCTGGCCCCCCTCATCGCCCGGCTGACCCCCGAACAGCGACAGGCGATCACGGATGCGCTGCCCGCCCTGACCCGTCTGGCGGAACTCGGGCGAGGCCTGCCGTAACCAAGGTCTCCGGGTATGCGTGAGGGGGTGTCCACCTGGGTGGACACCCCCTCGTGCGATGTCTTCGGCTGCGGCGCTCGGAGGGCTAGTGGCCGCCCTGTTCGTCGCGGCGGCGCTGCCAGCGTTGTTCGATGCGGTCCATCATGGAGCGGCGCTGTCGGCCCTGGCGGCGGGCGGCAGGCGCGCCGGGCGCGGCCGGCTGCTCACCGGGCTTGGGAGCTTTGCGCCAACCGGTGACGGCAAGTACCGCGCACCCCAGCATCACGAGGAAGCCCACCACGCTCAGCCAGATCTGTACTGTGACCATTCCGGCCATGAGGAGCGCGATACCCACCAGAAAGCCCGCGACCGCCTGGTAGACCCGTCGCCGGGTGTACGTACGCAGCCCGCTTCCCTCAAGCGCTGTCGCGAACTTGGGATCTTCGGCGTACAGCGCTCGCTCCATCTGCTCGAGCATTCGCTGCTCGTGCTCCGAGAGCGGCACGGCGTCCTCCTCATCGTGCAGTCGCCGGGGCGACCGGGGGTCCCCTTCAGGATAGGCAGGGAATCGCCCCCGTGAAACCCGCCCCTCTACGCCATTTCGCCAACCGGAACCCGCCATGGCACCCCGATTCACTGAGGCGTAGATTCCCCAGCGAACGGTCCGTCATGCCGGACGGTCTCCCTCGATCATACGGCGCCGAGCTCCCGATCGGGTGGTCTGTGGCGTACTCCATCTGCCGCCCAGCCCCTGATCAGCGCTGCACCACGGGAGGCGGCTCAGCGCTCACCGGCCCCCTGCGCCTCGCCGAGCACATGAAGCTGCGTCGCCACGGAGTGGAACGCGGCGACCTCGGCCGCGGCGGCCTCCAGCTTCAAGAGCGCCTCCAGGGCCCCCGGCTCGGTGTCCACGAGGACTCCGGGGACCAGGTCCGCGAAGACCCGCACGCCGTGCACGGCACCGACTCGCAGGCCCGCGCCCTCCACCAGCGCGGTGAGCTGCTCGGCGGTGAAACGGTGCGGTACGGGATCACCCTCGCCCCAGCGTCCGTCCGGGTCATCGAGCGCCTGCTCGGCCTCCTTGAAGTGCCCGGCGAGGGCGCGGGCCAGCACGGCTCCGCCCAGGCCCGCGGCGAGGAGGCTGAGGACGCCCTCGGGGCGCAGCGCGTCCACCACATTGCGCACACCCTCGGCCGGGTCGTCCACGTACTCCAGGACGCCGTGGCACAGCACCGCGTCGTAGCCGCCGCGCTCGACCACGTCGAACAGGCCGTGCGCATCGCCCTGGACGCCCTGCACGCGGTCGGCGACGCCGGCCTCGGCGGCCCGGCGCTCCAGCGCGAACAGCGCGTTCGGGCTGGGGTCGACGACGGTGACGCGGTGGCCCAGACGGGCCACGGGCACCGCGAAGTTGCCGCTGCCGCCGCCGGTGTCGAGGACGTCCAGGGACTCCCGGCCCGTGGCCTTGACCCGGCGGTCGAGGGCGTCCTTGAGGACCTCCCAGACCACGGCGGTACGGAGAGAAGCGCGGGGGCGCATCGGGTCCGACACGGCAGTTGACTCCTCGGCGCGGCACCGCCTCTTGAACGGCGGAGCGATCGGGGGGCCTCCCGGACCCTGTGCCAGGGGCGGAAGGCTTCAGGCGCCTCCACCCTATTGCCTCCGCCGCCGTCCCCGATCCCGCGTCTCACGCGGCGGATCGCACGCCGGACATCGCGGCGAACCATGGCTCCGGCGCCGGTCAGCCCGCGTCCGGGACCTCCCGGTCTCCTTCCTGCCGGGGCTGGGGCAGCACGGGCTGCAGCACCAGCATCCGCTCGACCAGGCGCAGGAACATCGCCACGTCGCGTATCAGGTCGTCGGCGTCGCGGCTGCCGGCCGCGCCCTGTATGCCCGCCTCGGCGCGGGCGCGGCGGCGGGCCCCGGAGGCGAACAGCGCGCTCCACTCGGTGAGTTCGGGCGCGATTTCGGGGAGCACTTCCCAGGCGCTGCGGATGCGTGCCCTGCGTCGGGGTGTGGGCTCCGGGCGTCCCCGAGCGGCGAGGACGGCGGCGGCGGTGCGCAGGGCGGCCAAGTGGGCCGTCGCATACCGCTCGTTGGGGGTTTCGAGGGCCGTCGCCTCGTCGAGTCCGGCACGGGCCTGGGCGAGCAGATCGAGGGCGGCGGGCGGGGCCGTGGCCCGGCGCAGCACGGGGTGCACATCGCTCGCCGGGCCGGTCAGTGAGGGGGCAGGGCCGGTGGCGCGGCGCCGGCGGGCGGCGGCTGCGGAAGAACTGGCCATGACGAACCTCCTGTCGTCAGGTGTGACGGCACTGTGGCCGTATGTGCCCATCGTGAGGTATGCCACTGACAATCCGTTCTGACCTGGCCTTTTGCTTCGATCGAAAGTTCGGGATAGTTTTTGCACTGACCAGTCAGTTCAAAAGTCGGCCGTTCTGGCCGCGCACAGAGGGGGAGCTGTGGGCGAACCGCATGGAATCGCCGTCAGCGCCGAGGGGTTCGGGCTGAAGGGCCCGCGCGGCTGGGTGTTCCGGGGTGTCGACCTCGCCGCGGAACCCGGCTCGCTGATCGCGATCGAGGGGCCGTCCGGTTCCGGCCGGACGTGTCTGCTGCTCGCGCTCACGGGGCGGATGAAGCCGAGCGAGGGGACGGCCGTGGTGGGGCGGTCGAGGCTGCCGAAGCAGCTGGCCGCGGTGCGTCGGGCGAGCGCGCTCGCGCACGTGCCCGGCGTCACCGACCTGGATCCGGCCCTGACCGTCGGGGAGCACCTGCTCGAACGGGCCCTGCTGCAACGGCGGTTCGGAGGCTCGCTGCGGGGGCTGCTGCGGCCTCGTGCGGAGCGGGCGACCGAAGCGAAGCTGCGGATCGACGCCGCCCTTGCCGCCGCCGAGCTCGACCGGGAGACGCTGCCCAAGGGTTCACGGACCGCCGTGCGCGACCTGGAGCGCCTGGAGGCCCTGCGGCTGTCCGTCGCGCTGGCTCTCATCGGCCGACCGCGTCTGCTCGGCGTCGACGACACCGACCTCAAGCTCCCGGAGGCCGAACGGGCCGAGGCCTGGGCCCTGTTGAAGTCGCTCGCCGAGTCCGGCACCACGGTCGTGGCGGTGTGCAGCGAGGCTCCCGAAGGCGCCGTCGTCGTGTCCACCGCCAAGCGCGCCGTGTCCCCCGAAAAGGTCGCCGTGTCCACCAGCGAGGCCATCGTGCCCACCGACGAGAAGGAGACGGCGGATGCGCTCGCCGAAACTGGCCGCGCTTGAGCTCAGGCGCTTCGGGAGGGGAAAACTCCCGCGTGCCGCGCTGGCCGCGCTCCTGCTGCTGCCCCTGCTCTACGGCGCCCTCTACTTGTGGTCGTTCTGGGATCCGTACGGCCGTCTCGACCGCATCCCCGTGGCGCTGGTGAACGACGACAAGGGGGCGACGGCCGCGGGCAAGAAGGTCACGGCGGGCGACGACATCACCCAGGGGCTGCGCGACAGCGACACCTTCGAGTGGCACGAGGTCAGCGCCGCCGAGGCCCGCGAGGGCGTCGAGGACGGCACGTACTACCTGTCGCTGACCATGCCGAGCGACTTCAGCAAGCGGATCGCCTCCAGCTCCGGGGACGCGCCGGAGACGGGTGCGCTCCAGGTGCGTACGAACGATGCCAACAACTACATCGTCGGGCAGATCTCGCGGACGGTGTTCAGCGAGGTGCGCACGGCCGCGTCCACGAAGACCTCGCGGTCGTTCCTCGACAAGATCTTCATCTCGTTCTCGGACATCCACGGGGCGACCGAGAAGGCAGCCGAGGGAGCCGACAAGCTCAAGGGTGGGATCGGCAAGGCGAAGAAGGGTTCCAAGGACCTCGCGGACGGCCTCAAGGAGGCCAAGAAGGGCAGCGGGAAGCTCTCCGGGGGCCTGAAGAAGCTCAACAGGGGCGCGGGCGACCTGGAGGACGGCTCGCAGCAGGTCGCGGACGGCACGCAGACGCTGGCCGACAAGGTCAACGGGGTCGCGGACAAGGTGGGCCCCTTCCTGAAGGACAACGAGAAGTCGATCGGGGACACGGCCCAGCTCGTCGCCGACTCCGCCTCGGGGATCCGCCACAACCTCGACACGCTGGTGGAGACGGCCCCGGCCGCCGCCAAGGGTGCCCACACGGCCTCCACCGCGCTGGACGCCGTCTACAAGGCGCGCTGCGAGACCCTGCCGATCCCCGACGCCGCGTGCCCCGACCTGAAGAAGGCCAAGCAGGCGGCCGCGGACGTGGCCGAGGTCGCCGACGACGTGAACACGCTGATCGACGACCAGGACGGCGATCTCGACAGGCTCGACAAGAACCTGGCCGCGCTCCAGAAGCAGGCCCAGGCGCTCGCCGACCGCTCGCCACACCTCTCCGAGGACCTCGACGACGCCGTCTCCAAGATCGACAAGCTGAACGAGGGCGCCGCGAAGGTCGCCAAGGGGGCCGAGAAGCTGCACACCGGGCTCGGCACGGCCAAGACCGGCGCGGCGGACCTCGACACGGGCGTCGGCAGACTGAGGACGGGCGCGAGCGATCTCGACGGAGGCATCTATCAGCTCGTCGGCGGCTCCGGGAAGCTCGCCGGCGGACTGCACGACGGCGCCGACCAGATCCCCGACTACGACACGAAGGACCGCGACCAGCGCACCCAGGTCATGGCCGACCCGGTGCAACTCGCCTCCAAGGACCTCCACAAGGCGCCGAACTACGGCACCGGCTTCGCCCCGTACTTCATCCCGCTGTCCCTGTGGGTGGGCGCGATGGTGGCGTACATGCTGATCCAGCCGCTCAACCGGCGCGCGCTCGCGGCGGGCGCCTCGGCCTGGCGCATCGCACTGGCGGGCTGGCTTCCGGTGGCCGCCGTGGGAGTGCTGCAGACGGCCGCCCTCATGGCGGTGCTCCACTGGGCGATCGGCCTGGAGATGGCGCGGGCGGCCGGGACCGTGGGCTTCCTGTTCCTGGTGACGGCTTGCTTCGCGGCCATCGTGCAGTGGCTGAACGCACGCTTCGGGGCGGCGGGCCGGATCCTCGTCCTCGCCTTCCTGATGCTTCAGCTGACGTCGGCGGGCGGCACGTACCCCGTCCAGACCAGTCCGGGTTTCTTCAACGCGATCCACCCCTTCTTGCCGATGAGTTACGTCGTCGAGGCCCTGAGGAGGCTCATCACGGGCGGCGGCCTGGGGCCGGTCTGGCAGGCGTGCGCCGTCCTCGCGGCCTTCACCGTCGGCGCCCTCGCGCTCACCGCCGTGTCGGCACGCCGCAAACAGGTGTGGACCCTCGACCGGCTGCACCCGGAGCTGAGCCTGTGACGGCTCGCGCGAGTGCTCCTGTGACAATCGGGGCCATGGAAAGCAGCAGCACCACGGCGGGCGGCGGCGGCCGTCGCGAGGCGACCCGGCAGAAACTCTACGAGGCGGCCGTCACCCTGATCGCCGAACAGGGCTTCTCCGCCACCACGGTGGACGAGATCGCCGAGCGCGCCGGGGTCGCGAAGGGCACGGTCTACTACAACTTCGCGAGCAAATCGGTCCTCTTCGAAGAGCTGCTGCGGCACGGCGTGGGACTCCTCACCGCCTCCCTACGGGAGGCGGCCGAGAAGACCGAGCGGGACGGCGGCAGCAAGGTCGACGCCCTGGACGCGATGATCCGGGCCGGGCTCGTCTTCATCGACCGCTACCCGGCCTTCACCCAGCTGTACGTGGCCGAGCTGTGGCGTACCAACCGGACCTGGCAGTCCACGCTGATGGTGGTCCGGCAGGAGGCGGTCGCGGTCGTCGAGGGCGTCCTGCGCGACGGGGTGGCGAACGGCGAGCTCAGCGACGAGATCGACATCCCGCTGACGGCGTCCGCGCTGGTCGGCATGGTCCTGGTGGCCGCCCTGGACTGGCAGGCCTTCCAGCCGGAGCGCTCCCTGGACGACGTCCACGCGGCGCTCTCCCGGCTGCTCCAGGGACGCGTGGGCGGCAGCCGGTAGCGTCCCGCCCGGCCGGCCGCCGGCGGGCCCCTCCCCGGCACACACGAAAGCGCCGGTCCGATCTGGCCGCGTCCCCCGCGGGCCACTCGAACCGGCGCTTCGCCGTGCTCCCCCGTGCTTCCCCGTACGTCCCCGTACGTCCCCCGTTGGGCCCCGTTCGGTCGTCCCCCGGGTCCCCCGTGCCTCACTTCCGCCGACTCGTCGGCGGAAGGAGCGGCCAAGGGCGCGGGAACCGTTCCGCCGCCCCGTGTCGGCGGTACCGGAGCCGCGCCCCTTTCCGTGCCTCCACTCTCTCGTTCGCACAGGTCGGGCCCATCCGCGCGCGTACTCATCTCACTCCCTAGGTACGAATACTCAGGCGTACGCACTCATGCCCAGGACGCACCGTTGTCGACTGGTTACGATCGCGTCCGTGTCCGTACTCCCCCTGGTCTTCACCAGCGGCTGGGCCAGCGGCATCAACGCGTACGCGGTGGTGTTGCTCCTCGGCATCTTCGGCGCGACCGGCCTGAGCGACGACGTCCCGGAGTCCCTGCAGCGCCCTGAGATCCTGATCACAGCGGGCGTTCTCTTCCTCTGTGAGGCGGTCGCCGACAAGATCCCGTACGTGGACTCGGCGTGGGACTCGGTGCACACCGTGATCCGGCCGGTGGCGGGAGCGTGGGTCGGGGCGCTGCTCGCCGGGCAGAGCGGTTCGCTCTCCGATCTGGCGGCGGGCGCGATCGGCGGTTCGACGGCGCTGGCGAGCCATACGGTCAAGGCCGGGACGCGGATGGCGATCAACACCTCGCCGGAGCCGTTCAGCAACATCGTCATGAGCACCGCCGAGGATCTGGGCGTCGCCGGGATCCTCACCTTCGCGATGTTCCACCCCGAGGCCGCGGCGATCATCGCGTGCGTCCTGCTGCTCGCCGGGCTCGTGGTGATCTTCTTCCTCATCTCGCGGATCCGGCGGTTCCTGCGCCGCCGGGCGCAGCGCCGGGAGGAGAAACGGCTGGCGGCGCGGGTGGGGCCCCCGCCCGACTGACCGCCGCGGGCGGGGCTGTCAGTGGTGGCCGATAAAGTCGCTGGCATGGGACGGATTGCGGTGATCGGCGCCGGGATGGGCGCGATGGCGGCCGCCGCCCGGCTGGCCGTCGCGGGCCACCGGGTGGTGGTGTACGAGCGCGCGGCGACGTACGGCGGTGCGGTGCGCCGCTTCGAGCGCGACGGGTTCGCCTTCGACACGGGCCCCGGCCTGCTGCCGCTGCCCGCGGTCTACCGCGACCTGTTCGTCAAGACGGGCAAGGAACCGCTGGAGGACCGCGTCGAGCTGGTCCAGGTGGACCCGTCGTCCCGGCATGTCTTCGCCGACGGCACACAGGCGTCGCTGCCGAACGCCTCGCGCGCGGGCGTCGTGGCTTCGCTGGACGAGGCGCTCGGGGCGGGCGCCGGCCAGCGGTGGGGCGACTTCCTGGTGCGGGCGCGCGAGGCATGGGACCGCACGCGCCGGCCGCTCCTGGAGGAGCCGCTGTGGCCCGACTGGTCGGTGCTCGCCGAGCGCGAGCCCTACCCCGCGGTGCCGCACAAGCGGCTGCTGCGCACCCGGCGGGCCACCACTCTCGCCGAGGTCGGCGCCTGGGAGCTGCACGATCCGCGCCTGACGGCCCTCCTGGAGAGCCACGCCCTCGCGTACGGGCTCGACCCGCGTGCCACCCCGGCGAGCGCCGCCGTGCTGCCCTACATGGAGCATGCCTTCGGCACCTGGTATGTGCGCGGCGGCATACGGGAGTTGGCGCGCGCGGTGTACGAGCGGTGTCTGGCCCGGAGGGTCGAGTTCGTCTTCGGTGCCGAGGTCGCGGGGATCGTGGAGAAGGACGGGCGCGCCGCGGGGGTGGAGCTCGCCGACGGCACGGTCAGGGAGGCGGACCACGTCGTGGCGGGCGTGGATCCCGTACACCTCAGGGGCCTGACGGACCGTCTCCTCCAGGACGACGGTGACGTACGGCCGGACATGGTGGCGGCGCGGCCCGGGCGGTTCACCGTGCTGCTGGCCCTGCGCGGGACGCGTGAAGCGGGTGCGGCGCACCGCACGGTCGTCCACACGCCCGACCGGAGCGCCGAGCTGGACTCCCTGCTCTCGGTCGCCGACGACCGGGTACGGCCCACGGTGACCGTGCTGCGACCGGACGACCCGACGCTGCGGCCCGACGAGGACCACGAGTCCGTGGTCCTGACCGCCGCGGCACCGGCCGAGGAGGAGTGGGGTCTCAACGGCTCGGCGGAGCGGTTCGCCGACCGTCTTGTCTCCACGGCCGAAGCCGCCGTCCCCGGGCTGCGCGAGCGCCTCATATGGCGCGAGGTGCGCACGCCCGACCACACCGAGGAAGAGACGGGAGCCGCGTACGGAGCCGTGCCCGCCCCCGCGCTCGCCGCCGGCGACGGGCGTTTTCTGCACCCGGGCAATACCACCCGGTTCCCCGGGCTGTATCTCGTGGGCGGCTGGGCCCACCCCGGCGGCGGACTCCCGCATGCGGGCATGTCGGGCGCCCTGGTGGCCGGACTGATCGTGGAGGGACCGGAGTTCCGGGGCTCGCAGTGAGCGTTCCGGCGCCCTGAGGCAGCGGCCGGCGCACGGGATCGGCGCCGGGGGCCCTCAGTAGCGGTACTGCTGCTGGTCGTCGTACCCGGTGCCGTTGCCCTGGTACGGATACGGCTGCTCGGGCGGGAGTTCGCCGCCGTACTCGTCGGTGCGCTGCTGCGGCACCCAGACGCCGCCGGCCGGGGTCTCGCCGCCGTAGCTGCCGGTGGCGTACTGGTCCTGACCGTAGCCCTGCTGCGGCATGTACTGCTGCTGCTCGCCGCCGTAGGTCGTGTCGTACGAGGCACCGCTGTACGTCTGTGTGCCGATGTACGGGTCGGAGTAGCCGGCGTACTGCTGCTGGCCGGTGTCGTAGGTGTACTGCTGCTGGTCGTAGCCGGAGTAGCCGTCGTACGCGTAGGCCTGCTGGTCCTGAGCGGCGGCCGCGTAGGCCTGCTGGTCCTGGGTCTGGGCGGCGCCCGCGTAGGACTGGTCGCCGGCGTACGCGGTGTTGTTGTAGATGCCGTACGAGCCGGTGTCCTCGGGCAGGGGCTGCGGCTCGTAGACGGCGGTGGTCTCGGCGGCCGCGGGCTCAGCCGCCCCGGGAGGCATGAACCGGTCGGACTGCGCGGGCGAGAAGACGTCGTCCTCGCCGGCGTACTCGTCCGCCTGCGGATAGGTCGCGTCGTCGGTCGCCTCGAGGTCGGAGACCTCCAGCGTCGGGTCCTGGTGGTCCGGCTCACCCCGGCGGCGCTTGGTGGGCTTGTCGGGGGCGGAGCGGCCGTTGATGGCCCAGCCCTCGGCGAAGCCACGGCGGAACGACAGGGTGACGTACGTCTGGCCGACCGCGAAGGCGGCGGCGCCGAGGCCGATGACCACCACGGAGGGCATCAGCACACCAAGGACCACGCCCAGGAAGCCGACGAAGGCGAGCAGCCGGTAGCGCAGCCGCGCCTTGTACTGCAGCAGCACCTCGCCCAGCAGCCACAGTGCGACGATGCCGAACGCGACATAGAGGACCGTCCAGCCCATGTACGCCCCTCTCCCAGGTGGCCGCTACGCAGTGTGTCGTACGCGGGTGCGACCGGTCTAGGCCTGCTGTGGGTGGTGCAGGCCCAGATTCTCGTAGATTTCCAGCGTCGCCGTGGAGTTGTTGAGCGTAATGAAGTGCAGTCCGGGGACTCCCTCGGCCAGCAGCCTCGCGCAGAACTCCGTCGCGAACTCAATTCCAATGGAGCGTACAGCGGCCGGATCGTCTTTGGCTGTGAGGATCCGCTCTTTCAGGGCCTCCGGGAACGAGGCGTTGCTGAGCTTCGGGAGCCGCTCCAGCATCTTCACGCTCGTCACCGGCATGACCTCCGGAATCACCGGAGTCTCACAGCCGGCGGCCTCGACCCGGTCGCGCAGGCGCAGGTAGGACTCCGGCTGGAAGAACATCTGCGTGATCGCGTAGTCGGCGCCGGCGCGGCACTTGTCGACGAAGTGCGCGACGTCCCGGTCCCAGTCCGCGGAGCGCGGGTGCATCTCCGGGAAGGCCGCGACACCGACACAGAAGTCGCCGGACTCCTTGATGAGCCGGACGAGTTCGGCCGCGTAGGTCAGGCCCCGCGGGTGCGGGATCCAGTCGCCCATCGGGTCGCCGGGCGGGTCGCCGCGGACCGCGAGCATGTTGCGGATCCCGGCGTCCGCGTACTGGCCGATGATGTTGCGCAGTTCCGCGATGGAGTGGTTGACCGCGGTCAGGTGGGCGACCGGGGTGAGCGTCGTGTCGACGACGATCTGCTCGGTCTCCTTGACCGTGCCCGCACGCGTGGAGCCGCCGGCTCCGTAGGTCACGGAGACGAAGTCGGGGGCGACGGCCTCGACCCTGCGCAGCGCGTTCCACAGGTTCCGCTCGCCCTTGGGGGTCTTCGGCGCGGAGAACTCGAACGAGTACGTCGTTTTGCCGGTCGCGAGCATGTCGCGCACGGTGCGTGCGCGATCAGTCCTGGTGGAAGCAGATCCGAGGGCCATACCCGCAGGTTAGCCAGGGGGCGCCGGTCCCCCAACCGAACCGATGGGAATTGTCCGATTTGCCGACTTCTTGTCCACCCCTCGGACAGCTGCCGCACATCTATGCGACGCGCAGCCGCTGCTATGCGCCGCGCAGCCGCTTCGCGAACTCTCCCGCCGCCGCTCCCGGGTCGTCCGCCTCGGTGATCGCCCGTACGACGACGACGCGGCGGGCGCCCGCCTCCAGCACCTCGTCGAGGTTGCCGAGGTCGATGCCGCCGATGGCGAACCAGGGACGGTCGGTGCCCAGCGAGGCCGTGTGACGGACCAGGTCCAGGCCGGGTGCGTGGCGGCCCGGCTTGGTGGGGGTCGGCCAGCAGGGGCCGGTGCAGAAGTAGTCCACGCCCTCTTGGACGGCGGCGGCCGCGGCCTCGGACTCGGCGTGCGTGGAGCGGCCCATGAGGACGTCCTCGCCGAGGATGGCGCGGGCCGCGGGGACCGGGAGGTCGCCCTGGCCCAGGTGGAGTACGTCGGCGCGGATGGCGTGGGCGACGTCCGCCCGGTCGTTGACCGCGAGGAGCTTGCCGTGGCGTGCGCAGGCGTCCGCGAAGACCTGGAGGTGCGCCAGCTCCTCGGCCGCCTCCATGCCCTTGTCGCGCAGCTGCACGATGTCGACGCCGCCCGCCAGGACCGCGTCCAGGAAGTCTGCGAGGTCGCCCTGGCGCTTGCGGGCGTCCGTGCAGAGGTAGACGCGGGCGTCGGCGAGCTGGGCGCGCGCGGTGGCGGCGGCGGTCTCGGGCATGCGTGTGTCCCCCGTTGTCGGTGCGTACGGACCGCGGCGGCCGGGGTGGGCCCGACCGCCGTGGTCCGTACGCCGGACGGTCTTCTGTTCAGGTCAGACGGCGAGCGCCTGGGCGCGGCGCTTCACCTCCGTGCCGCGATTCTCGCTCAGAGCCTGCGCGGGGGTGCCGGGCAGGGTCGGGTCGGGGGTGAAGAGCCACTCAAGCATCTCTTCGTCGGAGAAGCCGTCGTCCCGCAGGAGCGTCAGGGTGCCGGACAGGCCCTTGACGACCTTCTGCTCGTTCCCGTCGATGAAGGCGGCGGGGACGTGCAGCGCGCGGTTCTCACCACGGCGTACGGCGATCAGCTGGCCTTCCTTGACCAGCTGCCGGACGCGGGTCACCTCGACGCCGAGCTGTTCGGCGATGTCGGGGAGGGTGAGCCAGGCGGGGACGAGAGCATCGATCTTTGCGTCAATCTCGGTCACGGGACAAGCCTGCCATCCCGGACTGACACTCGGTACCCGAGTGCCGTCCCGGCCGAGTTCCCACGCTTCGGCGATCGGGTGGGTTTGGGTCGCCCGGCACCGCCGAAACCCACCGCGGCGCGGCTCGCCGGCCCGGCGGGAGAGCATCCCCAACTCCGCCGGGAGCGGTTCCGCCTTCGGCGAACCGGGGCTCGCTGCCGCCGCTCGGCACCGCCGAAAACCACCAGCGTGCGACCCGCCGTCGCGGCGGAAAAGGATCCCCGGTCCCGCCGGACACGGTTCCGCCTGCGGCGAACCGCAGGCGCGCGGTCGCTCGGCACCGCCGAAAACCACCAGCGTGCGACCCGCCGTCGCGGCCGGAAGAGATCCCCGGCTCCGCCTGCGGCGGTAGAAGGTCTTGGTTACGCCGTCGCGGACTTCAGCGGTCTCGACGGGTCCGGCAGCAGTTCCGGATTCATCGGCGTGCCCGCCTCGATGAGCTTGCGGCCCTGGGCCAGGTCCCTCGGGCGGCCCACCGCCAACAGGGCGACGAGGCGGTCCTGGCGGAGCCAGCAGACGGTCCAGGCGGCTCCGGACGGGTCGCCGCGCCAGATGGTCGTGTCGGCGGGCGCGTGGTGGCCGACGTACTGGACGAAGCGGCCGAACTGCTCGGACCAGAAGTACGGGACCGGGTCGTACGCCGCGGGGGACTCGCCGATGATGTTCGCCGCGACCGTGCGCGGGCCCTGGAGGGCGTTGTCCCAGTGGTGGACCAGGAGGCGGTCCTCGTACCGTCCCGAAGGGAAGGAGGCGCAGTCGCCGACCGCGTAGACGTCCGGCACGGAGGTGCGCAGGTGGTCGTCGGCCACGATCTCGCGGTGGGCGCCGAGTTCGATGCCGGAGCCGCTGAGCCAGGTGGTGGCGGGACGCGCGCCGATGCCGACGACCACGGCGTCCGCGGGCACCCGGGAGCCGTCGTCCAGCACCACCGTGCCGGGCTCGACGTGCTCCACGCGCGCGTGGGTGCGCAAGGAGGCCCCGCTGTCCGCGTACCAGGCGGCCATCGGAGCGGCCACCTCGGCGGGCAGCGCCCCGGCCAGCGGCCGGTCGGCGGCCTCGACGACCGTCACCGCGCACCCGGCCTCGCGCGCCGCCGTGGCGAACTCGGCGCCGATCCAGCCCGCCCCGACGACCACGATGTCGTGCTGCTGGGCGAGCACGGGGCGCAGCCGCTCGGCGTCGTCCAGGGTGCGCAGCAGATGGACCCCGGGCACGCCCTCCGCGCCCGGCAGCTGGATCGGTTCCGCGCCCGTCGCGATGACCAGGACGTCGTACGGCACGGGCCCGGTCTCCGTGTCCAGCTCGTGCTCGAGGGGGCGTACGCCGAGCGCCTCGCGCCCGAGCTGCAGTTCGATGCCCAGTGCCTCGAAGTCGACGTCGAAGGCGGAGCCCTCGGCCTTGCCGAGCAGCACCGCCTTGGACAGCGGCGGCCGGTCGTACGGCTGGTGCGGCTCCGCGCCGATCAGCGTCACGCTGCCGGTGAAGCCCTGTTCGCGCAGGGCGACCGCCGTCTGCACACCGGCCATGCCCGCGCCCACCACGACGACCCGCCGTGCCGCGCGCCCCTGTGCCTGCGTCTGCGTCTGCTCGCTCACCTGATCACCATAGACACCTGACAAATCGTCAGTCAGCGGGCGTGCTCAGTGACCTGTTCCACAATCCTCGTCGACCTGTTCCACCACGCTCGTCCCACTGCCCGCCCGCGACTCCCATTCCCAGGTCTCCTCCAGACGCACGCGCCCGTCCGGCAGCTCCACCACGAGCGACCCGCAGTGCCCCGAAGAGGTGCCGCCGTCGCGCTTCAGCTGGACGTACCGGAAGTCGAGACGGTCACCCTGCCGGGTACCCACGAGGTGACCGCGTACGACGTCGCCGCCCGCGTACTCGGCCCAGATCTCGCCGTCCTTCTCGTGGTACGTGAACCGGGTGCGGGTGCCCACCTGACCAGGCGCCTGGTCGGCGACGGGGGCGAGAACGAGACCGTCGAGCGAACGGGCCATGGACGGAGGCTCCCTTACTGAGACATGCGGCTGCGGGCTAGGGTGGCCAACGTAAAGCACTCGCGGGAGCCCGGACGCACCGGGCTGAGAGGGAGGCTGGGACGGCCTCCGACCGTACGAACCTGATCCGGGTCATGCCGGCGAAGGGAGGGGCTGGACGCCCATGTCGCGTACATCAGACGTCCTTGTCATCGGGGGCGGAATCATCGGCCTGGTCACCGCCTGGCGGGCCGCGCAACGCGGGTTCAGCACGGCACTCGTGGACCCCGAACCCGGCGGCGGTGCCGCCCAGGTCGCGGCCGGAATGCTCGCCGCCGTCACCGAACTGCACTACGGCGAGCAGACCCTGCTGGGCCTCAACCTGGCCTCCGCGCGCCGCTATCCGGAGTTCGCGGCCGAACTCACCGAGGCGACCGGTCAGGACCTCGGCTACCGCCAGTGCGGCACCCTGGCCGTCGCGCTGGACGCCGACGACCGCGCCCATCTGCGTGAACTGCACACCCTGCAACGCCAGTCGGGGCTCGACTCGGAGTGGCTGAGCGGGCGCGAGTGCCGCCGTCTGGAGCCGATGCTCGCGCCCGGCGTACGCGGCGGTCTGCGGGTCGACGGCGACCACCAGGTCGATCCGCGCCGCCTCGCGGGGGCCCTGGTCACGGCGTGCGAGCGGGCCGGAGTGGTGTTCCACCGGACGTGGGCGCAGCGGCTGACCGTCGTGCGGGACCGGGCCGCCGGCGTCGTCACCACGGACGGCACCGAGCTGGCGGCGGGCCAGGTGGTCCTCGCCGGAGGCAGCCTCAGCGGGCGCCTGTCGGGCGTCCCCGACCACGTCCTGCCGCCCGTGCGTCCCGTGAAGGGGCAGGTGCTGCGGCTGACCGTGCCGAAGCGGTACGCGCCCTTCCTGAGCCGCACCGTGCGTGCCGTCGTACGCGGCAGCCACGTCTACCTGGTGCCGCGCGAGAGCGGCGAGCTGGTCGTCGGCGCGACCAGCGAGGAGCTGGGCTGGGACACGACGGTGACCGCGGGCGGCGTGTACGAGCTGCTGCGCGACGCCCATGAGCTGGTCCCCGGGATCACCGAGCTGCCGCTCACCGAGACGCGCGCCGGACTGCGCCCCGGCTCGCCCGACAACGCCCCGCTGCTCGGCCCGACCGCGCTCGACGGCCTCCTGCTGGCCACCGGGCACTACCGCAACGGCGTCCTGCTCACACCGATCACCGGTGACGCGATGGCGCACGTCCTCACCACCGGTGAACTCCCGGACGAGGCACGCCCCTTCACCCCCAAGCGCTTCAGCCCGGCCCTCACGGAGCAGCCCGCATGAACATCTTCGTCAACGGGGAGCGGCAGCGGATCGTCGCGGGGACCGCTCTCGACACGCTCGTCGCGACCCTCACCCCGGCCCCGTCCGGTGTGGCCGCCGCGCTCAACGAAACCGTCGTCCCGCGCGCGCAGTGGTCGTCCACGTCCCTCTCCGAGGGAGACCGCGTCGAAGTCCTCACCGCCGTCCAAGGAGGCTGACCCGTGGCCGACGATCCCTTTGTCCTCGGTGGTACGTCCTTCTCGTCCCGTCTGATCATGGGGACGGGCGGCGCGCCCAGCCTCGACGTGCTGGAGCGCTCGCTCGTGGCGTCCGGCACGGAGCTGACGACGGTCGCGATGCGGCGGGTCAGTCCTGATGCGCACGGCTCGGTTCTGTCCGTGCTCGACCGGCTGGGTATCCGCGTGCTGCCGAACACGGCGGGGTGTTTCACCGCGGGTGAGGCCGTGCTGACCGCCCGCCTCGCGCGCGAGGCCCTCGGTACCGACCTCATCAAGCTGGAGGTCATCGCCGACGAGCGCACGCTGCTGCCCGATCCGATCGAGCTGCTCGACGCCGCGGAGGTGCTGGTCGACGACGGGTTCACCGTCCTGCCGTACACGAACGACGACCCCGTGCTCGCGCGGAAGCTGGAGGACGTGGGCTGCGCCGCGATCATGCCGCTCGGGTCGCCGATCGGGTCCGGGCTGGGGATCCGGAACCCGCACAACTTCCAGCTGATCGTGGAGCACGCGCGCGTGCCGGTGATTCTGGACGCCGGTGCCGGCACGGCATCCGACGCGGCGCTCGCCATGGAGCTGGGGTGTGCGGGTGTGATGCTCGCCTCGGCCGTGACCCGCGCCCAGGAGCCGGTGCTCATGGCCGAGGGGATGCGGCACGCGGTGGAGGCGGGGCGGCTTGCCCGGCGTGCGGGGCGTATCCCTCGGCGGCACTTCGCCGAGGCGTCGTCTCCTGCGGAGGGCATGGCGCGGCTGGATCCGGAGCGGCCCGCCTTCTAGGCACCCGGCGCTGTGAGATCTCCCACCCGCGCAGCGCCCGTTTCCGGTCGGCTGACAAGTGCGGGTCTCCCGTGCATCGGCCTCGCCGTCGGCGGCTTGCTCCTCGTCGGCGGCGGGTGCGGTGTGCGTCACAGGTCGGCTGCAGTCCCGCTGCGGTATCGGCTGAACGGGCTGTCGTGACAGTGGCGGCTCGTACACTCACCTGCGTGGATACGACCCTTCAGGACCCGCTTGTCGGGCAGGTGCTCGACGGCCGCTATCGCGTGGAGGCACGGATCGCGGTCGGCGGGATGGCCACGGTCTACAGGGCCCTGGACACCCGCCTCGACCGCGTGCTCGCGCTCAAGGTGATGCACCCGACGCTGGCCGTCGACGGCTCGTTCGTCGAGCGGTTCATCCGCGAGGCCAAGTCGGTGGCACGGCTCGCCCACCCCAATGTGGTGCAGGTCTTCGACCAGGGGACGGACGGGTCGTACGTCTATCTGGCCATGGAGTACGTCGCCGGGTGCACCCTGCGCGACGTACTGCGCGACCGCGGCGCCCTGCAGCCGCGGGCCGCCCTCGACATCCTGGAGCCGGTGCTCGCCGCGCTCGGCGCCGCGCACCGTGCCGGGTTCGTGCACCGCGACATGAAGCCGGAGAACGTCCTGATAGGGGACGACGGCCGGGTCAAGGTGGCGGACTTCGGTCTCGTACGGGCCGTGGACACGGTCACGAACACGACGGGGGCCGTCCTCGGCACCGTGTCGTACCTCGCTCCCGAGCAGATCGAGCACGGCACCGCCGACACCCGCGTCGACGTCTACGCGTGCGGTGTCGTCCTCTACGAGATGCTCACCGGCAGCAAGCCGCACTCCGGGGACTCCCCCGCGCAGGTGCTCTACCAGCACCTCCACGCGGACGTACCGCCGCCGTCGGCCGCCGTGCCGGGGCTGCCGTACGCGCTCGACGAGCTGGTGGGCACGGCGACCGCCCGCAATCCCGAGGTGCGCCCGCACGACGCGGTGACGCTGCTCGGCCAGGTGCTCCAGGCGCGGGCCGGGCTCACCGCCGAGCAGCTCGACGCCATACCGCCGGGGGCCATCGCCACGGGTCACGACCGCGCCGAGGACCGTACGAGCGTGATCCCGCGCTCGCTGTCCGTGCCGCGGCCACTGCCGGTGAACGAGGACGACGACAACGCCGTACTCGACCGGACCAGCCGGTTCGAGCGGACCAGCCTCTTCGAGACCCCGCCGCCCCCGCACTCGCGGCGCGCCGCGGGGCCCCGGCGCGGGATGCTCGCGATCATCGCCGCCGTCGTGCTGGTGCTGGGCCTCGGTGCCGGTGTCTGGTACATCAACTCCGGCCAGTTCACCAAGGTCCCGCCGATCCTCTCGAAGACCCAGGCCCAGGCCAAGGTCCGGCTGGCGGAGGCCGGGCTCGACGTCGGTCAGATCAAGCACGCGTACAGCGACACCGTGAAGCGTGGCGCCGTCATCAGCACCGACCCGGAGATCGGCGCCCGGATCCGCGACAACGACTCGGTGACGCTGACCATCTCCGACGGCCCGGAGACGGTGAAGGTGCCTGATCTGACGGGCTTCGCCCTGTTCAAGGCGAAGGAAGTGCTGAAGGAGTACGGGCTCGCCGCGGGCATGGTCACCCGGGAGTTCAGCGAGGACGTCCCCACGGGCTTCGTGATCAGCACGGACCCGGACGGGGGCACCAAGCGCCACGCGGGTTCGGCCGTTGCGCTGGTCGTCAGCAAGGGCAGCCCGGTCGAGGTGCCCGAGGTCACGGGCGCGTCCGTGGAGGACGCCACGGCGGAGCTCAAGGACTCGGGCCTGAAGGTCAAGATCGCCTCCAAGCAGGTCAATTCGGAGTTCGACAAGGGGCAGGTGGCCCAGCAGTCGCCGGACGCCGGCGGCGAGGTCGCCGCGGGCGACACCGTGACGCTGACGATCTCCAAGGGCCCCGAGATGGTCGAGGTCCCGGACGTCGTGGGCGACAGCGTGGACGACGCGAAGAAGGCGCTGGAGGACGCCGGGTTCAAGGTCAACGAGGACCGCGGACTGCTCGGGCTCTTCGGGGACACGGTCAAGAGCCAGTCGGTGGACGGCGGCAAGACGGCGCCCAAGGGGTCGACGATCACCATCGATATCCGCTAGGGCGACAGCTTAGATATTTGCTAGGGCGGCAGCTTCGACATCCGCCGAGGCGGCCGCTTCCAGGTCCGCCGACCGGGCCGCCGGGAGCACGTGACACCCTGAAGGGCGTGACCAGCAAGCAGCTCCGCAACCCCGTCGGCGGCCATGTCCCCGTGGCCGGCGGCCTCAATTCCGTCGGTCTGACCTACGCCCGCGACCTCGCGGCCGAGACCGTGCAGGTCTTCGTCGCCAACCCGCGCGGCTGGGCGACGCCCGTCGGCAACCCGAAGCAGGACGAGGAGTTCCGCGCGGCCTGCGCCGCCGAGTCGATCCCCGCGTACGTCCATGCCCCGTATCTGATCAACTTCGGCTCGCACACCGAGGCGACGGTCGAGAAGTCGGTGGAGTCCCTGCGGCACTCGCTGCGGCGCGGGCGGGAGATCGGCGCCCTGGGCGTGGTCGTGCACACCGGGAGCGCCACCGGCGGCCGGGAGCGGGGCGTCGCCCTCAAGCAGGTTCGTGAGTACCTGTTGCCGCTGCTGGACGAGCTGACCCACGACGACGACCCGTTCCTCCTGCTGGAGTCGACGGCGGGCCAGGGCGCCTCCCTCTGCTCCCGCACCTGGGACTTCGGGCCGTACTTCGAGGCACTGGACGCCCACCCGAAGCTGGGCGTCTGCCTCGACACCTGCCACATCTTCGCGGCCGGCCACGACCTGACCGGGCCGAGCGGGATGCACCAGACCCTCGACCTGCTGGTGGACACCGTCGGCGAGGGCCGGCTGAAGCTGATCCACGCCAACGACTCCAAGGATGTGGTCGGCGCCCACAAGGACCGCCACGAGAACATCGGCTCCGGCCATATCGGCGAGGACCCGTTCCGGGCCCTGATGACCCACCCCGCCACCGAGGGCGTACCCCTGATCATCGAGACTCCCGGCGGCAAGGAAGGGCATGCGGCGGACGTGGATCGGCTGAAGAAACTGCGCGACGGCTGAGCCCCTTCCGAGCCCATTGAGGAATACCCCCAGGGGGTATACGGTTCCTGCTTGACACAGGAACCGTTACTCGGCGTTGGGGGCTTCTCATGCAGCACGACACGCACGCAGCGCAGCACCACGAGGGACACACACACCACGAGGGACACACGCACCACGAAGGCCACGGCATCGGCAAGGTCACCTGGTCCATGGCAGCGCAAGCGACCCTGCACTGCCTCACCGGCTGCGCCATCGGCGAGGTGCTCGGCATGGTGATCGGCACCGCGTTCGGCTGGGGCAACGTACCGACGACGGTCCTGGCGATCGCCCTCGCCTTCTTCTTCGGCTACGGGCTCACGCTGCGCGGCGTCCTCAAGGCAGGCGTCGGCTTCAGGACGGCCTTCCGGGTGGCGCTGGCCGCGGACACGCTGTCCATCGCCGTGATGGAGCTGATCGACAACAGCGTGATCGCCCTGTGGCCGAACGCGATGGACGCCTACCTCGACGACCTGCTGTTCTGGGGCGCCCTGGCCATCTCACTGACCGTCGCCTTCGTGGTCACCACCCCGATCAACAAGTGGATGATCGGCCGCGGCAAGGGGCACGCGGTGGTGCACCAGTACCACCGCTGACGCACCCGGAGGGTGCGCCGGGGATCAGAGCTCGGGGCCGTCCCCGGGCTCCTCCTGGTACGAGTAGCGCTGCTCGCGCCACGGGTCGCCGATGTTGTGATAGCCGCGCTCCTCCCAGAAGCCGCGGCGGTCGGCCGTCATGTACTCGACGCCGCGGACCCACTTGGGGCCCTTCCAGGCGTACAGATGCGGCACGACGAGGCGGAGCGGGAAGCCGTGCTCCGCCGTCAGCAGCTCGCCGTCCTTGTGGGTGGCGAAGATCGCGCGGTCGGAGGCGAAGTCCGACAGGCGGAGGTTCGAACTGAATCCGTACTCGGCCCAGACCATCACGTGAGTGACGGTGGGCGCGGGCGGAGCGATCTCCAGGATCGTACGGGCCGGAATGCCGCCCCATTCGGCCCCGAGCATGCTGAACTTGGTGACGCAGTGCAGATCGGCCACGACCGAGGCGTACGGCAGGGCCGTGAACTCCTCGTGGGTCCAGCAGTGCTTCTCTCCGTCGGCGGTGGCGCCGAAGACCCTGAACTCCCAGCGTTCGGGGCGGAACTTGGGTACGGGCCCGTAGTGCGTGACCGGCCAGCCGCGCTGCAGTCGCTGCCCTGGAGGAAGCTCCGACTGCGCCGCTTCTCCAGATTCACGCTCCACCGGCTGACCCATGACTCCATCCTGACAGACCCGGGACAGTGCACATGACCAGCCCAGGTCGGATTCGGGCAACTCCTACTAAGCGTGCACTTACTGGACTGCCTTGGGTGCCGGTGCAAGGATGCGGCGCAACCTGCCCAGTCCCCCGCTTGGAAGGAGCCTCTGCGATGCAGGGCGATCCCGAGGTCATCGAATTTCTCAACGAGCAGCTGACCGGCGAGCTCACCGCGATCAACCAGTACTTCCTGCACGCGAAGATGCAGGAGAACTTCGGCTGGACGAAGCTCGCGAAGTACACGCGGCACGAGTCGTTCGACGAGATGAAGCACGCCGAGGTGCTCACCGACCGAATCCTCTTCCTGGAGGGCCTGCCGAACTACCAGCGGCTGTTCCACGTCCGGGTGGGGCAGACCCTCACCGAGATGTTCCAGGCCGACCGGGAGGTGGAGGTCGAGGCGATCGACCGCCTCAAGCGCGGGATCGAGGTGATGCGGACGAAGGGCGACATCACGTCCGCGAACATCTTCGAGTCGATCCTCGAGGACGAAGAGCACCACATCGACTATCTGGACACCCAGCTGGAGCTGGTGGAGAAACTCGGCGAAGCGCTCTACATCGCGCAGCTGATCGAGCAGCCGGAGAGCTAGGCGGCCTCGTCCATCGACACGGGCACCGGGACGTCCGCGATCTCCGAGAGGACCGGCTTGCCCTCGTCCACGAGCTCACGGCGCGGGCACGCGCCCCGGCCCAGCAGGGCCTGAATCCGGCGGACACACGAACCACAGTCCGTGCCCGCCTTGCACGCCGACGCTATCTGGCGGGGGGTGCAGGCGCCGCCCTCCGCGTGCTTCTTCACCTGCGCCTCGGTGACACCGAAGCAGTTGCAGACGTACACGCGGTTCACCTCCCGACGGGATTCCTAGGTCGCGCCATCCCGATCAATCGGTGAGGCTAACCTAACCTTACCCGTCCCTCAGGGACCGCAAAAGTGCCATGGGGCGCGGATCGTATGTGATCCGCGCCCCACCTCACTCTGCTGTAACAACCGAAACGGCTGCTGATCTGCTACTGGTCCCGGTACATCTCGGCGACCAGGAAGGCCAGGTCAAGGGACTGGCTGCGGTTCAGGCGCGGGTCGCAGGCCGTCTCGTAGCGCTGGTGCAGGTCGTCGACGAAGATCTCGTCGCCGCCGCCCACGCACTCGGTGACGTCGTCACCGGTGAGCTCGACGTGGATACCGCCCGGGTGCGTGCCCAGGCCCTTGTGGACCTCGAAGAAGCCCTTGACCTCGTCCAGCACGTCGTCGAAGCGGCGGGTCTTGTGGCCCGAGGCCGCCTCGAAGGTGTTGCCGTGCATCGGGTCGGTCACCCAGGCCACGGTCGCGCCGGAGGCGGTGACCTTCTCGACCAGCTCGGGCAGCTTGTCGCGGACCTTGTCCGCGCCCATCCGCACGATGAAGGTGAGGCGGCCCGGCTCGCGGTCCGGGTCGAGGCGCTCGATGTACTGCAGCGCGTCCTCGGCCGTCGTCGTCGGGCCCAGCTTGATGCCGATCGGGTTGCGGATCTTGGACGCGAACTCGATGTGCGCGCCGTCCAGCTGACGGGTGCGCTCACCGATCCACACCATGTGGCCCGAGACGTCGTACAGGTGGCCCGTACGCGAGTCGACCCTGGTAAGCGCCGACTCGTAGTCGAGGAGCAGCGCCTCGTGGGAGGCGTAGAACTCGACGGTCTTGAACTCCTCCGGGTCGGTCCCGCAGGCCCGCATGAAGTTCAGCGCGTTGTCGATCTCGCGCGCCAGCTGCTCGTAGCGCTGGCCGGACGGGGACGACTTCACGAAGTCCTGGTTCCAGGCGTGCACCTGGCGCAGGTCGGCGTAGCCGCCGGTGGCGAAGGCGCGCACCAGGTTGAGCGTGGAGGCGGACGCGTTGTACATCCGCTTCAGGCGCTCGGGGTCCGGGACGCGGGCCTTCTCGTTGAAGTCGAAGCCGTTGACCGAGTCACCGCGGTACGTCGGCAGGGTCACGCCGTCGCGGGTCTCGGTGCCCTTGGAGCGCGGCTTGGAGTACTGGCCCGCGATGCGGCCGACCTTCACGACCGGCACCGAGGCGGCGTACGTCAGGACGGCGCCCATCTGGAGCAGCGTCTTCAGCTTGTTGCGGATGTGGTCGGCCGACACGGCGTCGAAGGCCTCGGCACAGTCGCCGCCCTGGAGAAGGAACGCCTCTCCCTTGGCGACGGACGCCATCCGGGCGCGCAGCTGGTCGCACTCGCCCGCGAAGACGAGCGGCGGATACGACTCGAGGTCCGCGATCACATCGCGCAGAGCCTCGGCATCGGGGTACTCGGGCTGCTGCGCCGCGGGCAGGTCTCGCCAGGTGTTGCCAGCGCTCGCGCTGGGCTTAGCGTTCACGGTCACGCTGACAACATTACGGGGTCGTGTCGGGCGTCCATCCTCCTGCTCATCAATTGAGACGGAGCGCGCTCGATCGGAGGCGCTCCGGACGGCCGTACGACTGGGCCGTACGACAGGTACGTACGGCCCAGTCGTACGGACCTGTCGTACGGCCCAGTCGTACGGACAGGCGGCTAGTCCACGTCGAGCAGGTTGCGGTCGATGTTGATCGTCACGTTGCCGTGGGTCTCGGTCGTGTCGCCCGCGTACTGGTGGATGCGCTGGTGCTTGGCCCACAGGCTCGCGGGGATCAGCGGGTCGGTGGTGGTCGACCGGTCGTTCCAGCTGGCGAAGTGGATCACGTCGGGCGACGTGATGGAGGTCCTGTTGGCCACCAGGTCGCTGATCAGGGACGAGACGCCGCCGTACGCGCCGGAGCGGTAGCCCAGCTTGTGCAGGCGCTCGGTGTAGGCGTCGAGGTAGGCGAGCACTTGCTGGGTCACGGTCGGGTCGGGGTCGTAGTGCTCCAGGTCGCTGTAGATCACGCTGCCCTTGCCGAGCCCCAGCGCCGCGGCCTGCCGGGCCGCGTCGTCGGCGGCCGCCGTGCCCTGCGGCACCGGGTCGGTGATCTCCGCGCAGCCGCCCCCGCAGCTGCCGCCGTCCGAGGAGGGCTGCCGGCCGACGTACAGCGGGATGAACCGCCAGCCGGCGGCGTACTGCGTCCGCACCCACTCGGCGGTGAGGTTGGTCTGGGCGCAGGCACGGTTGACCCCGCCGATGTAGATGCCGACGGCGCCGTAGCCGGACGCGTCCCGCCAGGCGTCCATCGCCTTCTTGCTCGGCGCGGTGCAGGCGTCGAAGCCCTCGCCCCGCGAGGATGTCGCCTTCGCGAGGGCGGACGGCGTGGCGGGCGCCCCGGTGGCCGACTCGGCCTGCGCGGCGGCGACGGGCAGACCGGCGCCGGCGAGGATCCGCCGGATCTCCGCACGGTCGTTCCCGTACGTGGCGGTCACGGCGATGCGCTCCCCGGTGGCCCGGTACGTACCGGCCGTGCGGTTCTCGGTGACGGCGCTCCCGACGGTGCCGGCGGGCTGCACCAGGAGGGCTTCGGTCCGTCCTCTGGCCTGCGCCGGACAGTTCTGCCGGTCGCCGGGCGTGCCGAGGTACACGGCATGCCGGTCGAACCGGACACAGGCCTCCGGGTTCTTCTCCAGGTCCACGACCTGCCAGGAGACGGGCACGGTGAACTCGTGGCCGAGGTAGGTGACCCGGGTGGTGTCGTCGGAGGAACGCGGGGCCGACCCCGCGGCGCCGGGTGCGGCGGCGGCGAGGGCTGTGGCCAGGGCCGTGGCCAGGGCGAACACGGTGAGCGCGCGGGCGCCGCCGCGGCGCGGCATGGGTGAACGGGCTGTATGAATGGCTGACTCCTCGGTCGGGCTTTTTGGCCATGAATGGCCGGTGACCGAGCGGTCCGAAACCGCCACGCCGATGGTTCACGCTGTTGCCCGGCCCGCGGCGTCGGGTAAGGTGCGGCGCATGTTCGCGCATTCGATCCAGAACTGGTGGTGGACCGCTCATCCGGCGGCCCACTGACTGCGCGTACTCAAGACTTCGCGAAGGCCGCCCGAGGGGCGGCCTTCGGTGTTTCCCGGGGTCGTTCCTCTCCTAGTGAGAAGGAACAGGACCGATGAACCTGCTCGACCTGCTGGACGATCCCCGTCCGTTCGCGCTGCTGCGCCGCCGCACCCCCGGCAGTTCCGTCGAAGGTGGCGACACGGTGGAGCTGCTGCTCGGCCCGGTCAGCACGTACGACCGCCTCGCCGACCTCCCCGACGAGGGCCTCGCGCTCATCCCCTACCGCCAGATCCGCGAGCGCGGCTTCGACGTCCGCGACGACGGCACACCGCTCGCGGTGCTGACCGCCGAGGAGAGGTACGAACTGCCGCTGGAGCAGGCCCTGCTGGAGCTGCCCTCGCACGACGTGCGCGTCGAGGGCGGCGGCTTCGACGTCGCCGACGAGGCGTACGCCGGGATCGTCGGGCGGGTGCTGCGCGAGGAGATCGGGCGGGGCGAGGGCGCGAACTTCGTCATTCGTCGTACGTACGAGGGGGAGATCCCGGGGTTCGGGAAGGCCGATGCCCTCGCTCTGTTCCGTCGGCTCCTGGTCGGTGAGCGGGGCGCGTACTGGACGTATGTCGTGCACACCGGAAACGAAACGGGGTCCGAAGGGCCTTCCTTGGAAGGGCAGGGGCGGGAGACGGGTGGGCGGACGCTGGTCGGGGCGAGCCCCGAGGTGCATGTCCGGATGTCGGGCGGGACCGTGGTGATGAACCCGATCAGCGGGACGTACCGCTACCCGGCCGACGGTCCCACGCCCGAGGACCTGCTGGAGTTCCTCGCCGACGGCAAGGAGATCGAGGAGCTCTCGATGGTCGTCGACGAGGAGCTCAAGATGATGTGCACCGTCGGCGACATGGGCGGGGTCGTCGTCGGGCCGCGGCTGAAGGAGATGGCCCATCTCGCGCACACCGAGTACGAGTTGCGGGGGCGCTCCTCGCTGGATGTGCGCGAGGTCCTGAAGGAGACCATGTTCGCGGCGACCGTCACCGGGTCGCCGGTGCAGAACGCATGCCGGGTCATCGAGCGGCACGAGGTGGGCGGACGCGGGTACTACGCGGGGGCGCTGGCCCTCATCGGCCGGGACGCGGGCGGGGCCCAGACCCTCGACTCCCCCATCCTCATCCGGACCGCCGACATCGACGCGGACGGGCGGCTGCGGGTGCCGGTGGGCGCCACGCTCGTACGGGGGTCGGATCCGGCGAGCGAGGTCGCCGAGACGCATGCGAAAGCGGCGGGGGTGCTGGCGGCATTGGGGGTGCGCCCCGGACGGCCGCGCGAGGAGGGCGTACGGCCGAAGCTGGGCGACGACCCTCGGGTGCAGACGGCGCTCGACGGGCGGCGGGCCTCGCTCGCGCCGTTCTGGCTGCGGATGCAGGAGCGTGTGGCGGAGCTGACCGGGCATGCGCTCGTCGTGGACGCCGAGGACACCTTCACCGCGATGCTCGCGCACCTGCTGCGGTCGTCGGGGCTCGAGGTGACGGTCCGCCGGTACGACGAACCGGGGCTGCGGGAGGCTGTGCTCGCGCACGAGGGCCCGCTGGTCCTGGGTCCCGGTCCAGGCGATCCGGGCGATGTCCAGGACCCCAAGATGCGCTTCCTGCGCGCGCTCACCGCCGAGGTGATCCGGGGCCACCGGCACGGTGTCCTCGGCGTCTGCCTCGGCCATGAGCTGATCGCGGCCGAGCTGGGCCTGGAGATCGTCCGCAAGGAAGTGCCGTACCAGGGTGCGCAGACCGAGATCGACCTCTTCGGGCGGGCGGAGACCGTCGGCTTCTACAACAGCTTCGTGGCGCGCTGCGATGCGGAGGCCGCGGCGGAACTGGCGGCCCACGGCGTCGAAGTCAGCCGCAGCGGCACCGGTGAGGTGCACGCGCTGCGCGGGCCCGGGTTCGCGGGCGTGCAGTTCCACCCGGAGTCGGTGCTGTCGCTGCGCGGTACGGAGGTCGTACGGGAGCTGGTGGGTCAGCTGCGCGGGACCAGCACGTTCTCGGAGCGGCGGCCCGCCTTGTAGTCGAGGACGTTGTGCAGCGTGGTGTCGATGATCTGGCCTACGGCGTCCACGGTGTAGTACGCCTGGTGGGACGTGACCAGGACGTTCGGGAAGGTGACGAGGCGGGCCAGGGTGTCGTCCTCGATGGCCTCCAGGGACTTGTCGAGGAAGAAGAGCCCGGCTTCCGCCTCGTACACGTCGAGGCCGACGCCCGTGAAACGGCCCTCGCGCAGTTCGGCGACGAGGGCCTGGGTGTCGACGAGGCCGCCGCGGCTGGAGTTCACCAGGATCGCGTCGTCCTTCATCGTGTGCAGCGCGGCCGCGTCGATGAGGCGCTCGGTCTCCGGCAGCAGCGGTACGTGCAGGGTGATCAGGTCGGACTCGGCGAGGAGTTGATCCTTGGGGACGTACTTCATGCCGAGTTCCACGCAGGCCGGGTTCTCGGCGACGTCCCAGCCGAGCAGGTTCATACCGAAGCCGTGGGCGATCCGGGTGAACGCCTCGCCGATCTTGCCGGTGCCGAGGACGCCGGCGGTGCGGCCGTGCATGTCGCGGCCCATCAGCCCGTCGAGGCGGAAGTCGAAGTCGCGGGTGCGGGTGGCTGCGCGGACGATGCGGCGGTTGACGGCCATGCCGAGGGTCCAGGCGAACTCGGCGACGGAGTAGGGCGAGTAGTACGAGACCCGGGCGACCGTCATACCGAGGCGTTCGGCGACCTTGAGGTCGATGTTGTTGAAGCCGGTGGAGCGCTGGGCGATCATCTGCGTGCCGCCGGCCGCCAGGGTCTGCAGGACGCGGTGGCCCAGTCCGCAGTTGACGCTGGTGGAGATGGCCTCGTGGCCCGCCGCGATGGGAGCGGTGTCCTCGGTCAGGAAGACGTCGAGGCAGCGGGCCTCGTGGTGTCCTTGGAAGGCCTTCTCGATCAGGGGCTTCTCGTCGGACTGGACGCCGAAGGCCAGGATCTCCACGGGGCCCCTCCGGGGTGTGCCGGAATTGTCTGGTACCGGTGAATATACGGCGGGGCGGCGGGGTGCGCTCGGGGCGGGCGGGGCGGGGGCCGTGCGGTGCAGCGGTCCGCCGGTGGGTGGGTCGCCTGTCGTCGGGGGTGGGTCGGGGCCGCGCCGGTACATCCGCCCGCATCCGAACGGATCAGCTGTGGGGTGAGAGGTGCTGTCTTCTTTTGATCCGTTCGGATGCGGGCATTTGATGTACCGGCACGGCCCCTTCCGTGCGTCGGCGGCTGCGGCTGCGGGTGCGGGTGCGTGGGGGATTGGGGGCTTGGGCGTCAGCCCCGGCATGGTCCCTTGGGTGCGGCCCCTCCGTGCGGCCCCTCCGTGCGTCGGTGGCCGTGCGTCGGTGGCTGCGGGTGCGCGGGGGCTCGGGGCGTCAGCCGAAGAAGACGCCTACCTCCTCGTACAGCTTGGGGTCGACTGTCTTGAGCTTGGCCGTGGCCTCCGCGATGGGGACGCGGACGATGTCCGTGCCGCGCAGGGCGACCATCTTGCCGAAGTCGCCGTCGCGGACGGCCTCGATGGCGTGCAGTCCGAAGCGGGTGGCGAGCCAGCGGTCGAAGGCGCTGGGGGTGCCGCCGCGCTGGACATGGCCGAGGACCGTGGTCCGGGCCTCCTTGCCGGTGCGCCGCTCGATCTCCTTGGCCAGCCACTCACCCACGCCGGAGAGCCGGACGTGCCCGAAGGAGTCGAGGGAGCCGTCCTTGAGGACCGCGTCGCCGTCCTTGGGCATGGCGCCCTCGGCGACGACCACGATCGGGGCGTACGACGCCTTGAAGCGGGAGGTCACCCAGGAGCAGACCTGCTCGACGTCGAAGCGCTGCTCGGGGATGAGGATGACGTTCGCGCCGCCCGCCAGTCCGGAGTGGATGGCGATCCAGCCCGCGTGACGACCCATCACCTCGACGACGAGGACGCGCATGTGCGACTCGGCGGTGGTGTGGAGGCGGTCGATCGCCTCGGTGGCGATGCCGACGGCGGTGTCGAAGCCGAAGGTGTAGTCGGTGGCGGACAGGTCGTTGTCGATCGTCTTCGGTACGCCGATGACGTGGATGCCGAACTCGTCGGCGAGGCGCGCGGCGACGCCCAGGGTGTCCTCGCCGCCGATCGCGATGAGCGCCTCGACCTCCTGTTTGGCGAGGTTCTCCTTGATCCGGCGGATGCCGTTCTCCTGCTTGAGGGGGTTGGTGCGCGAGGAGCCGAGGATCGTGCCGCCGCGGGGCAGGATGCCGCGCACGGCGGGGATGTCGAGCCGGACGGTGTCGCCCTCGAGGGGGCCGCGCCAGCCGTCCCGGAAGCCTACGAAGTCGTAGCCGTACTCCTGCACGCCCTTGCGGACGATGCCCCGGATGACGGCGTTGAGCCCGGGGCAGTCGCCGCCTCCGGTCAGTACTCCGACCCGCATGGAAAAGTCCCTTCGCCGCGGTTGCCTGATGGGACTCACGCTAATAGTGATCCAGGTCACTTCGGCATGGTGCGGAAGGTCAATTCCGGTGAATTGTGCGGGTGTTGATCACTCGCCTTCACTCGAAGGGGGTGCGGGTGGAGCTGCGTGAGGTTTACGCGTCGTCCAGACCGCGCTCTATGGCGTAGCGGACGAGTTCGACGCGGTTGTGGAGCTGGAGCTTGCCGAGGGTGTTCTGCACGTGGTTCTGGACCGTGCGGTGGGAGATGACGAGACGCTCGGCTATCTGCTTGTAGCTCAGGCCCTTGGCGACCAGGCGGAGCACCTCGGTCTCGCGGTCGGTGAGCTGCGGGGCCCTGGGCTCGTCGCCGCCCGTGGCGGGCCCGGGGTCGGAGGCGAGCCTGCGGTACTCGCCGAGGACCAGGCCCGCGAGGCCCGGCGTGAACACCGGGTCGCCGACGGCCGTACGGCGCACCGCGTCGATCAGCTCCTCCGTGGAGGCCGACTTGAGGAGATAGCCGGTGGCGCCGGACTTCACCGCCTCCAGTACGTCGGCGTGCTCGCCGCTGGCCGACAGGACCAGGACGCGGAGGGCGGGGTTGGCGCCGACCAGTTCCTTGCAGACCTGGACGCCGGGCTTGGCGGGCAGGTTCAGGTCGAGCACGAGGACGTCGGGCGCGGCGGCCTGGGCGCGGCGCACGGCCTGCTCGCCGTCGCCCGCGGTGGCGACCACGTCGAAGCCGGACTCAGCCAGGTCGCGGGCCACGGCATCGCGCCACATGGGGTGGTCGTCGACCACCATGACCTTGATCGGGTCCTCCGTCTGCCCGTCCGTGGCGTCCATGGTTTCCGTCATCGCTGTCCTGCCGTCTTCGTCACCGCTGCTCGCGTCCTCGTCACCGCTGTTCCGCCTTCCCCCGTGAGACCTTCGGTACCTTCAGCTCGACTTCCGTGCCCTGCCCGGGGACCGAGATCAGCTCGGCCGTGCCGCCGATCTCACGCAGCCGTCCGCGGATCGACAGGGCCACCCCGAGCCGCCCCTCGCCCTCGGCCTGGGCCAGCCGCCCCTCCGGGATGCCGGGGCCGTCGTCGCGTACGGTCACGATCACCGCGTCCGGCTCGTCCTCGACCAGGATCCAGGCCCGGGCGCTCTCACCGGCGTGCTCGCGGACATTGTCCAGGGCGGCACCGACGGCGGCGGTCAGCTCCTTGGCGGCGGCCGGGGCGAGCGGCACGGGCGCGCCCGGCTCGGAGAGGGTCACGCGCGCGGTGGCGTACCGGGCGAGGAGCGCGCGCAGGTCGAGGGGGCCCTCGTCGTCGTCCGGCTCGTCGACGGCTCGTACGACCGCACCGAGCGCGGCGTCCTCGGACACCCGTGAGACGGGCACCAGGCCGCCCGAGACCAGCGTGCGCAGCGCCACCTCCTGCTCGCCGGCCATCCGGCCCAGCTCCGCGGCCTCGCCGCCGAGGGAGGAACCGCGCCGCTGCACCATGGCGAGGACCTGGAGTACGCCGTCGTGGATGTCGCGGGCCAGGCGCTCCCGTTCGCGGGTGGCGGCCTCGATCTCCAGGGCGCGGGCGAGGGTGCGCTCGGAGGCGCGGGCGACCTCGACGACGTATCCGATGGCGATGGAGGCGACCCAGACGAGGATCACGTTGTGGACGGTGTCGCGGGTCGGGGCGCCGCGCTCGACGATGTTGGCGGCCGCGACGAGCGTGGAGGCGAAGGCCGCCCAGCGCCAGCCGCCCTTGATCGCGAAGGCCAGGACGGCACCCGCGGTCCATATCGACGGCAGGGTCGGGCCGCCGGCCTCGATGCGGTACGAGGCGTCGGCGACCCGGGTGAGCAGGATGCCGGCGAGCGCGATGGTGAGGTCGGCGGCGAGGAACCGCTTGGTGCAACTGGCCGCGCCCGCAACCCTGGGGAGAGTCGCCAGGGTCCAGACGAACAGCAGCACGTAGTACCCGATGGCCACCCAGGGGCGGGGGAACTTGTGGTATGCGGTGGCGAAGAGCCCGATCGCGTACAGCATGGTCAGGACGCGGTACGCGGTGAGCGCACGCCACAGCGGCTGCTCGACCGACATCCTCATGACTCTCTCGCGCTTGGCCATGTCCCCCCTACCGCCACCCCACCACCCCTGACGGACGCGTCTAGGAGCCGGACCGTTCCTTCTCGGCCTGTTCCTTCACAGCCTGTTCCTTCACAGCCTGTTCCTTCACGGCCTGTTCCTTCTCCGCCTGGGCCAGCGCGGCCTTGGCCGCCTTCTCGGCGTCCTTCTCCGCCTTCGCCGCATCCGCGATCTGCCGCTTGGCGGCCGTCGCGTACATGTCGACGTACTCCTGGCCGGAGAGCTTCATGATTTCGTACATGACCTCGTCGGTCACCGCGCGCAGCACGAAACGGTCGTGCTCCATGCCGTTGTAACGGCTGAAGTCCAGCGGCTTGCCGATGCGGATGCCCGGACGCATCAGCTTGGGCATCACCTTGCCCGGCGGCTGGATCTTCTCGGTGTCGATCATCGCGACCGGGATGACGGGAGCGCCGGTGGCGAGCGCCACGCGTGCGAGGCCGCCGGGCTTGCCGCGATAGAGGCGGCCGTCGGGCGAGCGGGTGCCCTCCGGGTAGATGCCGAACAGCTCACCGCGCTCGATGACGCCGATGCCGCTCTTGATGGCCGCCTCGCCCGCGCCGCGCGCGCCGGAGCGGTCCACGGGGAGCTGGCCGACGCCCTTGAAGAAGGCGGCGGTCATCCGGCCCTTGATGCCGGGCGTCGTGAAGTACTCGGCCTTCGCGATGAAGGTCACCTTGCGGTCGAGGACCGCGGGCAGGAAGAACGAGTCCGAGAACGACAGATGATTGCTTGCCAGAATGGCGGCGCCCTCGGCGGGAATGTTCTCGAGGCCTTCCACCCAGGGTCTGAAGGCGAGCTTCAGCGGCCCCCCGATGGAAAACTTCATTGCGCCGTAGATCAACCGAGTGCCTCCTGTGTCGTCGATCAGACCTTAACCCGGAGCACCGTCAAAGGAGCCGACGACCCTGGTCGGTGTCAGTGCGGTCGCGTACGGTGAAGTACGTCTCGAAGCCTCGGGGTCGTGTTGTGCTGCCGTTCTCGTTGCTCTTCTTGTTGCCGTTCTTGTTCCGTCCGCCCGCCTGATGAACAGGAGACCGAAGGTGCCGGTCCTCCCTGGAGCCGAGCCGTTCCGCCACGAGGGCGGAGAGGTCGGCGTCCTTCTCTGCCACGGCTTCACCGGTTCCCCGCAGTCGCTGCGCCCCTGGGCGGAGTATCTCGCCGAGCGCGGTCTGACCGTCGCACTGCCGCTGCTGCCGGGGCACGGCACGCGCTGGGAGGACATGCAGCTCACCGGCTGGCAGGACTGGTACGCGGAGGTGGACCGCGAGCTGCGCGCCCTGAAGGAGCGGTGCGCACAGGTCTTCGTCTTCGGCCTCTCCATGGGCGGCGCGCTGACCCTTCGGCTCGCCGCGAAGCACGGGGACGAGGTGCGCGGCATCGTCGTCGTCAACCCGGCGAACAAGGTGCACGGTCTGTCCGCGCACGCCCTTCCCGTACTCCGCCACTTCGTCCGCACGGTGAACGGCATCGCGAGCGACATAGCGAAGGAGGGCTCCACAGAGATCGGATACGACCGCGTGCCGCTCCACGCGGCGCACTCGATGCGGAACTTCTACCGGCTGGTCGACGGCGAGCTGCCGCAGGTCACGCAGCCGATGCTGCTCCTCCACAGCCCGCAGGACCATGTCGTGCCGCCCGCCGACTCGGCGCGCGTCCTCAGCCGGGTGTCGTCCATGGACGTGACGGAGATCCTGCTGGAACAGAGCTACCACGTCGCGACGTTGGACCACGACGCGGACCGGATCTTCGAGGAGAGCTACGCGTTCATCGCCCGGCTCGCGCCCGGCGTCGGCAAGGAGTCCGACGCGGGTCAGGTGGATCAGGTGGGTCAGCAGGAAGGGACGGCCACCGGTGGCTGAGCACGAGGCGGACCGCGGCGATTCCGAGGAGAAGGGCGTACCCCTTGGTGAGCCCGTCGGCGAGCCGCTCGGCGACGAGCAGAGCGTGCCCTTCGACGAGGACGCCGCGTGGCAGGCGATCGTCGCCGGGTACGGCGAGGAGCCGCCGGACCCGCCCGGGGCGAAACCGTTCAAGTCGATCGAGGACCTCGCGCTCCTCGACCCGGAGACGAACGGCGACGTGGACAGCGGGGACACGGACGAGGAGGACGAGGAGAAGGACGGCAAGGCCGCCAAGGGTGGGGACAAGCCCCCTGCGGCCAAGTCCCTCGGCAGCTCCGTCGCCTTCGCGCCCGGTGTCGGCGGCCCGCGCGACTACCAGGCGCCCGAGCCCGCCGAGGACGACTTCGACGAGGACGACGAAGGCCACTTCGTACCGCCCGAGCCGCCTCCGCTGCCCGCCGCCGACACCACGGCCAAGTTCGCCTGGCTCGCCGTCATCGGCGGCCCGATCCTGCTCCTGCTGGCTGTCCTCCTCGGCTGGGACATGACCTGGTGGCTCGCCACCGTCGGCATCGGCGGCTTCCTCGGCGGCTTCGCCACGCTGGTGACGCGCATGAAGAGCGACGACGAGGACGGGGACGATCCGGGGCGGGGAGCGGTGGTCTGACGCCTCGCGCTACGCAGACGGCACCTTGAGGGCGGCCAGGACCGGAAGATGGTCCGTGGCCGCCCTCAGGTCTGTCTCCGTCACCCCGGGGAGGCCCAGCGGCACCCCGCACCCCAGGACTTCCACACCCTCCGTCGCGAAGATCGCGTCGATGCGCTGGTGGGGGTCCGCGGGGGTGGAGGTCTGCTCTGCGCCCCACGGGCGGGTCGCCCAGCCGTCCTGGAGGCCGGTGGCGAGGCGTTTGAAGGTGCGGCCGTTCGGGCGCTCGTTGAGGTCGCCGCCCGCGACGGCGTGCGGGGTGCCGAGCTCGGCGAGGCGCTCGAGGAGCATGCCGCCCTGCTCGTACCGCTCGTCCTTCTGGAGCGAGAGGTGGCAGCTCAGGACACCGAGACGGGCGCCGCCGAAGCGGACGACGGCGGTGGCGAAGCCGCGCCGGTGCAGTCCGGGGGTGAGCGGGAGCAGGACGTCCTCGGTGCGTTCGACCGTCGCCCGCAGGGAGCACAGGAGCGCCGGCCCGGATGCCGTCGCGCCTCCCGACAGGACCACCTGCCCGGAGGCCGCCGCCAGCCGGGCCAGTTTCTTGCGCCAGCGGAAGAACCGCGGCGCCTCCTGGACCAGGACGAGGTCGGGCTCGCAGGCCCTGATCACCCGCGCGAGCGCGTCGGTGTCGTCACGCATCGAGCGGATGTTGTAGCTGAGCACCCGGATGACGGCCGAACCGTCGGGTTCGGTACGGGACTCTGGTAGCGGACTGGCGGAAGGGCTGGTCGGCATGGCGATCAAGATACGGGAGCGCCCCCGCCGGAAGAGCCGGAATACTGCGGGTCGTTCGTCGGCCGCGGGTTGGTTGTGGCCGGCGGGGCGGGTTGGTTGTGACCGACCGCCGGTTGCTTGGGGCCGACCGCGGGTTGGTTGTGACCGACCGCCGGTTGCTTGGGGCCGACCTGCGCCCACGCGGCGGGGCCGCGTGATGTCACAGCCCTACGTCCCTTGGGGCGCGCCTTTCGGGGTGCAAACACGGCAGCGGGGGGGGGGGGGGGGGGGGGGGGGGGGGGGGGGGGGGGGGGGGGGGGGGGGGGGGGGGGGGGGGGGGGGGGTAGGGGGGGGGGGGGAGGGGGGGGAGAGGGGCGGGCGCGGAGGTCTCCGCG
>NZ_JBVHXR010000016.1:209907-270442 GCF_055569295.1 Streptomyces sp. NPDC029292
CCTCCCCCCCCCCCCCCCCCTTTCTCTTCCCCCCCCCTCCCCCCCCCCCCCCCCCCCCCCCCCCCCCCCCCCCCCCCCCCCCCCCCCCCCGCTGCCGTACGACGCACTGCGCGGGCGTCACATGATCGGGTCGGGCTCCCGAGCCAGGTCCGCCGCACCGACGAGCCCCGCCTTGTTGCCCAGCTGGGCGGCGATGACATCGGCCACCGGGCGCCAGTTGCCACCCACCAGCCACCGCTTGTACGACTTACGGATCGGGTCGAGGACCAGCTCGCCCTCGTCCGAGAGCCCGCCGCCGACGATGAAGGCGGACGGGTCGAAGAGCGAGGCCAGGTCGGCGAGGCCCGCGCCGGCCCAGCGGGCCAGCTCGCGGTAGGAGTCCACCGCCACCGGGTCGCCCTGGCGCGCGGCCACCGAGATGTGCTTGCCCTCGATGCCGTCGGGCGTGCCGTTGCCCAGCGCGAGCAGGATCTCCGCGTTCTCGGGGGTCGCGTTGGCCCGCTGCTTGGCGTAGCGGACGAGGGCGCGCCCGGAGGCGTACTGCTCCCAGCAGCCCTGCGAACCGCAGCCGCACAGCAGACCGTCCGGCACCATCCGGATGTGGCCGAACTCGGCGGCCACGCCGAAGTGCCCGCGGCGCAGCTTGTTGCCGATGATGATGCCGCCGCCGAGGCCCGTGCCCAGGGTGATGCAGATGACGTTGCGGTGGCCCTTGCCCGCGCCGAACTTGTACTCGCCCCACGCCGCCGCGTTCGCGTCGTTCTCCACGACGACCGGCAGGCCCACCCGGGCTTCGACCTCGGCCTTGAGCGGCTCCTGCCGCCAGTCGATGTTCGGCGCGAAGTAGACCGTCGAGCGCTGGCGGTTCACGTATCCGGCGGCACCGATGCCCACGCCAACGATGTCGTGACCGGCGCGCGCGCCCTCCACGGCCGAGGCGATGGCGTCCACGATGGCCTGCGGCGTGGTGGGGGTCGGCACCTTGTGGGTCGAGAGGATGTTGCCTTCCTCGTCGACCACACCGGCCGCGATCTTCGTGCCGCCGATATCGACGCCGATGGTGAGTCCCATGAATCCCTCAGTTTCGGTCGAGCCCCGCTACGGCCAACCGTACCCGAGGGGCCATCAGTCCAAGTCGATGTGTTCCCCGGGACCGGTGTCCTCGTCGCGAGGGCCGGTGTCCCGGGTCGTCCAGCGCCGTTCCTGTGCCTCGACGGCCGAGCGGTAGGCGGCGAGCAGCTCGGAGCCCGCGGCCGCGAGGTGGTCGAAGACGTCGGGATTGCGCTCTATCACGGGTTCGACGGCGGCCTTGGCCTGCTGCACGACCTGGTTGACCATCTGCTGGGCCGTGCCGGAGGCGACCGCGCCGAACAGCGGCGACTGCAGTCCGGACAGCTTGTCGGCGACGGCGTCGACGAGCTTGCGCAGTTCCTCGGCGGCCGAGCCGGGCGGCGTGCCGTACTGGGCGCGGCGGCGGGCCTTCTCAGCCGCGAGATCCTCGGCACACGCCTTCGCCCAGGCGTCGGCGTCGCTCGCCGCACGCGCCTCGTCGGCCGCCTCCTGAGCGGCGTCGGACGTGGGGCGCTCTTCGCTCATGGCGGACTCCTGCCTACGGTTCGTACCTCCGACGTTACCCGAACGGGGGTACGCGGTTCACCGTGTCCGGGGCCACAGATCCGGGTCCGGCGCGAAACGGACCCGCAGCTCGCCCTCGCGCAGGGCTGCGCCGTCCACGGTGCAGCGGCGCAGGGCCGACGGCAGCGAAACGATACGGCGGAACTGGCCCGCGGTGACGACAAGTTCGTCGCCGCGTCGGATGAGGTCCAGTTCCTCGCGTATCGCGCCGGGGAGCGGGATGTGCCAGACGAGCACGCCCTCGTCGGCGAGGTGGTCGGTGACGGGCCACTCGACCGGGGGAGGCGTCTCGTTGACGCCGGGCACGGGAAGCGCTGCGAGGTCGTCGGTGCCGCGCGGGTCGTGTCCGAGGTGCGGGACCTCGTGCACGTCGTTCGTCTCCTGCCACTCGTCCAGTGCCTTGCGCTGCTGGGCGGCGAGGGCGGCGAGCCAGGTGTCGCTCGTGGCGCCCGGCAGGACGCGGCTCGCGACCAGGGCGTCGACGGTCAGGCCGCGCAGGGCGAGGGCGGTGGTGGTGGTGCGTACGGCGTCGGTGCCGGCCGGGCCCGGCTCGGCGACCAGCCGTACGGTCGTGGCGCGGTCCTCGACGACCGCCTCCACGGCGGCCAGCTCCAGGTCCCAGCGGGCCGCCGTCTCGTACAGCCACTCCGCGGGCATGGGGACGCCCGCGAGACGGCCGAGGACGGGGCGCAGGGCGCGGGCCGCCTGGCGCTCCGGCGGGAGCAGGCGGCGCAGGTAGCGGCGGAGTTCCTCGGGGAGGGCGAGGAGGGCGAGCGCCTGGGGGGCCGGGGGGAGGTCGACGACCAGGAGGTCGTACCTCTCCGACATCGCCGCGTCGCGCAGGGCGCGCAGGAGGGCGAGCTCCTCGGCTCCGGGGAGGGGAGTGACTTCCTCGGCGTCCAGGCGGGAGGCGCCGAGCAGGTCAAGCGCGGTGGTCGCACGCTCTTGGAAGGCCGTGAGGTCCGCTCGGAAGCGTTCCGCTGCGTCGGGGCGCCAGGCGGTGAGGCCGGGCGCGGCCTCCACGGGGGCCGCGCCGGTCCGTATGCCCAGGGCGGTGCCCAGGGTGTCCGTGCGGTCGGCGCTGAGCACCAGGGTGCGGGTGCCCTCGCGGGCGGCCTTCAGCGCGGTGGCCGCGGCGACGGTCGTACGGCCCGTGCCGCCGGGGCCTGTGATCAGGATGGTGCGCATGAGGGTGAACGGTACCTGTGCCGGCGGGGCGCCTTGGGCTGGGCGGGGGTGGTTCCGTGCCGCCGGCAGGCCTTTGTCGCCCCCGCCGCCCCTACCCGTCCCGTACCTGGGGGCGGCGCCCCCAGACCCCCGCTTCGGCCTGAACGGCCTCGTCCTCGAACGCCGGACGGGCTAAAAGATTGCCGGCCGGGGCTGAAAGATCAGCCCCTGCTACTTCTCCCCCGACTCCACCCGCTTCTTCAGGCCCGCCAGCGCCCGGTCGATGATGACCTTTTCGGCCTTGCGCTTGATCATGCCGAGCATGGGGATCTTGACGTCGACCATCAGCTGGTACGTGACCTCGGTGGCGCCGGCGCCGGCGGACTTGAGGAGGTAGGAGCCGTCCAGGGAGCGGAGCATCTGGGACTTGACCAGGGTCCAGGAGACCTCGTGGTCGCCGGTCCAGGTGTAGCCGAGGGTCTGGTCGTCCTTGATGGCGCCGGCGTCCATGACGAGGCGTACCTGCTCGGCGCGACCCTGCTCGTCCGTGGCGAGTACCTCCGCCTCCTTCACCTCGCCGGTCCAGTCCGGGTAGCGGGCGAAGTCGGCGATGACCGCCATGACGTCAGCCGGTGCCGCCTCGATCGTGATGCTCGAGCTGGTGTGTTCCGCCATCGCCGTGGCTCCTCCAGATGCGGTCCGGTGAGGGAGGGTGGTGCGCACGTGTGTGCAGCGTGAAGGCTACCGCGCACAGCGACGGGCGCTATCACCCCACCTGGGGTTCATCGCCGCCGACGTTCACCACTCCAGCGCCCACGGCTTCCCCGACCCCGCGAAGTGCCCCACATTCACGCATTCCGTCGCCCCGATCCGCATCCTGCGCGCCAGCGGCTGGTGGACGTGGCCGAAGAGCGAGTAGCGGGGGCGGGTGCGGCGGATCGCGTCCAGGAGGGCACGGGACCCGCGCTCGAAGCGGCGCGCCACCGTGTCGTAGACCAGCTCCGGCACCTCCGGCGGGATGTGCGTGCACAGCACGTCGACCTCGCCGACCGCCTCGATCTTCGCCGCGTACTCCTCGTCGCTGATCTCGTACGGCGTCCGCATGGGGGTTCTGAGCCCTCCCCCCACGAAGCCGAAGACCCAGCCGCCGATTTCCACCCGGTCCCCGTCGAGGACCGTCGTGCCGGGTCCGGCGTACTCCGGCCACAACGTCGGCATGTCGACATTGCCGTATGTCGCGTACGTCGGTGTCGGGAAGGCGGCGAACATCTCGGCGTACTGCTTGCGCACCGCCTTCTCGATCGCGGCGGCCCGGTCCGAGCCGATGCCGGCCCACAGCCTGGCCCCGAACTCCCGCGCCTCCTCGAAGCGGCGGGCGGTGCGCAGCTCGACGATGCGGCCGGCGTTCTCGGCACCGAAGAGGTCCGGGAAGATGCCGCGCGAGTGGTCGGCGTAGTCGAGGAAGAGCACGAGGTCACCGAGGCAGATCAGGGCGTCCGCACCGTCGCCGGCTCTGGCCAGGTCACGCGCGTTGCCGTGCACGTCACTGACCACATGAATGCGCGTGGTGCCGTTACCGCCTGGTGTGGATGCCATGACGATCAAGCGTAGGCGTGTGGGGCAAACGTGAATAGAGGCGGTCGGACCTGCGGTTACTGGCTAGTCAGTAACCGCTTGGACTACTGTGCGCGAAGGAACGCCAACCTGTGTGACGCAGGGAACATCTCACCGGGACCCCCTATCTAAATAGCCGTACCGGTGGGTAACGTCCGGGCAGTCCAGTAGTGCTCAGGATTTCAACAAGTGATCTCTTGAGCACCTGCCCGAGCCTTGGACCGCACCGTCGCATCACACAGAGTCGTGGCGCCGGCGCCCTATGAGGAGCAGCAGTCTTGCGCGAGTTCAGCCTTCCGGCTTTGTACGAGGTCCCTGCGGACGGAAATCTCACCGACATCGTCCGCAGAAACGCCGCGCAGCATCCCGAAGTCGCCGTCATCGCCCGCAAGGTGGGCGGGACTTGGACGGATGTCAGCGCCACCGTCTTCCTCGCCGAGGTGCGGGCCGCGGCCAAGGGCCTGATCGCCTCGGGCGTGCAGCCCGGCGACCGGGTCGCCCTGATGTCCCGTACCCGCTACGAGTGGACGCTGCTCGACTTCGCGATCTGGAGCGCGGGCGCGGTCACCGTGCCGGTGTACGAGACCAGCTCGGCGGAGCAGGTGCAGTGGATCCTCGGCGACTCGGGCGCGACCGCCTGCATCGTCGAGATGGACACGCACGCGGCCTCCGTGGAGTCGGTGCGCGACCGGCTGCCCGCCCTGAAGCACGTCTGGCAGATCGAGGGCGGCGGGGTCGAGGAGCTGGGCCGCGCGGGCAAGGACGTCTCCGACGCGACGGTCGAGGAGCGCAGCTCGCTCGCCAAGGCCGACGACCCGGCGACCATCGTCTACACGAGCGGCACGACCGGGCGCCCCAAGGGGTGCGTCCTCACCCACCGCGCCTTCTTCGCGGAGTGCGGCAACATCGTGGAGCGGCTGCGGCCGCTGTTCCGTACCGGCGAGTGTTCGGTGCTCCTCTTCCTGCCGCTCGCGCACGTCTTCGGGCGGCTGGTGCAGGTCGCGCCGATGATGGCGCCGATCAAGCTGGGCTGCGTCCCGGACATCAAGAACCTCACCGATGAACTGGCCGCGTTCCGGCCGACGTTGATCCTCGGTGTGCCGCGCGTCTTCGAGAAGGTCTACAACTCGGCGCGCGCCAAGGCGCAGGCGGACGGCAAGGGCAAGATCTTCGACAAGGCGGCGGACACGGCGATCGCCTACAGCCGCGCCCTGGACACCCCGTCGGGCCCGTCCCTCGGCCTGAAGATCAAATACAAGACGTTCGACAAACTCGTCTACAGCAAGCTGCGCGCGGTCCTCGGCGGCCGTGGCGAGTACGCCATCTCCGGCGGCGCCCCGCTCGGCGAGCGGCTCGGGCACTTCTTCCGCGGCATCGGCTTCACGGTCCTGGAGGGCTACGGCCTGACCGAGTCCTGCGCCGCCACCGCGTTCAACCCGTGGGACCGTACGAAGATCGGCACGGTCGGCCAGCCGCTGCCCGGCTCGGTGATCCGCATCGCCGACGACGGCGAGGTGCTGCTGCACGGCGAGCACCTGTTCAAGGAGTACTGGAACAACGAGGGCGCGACCGCCGAGGCCCTGGCCGACGGCTGGTTCCACACCGGTGACATCGGCACCCTCGACGAGGACGGCTACCTCCGCATCACCGGCCGCAAGAAGGAGATCATCGTCACCGCGGGCGGCAAGAACGTCGCCCCGGCCGTGATCGAGGACCGCATCCGCGCGCACGCGCTGGTCGCGGAGTGCATGGTGGTCGGCGACGGGCGCCCGTTCGTCGGCGCGCTGGTCACCATCGACGAGGAGTTCCTGGGCCGCTGGGCCGAGGAGCACGGGAAGCCTGCCGGCTCCACCGCGGCGTCGCTGCGGGAGGACGTCGACCTTGTCGCCGCCATCCAGGACGCGATCGACGACGGGAACGCGGCGGTGTCGAAGGCGGAGTCGGTGCGCAAGTTCCGTATCCTCGCCTCCCAGTTCACCGAGGAGTCGGGGCACCTCACGCCGTCGCTGAAGCTCAAGCGGAATGTGGTGGCGAAGGATTACGCCGACGAGGTCGAGGCGATTTATCGGGGCTGACGCCCCAGCAGCCGCGCTCCCGCCCTAGGGGCGGGGGTTTCGGTGCGGTTGGCCGGCCGTGCGTGGTTGCTCGCGCAGCTCCCCGCGCCCCTTCAGGGGCGCGGGGCTGTGACATCTGCGGCTCCGCCGCGTGGGCGTTGCCGGCCCGCAACAGCCCGCAGCCGCCAGAAACCCGTAAGCGACACCCCACCAGGCGGCTACAGCAGCTCCTTCAGCCGCTCAGCCAGCAGATCCCAGCGCCACTTCTCCTCGACCCACTCACGCCCCCGCTCCCCCATCCGGCGGCGCAGCTCGGAGTCGCCGAGCAGGGTGACGATGCGGTCGGCGGCCTCTTCCGGGGCGCCGCCGCGGACGACCCAGCCGGTCTCGCCGTCGAGGACGGCGTCAGGCGCGCCGCCCGAGTTCCCGGCGACGACGGGCAGACCGGTCGCGGACGCCTCCAGGTAGACGATGCCGAGTCCCTCGACGTCGAGACCGCCCCGGCGGGTCCGGCACGGCATCGCGAAGACGTCCCCGGCGCCGTAGTGCGCGGGCAGCTCCGACCAGGGCACAGCGCCGGTGAAGCGGACGGAGTCGGCGACCCCGGTCTCGTACGCGAGCCCCCGCAGCTCCTTCTCGTACGGCCCGCCGCCGACGATCAGCAGCACCGCGTCCGGCTCCTTGGCCAGGATGCGCGGCATCGCGAGGATCAGTGTGTCCTGCCCCTTGCGCGGGACGAGCCGCGAGACGCAGACGACGACCGGACGGTCGGTGAGGCCGAGCCGGGCGCGGACCACGTCGCCGCCCGAGCCGGGGTGGAAGGTCTTCTCGTCGACGCCGGGCGGCAGCTGCACCATCCGCGCGGCCGCCTCGGGGGTCAGCGCGGAGGCGATCCGCGAGCGGGTGTACTCCCCGAGATAGGTGATCGTGTCCGTGGACTCGCCGATCCTGCGCAACAGCCCACGCGCCGCGGGGAGTTGTGCCCAACCGGCCTCGTGACCGTGGGTCGTCGCCACGATCTGCCGCGCGCCCGCCCGGCGCAGCGCGGGCGCCATCAGGCCGAGCGGTGCCGCGGCCCCGAACCACACGGACGTACAGCCGTGTTCGCGCAGCAGACCGACGGCGCGGCGGGTGGCGCCCGGGGTCGGCAGCAGCATCGTCGTGCGGTCCCGTACGACGGTGAAGGGCTGCTCGGCGTCGAAGCCGGCCGTCGCCTCGACGCCCTCACGACTCCGCTTCCAGGTGGAGGCGTAGACGACCAGCCGCTCGGGGTCCAGGCGCAGCGCCATGTTGTGCAGGAACGCCTGGATGCCGCCGGGCCTGGGCGGGAAGTCGTTCGTCACGATCAGGGTCTTGTGCATCGTGTTCGAGACTATCGAACCTATACTCACAGCTCCGCATGGCCGAGCTTGATGGCTCCCGCACAGCCCGGCGCGACAGCATTGGCTCCGCGAAAACACATCTGCGAAAATATCGAAATACATAAGATCCGGATGAACAGGGGCCAGGCAGGCATGACGGGCACGAGGGGGGCTAGGTTCCCGTTCGGCCTGGTCGGACTGCTGGGAACCTGGAGCCTGACCAGGCTGATGCTGCTCCTCTTCGTCTTCAGGGTGTGGATCTTCCCGGGCCCGGACGTCACGAGCGACGTCTCCGTGATCTACCAGGGCTGGTACGAGGTCCTGAAGCACGGCACCTTCCCGCTGGACGACGTCACCTGGCAGTACCCGCCGGCCGCCGCGCTCGCCATCCTCTCCCCCGCCCTGCTGCCCTTCCTCGACTACGCGCAGGCCTTCTTCGTGCTGGCCTTCCTCGCCGACTTCGTGGTGTTCGTGCTGCTCCAGTACGCGGGACTGCGCTCCGGCAAGACGCTGCGCGGCGCCTGGGTGTGGGTGATCGGCGTACCGCTGCTCGGGCCGACCGTCTACGCCCGGTACGACGTGATGGTGACGGCCGTCGCGGTGGCGGCGCTGCTGGCCGGTGCGCGCCATCCGCGGGCGATGGGGGCGCTGGCGGGCTTCGGCGCGCTGCTGAAGGTGTGGCCGGCGCTGCTCCTCCTCGGGGCCGTCCGCCGTCGCGCCTGGGCCTCGGCGGCGGTGACGGCGGGCGGGATCGCGGTGCTGTTCTCCGTGGCGATGCCCGGCGCCTTCGCCTTCCTGACCTTCCAGCGCAACCGCGGCACCGAGGTGGAGTCGCTCGGCTCCCTCGTCTTCCACGTGGCCCGGCAGCACGGCTGGAACGGGCAGGTGCTGCTCAACTACGGCTCCGTGGAGTTCCTCGGCGACTACGTCGACGTGGTGAGCACGGCGGCGCTGGTGCTCAGCGCGGTCGCGTTCGGCTGGCTGCTGCTGTGGCGGCTGCGCGCCAAGCGGTTCCTGCCGCACACGCTCGCCGACGCCGCGTTCGTGGCGGTGCTGATGTTCACGACCACCAGCCGGGTGATCAGCCCTCAGTACATGGTGTGGCTGATCGGGACAGCCGCGGTCTGCGCCTGCTTCCGCGGCAGCCGGATGACCCTGCCCGTCGGCCTGGTGCTGGCCGCGTCCTTCGTGACCGTGCTGGAGTTCCCGATCTGGTTCGCGCACGTCGTGGGCAGCGACGGCCTCGGCGTCACCCTGCTCTTCATACGCAACGGCCTGCTGGTGATCGCCACGCTGCTCGCCGCCCGGGAACTGTGGCGCGGCACGGTCTCCGAGCCCGCCCCGGCCCTCCCTCCTCAGGCCGCCCGCACCAAGGAGAGCCTGCCCTCCTCCTGACGGCGGGCACGCCGGAAGAGGACGGCGACGGCCGCGCACTGCACCACCATGGACAACGCGAGCGCCAGGCAGATCCCGGGCAGCCCGAGCCCCGACAGGGCGTACGCGAGTGGGAGCTGGACCGCCGTACCGGCCAGCGTCACCCGCAGCAGCACCGGCGCTCCCCCGCTCCCTTCGAAGACCCCGCCGAGCGCGATGAAGCAGGCCATCAGCAGCAGGTACGGCCCGACGCAGCGCAGGAACAGCACCCCGTCGTGCGCGACTGCGGGTCCGGCGCCGAAGGCCCGCATGATCCAGGGGGCGAGGACGCAGAGCAGGGACGCGGCGAGCAGACCGGCAGCGCCCGAGACGAGAACGGCCTGCCGCCCGATGGCACCCCGCTCGTCCTGCCCGGCGCCCCGGGTGTGCGCGGTGTGGATCGAGGCGGCCTGCCGGACCGAGTAGAACGCCATGGTCGCGACGTACATGACCTTGTAGGCGATGGAGTACGCGGCCACGGCCGTCACCCCGAGGCGCGCCACGATCGCCACCAGGACCAGCGCGCCGCCCTGCCGCACGGTGAAGTCGGCGGACATCGGCAGGCCGGTCGTCAGGGTCCGGCGGAGTGCCGCGCCGGTGGCCTCCGTGGGCGGGCAGACCTGCGCCTCGCGCAGCAGCGCGTTCCGGCGCAGGGCGCGCAGGCCCACGGCCAGGGCGACACCGCGGCACAGCACGGTTGAGGCGGCGGCGCCCCGGACGCCGTACGCGTGGATGAGCAGCGGGTCGAGCCCGAGGATCAGCCCGTTGGCGAGCAGCGCGAGCCGCATCGGGGTGCGGGTGTCGCCGGTGCCCTTGAGGATCCCGTCGACGAGGTTCTGCGCGAAGAAGACGGCGACACCCGGCAGGGAGACCGCGAAGTACCCGGCGGCCAGGGACAGGGCGCGCCCGTCGCCGCCGAGCACCAGCCGGGCCAGTGGCTCCCGCAGCAGATACCCGCCCACGGCGACCACCGGTGTGACCACCGCGAACAGCGCCCATCCTCCGCGTACGGCCGCCCGGACCGCGCCCGGATCCCGGGCCCCTCTGGCGTGCGAGACGAGGACGGTCGTCCCGGAGGCGAAGACCAGGGCGACGCCGAGGAGCACGTTCTCGGTGTTCGTCGCGACGGCGACGGCGGCCACGGCCGCGCCGCCGAGCCGGGAGACCCAGACGGTGTTGATGATCCCGGCGGCGACGGAGGCGAGCAGCGAGAAGTAGACGGGACGGGCGAGAGATATGAGCTGCTTCCGGTGGGCGTTCACACTGACTCCCTCGATACGAGCTACCTCGTTTCGAGATAGCTCGATAAGAGGTATCATGCTCGTACGCCGCCCGCAAGAAGGAGCCGAACCGATGCTGGAGCTGTCGATCCTGGGTTTTCTGTTCGAAGAGCCCCTGCACGGCTACGAGTTGAAAGAGCGCATCAAGGCGCTCAGCGGCCATGTCCGCCCCGTCAGCGACGGCGCGCTCTACCCGGCGATCACGCGCCTGGCGGCCGCGGGCAAGCTGGAGCAGCGCACGGAGCCGGGCAGCAGCGCGGCCCCGCGCCGCATCCTGTCGCTCACCGAGAAGGGCCGCGAGGACCTCCTGGAGCGGCTGCGCCACCCCAAGCAGGTGGAGATCACCGACCAGGTGCGCTTCAACACCCTGCTGGCGTTCCTGCGCCACCTCCCCGACCCCGGGGAGCAGGCGGCGGTGCTGCGCCGACGTCAGGAGTTCCTGGAGACGCCCACGAGCTTCTTCTACCGGGACGGCAAGCCCGTAAAGGCGGAGGAGACGGACGACCTCTTCCGGCAGGGCATCCTGCGGGTGGCGCGGGCGACCGGCGAGGCCGAGCGGAAGTGGCTCGCGGAAGCCATCGCCCGCCTGGAGAGCTGATCGCGCTCAGGGATCACTCAGGGATCAAGGACTCAAGGACTCAAGGACTCACTCAGGAATCAGACGAGTTGAGCCTTGAGGTACGCCCGCCACTGCGCGGTGAACTTCTCCTCCGTCGTATGCAGCACGTCCCGCAGCGCGGCCTCGACCGCCCCGGCCCGCTTCTTGTGGTCGCCCACGGCCCGGTAGAAGTCGTTCAGCCGGACCTCGCCCCAGCGGTCGGCGATCAGCCGGCAGGCCATCCAGCCGCCCTCGTACGCCTGCGCCAGCCGGATCGCGCCCCCGGTGAACCCGAAGTCCGCGTCGTCCGGCAGCGCGGCCGGAACATGCCCCTCCACCACGGCGCGCTGCAGCTCCGGCGCGACCTGCTTGGCCGTACGTCCGCCGCCGCGGTAACCGACCCAGTCCGCGTAGCCCTCGGAGAGCCACAGCGGTGTGGCGGCCGTGGTGTGGGTGCGAGTGGCGACATGCGTCGTCTCGTGGGTGAGCACGACCTGCTTGCCGAAGTCGCCGAGGGCGTCGTACGCCTCGGGGTTGACGATGATCCGGTCCGCGGGCGCCTTCGCCGAGCCGCCCGCCTCGCCCGTGGTGACCGCCGCGATCCCCCGGTACCCGGACGCCGGAGCGCCGAGCAGCCCCGCCATGTCCTCCAGCGACCCCGGTACGAGCACGACGACATGCCCCGCCCAGTCCGCGCCCCACGCCTCGGACACGGCGGGCACGGCGCGGTCCGCCAGATCCGCGTACGCGCGCAGCCGCTCGCCGGACTGCCCGGCCCCGAGGACGAGGCTGTGCTCACCCCGTACGACCGTCACCGCCCCCTGCTCCCACAGCTGCTCACTGGCCTTCTTCGCGGGTTCGTCGGAGGCGACGCGCCACGTCCCGTCGCTGCGGGTCAGGCGCAGGGTGCGGGCGGTCGTGACGGGTGACTTGTCGTAGCCCTTGATGCGGTAGCGCAGCTCCGCGTCGGCCGTGGCCCGGTCACCGGTGCGCTGCAGGCCGGTCACCCGGTACGACCAGGCCGCCAGCGGAACACCGCGCAGATTCCCGAACTCCGCGTCGGCGGAGGCCGGTTGCTCCGTGGCCCGGTAGGCGGGCTCGTCCCGGTCGAGGACCGCCGCCGCCCGCCGGTCGAGGACCCGCTGCACCTCGGCCGTCGCGCTGTCCGTCGACGCCCGGCCGCCGCAGCCGACGAGCACGGCGAGCAGCAGCACCAGGGACAGCCCCGCTCGCGACGCACGCCTTCGACCAGCCACGTTCCCGATCGTACGGCGGGTGGGGCCCTTCAGACTCTCGTGACCGACGAGACGGGCATCATGCCCACGGGGTCGTAGCGCACGGGCGCCCCCGGGTAGGGCGCGTGGATCACCTGGCCGTTGCCCATGTACATCGCGATGTGGCTGGCGTCGGACCGGTACGTGATCAGGTCGCCCGGCTGCGCCTGGGAGAGCGGCACCTGCCGTCCGGCGTACCGCTGGGCCTGCGAGGTGCGCGGCAGACCGACTCCGGCCTGCGCGTACGACCACTGCATCAGGCCCGAACAGTCGAAGCCGCCGGGCCCGTTGGCGCCCCACACGTACGGGCGGCCGAGCGCGGAGCGGGCCGCGGCGATGGCGGCGGCCGCACGGCCCGAGGACGGGCTGGCACCCCCGAGGTCGGGAATGTCGGAGCGTACGGAGCGGGACGCCCGGCCGTAGGCGGCGCGCTCGGCGTACGGAAGCGAGTTGAGGAGCTCCCGCGCCTTGGCCAGTTTCCGCTCGACGGTCTGCTTGTTCTTGGCGACGGCCTTACGGCTCCGCTCCAGGTCGGCGAGTTTGCCGGCGGCCTCCCCGCGTTTCTGGGCGAGGTCGCGCATGGCGAGCTGGAGGTCCTTGAGTTCGCCGGCCTGCTGGGCGGTGATCCGGTCGAGTGCGGCGGCCTTGGCGAGGTAGTCGGCCGGGTCGTCGGAGAACAGCAGCGCGAGCGAGGGGTCGAGGCCGCCGGACCGGTACTGGGCCCCGGCGAGCGCACCGAGCGCGGCCCGCATCGTGTTGATGCGCTCCTGCTGCCGGGCGATCTCGTCCTGGGTGCTGCTCACCTGCTTGCGCAGCGAGCCGGCGCGCTCGTCGGCCTTGTTGAACGCCTCGGTGGCCTTCTCCGCCTGCGCGAACAGCCGGTCCACCTCGGCCCGGGTGTCGTCCTGGGGTTCTGCGGCGGCCGGTACGGTGCCGAGTGCCGCGGCCGCGGCGGACACCACGCAGACGGCGATACCGGCGGCGCTGGCGCCCCGGTGGAAGCCGGACGGTGCAAGGCGGCGATGGGACCCCACGGGTAGCCGCTCTCCCTTCCGCTGACGGTCCCCCGGAGTTGGGGGAAACGCGCCAGACAGTAGCCGTGCGACCACGCGCCGACCAAAAACTCCGGCGGGCACATAACGTGACGCCCCGCCGGAGACGCAGGTCACCGACGGGGCGTGGGGTCAGCGGGAGTCACCGCAATTCGCCCGTTTGGGCGGCTTGGTGACCGAAGCGAGATGGGGGTCCCCCGGCCGGAGGCCGACGGCGGGTCCCTCAGTCCGTGTCAGATGCGGACGCCGAACTCGAAGGTCATGTTGCCGATCGCCTCGTAGCGGACGACCGCGCCGGTGTGCGGAGCGTGCAGCACCTGGCCGTTGCCCGCGTAGAGGCCGACGTGGTGGTAGTCGCCGTAGAAAATGACCAGGTCGCCGACCTGCAGATCGCTCTGCGAGTAGATGCGCGTACCCGCGTTGGCCTGCGCCTCGGAGGTCCGCGGTATGGAGACACCGGCCTGGGCGTACGCCCACGAGGTGAGACCCGAGCAGTCGAAGGAGCTGGGGCCCGACGCACCGTAGACGTACGGCGAGCCGATCTTGCTCTGCGCGGCGGAGAACGCGGCCGCGGCGCGCCCGGAGGCGGCCTTGCTGTTGCCGAGGTCGACGCGCTCGCTGGCGCGGGTGGCGCGCTCCTGCTCAGCGGCGTCGAGGGCCGCCTTCTCCTTGGCCGTCAGGCTGTTGAGCAGCTTCTGCGCCTCGCTGAGCTTGCTCTGGACTTCCTTCTTCTTCTTGGCGAGTTCGGTCCGGGTGTCGGCGAGGTCCTTGAGCTTCTCGGAGGCTTCCTTGCGCTGCTGGGCGAGCGAACGCTGCTTCTCCTGGACCTTCTTCAGCGCCTCGACCTGCTGATTGCTCAGCTGGTCCATCGTGGACGCCTTGTCGAGGTAGGTGTCCGGGTCGGAGGAGAGGAAGAGCTGCACGGAGGGGTCGATGCCGCCGGTGCGGTACTGGGCACTGGCCATCGAACCGAGGCCGTCGCGCAGGGTGTTGAGCTCTTCCTGGCCACGGGCGACATTGTCCTGCAGGGCGCTGATCTGCTTCTGCAGCTTGTCCTGCTTCTCCTTGGCCCCGTCGAGCTTCTCGGTGGCCTTCTCGGCCTCCTCGTAGAGCTTGTCGACCTTGGCCTTGACCTCGTCCTTGCTCGGCTTCTCGCTCGGCGCGGCGTTGGCGGCGTTCGCGCTGAGGGCCACGGCAGCGGCGGCGGCGGTGGTGAGCACGGTCACACGGGTGCGGCTCGGCTGCTTGGGTCGACGGTGGGACGCCACGAAGGCGAGCTCCTTCTTCCTCCAGCCGCCTGCCGATGACGCCGACGGGCGGTGTCCCCCCGCCGTCACTCCCAATGAGTGATCACCCGAGCGGGGGTTCGAGGCCTGACCCTAGTGACCCTCCTGTGATCAGTTCAAATCCTCATAGGAAAAATCTCGGTCACCGAGCGCATTCTTTGCCGACAACTCACATGCAGTAATGCGCGTTTGACACTACGTTGCGTGAAGGTCCAGCTAATTCGGGCATCACGCCCGGATGTTGCGGATGGTACGTACGGGCCCTTTGAGGCGTACGGCGCAGATCGCCGGACTGGTCGCCGCACCGATCCCCACACGATTGCCGGGCCGATTCCCGGACCGATTGCCGGGCCGATTCCCGGGCCGATTGCCCACCGCGCGAAAAGCGCTCTAGCCGCGCGAGAAGCGCTTGAGGAGAACGGCCGACGCGACCGGCCGGGCACCCGCCTTGGCGATGCCGTCGGCCACCTCGCGGTCGGTGGAGACCACGATGACCGGCCGCCCCGGCGGCTCGGCGCGCACCAGCTGGCGGATCAACTCGTCGGCGGTGACACCGGGCTTGGAGAAGAGCACCCGCACCCCGCGCGGCGGCGCGAGCAGCACCGGCGCGGCCAGCTCGGCCCCGTCGAAGACACACGTCACCTCGGCGCCGGTCTGCGCGGCGAGCTGCGAGAGCTGCCCGAGCAGCCTGAGCCGCTGCTTCTCCAGCGGCATCTGCGGGTAGCCGGTCTTGGTGACGTTGTAGCCGTCGACGACCAGATGCGCCTGCGGCAGCGCGAGCAGCTGGTCCAGGATCGCGGGATCATTCTCGGACAACGCGCGAGCGGCGATGTCTTTTGGTGTCATCCGTCCCGGTTCGACCGCGTCGACGGTCTCGGCGGGGCGCACCGACACGGGCGGCAGGGCGAGTTCACGCCGCAGCCCCTGCGCCGCGTCCAGCACGGTGTCGAGCAGCAGCCGTACGCGCATGTCCTCGACACTGCGGCCTTCCCGCGCCGCCTTCCGGGTGGCCTCCAGGGCCGCCTCGGCCTCGCCGAGCCGCGCCTTGAGCCGCCGGGCCTCGCTCTCGGCGGCGGACACCTGGGCCTGCCCCTCCGCCCGCGCGGCGTCCATCTCGCCCTGGAGCTTGCGCAGGGCCGCCTCGCCGCGCTTGACGTCGCTCAGGGCCCCCCGCAGCTTGCGGTGAAGCGATTCCGCTTCCCGCTTCGCCGACTCCAGCTCCGTGCGCACCCGTTCGGTCTCGGCCTTCGTCTGGCCGCGGGCCTCCGCGAGCTCCTCGCGCAGCCGCTCCAGCTCGACCCGGCTCTCCTCGCCCGCACGCTCGGCATCCGCCCGCAGGGCCTCCTCGCCCGCGGCGGTCACCAACTTCACCCAGCCCGTGGGGCGCAGCACATAGGCCGCGGCCGCCACATCCAGCGGATCCGCGGCCGGGGGCGGCGCGCCCGAGTCGAGGGCACCGGCCAGCTCCGGCTGGGCCACTCTCAGCTTCTCGGCGATGCGCTGCCTGAAGAGGGGATCCGTCTCCAGGGCCGCCGCCATCGCGTTGCCGGCGAACTTCGCCCGGCGATTCGGTGCGAACCGGGCGTACTGTCGCAACTGGGCGGGCAGTTCAGCGACGGTCAGCCCGCCGAACCCGTCGGACACGATCTGTACGACCCGGCGGCGCACGCCGTCGGGCAGCGGACGGTCGAGCACCTCAGCGGTGCCGTCGTCCGGCTCCCCGCCTGTGGTCTCCACCATCCGTCACCCCAATACCTGTGCGGGGCCCGCTCCCTCAGGAGCCGGCTCCCGGCCTGTCCACCAGTTCCACCTGATCCACCGCGTTGCACCAGCGGCAGCGCACCGACTCGATGGTCTCACTGACCACCTCGCGCTCCTCGACGTTCGGCTCACCGGCCAGGTCGAGGTGCACATACTCGACGACCTTCGACGAGCGGGTCACGTCGAAACGGGTGAGATTGCCGCACAACATGCAGCGCCACCGGGTCTCGGCGGTCGGCAGGGGAACCGTCATGTGGCAGTCGCTCTCCTTCTAGTGTCCTGCGTGTGGCTCGTAACCCTACGGCCTGGCGGGTACTCGACGCTCGGCCGTCCACGGCGGCGAGGCGGTCTGTGCGCATCGGTCCCGTTACGCCATGCTCTGTTCCATGATCAGCAAGTGGAGTACGGCGGTCGGCAGGGCGATGCGGGGTCAGTCGGCGCCGGTGACGTACGGGCTGATCGCCGTGTGCTGCCTGATTTTCGTGATCGGCCCGGCGGCGGGCCTCGATCCCGTGTACGGCAGCGGGGACGAGCTGCTGGTCGCCCAGCGGGCCTACTTCCGGCGCTGGGGCGTGGTGCCCGCCGAGCTCTTCGGCGGGGCCCCCGGCGCGGCGCTCACCCCCGCCACGGCCCTGTTCATCCACGGCAGCTGGCTCCACCTCCTCGGCAACATGCTCTTCTTCTACGTCTTCGGGGCGATGGCCGAGGAACGCATGGGTCACCTGGAGTTCGCCCTCTTCTATGTGGGCTGCGGCTACCTCGCCCTGCTGGGCTACGCGGCCGCCAACGCCGAGTCGGAGCAGTCTCTGGTCGGCGCCTCCGGAGCGATCTCCGCGGTCCTCGGCGCGTTCCTGTACCTGTTCCCCAAGGCCCGGGTGACCAGTCTCTTCCCGTTCCTCTTCTTCCTGCCGCTGCGCTTCCCGGCCTGGGTGGTGCTGCCTTTCTGGGTGACCCTCCAGTGGCTGGCGGCGGGCCGCGACTCCGGGGGGCCGGGGGTCGCCTATCTGGCTCACCTGGTCGGCTTCTCGCTCGGCTTCGTCTACGCGTGGGTCCGGTTCGGGCGTACGACTAGAGTGAAGGCCCCAGCGACGGCCCCCGAGGGAGAGAACCAGCCGTGATCACCGCGATCGTCCTCATCAAGACCAGCGTGGACCGGATTCCCGAGATCGCGGAGTCGATCGCCGCGCTGGACAGCGTCAGCGAGGTCTTCTCCGTCACCGGTACCTATGACCTGATCGCGATGGTCCGCGTGAAGGCCCACGACGATCTCGCCGATGTCATCCCCGGCAAGATCAGCAAGATCCAGGGCGTCGAGGCCACGGACACCCATGTCGCGTTCCGCACGTACTCCCAGCACGACCTGGAGGCGGCGTTCGCGATCGGGCTGGACGGCTAGTTCCTCGCCCCCGCCGCCCCTACCCGTCCCGTACCTGGGGGCTGCGCCCCCAGACCCCCGCTATCGGCCTGAACGGCCTCGTCCTCAAACGCCGGACGGGCTGAAAGCCCTCCTCCGGCGTTTGAGGAACCTCGGCCACCTCACACCGCCGGCACGCAACGTCCGTCCTCCGTGCGGTAGTTCCACTTCGCGCCGTCCCGCACGAGCTCCTTCACCGCGCGCACGAAGCGCTCGACGTGCTCGTCGGGAGTGCCTGCGCCGAAGCTGACGCGGATCGCGTTGAGGGACTTCTCCCCGGGCGCCGCCTCAGGGGCACCGCACTCGCCCTGCGTCTGCGGGTCGGTGCCAAGGAGCGTGCGCACCAGCGGATGGGCGCAGAAGAGACCGTCCCGCACCCCGATGCCGTACTCGGCGGACAGCGCGGCCGCGAAGTGCGAGCTGTTCCAGCCCTCGACGACGAAGGAGATGACACCCACGCGCGGAGCGTCATCGCCGAAGAGCGAGAGCACCCGCACCTCGGGCACCTCGGCGAGACCCGCTCGGACCGTGTCGATCAGCCGGCACTCCCGGGCGACCAGCTTGTCGAAGCCCTCTTCCGTCAGCGCCTTGCAGGCCGACGCGATCGAGTAGGCGCCGATCACGTTCGGCGAGCCCGCCTCGTGCCGGGCGGCGCTCTCGTGCCACTCCACGTCCACCCCGCCGTCCGTACGCCGCGTGACCTTGCGGCTGGCGCCGCCGCCCGCGAGATACGGCTCGGCCTCGCGCAGCCAGTCGGAGCGGCCCGCGAGGACCCCGGAGCCGAAGGGCGCGTACAGCTTGTGCCCGGAGAAGGCGACCCAGTCGACGTCGAGGTCGCGGACGGACACCGGGTGGTGCGGGGCGAGCTGGGCGGCGTCCAGGACGATGCGGGCGCCGTGCGCGTGCGCGGCGGCGGACAGCTCACGCACCGGCCACAGCTCACCGGTGACGTTCGAGGCGCCGGTGACGCACACCAGGGCGGGACCGTAGGGGTCGCGGTCGGCGAGCGCGCGCTCCAGGGTCGCGACGGCCTCGTCGGGCGTGCGCGGGGCGTTCAGGTACGTCACCCGGGCGTCCCGCCACGGCAGCAGCGAGGCGTGGTGCTCGGTCTCGAAGACGAACACCTGGCAGTCGGCCGGAAGGGTGGCGGCGAGCAGGTTGAGCGAGTCGGTGGTGGAGCGGGTGAAGACGACCTGGTCGCCGTCCCGGCAGTCGAGGAACTCGGCGACGGTCTTGCGGGCGTTCTCGAAGAGGTCCGTGGACAGCTGCGAGAGGTACCCGGCACCCCGGTGCACGCTGCCGTAGTACGGGGCGTACGCGGCCACGTCGTCCCAGACCCGCTGGAGGGCCGGAGCGCTGGCGGCGTAGTCGAGCGCGGCGTAGGTGACCTCGCCACCGGTGACGAGCGGGACGGTGACATCTCGGCCCAGAACGGGCAGCGGGGAACAAACGGCCTGGTCGGCGGCAGCGGTGGAGACAGACATGGCGAGCTCCTGTGAGAGGCAGGCGGAAGCACCGCGCGAGCGGGTACACGGAGGTACGAGGGCTCAGCGCAGGAAAAGGTGAAAGGGGTATGCCGAAGCGGGGCGCTACGCCCTATCGCATTCGCTTGCTCACAGAAGGCTCCCTCGAACGACCAGGACCCCTGGGCTGTCCACTCAAATGAGGGCGAGGGGTCCGCGCTTGCCGTAGACCTCGCTGCCTACGGCCTGGTCTTCACCCGGGGCACCCCGCCACGGACGGAGGGTTGCCGGACAGTCGGCCGGGGCCTCATGACTGTCGCTCATGACCTGGTACAGCATCTTGCCAGAAGAGCTTCGACGCGCAAGGCGCAGTCCAGGATCCGGACTGCGCCTTGCGTCACTTCCTTGCGTCACTTCACGTACGGCCGACGTACGGCTCAGGCGTTGCTGGCCGCCACCCACCGGTCGAGGGCCCTCATCGCGGCCCCCGAGTCGATGGCCTCCGCCGCCTTCGCCATCCCCGCGCGGATCTGGTCCGCGAGAGGGGCGTCGGTCGGCGACAGGGCCACCAGCGCCGCCGCCGAGTTCAGCAACACCGCGTCCCGTACGGGCCCGGTCTCGCCGCCCAGGACGCGCCGGGCGACCTCCGCGTTGTACGCCGCGTCGGCGCCGCGCAGAGCCTCCACCGGGACGAGGTCGATGCCGACGTCGCGCGGGTCGAAGCGCTCCTCGGTGACCTTGCCGTCGCGGACGACCCACACGTGCGACGTCGACGTGGTGGTCAGCTCGTCGAGGCCGTCGTCACCGCGGAAGACCAGCGAGGAGTTGCCGCGCTCGGCGAAGACGCCGGCCACGATCGGCGCCATACGGGGGTCGGCGACTCCGACCGCCTGCGCCTTCACCCGCGCCGGGTTCGTCAGCGGACCGAGCAGGTTGAACGTCGTCCGGATCCCCAACTGCCCACGCGCGGCCGCCACATGACGCAGCGCCGGGTGGAACTTCACCGCGAAGCAGATGGTGATCCCGGCTTCCTCTGCCACCTCGGCGACCCGCTTCGGGGTCAGCTGCAGATTGACGCCGAGCTTCTCCAGGACGTCGGAGGAACCGGACGCCGAGGACGCGGCCCGGTTGCCGTGCTTGACGACCTTGGCGCCGGTGCCGGCCACGACGATCGACGACATCGTGGAGATGTTCACGGTCTTCGCGCCGTCACCGCCCGTGCCGACGATGTCGACGGTCTCCCCCGGCACCTCGATCACATTGGCGTGCTCGTACATCGCCCGGACGAACCCGGAGATCTCCTCGACCGTCTCGCCCTTGGCCCGCAGCGCCACCACGAACCCGGCGATCTGCGCGTCGGTCGCCTCGCCGCGCATGATCAGGTCCATCGCCCAGGCGGTGTCGTCCGCGCTCAGGTCGCGCCCGTCCAGCAGGCCGTTCAGCAGCGCGGGCCAGGAACGGCCCGCCGCGGTGTCGCCTCCAGCGGGGTTCACAGCGCTCATAAGCCGCTCCTGGGTCCGTCCCCGAAGGGACTCCTGTAGATAGGAACACCCTATCCAGCCCGGGAGGCGGCAAAGAGCCCCCGTCCATGCAATGGACGAGGGCTCTTGCCGTGGCGATCAATAAGGATCGTTCAGGGGATCAGTGGTGGCCGTGGCCGCTCGCGATCTCCTTGTACTCCTCGACGGTGGGCTTGGGGATCTGGTTGTCGTCCCCGTAGTAGCCCTCGCTGAGCTTGGCGCGCAGCTTCTGCGTGCCGCTCACCTTGCGCTCGACACCGTTCTCGTCGACCAGCGGGCCGATCTCGGCGGGCTGGTACTGCTCATGCGCGGTGAGGGTGTGCAGCGCGTCCTGGCTGAGCGGCTCGTGCACCTCGATGAACTCACCGTGCGGCAGGCGCTTGATGATGCCCGACTCGCGGCCGTGCAGCACCTTGTCCCGGTCCCGGCGCTGGAGGCCGAGGCAGACCCGCTTGGTGGCGAGGAACACCAGCACCGGCACGACGAAGAAACCGATCCGCACGAACCAGGTGATCGAGTTGATCGACAGGTGGAAGTGCGTGGCCCAGATGTCGTTGCCGCCACCGACGAGCAGGACGAAGTACCAGCTGATCCAGGCGGCACCGAACGCGGTCCGGGTCGGGACGTTGCGCGGGCGGTCCAGGATGTGGTGCTCGCGCTTGTCGCCGGTGACCCAGGACTCGATGAACGGGTAGACCGCGATCGAGACCAGGACCAGCGGGAAGATCACCAGCGGGATGAACACGCCCAGGACGAGCGTGTGGCCCCAGAAGTTGATCTCCCAGCCCGGCATGACACGGATCAGGCCCTCGGAGAAGCCCATGTACCAGTCGGGCTGGGCGCCCGTGGACACCATGTCCGGACGGTAGGGACCCATCGCCCAGATCGGGTTGATCGAGGCGATCGCCGAGATCGCCGCGATGACACCGAAGACCAGGAAGAAGAAGCCTCCGGCCTTGGCCATGTAGACCGGCAGCAGCGGCATGCCGACGACGTTGTTGTTCGTCTTTCCGGGGCCCGCGAACTGCGTGTGCTTGTGGTAGAAGACCAGGATCAGGTGGCCGACCACCAGGCCGAGCATGATGCCCGGCAGCAGCAGCACGTGCACCGAGTAGAAGCGGGCCACGAAGTCGCCGCCCGGGAACTGGCCGCCGAAGAGGAAGAACGAGAGGTACGTGCCCACGATCGGCACGGACAGGACCGCGCCCTCCATGAAGCGGACACCGGTGCCGGAGAGCAGGTCGTCCGGGAGCGAGTAACCGGTGAAGCCGGTGAACATGCCCAGGACGAACAGCAGGAAGCCGAACACCCAGTTGACCTCACGCGGCTTGCGGAAAGCACCCGTGAAGAACACGCGCATCATGTGCACGAACATGCCGGCGAGGAAGATCAGCGCCGCCCAGTGGTGGATCTGCCGGATCAGCAGACCACCGCGCACATCGAAGGAGATGTGCATGGTCGAGTTGAACGCCTCCGACATCAGCTGCCCCTGAAGCGGGACATAGCTGCCGTCGTACGTCACCTCGTTCATCGACGGGTGGAAGAACAGCGTCAGATACACACCCGTGAGGATGATGATGAGGAAGCTGTAGAGGCAGACCTCACCCAACATGAACGACCAGTGGTCGGGGAAGATCTTGCGCATGTTGGACTTGGCCAGGGAGTAGATCCCCAGGCGGCCGTCCGCCCAGTCCGCTACCCGCTCACCGGCGGGTGCCTTCTCGCGCGACTGCCCCGGCGCGCCGGCGCCTGAAGGGCTCGTCGAGGGGGTGGTAGTGCTCATCCGCGCTCCCAGAATGCAGGACCGACGGGCTCTTCGAAGTCGCCGAGCGCTTCGAGGTAGCCCTCATCGTTCACGCCGATGCGCAGCTGCGGCAGGGCATGACCGGCCGGGCCGAAGATGACTCGGGCACCGTCGGAGAGGTCGAAGGTGGACTGGTGGCACGGGCAGAGGACGTGGTGCGTCTGCTGCTCGTACAGGGAGATCGGGCAACCGACGTGGGTGCAGATCTTCGAGTAGGCCACGATTCCCTCGTGGGACCACGCGAGTTCCTGCTTGTCCTTGATGTTGTCAGGCTGCAGCCGGACGATCATCAGGGCCGCCTTGGCGATCTCCGTCTGGAAGTCCTCGTCGTGCTCCTCCAGGCCCTCGGGCTTGGCGAAGGTGAGCGAACCGACGGCGACGTCCGAGGGACGCAGCGGCTCGTTCGTGTTCATGTTGACGAGCAGCTTGCCCTTGGACCAGATCGTGTGCCGGAGCTTGGTCCCGGGCAGCGGGCCGAGGTCGCGCAGCAGCATGACGCCGGAGAGCGGGAACAGGGCCAGCGCGCCGAACATCGTGTTGCGGATCAGCTTGCGACGGCCGAGCGCGGACTCCTTGGCGCCCTGCTTGAAGTCGGCCAGAACCTTGGCCTTGACCTCCGGCGGCGCCTCGATCGCGTGACGCTCGTCGGCGACCTCCACGTCGGACATCAGGGTGCGGGCCCAGTGGACCGCGCCCGCGCCGATCGTGAAGAGCGCGATCCCGAGGGACAGGCCCAGCGCGAAGTTCAGCGCGCTGATGTGCCCGAGCGGGAACAGGTAGATCGACTTGTCGTTCGGGATCGCCACGTACGAGGCGATGAAGGCCACGGTGGCCAGCATCGACAGCGTGAACAGGAAGGCGACCGCGCGCTCGGACCGCTTGGCGGCCCGCTCGTCGATGTCCTGGATGCGGTGCTCGTGGGGCGGCAGCCCCGGGTCCGCGAACGGGTTCGTCTCGTCCGCGACGGCGACCGTACCGTAACCGTGCTCGTCGTCCTGCTCAGCTGGCAGGTTCTCTTCTGGAATGTCTTGGCTACTCATGACTTCTTGGCCTTTGCGGTCCGAGCGGCGACCCAGACGGCGACGGCGACCAGGGTGCCGAGGCCGAAGATCCAGCCGAACAGACCCTCACTGACCGGCCCGAGGCCGCCCAGTTCGAGGCCGCCGGGGCTCTCGGTGTTGTCACCGTTGACCGCGTCGAGGTACGCGATGATGTCCTTCTTGTTCTTCGACGACAGCGTGGTGTCGGGGAAGGACGGCATGTTCTGCGGGCCAGTCTGCATGGCCTCGTAGATGTGCTTCGGGTCGACACCCTCCAGGCTGGGCGCGTACTTGCCGTGCGTCAACGCGCCGCCCTTGCCGGTGAAGTTGTGGCACTGCGCGCAGTTGGTGCGGAAGAGCTCGCCACCCGCGGCGATGTCCGCGCCGTCGGGGCTGACCTGGCTCTTCGTCGGGATCGAGGGACCGGCACCCAGCGAGGCGATGTACGCCGCGAGCTGGTCGATCTCGGCCTGCGAGTAGATGACCTTCTTGCTCGGGATCTGAGCGCCCGGCTGCTGGGCCGGCATACGGCCGGTGCCGACCTGGAAGTCGACCGCCGCGGCGCCGACACCCACGAGGCTCGGCCCGTCGGTGGTGCCCTGACCGCCGGTTCCGTGGCAGCTTGCGCAGCCCACGGAGTAGAGCTTCTTGCCCTCGTCAATGCCGAGGGACTGGGCGGATGTATCGGCCTGCGCCTTGCTCGCGGGTGCGAACGCGGTGTACAGCCCCCCGGTGGCCGCCAGCGCGAGGAGTAGGACGACGACCGCCGCCAGCGGATGGCGTCGTCGTGCGGAGAGCTTTTTCACGGATTACCCCGGTGTCAGGATCTTCTGCGTCGATGCTTCTGGATGTTTCGGGCGGTGGGCCCGATTACTTGATCATGTAGATCGTGGCGAAGAGGCCGATCCAGACCACATCGACGAAGTGCCAGTAGTAGGACACGACGATGGCGGCGGTCGCCTGCTCATGAGTGAACCTCCGGGCCGCGTAGGTGCGGCCGAGGACGAACAGGAAGGCGATGAGGCCGCCCGTCACGTGCAGTCCGTGGAAGCCGGTGGTCAGGTAGAACACCGAGCCGTACGGGTCGGAGGAGAGCGAGAGCCCGTCCTTCTTGACCAGTTCGGTGTACTCGAAGACCTGACCGCCGATGAAGATCGCACCCATGATGAAGGTGACCGTGAACCACATCCGGAGCTTCTTCACGTCCCCGCGCTCGGCGGCGAAGACGCCGAGCTGGCAGGTCAGGGAGGAGAGCACCAGGATCGTGGTGTTCGTCGCCGAGAACGGGAAGTTCAGGCTGGACGCCATTTCCTTCCAGTGATCCGGCCCGGTCACCGATCGCAGGGTGAAGTACATCGCGAAGAGGGCCGCGAAGAACATCAGCTCGGAACTCAGCCAGATGATGGTTCCGACGCTGGTGAGGTTCGGCCGATTGACCGACGGGTGCGCGTGCCCGGTTTCTACTGTCGTTGCTGTCGCCACGACCGACATTATGTCGGTCGCTTATCCCGCCCTCACCCCGGGGGGTGCCATTCGGAGTGTTGACGGGGTGTGTCCAGCCCGTATGGCCCATCGAAGCCCTGTCCGAACCGGTGTTGACGAGGTGTTCAAGGGAGTAGCATCCGCGCATCGGGCCCTGTCCGATCAGCCCGATCGCTTCATGTCCGTACGACGCTGACGTCTCGGAGGAAGAATGCAGCCGACCGCCACGGTGCTGGTCTACAGCGACGACTCCAACACCCGCGCACAGGTGCGGCTCGCTACCGGGCGCAGGCCCGCTCCGGACGTTCCCGCCGTCGAGTTCATCGAGTGCGCGACTCCGGCCGCCGTCATCACGGAGCTGGACAAGGGCGGGATCGACGTCTGTGTGCTGGACGGCGAGGCGGTGCCGTTGGGCGGCATGGGGGTGTGCCGCCAGATCAAGGACGAGGTCTTCAACTGCCCGCCCGTGCTGGTTCTCATCGGGCGCCCTCAGGACGCCTGGCTGGCCACGTGGAGCCGTGCGGACGCCGCGGTGACCCTGCCGGTGGATCCGGTGGAGTTCGCCGCCGCGTTGGCCTCCCTGCTGCGCAGGAAGGCCCTCTTGGGCGCCTGAGGCCTCGGGGGCTGGGGCGCTTGGGCGGCTACGGGCCGTCCTGGGCTGGTCGCGCTCACGCGGCGGAGCCGTATGTGCCACAGCCCCGCGCCCCTTTCGGGGCGCGTCACGGCAGCCCAGCCTCACACGGACTCGGGGCGCAGGCGGGCCTTGTCCGCCTGGGTCGGGCCCTCGGGGGTTCCGCCCTCCAGGGCGCTGCCGTTGCGCCAGTTCTTCCAGTCGAGGTTCCAGTCGCCGAAGCCGTTGTCGAACGGCTCCATCGTGTGGCCGTTGGAGTTCTGGACCTTCACGATGTCGCCCGCGCGGACGTTGTCGAAGAACCACTCGGCGTTACCGGTGCTCATCCCGGTGCAGCCGTGGCTGACGTTGGCGTATCCCTGGCTCCCGACCGACCAGGGAGCGGCGTGCACGTACTCGCCGCTCCAGGTGACGCGGGTGGCGTAGTACACGGGCAGGTCGTACGAGTCCGAGGTGCCCTCGGCGATGCCGACGGTGGTACCGCGCATCCGTACGAAGTACTCCTTGCCCAGCACGACCTTGACGCCGTTGCGGGTCTCGAAACCGGCCTTGCCGGTGGTGACGGGCATCTGCTTGATCTCCTCGTCGTTGCGGTAGACCGTCATGGAGTGTGATGAGGCGTCCGTGACGGCGACGAGGCGGTCGCCCGTGGTGAGCTTCAGAGGCTTCGCATTGCCGCCCCAGAGCCGTTCGGCGACCTTGATGCCCGCGAGGTTGCTGTGCGCCTGGATGGTGGCGTGGATGGGCCAGTACTCCTTGGGGCGGTAGTGCAGTGTCTTGTCGTCCACCCAGTGCCAGGCGCCGTCCACGGCGGGCTGCGAGTCGACCTTGAGGGCGCGCTCGACGATCGCGCGGGAAGCCTTGTCCTTGACGGGGACGCTGAGTCCGGCGGTGATGGGCTGGCCGACGCCGTACTCGCCCGCCTGGGGCCCGAAGGTCACATCGAGGAGCTTCCTCGTCCGGGGTGTGCTGGTGTCGAAGTCGATGACCTTGCGGCCGGGCGCGCCGTCCTCGTCCTCGGTGCTCACCCGCAGGGTGTAGTGGGCACCCGCGGCCAGCGGTGAGGTGCTGTGCCAGCGGCTGCCGTCGGCGGCGAGTTCACCCGACACGTACCGTCCCGACGCGTCCGTGGCCGTCACATCCGTGATGCGCCCGTCGTCGCCGTTGGCGGTGATTTCCAGGGGCTTGTCGGGGTCGGCCTTGTCGGCCTTCCCGCCGTCGCCGCTGGGGCCGTTGAAGGAGATCTCTCCTGCCGCGTCGTACGGCTTCGCCGAGAGCGGGTGGCCGTCGGAACCGCAGGCGGAGACGCCCGCACCGAGGGCGACCACCAGCGTGGTGCAGCTGACGACCGTGCGGATTCGCGGTGAGTGGTTCATGGCCTCACGCTATGAACGCCCGTCAGCTGCGGCGCGGTGAGTGATCCGTATGGGGGACATGACGTGCGGCAAACGAGGGAGCCCGGACACTCCTGACGGAGTGTCCGGGCTCCCGGGCGTTCAGCGTGTGTTACTGAGTGCGGTTCTCACCGTGGTAGTACTCGAAGACCCAGCCCCACAGGCCGATCACGATGATCGGGGCCGAGAAGTACAGCAGCCACCAGCCGAAGACGACGCCCATGAAGGCGAGCGCTCCACCGAGGCCCAGCGTGAGCGGCTGCCAGCTGTGCGGGCTGAAGAAGCCCACCTCGCCGGCCTCGTCCGCGACGTCGGCCTCCTTGTTGTCCTGCGCCAGCTGGTCGACCCGCCGGGCCGTGAAGGCCAGGTAGTAGCCGATCATGATGCTCAGGCCGAAGCCCAGGAACAGCGCCGTGGTACCGGCCGGCTCCTTGGACCACACGCCGTACACGATGGCCATGATCAGGATGAAGACGGCCAGCCAGATGAACATCTTGCCTTGGACCTTCACTTGCCGGCCTCCTTGCCGCCAGAGAGGGCCTTCGCACCGTGACCGGCGTTCTCGAGCTGGTCGAGAGCGGCGATCTCCGGGTGGTGCAGGTCGAACGCCGGGGATTCACTGCGGATCCGCGGCAGGGTGAGGAAGTTGTGCCGCGGCGGCGGGCAGGAAGTCGCCCACTCCAGCGAGCGGCCGTAACCCCACGGGTCGTCGACCTCGACCTTCTTGCCGTACTTGGCCGTCTTCCACACGTTGTAGAGGAACGGCAGGATCGACAGGCCGAGCAGGAACGAGCAGATCGTCGAGATCGTGTTCAGCGCGGTGAAGCCGTCGGCCGCGAGGTAGTCCGCGTAACGACGCGGCATGCCCTCGGCACCCAGCCAGTGCTGCACCAGGAACGTGCCGTGGAAGCCCACGAACAGCGTCCAGAACGTGATCTTGCCGAGGCGCTCGTCGAGCATCTTGCCGGTGAACTTCGGCCACCAGAAGTGGAAGCCGGAGAACATCGCGAACACCACGGTGCCGAAGACGACGTAGTGGAAGTGCGCCACCACGAAGTACGAGTCGGACACGTGGAAGTCCATCGGCGGCGAGGCCAGGATGACGCCGGTCAGACCACCGAAGGTGAAGGTGATGAGGAAGCCGGTCGCCCAGAGCATCGGTGTCTCGAAGGACAAGGAGCCCTTCCACATCGTTCCGATCCAGTTGAAGAACTTCACACCGGTTGGCACGGCGATGAGGAACGTCATGAAGGAGAAGAACGGGAGCAGTACGCCACCGGTGACGTACATGTGGTGCGCCCACACGGTCACGGACAGACCGGCGATCGCGATGGTCGCGCCGATCAGGCCCATGTAGCCGAACATCGGCTTACGGGAGAACACCGGGATGACTTCGGAAATGATTCCGAAGAACGGCAGCGCGATGATGTACACCTCTGGATGGCCGAAGAACCAGAAGAGGTGTTGCCATAGCAAGGCTCCGCCATTTGCGGCGTCGAACACATGCGCACCGAATTTTCGGTCCGCCTCCAGCGCGAACAGAGCCGCCGCCAGGACGGGGAAGGCCAGCAGCACCAGCACCGCGGTGAGCAGCACGTTCCACACGAAGATCGGCATGCGGAACATCGTCATGCCGGGGGCACGCATGCAGATGATGGTGGTGATGAAGTTGACCGCACCGAGGATCGTGCCGAAGCCGGAGAAGGCCAGACCCATGATCCACATGTCGGCGCCGATGCCCGGCGAGCGGACCGCGTCCGACAGCGGGCTGTAGGCGAACCAGCCGAAGTCGGCCGCACCCTGCGGGGTGAGGAAGCCACCCACCGCGATGGTCGAGCCGAACAGGTAGAGCCAGTAGGCGAACATGTTCAGCCGCGGGAACGCCACGTCGGGCGCGCCGATCTGCAGCGGCATGATCCAGTTCGTGAAACCGGCGAACAGCGGCGTCGCGAACATCAGCAGCATGATCGTGCCGTGCATCGTGAACGCCTGGTTGAACTGCTCGTTCGACATGATCTGCAGTCCGGGCCGCGCCAGTTCGGCACGCATCAGCAGCGCCATGACGCCACCGATGCAGAAGAACGCGAACGACGTGACCAGGTACAGCGTGCCGATCGTCTTGTGGTCAGTGGTGGTGAGCCACTTGATCACGACATTGCCGGGCTGCTTACGCCGTACCGGCAGCTCGTTCTCGTACGAGTCTTCGGCTTCGGCGGCACCCTGAGGTTCGTTGAGGATGCTCACAGGTTGTTCGTCTCCCGGTTCTTCTCGTGGCTCGTCTGCTCAATGCCGGCCGGGACGTAACCGGTCTGCCCCTTCGCCGCGAGCGCCTTGAGGTGGGCCTCGTAACGCTCGGGGGAGACGACCTTCACGTTGAAGAGCATCCGGGAGTGGTCGACACCGCACAGCTCGGCGCACTTGCCGAGGTAGGTGCCCTCCTTGTTGGGGGTCACCTGGAAGGAGTTGGTGTGGCCCGGGATGACGTCCTGCTTCATCAGGAACGGCACCACCCAGAAGGAGTGGATGACGTCACGCGAGGTGAGGACGAAGCGGACCGTCTTGCCCTTGGGGAGCCAGAGGGTCGGGCCGGGGTTGTTCGTCTGCGGGTTCCGCGTGCCGGGCGTGCCGACGTCGTAGACACCGCCGGCGTTCGCCGGGAAGTCCGCCTTGAACCGGTCCGGAATGGCGGCCAGGTTCTTGTCGGTCTTCGCGTTCCCGGTGGAACCGGGGACGTCCGCGACGTAGTTGAAGCCCCAGCTCCACTGGAAGCCGACCACGTTGACCGTGACGTCGGGCTTCGGGGAGAGGGACAGGAGCTTCGTCTCGTCGCGGGCGGTGAAGTAGAACAGCACCGAGACGATGATGAGCGGGACCACCGTGTACAGCGCCTCGATGGGCATGTTGTACCGGGTCTGCGGGGGAACTTCGATCTTGGTGCGGCTGCGCCGGTGGAAGATGGTCGCCCACAGGATCAGGCCCCAGACCAGCACGCCCGTGGCGAGCGCGGCCGCCCATGAGCCCTGCCAGAGAGAGAGGATCCGCGGAGCCTCCTCCGTGACCGGGGTGGGCATACCAAGGCGGGGAAAGTCCTTGTATGTGCAACCGGTGGCGGTCGCCAGGACCAGGCCCGCAGTCATTGCCTGCAGCAGCTTCCGCCGCATCGGGCGCCGCGGCGAGCGGTCGGAGCCGTTGGGACTCACGTAGCGCCTTCCCGAGAGTCTCGCCCGCGCTGGTTGGCTACGGCCCTTCTCGCTGGTCGCTCGCCGCCCTGGCACACGGGCAGGGGTTTGGATGTTTATGCGGACCAAACCCTACTGGACGCTATTTGGGGTCGCGCGGGGAGGGTGCCTAACGCGCCGCGGGTCACTCAGAAGGGGTGGAACTTGCCGTTCCGGGGGGATCTGACGGGGGATCTGACAGGGGGGCGGGGAGGGCGCCCAGCAGCTCGGGGGGGTCTCTTGTATCGCGGCTGCGGCTTCGTCGCGGCTTGTCGCGCGCACGCGGCGGAGCCGCACATGTCACAGCTCCGCGTCCCTTTGGGGCGCTGCTCCGACCGGGGGTTTAGCGTTGCTGTGTGTCCTACTTCGATGCCGCTTCCGCCGCTCCTCTCCACCCCGTGGCCCGACAGGCCCTGCAGGCCTCGCTCGACGAGGGGTGGGCCGATCCCGCCCGTCTCTACCGCGAGGGGCGGCGGGCCCGGTTGCTGCTCGACGCGGCGCGTGAGGCGGCGGCCGACGCGGTGGGCTGCCGCCCGGACGAACTGGTCTTCACCTCGTCCGGCACACGGGCGGTGCACTCCGGGGTCGCCGGCGCCCTCGCCGGTCGCCGCCGCATCGGCCGCCACCTGATCGTGTCATCCGTCGAACACTCTTCGGTGCTCCATTCGGCGGACCTCCACGAGGCGGCGGGCGGATCGGTGACGACGGTCCCGGTCGACCGCGCGGGCACCGTGTCCCCTTCTGCGTACGCCTCCGCCCTCCGCCCCGACACCGCGCTCGCCTGCCTGCAGTCCGCCAACCACGAGGTGGGTACGGAGCAGCCGGTGGCCGAGGTCGCGGAGGCGTGCCGGGCGGCGGGGGTGCCGCTGCTGGTGGACGCGGCGCAGTCGCTGGGCTGGGGCCGGGTGGAGGGCGACTGGTCCCTGCTCACGGCAAGTGCCCATAAATGGGGCGGCCCCTCGGGTGTCGGACTGCTCGTCGTACGCAAGGGAGTCCGGTTCGCTCCTCAAGGACCCGCGGACGAGCGGGAGTCGGGGCGGGCGGCCGGGTTCGAGAACATCCCGGGGATCGTGGCCGCGGCGGCGGCGCTGCGGGCCGTCCGCGCGGAGGCGGCCGAGGAGGCCGCGCGGCTGCGGGAACTGACGGACCGGATCCGCGGACGCGTCCCCGAACTGGTCCCGGACGTCGAGGTGGTCGGCGATCCGCTCCACCGGCTGCCCTCGATCGTCACTTTCTCCTGTCTCTATGTCGACGGAGAGACACTCCTGCACGAACTGGACCTCGCGGGCTTCTCGGTCTCCTCCGGCTCCTCCTGCACGAGCAGCACCCTGACACCCAGCCATGTCCTGAAGGCGATGGGCGTCCTGAGCGAGGGCAACGTCCGCGTCTCGCTGCCCCCACACACCCCGTCCGAGGACGTCGACCGCTTCCTGTCGGTCCTGCCGGGCGCGGTCGCCTCGGTCCGCGAGAAGCTGGGCGCCCCGGCCGGGCCGGCGCAAGCCCCCACCGCCGCGGACTCCCTCGTCGTGAACGCCCTGGGCAAGCGCTGCCCCATCCCGGTCATCGAGCTGGCCAAGGTCATCGGGGACGTCCCGGTCGGCGGCACGATCCGCGTCCTGTCCGACGACGAGGCGGCCCGACTGGACATTCCGGCGTGGTGCGAGATGCGGGGGCAGGAGTATGTCGGGGAGGAGGCCGTGGAGCGGGGGGTGGCTTACGTGGTGCGGCGGTTGACGTAGCGGACCGGGGGGGGGGGGGGGGGGGGGCGGCCCCCCCCCCCCCCCGACCGTGCCTCACGCGAGGTGGGCCTGGACCTCCGCCGCGGCCTCGTCGCCGTACGCCTTGGTGAAGCGCTCCATGAAGTGGGCGCGGCGCAGCTGGTACTCCTGGGTGCCGACCGTCTCGATGACCAGCGTGGCGAGCATGCAGCCGACCTGGGCCGCGCGCTCATGGGAGACGCCCCAGGCCAGGCCGGAGAGGAAGCCCGCGCGGAACGCGTCGCCGACGCCCGTCGGATCGGCCTTGCACTCCTCCTCCGCGCAGCCGACCTCGATCGTCTCCTCGCCGGCCCGCTCGACACGGACGCCGCGCGAGCCGAGGGTCGTCACACGGTGGCCGACCTTCGAGAGGATCTCCTCGTCGCTCCAGCCCGTCTTGGACTCGATGAGCCCCTTCTCGTACTCGTTCGAGAAGAGATAGGTCGCCCCGTCCAGCAGTATCCGGATCTCGTCGCCGTTCATCCGGGCGATCTGCTGCGAGAAGTCGGCCGCGAAGGGGATCGCGCGGGAGCGGCACTCCTCGGTGTGCCGGAGCATGCCCTCCGGGTCGTCCGCGCCGATCAGCACGAGGTCGAGGCCGCCGACCCGGTCGGCGACGGTCTTCAGCTCGATGAGGCGGGCCTCGCTCATGGCGCCGGTGTAGAAGGAGCCGATCTGGTTGTGGTCGGCGTCGGTGGTGCAGACGAACCGGGCCGTGTGCAGCGTCTCGGAGATGCGCACCGAGTCGGTGTCCACTCCGTGGCGGTCCAGCCACGCACGGTATTCGTCGAAGTCGGCGCCCGCCGCCCCGACCAGGACCGGCCGGGTGCCGAGCTGGCCCATGCCGAAGGCGATGTTCGCGCCGACCCCACCCCGGCGTACGTCGAGGTTGTCGACCAGGAAGGAGAGGGAGACCGTGTGCAGCTGGTCCGCGACCAGCTGGTCGGCGAAACGGCCGGGGAAGGTCATGAGGTGGTCGGTGGCGATGGAGCCGGTGACTGCGATACGCACGGCTAGGACACGCTCCTGCGAGGGGAGGGGATTGACAGTTCACGCTACCCGGTCGACGCGCGCCCTCTGAAGCGGTCAAAACTACCCGATAGTAGATCTTTCTTCGTGACGCCAACGGTGCATACGGTTCCGGTATGACGAACCTCAAGGTCCACGGCTCCGCTCCGCTCGACCTCGAAGGCGACCTGGCGTCGCTGCGCGGCGACTGCGCGCGGATGGTCCGGCACTGGACGGCGCCCGCCCCGGTCTCTTCCCTCCCCGTCTCCCCCTCCCTCATCCACGGCGTGACCGTGCCGCCCGCCTCCGCCCGGCTGCTGGACGCGATGTCCGACTACGGCGACTGAGGTACGGCGCCCCGAAGAGGCAGCCGAGAGAGCGCTCGCAGGGAACCGCGCGCTCCCCCGCTGCGTCCCATCGCTGTCCCCCGTAAAGGGGATGCGCTATACGACCCCACAGCGCCCCTTCTTTGCCGGGGCAGGGTCATCAGGGACAGCAGTGGAGCCGAAGGAGCGATGCGGTGAGCACCGAGCGACCGGACAAGGACGCGACCGATCCCGCCGAGGGTGCCGAGCCGGCCAAGCCGCGCCGCCGGCATTCCCCGGTGGCGGTCGCCTCGGTCGCGGCCGCGGTCCTGCTCGTCGGGGGCGGCGGGGCGTACTTCGCCGCGACCGCGTCGGGCGGCGGTGACAGCCGCGGCGGGACCCCCGGCGGCGACGGCACTCCCCCGCCGCTCGCCCTCGACGGCTACTCCGAGGGCGGTACGAGCGGGACGGGCGCTACGGGCGGCACGAACGGCATCGCGCCCGGCGAGCCCAACCCGTACGGCGCGACCTACCGCGCGGACGGCAAGCTCGCCGGCGGCCCCGACTCCGCGCCCGTGTACTGGACGAAGGGCGAGGTGACGAAGGCCGAGGTGGCGCGTCTCGCCGCGGCCCTCGATCTGAAGGGCACGCCGAGGCTCGTCGGGGACGCCTGGACGGTGGGCTCCACGAAGGACGGTTCGGAACCGAATCTGCGGGTGAACAGGAACGCGCCGGGCACCTGGACGTTCAGCTCGTACATTCCGGGGACCGACAACTGCCCCAAGGGCAAGGCCTGCAGGCCCATCGGGTCCGGCATGGCGGGCGTGCAGCCCGGTCCGGTGAGCGCGGAGGCGGCCAAGAAGGCAGCCGCTCCCGTACTGAAGGCGGTCGGCCAGGACGACGCGAAGCTGGACGCGAGCCAACTCATGGACCGGGTACGGGTGGTGAACGCGGACCCGGAGGTCGGCGGACTGCCGACGTACGGCTGGACGACCGGCCTCCAGATCAATGTGGAGGGCCATGTCATCGGCGGCAGCGGTCAGTTGAAGACGCCGGTGAAGGGGGACACCTACCCCGTGATCAGCGCACAGAAGACGCTGGACCTGATGAACGGGTCGGCGTCCGCATCGGGCGGCGGGCGCAAGGGCATCGGCGGCTGCGCCAGCCCCGTACCGCTGAAGGACCGGAACGAGGTGCCGTGCGAGCACGCGACGGCGACGCCGACGCCGGAGTCGGTGACCGTGGAGAAGGCCACCTTCGGGCTGGCGACGCACGTCGCGAACGGGCGGCAGACGCTGGTGCCGTCGTGGCTGTTCGAGGTACGGCCGCAGGGGGCGGACGACGGCTTCACGGTGACGCATCCGGCGGTCGACCCGCAGTACCTGACCTCAGCGGAGCCCAGCCAGAATCCGACCGCGCAGCCGAGCCCGTCGCCGACCGCGCCGGGCGACGAGCCGACGGCGGCGCCGACATCCCGTGACGTCACGGTGCAGGGCTACACCGTCGACGGGAAGGACCTGACCGTGAGCTTCACGGGCGGGGTGTGCGCGGACTACTCGGCCTCGGCGAGCGAGAGCTCGGACAAGGTGACGGTCACGGTGACCGAGGAGCCGTGGCAGGGCAAGATCTGCATCCTGATCGCCAAGGTCATCGAGCGCACGGTGCACCTGGACGAGCCGCTCGGCGACCGCAAGGTGGTGGGGACGGACGGCAAGGAGATCCCGGAGGGGAAGGTGACCGTCCCCGGGTCGGGTTCGGGTCCGGAGCAGGCCCAGTAACGGCCGTGAGCCCGCCTCGGGCGGGTGGAGCGGACGCGCGAAGGCGGCGTCCCTGTCGGAGGGGGACGCCGCCTTCGTATGCGTTCGGCAGCGAGCCCGCGGGCTCAGTGGCGAGCCGCGCGCTCAGCAGGGGGCCGCGACTTAGCTGAAGGAGTCGCCGCAGGCGCAGGAGCCCGTCGCGTTCGGGTTGTCGATCGTGAAGCCCTGCTTCTCGATGGTGTCCACGAAGTCGATGGACGCGCCGCCCAGGTAGGGGGCGCTCATGCGGTCGGTGACGACCTTGACGCCGTCGAAGTCCTTGACGACGTCGCCGTCGAGGGAGCGCTCGTCGAAGAAGAGCTGGTAGCGCAGGCCGGAGCAGCCGCCGGGCTGAACCGCGACGCGCAGCGCCAGGTCCTCGCGGCCTTCCTGGTCGAGCAGGGCCTTGACCTTCGCCGCGGCGGCGTCAGAAAGGATGATGCCGTCGGTGACGGTGCTGGTCTCGTCCGATACGGACATCTACATCTCTCCCGGGTTGTACGGAGACTGCTTGCCGACGAGTGCAACCGGCGGGGCCGCGGATTCATTCCGGGCCGAGCGTCTTTCTTCGCTTCTTCCTTTCATGCTCGCACACGCGTCAAAGCACGGACAGCGGCGTGTGGACAACCCCCGGGATTCACGTCACATCGACGCTATGGACATCGTCAAACTGACGTGAAGCGGTTATGATAGATAGCGTCAATTCGACGAAAAGGCATCGTTCCGCCGGGCCCGCTTCCTTACGAGCCCGGCGAGCCGCAGAACAGAAAGGGTGCGTGTCGTGACCACCGCCCAGACCCAGGAGCTCGACGTACAGCCGACGCCCCTCGCCCTGCTGCTGCTCGGCCGCGAGGCCGACCCGCGCAGCGAGCGCGGCGTCGAGTGTCCCGGCGACCTGCCCTCGCCGTCCGACCCGGACCTGGTGGAGCGCGCCCGCGCGGCCAAGGAGAAGCTCGGGGACAAGGTCTTCGTGCTCGGCCACCACTACCAGCGCGACGAGGTCATCCAGTTCGCGGACGTCACGGGCGACTCCTTCAAGCTGGCCCGGGACGCGGCCGCGCGCCCGGAGGCCGAGTACATCGTGTTCTGCGGTGTGCACTTCATGGCGGAGTCGGCGGACATCCTGACGAGCGACGACCAGAAGGTCGTCCTGCCGGACCTCGCGGCCGGCTGCTCGATGGCCGACATGGCCACCGCCGAGCAGGTCGCCGAGTGCTGGGACGTGCTGACCGAGGCCGGGATTGCCGAGCAGGTCGTGCCCGTCTCGTACATGAACTCCTCCGCGGACATCAAGGCGTTCACGGGCAAGCACGGCGGCACCATCTGCACCTCCTCCAACGCCCAGCGGGCGCTGGAGTGGGCCTTCGAGCAGCGCGAGAAGGTGCTGTTCCTTCCCGACCAGCACCTCGGCCGCAACACCGCCGTCCGGGACATGGGCATGTCCCTGGAGGACTGCGTCCTCTACAACCCGCACAAGCCGAACGGCGGCCTGACCGCCGAGCAGCTGCGCGACGCGAAGATGATCCTGTGGCGGGGCCACTGCTCGGTCCACGGCCGCTTCTCGCTGGACTCGGTGAACGACGTCCGCGAGCGGATCCCCGGCGTGAACGTGCTCGTCCACCCGGAGTGCAAGAACGAGGTCGTCGCCGCGGCGGACTACGTCGGCTCCACGGAGTACATCATCAAGGCCCTGGAGGCGGCTCCGGCCGGTTCCAAGTGGGCCATCGGTACGGAGCTGAACCTGGTCCGCCGCCTGGCCAACCGTTTCGCTCCCGAGGGCAAGGAGATCGTCTTCCTCGACAAGACGGTCTGCTTCTGCTCGACGATGAACCGCATCGACCTGCCCCACCTGGTGTGGACCCTGGAGTCCCTCGCCGAGGGCAACCTGGTCAACCGCATCGAGGTGGACCGGGAGACGGAACAGTTCGCGAAGCTGGCACTTGAGCGGATGCTGGCGCTTCCGTAAACCTGGTCGTGCGTACACGAAAGGGGCGCCCCTCCGGCTGAGGGGCGCCCCTTCGTCGTGCGGGACGGTCAGACCTGCGCGGGTTCCGGTTCATCGGGCGCCGCGTCCGTGGAGACCTGGGCCGGAACCCCGGCCTTCTTCGCCCGCTTCTTCGCGCGGCGCTCCTGAGTACACCCACGTGGAGCTCAGTCCACCCTTGGACGGACCAGCCCGGACTCGTACGCGATGACCACCAATTGGGCCCGGTCGCGCGCGCCGAGCTTCGCCATGGCCCGGTTGACGTGCGTCTTCACCGTCAGCGGGCTGACTTCCAGCCGCTCGGCGATCTCGTCGTTCGAATGGCCGCCCGCGACCTGGACGAGCACCTCGCGCTCACGTCCGGTGAGCGCCTCCAGCCGCTCGGCGCGGGCGGGATCCCGCTCCTCGTCCGAACCGTCGCCCTGCGCCAGGAACTTGGCGATCAGCCCCTTGGTGGCCGCCGGCGACAGCAGCGCCTCGCCACCGGCGGCGATCCGGATGGCATTCAGCAGCTCCTCGGGCTCGGCGCCCTTCCCGAGGAACCCGGACGCGCCCGCCCGGAGCGACTGCACCACGTACTCGTCGACCTCGAAGGTCGTCAGCATGACGACCCGTACATGCGCGAGCCCGGGGTCGGCGGTGATCAGCCGCGTGGCGGCCAGCCCGTCGGTCCCCGGCATCCGGATGTCCATGAGGACGACGTCGGCCCGCTCGTCCCGCGTCAGCCGCACGGCCTCCGCGCCGTCGGCAGCCTCGCCGACGACCTCCATGTCGGGCTCGGAGTCGACGAGAACACGGAAGGCGCTGCGCAGCAGTGCCTGATCGTCGGCGAGCAGGACACGGATGGTCATACGGAGGCCCCCCTGGCAGGCGTGCGGTTCTTGACCGGAAGGATCGCATGGACCCGGAAGCCGCCTCCGTACCGGGGACCGGCCGTGCAGCTGCCGCCGAGCGCGGTGACCCGCTCGCGCATCCCGAGCAGTCCGTGCCCGCCGCCCTCCCCCGGCCCGTCGTCCTCCTCCTCCGGCCCGTCGTCCTGCCCGGGCCCGTTGTCGAGGACCGTCACTTCCACGTTCGGTCCCACGTGTACGACGCTGACCTCGGCCTTCGCCTCCGCGCCCGCGTGCTTCTGCACATTGGTGAGGGCTTCCTGGATGACGCGGTACGCGGCCAGGTCGACGGCGGCGGGCAGGCTGGTGCCGTGGTCGGAACGGGCGACTTCGACGGGGAGGCCCGCGTTGCGGAAGGTGTCCGCGAGTTCGTCGAGCCGGGCCAGGCCGGGGGCGGGCTCGGTGGGCGCCTCGGGATCCCCGGACTGTCTCAACAGCCCGACGGTGGCGCGGAGTTCGTTGAGTGCGGAGCGACTGGCCTCCCGTACGTGGGCCAGCGCCTCCTTGGCCTGGTCGGGCCGCTTGTCCATGACGTGCGCCGCGACTCCGGCCTGCACATTGACCAGGGCGATGTGATGGGCGACGACGTCGTGCAGATCGCGGGCGATCCGCAGCCGCTCCTCGGCGACGCGGCGGCGCGCCTCTTCCTCACGGGTGCGTTCGGCTCGCTCGGCGCGTTCCCTGATCGCGTGCACGAAGGCGCGGCGACTGCGTACGGCGTCACCCGCGGTGGCGGCCATGCCCGTCCAGGCGAAGATGCCGAGGTTCTCCTGGGCGTACCAGGGCATCGGACCCGCGAGCATCGCGACCGCCGTCAGGACGGTCATCGTGACCAGTCCGACGCGCCATGTCGTGGGGCGGTCGGTCGCCGACGCGACGGTGTAGAGGGCGACGACGGCGGACATCACCACCGGGGCCCGGGGGTCGCTGGTCACCAGCTCCACCAGGGAGACGGCCACGGTCGCCGCGAGGACGGTCATCGGGGTGCGGCGGCGGAAGACCAGGGCTGCCGCGCCGAGCACCATCAGGGTGAGGCTGAGGGGGTTCGGGGTGCGGGCGCCCCAGGTCGCGCCGTGCTCGCCGTGCGGGTCCACGAAGGAGCCGGCGGTCATGCAGGCGAGGACGACTGCGGCGAGGGCGGCGTCCACTGCCACGGGGTGGGCTCGGGCTCTGCACCTCGTGCGCTCTAGGGTGCTCACCCCGCTTACGGTACGGGTGCCCTGCCGGACGCGGAACGGGTGCTGCCTCCGCCGTCCCTGCCCTTCCCGTACCTGGGGGCTCCGCCGCCAGACCCCCGTATCGCGCTTCGCGCTCGTCCTCAAACGCCGGACGGGCTGACATCAGCCCCGCCGGCATGTGAGGGGCGGGGTCAGCCGGGGATCAGACCGTCGTCGCTCAGCAGCTCGCGGACCTCGGCGAGGGACGCGTCCGGGGACGGGAGGATGAGTTCCGACGGTTCGAGGGAGTCGTCGGGGAGCGGAGCGCCCAGGCGGCGGACCTCGTCCAGGAGGGCGCTCAGGGTCCGGCGGAAGCCGGACTCGTCGCCGCTCTCCAGTTCGGCGAGCAGCTCGTCGTCCAGCTTGTTCAGTGCGGTGAGGTGGCTCTCGGCCAGCCTCACCTGCCCCTCCCCCATGATCCGTACGATCATGTCGCCCTCCTAAGGCGTGGGACCCGGTCGTACAGGTGGTTACTGCTTGTCGAAGCGCGGAGTGTCCTGGGACTGCTGCGACTGGGACTGCCCCGTGCCGCCCTCGATCGCCTGCTGCGGCGAGGAGCCGCCCGCCAGCTCCGCCTTCATGCGCTGCAGCTCCAGCTCTACATCCGTACCACCGGAGAGCCGGTCCAGCTCGCTCTGGATGTCGTCCTTGGCCAGCCCCGACTGGTCGTCGAGCGCGCCCGAGGCGAGCAGCTCGTCGATGGCGCCGGCGCGCGCCTGCAGCTGCGCGGTCTTGTCCTCGGCACGCTGGATCGCCATGCCGACATCGCCCATCTCCTCGGAGATGCCGGAGAAGGCCTCCCCGATCCGGGTCTGCGCCTGGGCCGCCGTGTACGTGGCCTTGATCGTCTCCTTCTTGGTGCGGAAGGCGTCGACCTTCGCCTGGAGGCGCTGCGCCGCGAGGGTGAGCTTCTCCTCCTCGCCCTGGAGGGTCTGGTGCTGCGTCTCCAGGTCGGTGACCTGCTGCTGGAGCGCGGCCCGGCGCGACAGCGCCTCACGGGCCAGGTCCTCGCGGCCGAGCGCGAGCGCCTTGCGGCCCTGGTCCTCCAGCTTGGTGGACTGGTTCTGGAGCTGGTTCAGCTGCAGCTCGAGGCGCTTGCGGCTGGTCGCCACGTCCGCGACGCCGCGGCGCACCTTCTGGAGCAGCTCCAGCTGCTTCTGGTACGAGTAATCGAGGGTTTCGCGCGGGTCCTCGGCCCGGTCAAGGGCCTTGTTCGCCTTCGCGCGGAAGATCATCCCCATACGCTTCATGACACCGCTCATGGGCTTCGCGCGCCCCCTTCTGACGGACTCCAGCTCCAGGTACTGCAACAGAACCCACAGTACGGGCCCTGCATCCATTACCGCACTGTTCGGGGACGGATGCGCTCATCCCCAAGGACGACTGCGTACGACCCCACTCCGGCGTAGGGAGTAGGTGGCCCTAGGGGTCGCCCCGCCCGGCCAACCGTGCGCAACGTCCCCTCTGTCCCACTACAGACGTGCGGTGTTGCCGGATCGTTCCCCACTCGAACGACGTCCATGCCCCCGCACCACGTACCCTTGGGTTTTGTGTTCCGTAGCCGTGCCAAGGAAGAGAAGGCCCCCGCCGACAAGGCGCCGGTGACCGACTCCAAGCAGACCCGTGACCCGCAGGCCCCGAAGGGCCGCCCCACGCCCAAGCGCAGTGAGGCCCAGACCCAGCGTCGTAGCGTCGCCAACACGCCGACGTCGCGCAAGGAGGCGTCCAAGCGACAGCGTGACGATCGTCGTGTCCAGCTGGAGAAGCAGCGCCAGGCGCTGGCCAGCGGCGACGAGCGCTACCTGCCTGTCCGTGACAAGGGGCCGGTGCGGAAGTTCGCGCGCGACTTCGTGGACTCGCGCTTTTGCATCGCGGAGTTCTTCCTGCCGCTGGCCGTGATCATTCTCGTGCTGAGCATGGTGCGGGTCGGCTCGCTGCAGAACATCGCGCTGCTGCTGTGGCTCGTGGTGATCGTGATGATCGTGGTCGACTCGATCGGCATCGCGATCCGCCTGAAGAAGCAGCTGAACACGCGCTACCCGGACCTGCCCAAGAAGGGCGCGGTCCCCTACGCGCTGATGCGCACCCTCCAGATGCGTCGACTCCGGCTGCCGAAGCCGCAGGTCAAGCGCGGAGAGCGGCCCTGAGCACAACATCCTTCTCCGGGGGCGCGGCGGATGCCTGGCTGAACAAGCTGGGCGGCCTGCGTGATGTCGTACGGCAGGAGCTGGTGGCCCGGCAGCTCGACGAGCAGATAGCCGGGCGGTTCCCGGTGGGGCAGCGGCTGCGGGTCCTCGACGTCGGGATGGGCCAGGGTACGCAGGCGCTGCGGCTGGCCCGGGCCGGGCATCAGGTGACCGGTCTCGAACAGGACGCGCGGATGCTCGCCGCGGCCCGGGAGGCCCTGGCCGCCGAGCCCGAGGGGATCCGCGGCCGCGTACGCCTCATCGAGGGCGACGGCCAGGAGACGGGCGTCCACTTCCTGCCGGGCAGCTTCGACGTGGTGCTGTGCCACGGCGTACTGATGTACGTCGAGGAGCCGGACGCGCTGCTGGCGGGCCTGGCGCGGATGCTGGCGCCCGGCGGGTTGCTCTCGCTGCTCGTACGCAATGCCGACGCGCTGGCCATGCGGCCCGGGCTGTCCGGCGACTGGACGTCGGCGCTCGCCGCCTTCGACACCACCGCGTACACGAACCGGCTCGGGCTCGACGTCCGCGCCGACCGCCTCGCCACGCTGACATCGACGCTGGCCGGCATCGGGGCGCCGTTGCACGCCTGGTACGGGGTGCGGGTCTTCACGGATACGGCGGTCGACGGGGCGCCGGTTCCGCCGGATGCGGAGACGCTGCTGGCCGTCGAGGAGCGGGCGGGGCGTACGGATCCGTATCGGCAGGTGGCGGCGCTGCTGCACCTGTGCGGAGTGCGCGGCTGAGCGACCCGTTCGGGTGCGCATCGCAGGTCGGGGCATCACCCGAAAAGGGAAACTTCAGGCATGGATGCTTCCCGTTCCCGCGTCTTTCGGCTCGCCGCCCCCGTAGTCGTTCTCGCCTGTTCCGCCGCTCTGCTCTCCGGCTGTTCGGACTCCTCGTCGTCCAAGAAGGACGGCTCGACGACGACGCAGGCCGCTGTCCCGGCGGCGGCCGACGATCTGCAGGACGAGTATCTGAGGGTGATCAAGGACGTCCTGCCGTCGGTGGTGCAGATCCAGGCGAGCAGTGATCTCGGGTCGGGCGTGGTGTACGACGACAAGGGACACATCGTCACCAACGCGCACGTGGTCGGGAACGCGAAGAAGTTCAGGGTCACGACCGCCAACAGCGAGGGCGAGCTGCCGGCGACGCTCGTCTACGCGTACCCGGACCAGGATCTCGCCGTCATCAAGCTGGACAAGGTGCCCGGCGGGCTGAAGGCGGCGGCCTTCGGGGACTCCTCGAAGGTCGAGGTCGGCCATATCGTGCTGGCGATGGGCTCACCGCTCGGGCTGTCGTCCAGCGTGACCCAGGGCATCGTCTCGGCGATCGGACGCACCGTCAGTGAGGGCCGTACCGGCGGCGGTACGGGGGCCACCATCGCGAACATGGTGCAGACGTCCGCGGCGATCAACCCCGGCAACAGCGGCGGCGCGCTGGTGAATCTCGACGGGCAGGTCATCGGCATCCCCACGCTCGCCGCCACCGAACCCGATCTCGAGGGCGGTGGGGCGGCCGGCATCGGCTTCGCGATCCCCGCGTCGATGGTGAAGACGATCGCCGACCAGATCATCAGGAACGGCAAGGTCACCGACTCGGGGCGGGCCACGCTCGGCATCACGGGCCGTACGGTCGTCGACGACAACTACAAGGCGTCGGGGGTCGCCGTGGTCGAGGTGAAGAGCGGCGGCGCGGCCGACAAGGCGGGCATCCGGCCCGGCGACGTCATCACCGAGCTCGGCAACGCCGACATCACCACGATCACCTCCCTCTCCGAGGCACTCGCCGCCGAGAAGCCGGGCGACAAGACGAAGGTGACGTTCACCAGGGGCGGGACCCAGAAGACGGTCGAGGTGACGTTGGGCGAGATCTGACGTCGGGCGAGATCCGACGTCGGGTGGGCAGTGGCCGCCGGACAAAAACAGCGGCGGGGTTGCCGGGGTTCGACCGCGGCAACCCCGACCGGCCTACTCCGGCTCGGCGTGCAGGCTCATCGGCCCGTAGATCTGCGTGCTGTCCTCGAAGAGGAACACCTGGTCCGCGCCGCCCTCCAGGAGGTCCTTCCACACCTCGCCGATCCAGGACTCGGCGTCCCCCTGCGTGGTGAACTCCTCGGGCTGCACCGCGGGTTGGACCTCTGTCCCGTCGGACTTCTCGAACCGCCACGTCCATGCCGCCATGTACGCCTCCCAGGTATGAGCACACTGCACAGCGGAAGCCGGACAAGATCCGGCTCCTGCCCGAAGCCTAGGCGCTCCGCCGGGTGGGGGACAGAAGATCGCGAGTCGTGGGACGAGTTGCGGGTCGTGGGGCGAGTGCCGGTTGTCGTGGCTGAGCGCGCCCACGCGGCGGAACCGCACGAAGGGACGGCCCCGCGCCCCTCCGGGCGTTGTACCCGAACGCGCGCCACCTACGGTGACGCGGGAAACTCAGGGCGTGGAAATGACTCTGCTCGGCACCGGCGCCCCCGAGGGCCTGCCCCGCCCCGACTGTCCCTGCGCGGCCTGCGCGACCGCGCTCGGCGAGAACGCGCGGGCGGCCACCGCGCTGCTCGTGGACGGCACGCTGCTGCTCGACCTCACGCCCGGCGCGGCGTTCGCGGCCGCCCGCGCCGGGCACTCGCTGGGCGGCGTACGGCAGGTGCTGCTCTCGCATCCGCACGACGGACCCGCGGTCGAGGTCCCGGCCGGGCTGCCGCAGCCCGGCCGGGTGCCGGACGGGCGGGAGTTGGCGCTGCTGACCGGGCACCGGGTGCGGGCGGTGCCGATGGACGCGCCCGGCACGGGGTACGCGGTGACCGGGCCGGACGGGCAGCGGCTGCTGTATCTGCCGCCGGGCGCGGCGCCCGCCGGGCTCGAGGCGAACGGCGACGCGCCGTACGACATGGTGCTCACCGATGTCGTGGGGCGGCCGGACGCCCTGGCGAAGCTGCGGGCGGTCGGCGCGGTCGGGCCGACGACGGACGTGATCGCGGTGCATCTGGACCATGACGTGCCGCCGGGGGCCGAGTTGCGCCGGCGGCTCGCGGCGGCGGGCGCGCGGGCGGTGCCGGACGGGACGACGCTGGACGTGGGCGTCTACGAGGACGTGCCCGATGTGCCGCGGCGCACGCTGGTGCTCGGCGGCGCGCGCTCCGGCAAGTCCGTCGAGGCCGAGCGGCGGCTCGAGGCCTTCCCGAACGTGCTGTACGTGGCGACGGGCGGCGCGCGCAACGGGGACAGCGAGTGGGCGTCCCGGGTGAGCATCCACCGCGAGCGGCGCCCCGGTTCCTGGCGCACCGCCGAGACCTGCGACCTGGTCCCCCTCCTGGCGGAGGACGGCCCTCCGCTGCTCATCGACTGTCTCTCGCTGTGGCTGACGGACGCGATGGACACCGTGAACGCCTGGGACGACGCGGAGTGGTCCGGGGGCGGCGAGCGCGCGCTGCGGGCGCGGGTCGAGGAACTCACCGCCGCCGTCCGCCGCACCCGCCGCACCCTCGTCGCCGTCTCCAACGAGGTCGGCTCCGGCATCGTCCCCGCCACCGCCTCCGGCCGCCGCTACCGCGACGAACTCGGGCGTCTGAACGCGGGGTTCGCGGCGGAGTGTGAGCATGTGGTGCTGGTGGTGGCGGGGCAGGCGGTGGCGTTGCGGGGGTGAGGGGGTGAGGAACCGCGGCGTCAGCGCCGGGCAATGATGCGGAACGCGTTGGAGAAACGGGTGCGGCGGAAGAGCGGGGCGAGCCCGTGATCCAGCGCGGAGGCCGAGGCGAGCAGCGGGGCGGACGCGCGGGTCAGAGCCGTACGCAGGCGGCGCTGAAGGGCGGACGGCGGCGCGGGACGCCAGGGCGCGTCGAGGCCGGGGAGGGCGCGGCCGAGGGCCAGGGCGAGGGCGCCCGAGAGGTCGTACGGGATGTGCGGCTCCCGGCGGTCCGTCGAGACGACCAGGCAGCCGAGGGATTCGAGCTCGCCGAGCAGGTTGGGCAGCGGCATGAGGTGCAGATGGCGCGGCTGGCCGTACGACACCCACCACTTGCCCAGCAGCGCGCCGAACGCGCAGTCGGGGTCCGGGACTTCGACGAGCAGGTGTCCGCCGGGGCGCAGCACCTCCAGCGCGGCGCGCAGTTCCTCGCGCGGGTCGCGGGTGTGCTCCAGGTGGTGGAACATGCTCACGACGTCGTAGCGGGCGCGCAACCGCTCGGCGATCTCCGGGTCGGCGAGCCGGCCGCGGTGCGCCTCCTCGACCCGCCCGGCCGCCCGCGCCTTCTCGACGCGCCGGGTGGGGTCGAGCCCGTCGAACGCCGTGTACGGGTGAATCTCCTTGGCCACCTCCGGGAAGTGCCCGTGCCCGGTGCCGACGTCGAGCCAGCTCTCCGGTTCGGGGTGCGGCAGCATGGCGCGGGCCGCGGCCAGGTGGCGTCGGCGGCTGCCGCGGGCACCGAGGATCCGCTCGGCGAGGCCGTCGAGTCCCTCGGCCACCCCGGGTCCTTCGCGGAAGTCCCGGTGGTAGAAGGCCAGCCCCTCCGCCGTGAGCCGGGGGTTCTGGAAGGCGTGGGCGCAGTCCCCGCACTCGTCGACGACGAAGGTACCGGGCTTGCGCTGCCGCAGGTCGGGCGTACGCAGCCGGGTGCGCAGCCGCTTCGAACCGCACCAGGGGCAGTCGGCCCGGCGCGGTTCGTGGAACCGGTCGGTGCCCTGGGCGAGTTCGCTCAGACAGGCGGCGCGGCGTTCGGCGATCGACTGCGGGGTGGGGCGCATGGGTGCTCCTGGGGGGCGACGGGGCAGCTGTCGGGCCGTACGACAATCCGATACAAACGGTACGTATCGAATCTCGATCCCGAGCGCAACGACGTGGCGCAGCCGTGTTCGATCGCTGCCGGTACTGTTCGGCGAATGAGCTCGCTTAATCTCGACGACTTCACCGATCTGATCGAGCGCCCCGACGGAGGCGTGCGCCGCGACGCCGAGGCGCGCCGGGAGCGCCAGATCGTGCCGCCCGGAGCACTGGGCCGCCTCGACGACCTGGGTGAGTGGCTGGCCGCGGCGCAGTCGGCCGTGCCGGTGCGGCCGATCGAGCACCCGCGCGTGGTGCTGTTCGCGGGCGACCACGGGGTCGCCGAACTCGGCGTGTCGGCGCGGCCCGCCGGCAGCGCCGACCAGTTGGTGCGGGCGGTCCTTGAGGGCGCCAGCCCGGCGTCGATCCTCGCCCGGCGGCTCGGCGTGCCGGTGCGCGTGATCGACATGGCGCTCGACTGCGAGCCGGACGGGCTGCCCGCCGAGGTCGTACGTCATCGGGTGCGGCGCGGTTCGGGACGTATCGACGTCGAGGACGCGATGACCCTGGAGGAGGCGGAGGCCGCGTTCCGCGCGGGTGTCGCCGTCGCGGACGAAGAGGCGGACTCCGGTACGGATCTGGTGGTGCTCGGCGATGTCAGCGTCGGCGGGACCACGGCGGCCGCCGTGCTCGTCGCGGCGCTGTGCGGGACCGACGCGTCGGTCGTCACCGGGCGGGGCGGGCGGGCCATCGACGACCTCGCGTGGATGCGCAAGTGCGCCGCCGTCCGGGACGCCCTGCGGCGGGCCCGGCCGGTGCTCGGGGATCAGTTGCAGCTGCTGGCGACGGTCGGTGGGGCCGATCTCGCGGCGATGACCGGGTTCCTGCTGCAGAGCGCGGTGCGGAAGATGCCGGTGATTCTCGACGGGGTCGTCTCGGCCGCGTGCGCCCTGGTCGGGCAGCGGGTCGCCTTCCGGGCGCCGGACTGGTGGCTGGCCGGGCAGGACAGCGGGGAGCCGGCGCAGACGAAGGCGCTGGACCGGATGGCCCTTGAGCCGCTGCTCGACCACGGCGTGACCGTGGGCGAGGGCGCGGGCGCGCTGCTGGCCCTGCCCCTGGTCCAGGCGGCGGCAGCCCTGGCAGCCGACCTGCCGGAGGCTCCCTCCCCCGAGGCGGAGCCCGAGCCCGAGGCCTCCGACCAGGACGAGTAATCGCGTACGACCGGTTCGGCACCGCCGAAATCCGCCGCCTCGGCTGAGCGCCGTCGCGGCGGATTCCCTTTGCCCGGCAGCAGGGGCGACAGCGACCTGGCAGCGATGGGCGAGGGGCCGAGAGGCCGAGGGGGGCAGGGGCCGAGAGGCCGAGGGGGGCCGGCGCGGAGCGCCAAGAGCGCGCCGCAGAGCGCCGCAGAGTCCATCACAAAGCCCAGCGGCAGCGCACCCGCACCACCCGCACCGCCCCTCCCCCGCACACACCACCCCGCCCCATATCATCGCCCTTTATGGGAGATGCCCGAATTGCCGCTGAGCAGGAACGGGCGCCGGCCCGCCAGGGGGACGGGGACCGGCGGTCCACCGCTGCCTCACGGCGGGCCGCCGCCTTCGCAGTCTGGTATCTGCGTGCCGTCACGTTCATCAACTTTCTGAGTGCCGCGTGGGTGTCGCTCGGGCAGGACGTGCGGCGGCACAACACGGAGAACTACTTCACGCCGTACCTGCTGACGGCAGGATTCGCCTCCGGTGTGTTCACGATGTTCCTGGCCATCACCATGCGGCGGCGCAAGCGGGCCGCGTGGATCCTCAACTTCGTCCTCAGCGGGCTGTTCCTGCTGCTGTTCGCCGTCGCGATGGCGTTCCCGGAGATCCGGCAGTACGCGCAGAACTGGATCTCGCTCGTCCTGACGGCGGCGTTCGTCGCGTCGCTCGTCATCGGCCGCCGCGAGTTCTACGCGAAGGGCGACCGCTCGAACCCGAAGCTCGCCGCGGCCGTCGCGGTCGGCGGCCTGCTGGTCACCTCGCTGCTCGCCGCGCTCCTGGTGACGGTCACCAACAACGCCCACGACGCGTACCGTTCGACCTTCCTGGACCGCTGGCGCTACGGCACCCTGCGGCTCGTCTCGGTCGCCGCCGACGACTCCCACTACCCCGGGATCACGACGCCCAACTGGGTCAACGTCACCGTCAACGTGCTCAGCACCCTGCTCGTCCTCGCCGTCTTCTACGCGGCCTTCCGCTCCCGCCGCGCCGTCGACCCGCTCACCGAGGACGACGAGAAGCGGCTGCGGGTGCTGCTCGACAAGAACGGCGACCGGGACTCGCTCGGCTACTTCGCGCTGCGCCGGGAGAAGAGCGTGGTCTGGTCGCCGACCGGCAAGGCGGCGGTCGCGTACCGCGTCGTCGGCGGGGTCTCGCTGGCCTCCGGCGACCCGATCGGCGATCCCGAGGCGTGGCCCGGCGCCATCGACCCCTGGCTCTCCGAGGCCCGCGCGCACGGCTGGATCCCGGCGGTGATGGGCGCGAGCGAGGAGGCGGGCACGGTCTACTCCCGGCATGGGCTGGACGCGCTGGAGCTCGGTGACGAAGCGATCGTCGAGACCGCCGAGTTCACCCTCGAAGGACGGGCCATGCGCACCGTCCGGCAGGCCTACAACCGGGTCAAGCGCGCGGGGTACAAGGTGCGCATCCGGCGCCACGAGGATATTCCGGCCGAGAGGATGGCGTATCTGCTCAAGCGCGCCGACGACTGGCGGGACGGGGCGACGGAGCGCGGGTTCAGCATGGCGCTCGGGCGGCTCGGCGACCCGGACGACGGGCAGTGCGTGATGCTCGAATGCACCGACGCCCAGGGGAAGTTGAGGGCGGTGCTCTCCTTCGTGCCGTGGGGGCCGCACGGGCTCTCCCTCGACCTCATGCGGCGCGACCGCGACTCCGAGAACGGGCTGATGGAGTTCATGGTGATCGAACTCCTTCGGCGCGCCCAGGAGATCAGAATCACTCAGGTCTCGCTCAACTTCGCCATGTTCCGATCCGTCTTCGAACGTGGCGCGCGCCTCGGTGCGGGACCGGTGCTGCGGCTGTGGAGGTCGCTCCTCAGCTTCTTCTCGCGCTGGTGGCAGATCGAGTCGCTGTATCGCGCCAACGCCAAGTACCGGCCCATCTGGGAGCCCCGGTTCCTGCTCTTCGAGAAGAGCGCGGACCTGCTGCGCATCGGTGTCGCCGCCGCGCGCGCCGAGGGGTTCCTGGAGGCGCCGGGCCTGCCGAAGTGGCTGCACCGCAAGCACCTGGAGTCGCACAGATGAGTACCCTCGCCCGCTGGGCCCGCACGGAATGGGGACTGCTGCACGTCACCGCGCGCGAGGCGCTCATGAAGAGGCACTGGCGGGCGATCCCCATGACCATCGGGGCGGTCTGTCTGACGGCCGCCTTCCAGTTCGTGCAGAACCAGTCCTGGGGCTATCAGTTCGTGCAGAACGTCGGCGCCGTCCGCACGGAGGACCCGCTCTGGCTGGCCCTTCTGCGCACCCCGCTCTCCCTGTTCGTCCCGGCGCTGGACCTCCCGGTGTGGGGTGCGCTCGTGCAGATCCTGCTCGTGTTCGGGATCGCCGAGATCTGTCTGGGCTGGTGGCGGACGCTCGTCATCGCGTACGTCGCCACACTGGCCGGGACGCTCTACGCGCGCGTGGGCATCGCGCTGGGCCCGCACAACCCGCTGGGGCTGCCCGCGTCGGACGCGCAGGTCGTCGACACCGGCCCGTCGGCGGCCGTGGTGGGCCTCGCCGTGTTCCTCGGCTGGCGCTATGGCGCGTACCTGACCGCGGGTGTGGTCGTCGGGGCCATGGTGATCGAGGTGCTGCTCAAGGAGAACCTCGCGGGCAAGGAGCACCTCGCCGCGATCTCCGCCGTCGTGGTGGTGTGCTGGATCTCCGCGGTGCGTCACCGGCGGCCGGGCAGGGTCCGGGCGGGGACGGGATCCGGTTTGCCGCCGATCCAGTCCTGAAGCGTGCGGCGGGGGCCCGCCCAGCGGCGGTCGTGGTGGTAGGACCGCAGTCTCGACTTGGCCCGGGCGCGCGGCCGGCGGCGGTAGAAGCGCTTGGCCCACGGCGAGCCGGGGCGGGCCAGCCGGATCGCGCCGACCAGGGCGAGGAACGGGACGATCACCCCGAAGATCGCGGTGCGCGCCTTGCCCTTGCTCAGGGCGACGAGCGAGAAGAAGAAGTTCAGAGACACGCTCAGGATCACGCCGCCACGGTCCTGGAGTTCCTCCTGGCTGAGGTCGTTGACGCCGAACGGGGCGAATCCGCCGAGCACCAGACCGACGATTGCCGCCGTGACCATCACGACCTCGACGCTCTTGCGCCCCTCCTCGGTCCAGTAGACGTCGTGGAGGTGCAGGATCAGCGCGAACTCGTCGAGCACCAGACCCGCGCCGATCCCGAAGATCACAGCGAACGCGGCCGCGCCGAAGCCGTACCGGCTGCTGGCCACCGCCCCGAAGCCGCCGATCACGGTCAGCACGACGCCGGGGACGACATGGTGGATGTGCAGGTCACCGGCCTTCACATTGCCGAAGGGGCCCTTGCCCGCACGGATGAGCCGGACGATGACGCGGGTGATCACGAAGGTCAGCACGAAGGAGGCGAGCGCCAGCAACAGCGGCAGCTTTCCCGGCTCGACGATGTTCCGGTGCAACCAATGACCCATGTGCGAACTTTATCCAGGTATGCCGAGCGATGTTCGCGCCGGTCGCGTCGGGCCAACCTGCTTCTCCGGCCGGGGGTCCGGGGGTTGTCCCCCGGGAGAACGCAGCATCCACAGCCGCTGTATCCGCCCTCCGGGCACCCGGGTACTCTGCGCCGGTGTCCAAGACCCCCCTGCCCGACAGCCTCCGCTTCGCCTTCGGCACCCTCACCGTGCTCCCCGTGAAGGTGACCCGCTGGGACCGCGACGCCGCGCGCGGCGGGATGCTGTGCGCGCCCGTGGCCGGGCTGGTCGTCGGGGCGGGCGCGGCCCTCGTGGGCGTGGCGCTGCTCGCGATGGGCGCGGGCCCGCTGCTCGCGGCCGTGGCCTCCGCCGCCGTACCGGCCGCGCTCACCCGGGGCCTGCACCTGGACGGGCTCGCCGACACCGCGGACGGACTCGGCAGCGGCAAGCCCGCCGAGGACGCGCTGCGGATCATGAAGCAGTCGGACATCGGCCCGTTCGGCGTGATCACCCTGCTCTTCGTGCTGCTCGCCCAAGTGGCCGCACTCTTCCAGGCATACGACACCTCGTGGGCCCGGGGCGCGCTCGCGGCCGTCGTCTCGGCGACCGCGGCCCGTCTGGCCCTCACGCTGGCCGCCCGCGCCGGGGTGCCCCCGGCCCGCCCCGAGGGTCTGGGCGCGACGGTCGCGGGCACCGTGCCGGTGCGCGGCGCCCTGCTGGTGACGGCCGCCGTGGTCGGCGTGGCCGCGGGCGCGGGCGCGCTCCTGGGGACGTACGACATCGTGCGCGCCGCGGTGGCGGTGCTCGCCGCCTGCGCGATCGCCGAACTGCTGCTGCGGCACTGCACGCGCCGCTTCGGCGGGGTCACGGGCGATGTCTTCGGCGGGCTCGCCGAGACGGCGGCGACGACGGCACTCGTGGTTCTGTCACTGGGTTGAAACGATCCCCGGTGAACTCACCGGTCGCACCCGCCCCGTGACTAATCTGAGCCGCCGAACGCCCAACTCATGATCGTCATCGGGGGATGTCCGTGCCGAAGCTTCGCCGTGCCGTGGCCTGGTTCATCGACTTCGCGTTGGTGCTCTCGGGGGCCTCGGTGCTCGCCGTGCTCACCTTCCACCGCATATCCGCGCTCGTCACCGACGTGCCCGACCTCGCCACGAGGAGCGGCTTCGACCTGCTGACCTCGCGCGGCGATGTCATCAACGCCTCGGAGCACCTGGGGCTCTCGCTGTGGAACAAGGCGGTGCTGTACGTGGAGGAGGCCTTCGGGCTGCTGATCGTGGTCACCTTCCTCTACCAGTGGGCGTGCCTGGCTCTCGCCGGCCGCACGATCGGCAAGGGCCTGCTGGGTCTGAAGGTCACACCGGCCGCCCCGCGCCGGGCCGCCCTGCGCGCCGCGGTCACCACGGCGGCGGACGTCGCGGTCTACGCGGTGGCCTGCGTCCTGCTCATCGAGGGCCAGTTCCTGCTGTCGGTGCTGGTGTGGGCCGTCGCCGTCGTGATGTTCTTCGTCAACGCGCTGCCCGTACTCTCGCCGAGCCGCCGCTCCCTGGCCGACCGCCTCGCCGGAACGGCGGTCACGGGCCTGGGGCTCAGCACGTCCGGCGCCACGCCCCCCACTCCTACTTTTTGAGCATCTGGCTTCATGGGGCGGGCTCCAGGCCGTGCGGCAACGTACCCCAAGGATGATCGCCCACGCCCGGCACCGCACAGTGCAGGGTGGCTCCCCGCTCTCGTGCCCAAGCTGCCGCACCGACGCCCACCGGCACCCCGTAGACGAGGTGGCACAGCCGCGCACCCGCGCCCGTCCGCGGCGGAGGACTCGGTCGGCGATACGTCTCCCAGCTGCCCTCGAACGTGACGAGCACGTCGGCGATACGGGCGTACGAGGGGTGCGGCGCCGTGCCGTGGTTGAGGGCGAGGGTGCCGCAGCCCAGGCCCCAGGCGGCCGTCGCGAGCCGCTGGTAGTACGCGAACTCGGCGATTCCCGAGGCGACTTGGTCGAGGAACGCGCCGTCTGCCCCGTACCAGGCGCGGTGGAGGGACAGCTCGCGTACGACGTCGGCGCGCGGTCTGCGGCCGTAGTCGGTGTCGACGTACCCGAGCACCCGTACGTCCGCCGCGCGCAGCCGCTCGGCAACCGCGGCGAACGCCGGATCGGGGCGCTCGCCCGGACCGCTGGCCGGGTTCAGCACGACCCCGTAGAGGCGGGGCGCGGCGGCGAGGAGGGCCTCCCATTCGGCGGGGCGGACGGACGGATGCTCGTAGTACGGCACCAAAAGGGCACCCTGTGTGGTCATCGGTGGGCCGTCGCCCTCCCCAGCAGACCGCAGACGAGCCCGGCCTGGACCCCTGCCGCCGCCCCGTACACGATCAGGCCCACCCAGTGCGGGCTGCCCGCGCGGGTCGCCAGTGCCACGGTCTGGGCGAGGGCGGCGACACCGCAGACCACGGCGGCGCTGGTGACGGCGCCGAAGGACTGGAGCAGCAGCCCGGTCCACAGGACCACCCCCAGCAGGAGCAGCCCGGCGAGCCGTACGCCGCCGGTGATCGCCGGCGCGTGCGGCCACAGCGCGGACGTGGCGAGGCTGAGCGCGAGCAGTGCGGCGAGGTAGCCGGTGAGGCACTGGACGAGGGTGACCGCGGTGGTCCGCCAGAAGTCCCTCGACGTGCTGCTGGAGCGCAGTCCGGCGAGGCTGCCGCTGCGGAACCGGAAGAGCAGCCACTCGGCCGGGCCCATGCTGAGCGTCAGTGCCACCGCGGCGGGCGCGGCCACTGTGGTGTGCGCGCCCGCCAGTACGTCCCCGAGCGCCGCGTACAGCACCAGGACACCGCTGCCGAGCCCGAAGAGGGCGTACGGCAGGGATCCGGCGAGCCAGGGTGCGGCGGTACGGGGCCCGCGCTCGGGGGTGGACCCGAGCATCCCGAACGGCAGCAGCGCCGCGAAGGCGGCCGTCCAGCTCCCGTCCCCCGACCCCCGCACCGCGGGCGCCACTTCGAGCAGGGCGATGAGTGCGACCGCGGCCAGCGAACCCAGCAGCAGGGCCGCTCTCGCCGGGTCCGGAACCGGGTGGACCAGAGCCGGCACCGCGCCCGCCGCCATGGGCAGCAGGGCGGCGAGCAGGGCCCGTTCGCGGCCCATGACCAGCAGCACGGTGGCGGCGCCCAGATAGCAGGACTGTCCGGCGGCGAAGGCGACCGCGCCGAGGTGGGCCGTACCCGCCGCGGCCAGGGCGACAAGGGAGCCGAGCAGCACGCCCACCGGAGCCCCGACGAGCAGCGCGCGGCGGGCCGCCGCGCGGTCGCCGAGGCCCAGCCAGGAGTACGCCCGGTGGGCGAGCCCCTGGTTCCAGGTCCAGCCGCACAGCGCCCCCGCGAGCAGCGGGACCGTCCCGGCCGGGAGCCCGAAGTCTTCCTTCGGACCCGCGAGGAGCGGCGCCCCCAGGACGTATCCGAGCCCCGGCAGGGCGAAGACGACGCCCCGCAAAAGGCAGCCGAGCAGGCCGAGTTGCCATGGGTCGTGGACCGGCCCCTCCGGCTCGGGGTAGTGGCGCTCGACCCGTTCGTACAGCTCCTGCGCGAGGGCGAAGGAGTTCTTCACGCCGTAGCGCTCGCGTATCCGGTCGTCCGACATGCCGTCGGATTCGAGGAGCGCGGCTATCTCGTCGGGGTGGACGGCCGCCGCTATGAAGTCACCCAGGCGATCGGCGAGTTCGTCGATGGGGTCCGGCTGTGCCCAGCTCGGCGGTTGGCGCTGCCGCGGCACGAGCGGGAGCGTGTCCTCGTCCGTGCCGGGCGGCATCCGGAGCGAACCGCTCACCAGTCGGTCCCGTCCGTGGCGACCGCCTGGTACCAGGGATCGCGCAGTTCCAGGGTCCAGTCGGCGACGGTCTCGAGCGTGGGCTCGTACACCTCGGGCAGGCCCGCCAGCTCCTGGTAGATCGTCCGAAAAGCGTCTACGGAACGGCGCAGTGTGAAGCGGTCGATGACCCGCTGGCGGGACAACTCACCCAAAGTCAGGCGCCGTTCGTCGTCGCGCAGCAGCGTCAGTGCCGCCGCGGCCATCTTCTCCGGTTCGCGCGGCGGTACGACGATGCCCGTGTCGCCGACCGCCTCGCGCACTCCGCCGACGTCGGTCGACACCGTCGTACGGCCGCAGGACATCGCCTCGATGATCGAGAAGGGGAAGCCCTCGGAGATCGAGGAGAGCATCACCACGTGTCCGGCCGCGTACGCGCGCCACACCTCGCTGATGCGGCCCTCGAAGGTCAGCCCGTCCGTGACACCCAGCTCGGCGGCGAGCTTCTCCAGGCGGGTGCGGTACGCCTCTCCGCCGGGCGGTACCGGGCCGAACAACCGCAGCCTGGTCTCGGGCAGTTCGGCGCGCACCATGCGGTACGCGTGCAGCAGGGTCTCCAAGTCCTTGATCGGGTCGACGCGGCCGCACCAGGTGAGGGTCGGCACCTCGGGTTCGGGGCCCGCGTGCGGGAAGGCGTGCGGGTCGACGCCGTTGTAGACCGTGCGGATCCTGTCGGCGTCGGCGCCGCCGCGCTCCTCCCAGCGGCGGTTGTACTGGTTGCACGGGGTGATCAGGTCGGCCGCCCGGTATCCCAGGGAGTTCAGCTCGCGGTAGAAGCCGAGCATGAACGCCTTGACGGGCCAGCGCTGTTCGCCGCTGCGGTAGCCGAGGTAGCGCTCGCGCAGATAGATGCCGTGCTCGGTGAGCAGGAACGGGACCCCGTCGAGGTGGTGCGCGACCAGGGCGGGCAGCGTGGCCAGCCCGCTGCTGACCGCGTGCGCCACGGAGTCCTCGGGGATGCGGACGCCGAGCGGGCGCAGGGCGTGCTCCAGCAGGTCGGTGGCGGTCAGCGCGTCGTGCACGGTGGGCCGGGCGGCGGCCGTCGGCAGATGCGGCATCGTCCAGATCCACATCAGCGAGCGCAGCGCGGTCTCGGTGCGCAGGGCCGCCGACAGGCGCCCGTCCCGGGCGAGTTCGGCCAGCTCGTAGAGCGCCTCGCCGAAGTCGCAGTGCGCCTCCGGGTCGAGGAAGGAGAGCAGGAAGCGCTCGTATGTGTCGGTGAAGCGGCGGCGGGCCCGGCCCAGCGGCGCGCGGGCGCGTCCCGGCCTCGGGCCCCAGGTCGGCACGGAGGTGTGCCGGTAGATGTTGGGCGGCAGCTCCCAGGTCACAGGTTCGCGGCCGCTGCCGGTGAGCGAGACGATATGGAAGTCGACCTCGGGCATGCCCTTCACGAGCTGGTCGCACCAGGTGCTGACCCCGCCGTGGACATGCGGATAGGTGCCTTCGGTGAGCATGGTGACATGACGGCCGTTGCGCATCGTGCGAGTTCCCCCCTGTGGAACATTCACTCCGGCTCGGGCGCGCACCCCGGCCGGTCCTGGCCGGGGTGCGCGTGGTGCTGCTGGCCGCGCCTTACGACGCGGGCAGGGTCAGCTTGAGAGCGGACTGCAGGACCTCCGGCGTGGTCCAGGCCGAGCGCTCTCCCGCGTACGGCGTCCCGAACGCGGTGGTGCCGAGCAGGAGTTGCTTCTTGGTCCCTTCGGGTGCGGTCACCGGGATCCGGGTCCCGGACGGGGCGGTGACAGTGACGGTCGTGCCGGTCCGGTAGGCCGTGACGCTGTCGTTGGCCACGGCCGTCTGCCAGGCGGCGCGGCGCTGGAGCTCGGTGCCGATCGCACTCTGCCGGGGGTTCTCCAGCGGGGTGTTGTCGGCGTAGAGCGCCTTGTAATCGGTGAGCACCTTGTCCAGGACCGGGTAGAGGATGCGCCCCTCGGCCAGGTTGGACTGGTGGGCGTAGTGCGGGCGCGGATCGTTGCTGAGGACGTGCCCGAGCGCGGTGTGCGCCTCCAGCGGGACGATGTACGAGGTGTAGCCCGTGGCGGTGTCCAGCGGCGCGCTCAGACAGGTCGAGGTGGCGTTGTTCTCGCAGACTCCGCTGCCGCCGTCGGCCTTGGACGTGTAGATCCAGTTGTACTCGTCGGTCATCTCGGCCGCCGTACCGGCGTTGTAGTACACGTTCATCGGGTAGCGCGGCACCGTGAGTGCGCTGCCGACCGCGCGCTGGGCGGGCTCGCGGGAGTTGTCGGAGGCGGTCCACTTGACGCCGTTGTCGGCGAGGGCGCCCGCGAGGTTCGGGTTGTCGGCGGGCTGCTGCGGCAGTGTCTTCAGACCCGAGTGCTCGCCGGTCACCAGCTCGGCGCGGTCGGTGGAGAGGCCGTGGGTGAGCGCCCAGTTGTAGTTGTTGGAGATCTCCGCCGAGATGTCGGCGCGGCTCATGTACTGGGTCGTACCGTCCGCGTTCTTGGCGCAGCTCCACGGCACGGTCGTGACGTCCTGGACGCAGCCGAGGAACAGGTGGGTGTAGGTGTGGTTCACCCAGCGGTACTTGGCCTTGTCGGCGAGCAGCTGGTCCGTGAGGGCGTCGGCGTTGCCGTTGTCGGCCTTCCACTCCTCGCCCGCGCCGGCGTTGAAGACCATGTCGAGCGTGAAGCCGTTGGCCTGCTCCCACTGGGCGGCGTACTGCGCGTCCGCCGCCGTCATCCGGATGTCCGGGGCCGTGCTGCCGCCGTTCACGCAGTCGATGTCGCCGGGCGTGCAGTTGTTGACCGTGTCCCAGCGGGCGTCGGGGGCGAACACGTCGTCGACATGTACGGCGAAGTAGTTGCGGCTCTGCCCGAGGTGTACGCCCTGCGTCAGCCATTCCACGATGCCGGGGGCCAGGACGCGGAACTGCTCCTGGTACTGGTTGTACGCGAAGGTGACGACGAGTTCACTGCGGCCGCCGTGGGTGTACTGGCCGAGCAGGGTGCCGCCGGTCGGCGCGTCCAGGTAGCTGGTGAAGCCGTCCCTCGGGTGGGCGGCGTAGCCGTAACTCTCGGACACCGAGGTGTCGTTGTCCTCGAAGGTCAGCGGCCCGTCCAGGTAGCGGAAGGGGCCCGCCTTGCCGGCCGCGGTGACCTGGGTCCGCGCGCCGTCCAGGGTGCCGGACCAGCCGCCGTTCTGGTCGGTGTAGTCGAGCCCGACCTCCGGGTGGGCCCAGGTGTAGGCGTCGACCTGCCGGATGCCGTACGTCGTCTCGTACGACTCCAGGGCTGTCTGCTCGGCCGAACCCGAACCGAACGGTGCCTCGTTGGGCAGGACGACACCCTGGTACTTGGCCCGCGGGGTGCCGTTCACGGTGTCGCTCAGGAACGCCGCGTCGATCGTCGGGCGGCCCGAGTCATTGAGGTTCACGGTGGTGTACGGGATGCCGATGCTCTTCAGCTCGGCGGTGACGGCCTCGACGGGGCTGTCACCGTTGTCCACGACCAGCACCTTGAGATCGATGCGCGGCGTGGTCGCCGCGGACGCGCCGGGAGCCCCCAGGCCCAGCGCCAACAGACCGGCGGCCGCTGAGACAGCGGCCGCTTTTCTGTATCTGTGCGCGGAGTGCGCCATATGTCGTTCCTCCCCCTCGAAGATCCTCTTTTGGCCGAACCGAGGAGGATCCGTGGAAATGATGCAAAGCGGCGAGCGTCGCGCTCACCGGAACACGATGAGTGTGACTCAGGTCACCTGGAGTGAGGGGCGAGAAGTGGACACGACACCACCGGTCGGTGAACACCCGCAGGAATGAGCGAAACCCGGCCCCGAGCGTAGGCTCGTCCCGGGTACTTACCCGCCCCGGTAAGGACCGCCCCACAGGCCGGATCTAGGGTCAGCCGTCGGGCCCGGTCGACCCACCCCTCTCGGCCACAGCGATTTCAACGGAAGCGAGATTTCACCACCGTGACTGCTCTCACTCTCAGCACCGCCGCAGCGTCAGGTCTGCGGGCCGACGCGATCGTCGTCGGTGTCGCGAAGGGCCCCAAGGGCCCGGTCGTCGCACCGGGCGCCGAGGCCGTGGACAAGGCGTACGACGGCGGGCTCGCCGGAATCCTGGAGACCCTCGGCGCCTCCGGTGCCGAGGGCGAGGTGACGAAGCTGCCCGCGCCGTCCGGTTTCAAGGCCCCCGTCGTCGTGGCCGTCGGCCTGGGAGCGGTCCCGGAGGAGGACGGCACGTTCGACGCCGAGGCACTGCGCCGCGCGGCCGGTGCCGCCGCCCGCGCCCTCGCCGGTGCGAAGAAGGCCGCCTTCGCCCTGCCGATCACGGACGCCGCCGACGCCGGTGCCGTCGCCGAGGGTGCCCGCCTCGGCGCGTACTCCTTCGACGCTTACAAGGAGAACGGCAAGGACGCGAAGAACGGCAAGGCCCCGCTCGCCGAGGTCTCCCTGCTCGGCGGCAAGCCCCGCGACGCGGCGTACAAGGCCGCGATCGCGCGCGCCACCGCCGTGACCGAGGAGCTCAACCGCGCCCGCGACCTCATCAACACCCCGCCGAACGACCTGAACCCCGAGTCCTTCGCCGCCGTCGCCACCGCGGCCGGCAAGGAGCACGGCATCAAGGTGCAGGTGCTCGACGAGAAGGCGCTCGAAAAGGGCGGCTACGGCGGCATCCTCGGCGTCGGCGTCGGCTCGGCCGCCGGTCCCCGCCTGGTCAAGCTGTCGTACACCTCGCCGAAGGCGACGAAGCACCTCGCCTTCGTCGGCAAGGGCATCACCTACGACTCGGGCGGCATCTCCCTCAAGCCCGCCGGGCACAACGAGACGATGAAGTGCGACATGAGCGGCGCGGCGGCCGTCTTCGCCGCCGTGGTCGCCGCCGCGCGCCTCGGCCTGGAGGTCAACGTCACCGGCTGGCTCGCGCTCGCCGAGAACATGCCCTCCGGTACCGCCACCCGCCCGGGCGACGTGCTGCGCATGTACAGCGGCAAGACCGTCGAGGTCCTCAACACGGACGCCGAGGGCCGGCTGGTCCTCGCCGACGCGCTGTGGAAGGCGTCCGAGGAGAAGCCGGACGCGATCATCGACGTGGCGACCCTCACCGGCGCCATGGTGCTGGCCCTCGGCCACCGCACCTTCGGTGTCATGGCCAACGACGACGCGTTCCGCGCCTCGATCGTCGAGGCCGCGGAGGAGGTCGGCGAGGAGTCGTGGCCGATGCCGCTGCCGGAGCACCTGCGCAAGGGGATGGACTCCCCGACCGCCGACATCGCCAACATGGGCGAGCGGATGGGCGGCGGCCTGGTCGCCGGTCTGTTCCTGCGGGAGTTCGTGGGCGAGGGGATCACGTGGGCGCACCTGGACATCGCGGGTCCCGCGTTCAACGAGGCCGGGCCGTTCGGTTACACCCCCAAGGGCGGCACCGGCTCCGCGGTCCGCACCCTGGTTCGGCTCGCCGAGCTGACGGCAGCGGGCGACCTGGGCTGACGCGCCCCTTTTCAGGGCTCGGTTCGCCTCCGGGGCGCAAAAGCCGGTGTCGGGGGGGGGGGGGGGGGGTTGGGTGTGGGGGTGGGGGGGGGGGGGGGGGGGGGGAGGAGGGGAGGGGGAGGGGGGTGGGTGGGTGTTGTGTCATGCGTTGCCGCCCTCTTTTCTG
>NZ_JBVHXR010000017.1:0-120247 GCF_055569295.1 Streptomyces sp. NPDC029292
CCACAGCAATCTCGTCCGGAGTCACACACTCTCAACGCCACACCGGACCCCCAGGACACGCACCACCACAACCGACCTGACCAAGCCCTACTAGGAGGGTGATCAGGGCGGCGGCGCCGGCCATGGCCAGGACGGAGGGCAGTCGCAGGGCGAGGAGGCTGTCTCCGAAGACGGCGAAAACGCCGTGCATGAACAGGTAGTAGAGGCCGTGGACGACATCGACCCGGTCCAGCAGGCGCCAGATCTCGGGGACGGTCCTATGAGCCACCTGCCAGGTCGCCGCCTCGTCGCGCCACATGCTGTTCTCGCGCGTGATCCCCCACAGGCCGAGAAGAAGGGTGAGGGCTGACGGACCGACCGCCCCGAGGACTGTTTTGGGCATGACAAATCTCCGGGTCGGCGTGAAGGAGGAGGCGACCGGAATGCCAGGCAGCCGCCGGACGATCCCGATCACGTGCGACACGCTAGGCAGCGGGGGTGATCGGGGTCGTCACCTGCGGTGACGAGCCCGGGGGTCCGCCGCAGGAACTACGGCGAGCCCAGCTGCGGCCGTTGGACGTAGTCCTCAAGTGCCCGGCCGACCGGAAATCGCAGGGGCATACGAACGACCGGCGTCACCGGATCTCCCGTGGATACCTCGGCCATGAGCCTCGCCGTCGGTTGGGGTGACGGGCATCGCTGATCGTCAGAAGGACGCGGGTCAGGACCCGCCCCCCCCGTGATCGAGAACTTCCCGGAAGGAACGCACCTGCATTCACTCGCTGACCTGGGGATTCACGGAACTCCGGGGAGAGCCCCGATACGAACCGAAAATCCCCACCCCTGCTCATGTTCCCCAGTTGCTTTGGGCTTCAAGGAAGTGAGGATCGTGGGGAGCATGAGCGCGTGGGCGCGGCCGACAGCGGTTTTCAGGTGGTGTACGACGGGCGAGGAGTGGACGACACGTGCCTGGTTGGCGCCGCCTGCGATGGGCGGGTGCTACGACAGATGCCATGAACGAAAGCGAGAGGCGGCCATTCGTCCCACCCGAGGTGGATCTTGTGTCGAAGGACAGGATGCTCGCTCTCACCGACGGCGTGGTGGCCATCGCCATGACGTTGCTCGTGCTGGACATCAAGCTGCCCGAGGGGCTTCGCGGGGCGGAGCTGCGCCGGGCGCTGGATGAGGTTCAGTCCCAGGCGGGCGCCTTCCTGCTGAGTGCGGTGGTGATCACGCTGTTCTGGCGGGCCCACCACGCGGCGCTGCGGAACGCGGGGCCGATCGACTCGTACCTGTTCTGGCTCAACGTGACATTCCTGGTATTGGTGTCGTTGATTCCTTTTCCCACCCAGGTCCTGGAGGCCTACGGCGACCAGTTCCTCGGTCCCGGTCTGTACGGGGCCGTCATCGGTACGGCCGCACTGGTGCTGTATGCGATGGACCTGCGCACCAGCCGCTCGGCCGGCGCACACTGGCGCCGCGTCCCGCTCCCTGCTCAGGCCGTCGTGTTTCTGCTCTCGGTGGGGATCGCGCGAGTCTCGCCCACCGCTGCGATCTACAGCTGGGCCGCCACCGTGCCTCTTTCCATGGTGGCCGCCCGGATCGCGGCACGGGGTCGCTGACCGGATGTTCCAGGCTGCTCGGGGGAACGACCTGTGTCGTGCAGGAAGGTGCGGGCGGCGCGGCCCCTATGGTCAGCTGGCATGACGCACGAATCGCAGGACGCATCCCACCTGAGCCGGCGCACCGCGCTCGCCGGGCTCGCCGGTGGGACCGCGGTCGCGCTGGCTGCCGGTTGCACCTCCTCGAACGGAACCTCCGCACAAGGGACCGCACCCAGGCCCACGGCGTCGGCAGCCGGGTCGGCGGACGACGCCACGCCCGGGGTGATGACGCTCTTCCAGGACCCGGCGTTCAACTTCAGCGGCCTCTGGGCCCTCGGCGGGGCCGGGTTCGGCGGCAGCGAGGTGGGCGAGGTGCTCACCGCCGTGAACACGATCAACAAGGCCGGCCTCTCCGCGCAGACGTACGTCGAGACCTTCAAAAAGCTCGGCGACCAGCTGATGGGTGCGCCCGAGGGCAGCAAGCCCGACCGGCAGACCAGGCGCCTTCGCGCGCTGCGGGCGGCGCAGTACTACGCCCAGGCTCTGTTCTTCGTCCTCGGCTCCAACGACCCCGACAGCGAGGAGCAGTTGTACAGGGCAGGGCGCGGCGCCTGGGACAAGTTCTGTGAGCTGTGCGACCCAGCGCCGGTGACGGCGAATGTCCCGTACGGGAAGACCCCGCTGCCCGTGTGGTTCTTCCGCCCGGACGACTCCGGCAAGCAGCGCCCCACCGTGATCCTCACGAACGGCAGCGATGGACAGAACGTCGACATGTGGGCCTATGGCGTCTCGGCCGCCCTGGAGCGTGACTGGAACGCCCTCGTGTACGACGGGCCGGGCCAGGGGCAGTTGCTCTTCGTGGACCGCGTGGTCTTCACACCGCGTTGGGAGACGGTGGTCACGCCGCTCGTCGACTGGCTGGTCGCCCGTTCCGACGTGGACGCCGACAGGATCGCCCTGACCGGGCTGAGCATGGCGGGCGACCTGGCCCCCCGGGCCGCGGCCTTCGAGAAGCGGATCGCCGCCCTGGTGGCGATGCCCGGATGCCTGGAACCCTGGCTGGGCTTCCCGCCGGAACTCCGGGAGATCCTCACCCCGAGCAAGGTGGAGACCAACAAAATCTGGAACAAAGAGGTCGTCCCCGAGCTACCTGCGGCCGATGCCGCGACGATGAAGAAGCGCTTCGAGCCCTTCTCCATCGAGGCGATGCTCGCCGCCCGCGAGGGCAAGGTCTTCACCGACTTCTACACCCCCGCCAAACGCATCGAGTCACTGACCATCACGAGCGTCGTGGGCCGCATCGCGATGCCCACCCTGGTCCTTGACTACGAGTACGAGCAGTTCTATCCCGGACAGCCGCGCCAGATGTTCGACAAGCTGACGTCCCCCAAGGACTACGTGAAGCTCACCGCGGCCACCGGCGCGCAGCTGCACTGCTCCCCGATGGCCCCGCAGCAGCACTGCGACGTCGTCTTCGACTGGCTGCAGGAGACGCTGCCGGGGCGCTGACCGCCGCTCCAGCGCCAGCTCGACCGCGCCGACCGTGATCAGCCCCGGTCCCCGTTCCCAGCGCCTAGCGATCCGAGCCCGCCGCCGCGAGAGACGGTCGCCGCCAGCACCCCACCGGCCGACCCGCCCATCGGCGCCAACGCGATCGGGTGCTGCATACCGAACAACTTCGTGAACGCCGTCGGCAACGCCATATCCGCAATCATCGCCGTTGGCGGCGTACGGGGTTATCAAACAAATGAATCGGCCGCCGACGCCCTGAACTTCCGCAACGGCCTGACGCCCGCCGAGCCGACCATGACCAACGCGGCGCACACAAACGACGACCTCACCAACCCAAGGCCGCCGCCGACAGATCACCCGCTGCGGCGACTCCACCGCTGCCGAATCGCGTCCAGGGCCGTGTCCTGATGCGGCGGCCCATCTCGCCGACGCGACAGGTGATAGCGCCGCCGTGCGTGAATACGTCGGACTCCCCAAGCAAGACCGCGACGTGCCGGGTGTGCCGCTGATACCAGCCATTGCTCACGACGAGTGATCATGTTGAGAAAGGCGCAGGCCGGACGGCCATCGTCCGACGTGCCACCTACGGACGGGTGTGCGGTTGGCCAATCCAGGGGGACCATGGAAGCCGAAGCACTCAGCAGATCAGGTGCCGCCCACAGATCAGTGGACGGGCCACGGACCATAGCCGGGCGGCAGCCCAGGTGGTCCGGCCGGTGGAAGGAGTGCCCGCGTGAGCGCAGCCGATGGGAGTTCGGCTGACGTCGGTCAGCCCGTGGAGAGGCCGTCGCAGCCGAGCGGGCTGATGGACCTCCTCGGTGTCGCGGCGGTGCTGCTGGACGCCGATGGGCGGATCGTTCTGTGGAGCCCGCAGGCCGAGGAGCTCTACGGCTACACCGCCGAAGAGGCGCTCGGGCAGTACGCGGCGCCGCTGCTCGTCCACGAACAGTACTGGGAACTGATGATCAAGCTGTTCGCCCAGGTCATGGGGACCGGTGAGGGCTGGGCCGGAGCGTTCCCCATCCGGCACAAGGACGGCAGCACTCGCCTGGTGGAGTTCCGCAACATGCGGCTGCTGGACGACCGCGGCGACTTCTATGCGCTCGGGCTCGCCACCGACGAGCCGACATTGCGTGAGCTGGAGCGGGATGTCGCGCTGTCCACCCGGCTGGTCTCCCAGTCCCCCATCGGGCTGGCGATCCTCGACACCGAACTGCGCTACGTGGCTGTCAACCCTGCCCTGGAGCGAATGCACGGCATACTCGCGAAAGATCATCTTGGCCGGCACTACCGCGAGATCATGACCTCCGCGAAGTTCGAGGTGCCCGAGGCCGGGATGCGGCAGGTCCTCAAGACTGGGATTCCCATGGTTGACCAGTCCACCATCGTCGGCCACAGCCCCGGCGACCCGGACCAGCACGCCTGGTCGATCTCTCTGTACCGGTTGGAGGACCCACGGGGGCGCGTTCTCGGGGTGGCCGACCTGGTCGTGGATGTCACCGACCGGTATCAGGCGGCCATGGAGGCCGCCACGGCCCGGCGGCGCCTGGCCCTGATCGCCGACGGCTCCGCCCGCATCGGAACGACCCTGGAGGTGGAGCAGACCGCCCGGGAGCTGGCCGAGGTCACCGTTCCCGAACTCGCCGACGTGGTCGCCGTTGACATGCTCGACTCTGTCCTGGATGAGAACCGCCCACCCCCCACAGACGGGCCTGCGCTCTTTCGCGCCCTCGCGGTGAAGTCCGCCTACCCGACCGAAGCCGTCGAGGCCGCCGACTCACCCGGCGATATCGCTTCCTACGCTGCCGACCGCCTGGCCACCCAGACCGTACGCACCGGCCGGTCACGCCTGATCTCCCACGCGGACGACAACGACCTGGCGCGCATCGCCCGCGACGACCGCGCCGCCACCCTGCTGGCCCGCGCCGGCGTGCACTCCTACATGTCGGTGCCGCTCATCGCGCGCGGTCACATCCTCGGCTTCCTGGGGCTCACGCGGGCCCGCAACCCGGTGCCCTTCGACGAGGACGACCTGGCCCTGGCCGGTGAGCTGGCCTCCCGCGCCGCCGTGTGCATCGACAACGCTCGCACGCACCAGCGCGTGCGCAGCGCCGCCGAGACCTTGCAGCGCAGCTTGCTCCCCAGCCCCCCGTCGCGCCTTCCCGGTCTGCAGATCGCCTCCCGGTACCGGCCGGCGCAGGCCACGTATGAGGTCGGCGGCGACTGGTTCGACGTCCTGCCGCTCGACGGCGACAAGACCGCACTCGTCGTGGGCGACGTCATGGGGAGCGGGATCGCCGCCGCCGCCGCCATGGGCCGCCTGCGCTCCGCCACCAGTGCCTTCGCCGACCTCGACCTCGACCCCGCCCAGGTCCTCCAGCACCTCGACAAGATCACCTCAGGGCTGGAGCACTACATCGCTACCTGCCTCTACGCCGCCTACGATCCACGCCGCGCGGAATGCCACCTCGCCAACGCCGGCCACCTGCCTCCTGTCCTCGTACGCAGCGGCAAGCGGCCCGAACTGCTCGATCTGCCCACTGGCACTCCGTTGGGAGTGGGCGGCGTCGCCTTCGAGACCATCACCTTCGACCTCGGTCCTGGCGACCAGCTGGTCCTGTACACCGACGGCCTGGTCGAAAGCCGTCACCATCCCATCGACGAACGTCTGGAAACCCTCCTCCACCTGCTCGACAGGCCCGACCGCTCTCTGGAGGAAACCTGCGACCGGCTCCTTCACGAACTCCGGCGGCCCGACGACTCTGATGACGTCGCACTGCTCATCGCCCGCATCGAGACCTTCACGCCCGGCTCTGAAGATCCTCAGCCCAGCTCGTCGCTCCTTTGATCAACGGCGCGGGGGCGCTGGAGACCTGGATGGTTCACGTATGACGCGCCCTTGGCCCCCCACCCCGCTCGAACCGGTCGGGTACCGCCGTGACGGGGGGCCGATCCATCCGGTCCTCGGGGCATCTCCCGACGACGACTCCAACAAGTTGCCCGCGACGTCCTGTCTACGCGCTTGTCGGCGCCGCCTGCTGCACGACCTCGAAGGACCACAGCGTGGACCCGCTCGCCGCGGGCTTGGGACGCTCGCCGCTCTCCGCGTCACCGCCCTGGTGGGCCGCTTTCATGGGGCCCTCCATCCAGGCTTGGAAGGACTCCTCGTCCCGCCACCGCGTGTAGACGAGATAGCTGTCGGTGCCTTCGACGGGGCGGAGGAGTTCGAACCACTCGAACCCGTCGGAGCTCTCCACGGCATGGGCACGGGAGGCGAAGCGCTTCTCCAGCGTCTCCCGCTGCTCGGTCGGGACGGTCAGTACGTTGATCTTGACTACGCTCATGGCCCCATCCTGCCGCACGGCGGCCGGCAGACGAGGAGCGGCTCGTGCATGACACGGTTCCGCGGGGCGCCGCCCGGACCGGCACCGGGCACGTGACGCCCCCGCGGTTCCTGTCCTGCCCAGTTGAGTCCGAGTTGGGCGAGCTGCGCGCGCTGCTGCTGGGTGAGTCGTGCGCGTCGGGTTTTGGTGTTGGACAGGAACACCCCCAGCCGCACTGCCGTGCTTCCTCCAGGGTCGCTACATGCCCTCGTGGCACGGTGAGGGTGCCGGTGCGGTTCTTGTATTGCCGTAGGGCGGCCGGCTCCTTGGGGGCGGGTATTGGCGTGATGCCGAGTTCCTCGAGCCGTTCGGTGCCCTTGCCGGACAGCTGTCCGACGCCGTACGCGCGGCGCTGTTCCGCGACCAACTGCCTGAGGGGGTAGGCACCCTCGTTGTGGTCGTAGGGCATGCGCCTGTACGGGCTTCGCGTTCGACGTACCGGCGTGCGGCATAGCCGCGGGCGAGCAGGCCGAGTGCGGCTCCGCATGCTTCTGGAATCGGTCGTCCGCGCAGGGGGCTGGTGATCTGTTCGGCAATTTGGGTTTAGTCGTGAAATGCGATCCTCTCTCTAGTCTTGACTGATTCCAGTTAAGCCGTACGGTGGAGTGAGAGTTTGTACCGTATCCGTCTCCCGAAGGCCGTCATGGAACGCACAGTCCCCGGAGAATCCCGCAGGTGGGCACCGGCTGCCCTTGGCCCTGACCTGCCCGTGCCCCCCGCCAGGACGTGTGTGGAGCCGTTCGTGGGTGGGCCGTGGTTTCTGCCGTGGTCACCGGCCGCGTGTGGTGTGGCAAGGAGGGTGATAAGCGACGTACTGCCCCGGTGGGGTCTGGGGGAGCTCGTGGCGACCGCCGAGTTGCTGGTGAGTGAGTTGGTGGGCAACGCGCTGCGGCATGCCGCAGGCCCGCTGTGCCTGACCCTGGAGTGGGCGTCGGATGTGCGCTGTCTGGTCAGTGACGGCTCTTCGCATCCTCCTCGCCTGACGGAAGCCGGCCTGGAGGATGAGGGGGGCCGGGGACTGGCGCTCGTGGACATGCTGGCCGCACGGTGGGGCCATGAGCACGGGCCGGTCGGAAAGCACGTGTGGTTCGAACTGCCCGTCGACGCCGACCCCTCTGGCCTGGAGCAAATGGACCCGCCGGGGGAGGGGCAGCACGGCCTGGATGGGCTGGAGGCCCTGGCGGGCGACAGGAAGAGCGAGGCGGCATGATGCCCGCGACGACCGGCGCTGAGCCCATGGCACAGGCGGCGACACGGTTGCGTGAGACCGGCATACGGGTGACGGCCCAGCGCATGGCGGTGCTGGTAGCGGTGTCCGAGTCGCTGGACCATCTCGATGCCGACACTGTGCGAGAGCGGGCTCAGCAGGTGACAGGGCACCTGTCCTTGCAGGCGACCTACAACGTCCTGCGCGCGCTCACGGATGCCGGTCTGGTGCGGTGTACGCAGATTGCCGGTCATCCGGCCCGCTATGAGACCGAGCGTCACGACAATCATCACCATTTCGTCTGCCGCCATTGCGGCGACATCCGTGATGTCGAGTGCACAGTGGGTGCGGCTCCGTGCATGGAGCCGCAGTTGCCGGAGGGGTATCTCACCCAGGAGGCCGCCGTGACCTTCTGGGGCTTGTGCCCCGGCTGCCGGGCGGCGTCTCAGGCGTCCTGACAGTGCGCGGCTTCCGCCCGCATCCCGGTCTTCGGATCGGACTGTTCATGCGCTCCCGTGGCGCGACCGCCGCTGCAGCATCGGGCAGCAGGGTGCTGGACGAAGGTGTTGTTGCGGCTGTTGCCCGATCCCCGGCCGCCCGCATCGCGTTCCGTGTCGCCCGGGTGGCCGCTCATCCCGGTTTCCGGGCGCCCATTCCGACACGGCCGGGTCACCTCGCCCGGCAGCCCGCCCTCGCCGGCAGGGGGGACACCGGACGGACATGGGCAACAAAGAAATCCCGGCCGCCGAACCGGAAGGCCGCTGGATGTGCGTCCGGTTCAAGGGCCGGGGGCCCGTAGCGAGCTCCCGCCGACTTGCGTGATCTTTCGGATACGCCCGCGGGGGCTCGGGGTGGGATGGGCATGGTTCTCGGGCCATGTCGTGCTGTTACGTGCTGTTGTGTGCGGATGCGGGGTGGGCTTTTCCGGAGGGTAGTGGTTGTTCTGCCCAGATGGTTTTGCCTTGGGGGGTGTAGCGGGTTCCCCATCGTTGGGCGACCTGGGCGACGAGGAAGAGTCCGCGTCCGCCTTCGTCGGTGCTGAGGGGGCGGCGTAGGTGTGGCGAGGTGTTGCTGCTGTCGGATACTTCGCAGATGAGGGTGCGTTCGCGGATCAGGCGGAGGCTGATGGGCTGGGAGGCGTGCCTGATCGCGTTGGTGACGAGTTCGCTGACGATGAGTTCGGTGGTGAACGCGACGTCGTCGAGGTTCCAGGCGGTCAGTTGCCGGTTGGTCATCTGCCGGATGGTGTGGACGGCTGAGGGGACGGCGGGTATGTCCCAGGAGGCGACGTTGTCGGCGCTGAGTGCGCGGGTTCGGGCGACAAGGAAGGCGACGTCGTCGCGCGGATGCTCGGGCAGCAGCATCCGGACCATGGTGTCGCAGATTTCGTCAAGCGGACGGTCGGGGTGGGCCAGTGCGAAGCAGAGCCGTTCGAAGCCGACGTCCACGTCACGGTCGGAGGCTTCGATGAGGCCGTCGGTGTAGAAGGCGATCACGCTTCCTTCCTCGACGTCGATCTCGGCGGACTCGAATGGCAGGCCGCCCAGTCCGAGGGGTGGGCCGGCAGGTATGTCGGGGAATTCCACTGGTTCACGCAGGTGCGCTATGGCCGGGCTGGGATGTCCGGCCCGTGCCACGGCGAGTTTGCGTGAGATGGGGTCGTAGACGGCATAGACGCAGGTCCCGCCGATCACCCAGGCGCCGTCCGCGGCGGCATCGTCTTCGTCTGCGAGTCGGATCACCAGGTCGTCGAGGCGGGCCAGGAGCTCGTCGGGAGGCAGGTCGAGGTCGGCGAGTGTCTGCACCGCGGTGCGCAGTCGGCCCATGGTGGCCGCGGCCTGGATGCCGTGTCCGACGACGTCCCCGACGACCAGGGCGACCCGTGCGCCGGACAGCGGGATGACGTCGAACCAGTCTCCGCCGACCCCGGCTTCGGTGTCGGCGGGAAGATAGCGGTAGGCCGCCTCGACCGCGCTCTGCTCGGGCAGGCCGTGGGGGAGCAGGCTGTGCTGGAGGGCGAGTGCGGTGTTGTGTTCGCGGGTGAAGCGTCTGGCGTTCTCGATGCAGACGGCCGCGCGGGCTGCCAGTTCCTCGACGAGAAGCTGGTCGTCGTCGTCGAAGGGGTCTGGGTGCTTCCAGCGCAGCAACGTGGCCACGCCCATGGTCATGCCTCGGGCCTGAAGGGGGACGACCAGGTGGGAGTGCACGCCCAGGAGTTTCAGTTTTGCCTTGCGCAGCGGGTCCTGCACCAGCCACGACGTCGACTCGTCGACGACCGGATCGCGGATCGAGCGACCGGTGTTCAGACACCGGCTCTGCGGGGAGGTCGGCGGGTAGCGGGTGGGGTCACCGGCCGCGACCACGACCTCGGGGTGATCTTCCTGGATCGAGAGGTGCGCTGCGCGGCGCAGCACCGTCTCGCCGTCCACCGCGACGGGCGTGAGTTCGCCGACCGCCAAAACCGAGTCCAACAGATCGACCGCGACGAAGTCGGCAACCTGGGGCACCACGATCTCCGCCAGCTCGTGCACGGTGCGGTCCAGGTCCAGGGTGGTCCCGATGCGGCTGCTCGCCTCGTTCACCAGGGCGAGTCGCTGGCGGGCCCGGTCGTGGTCGGTGACGTCCACCGCGGTGTGGCACACGCCCAGGACGCGGCCTGTGCGGTCCTGCAGCCGGAAGGACGCGCAGAGCCTGACGCGCTCACGGTCCTGTCGGTAGGGCTCGTCCGGTTCAGGAACGGCATGCTGGAACGTCAGTAGCGTCTGCCCGCTGCCCAGCGCCTGCCTGGCCTGCCACTCGAGGGTGGATTCGGCTTCCCCGGGCACGGCTTGCCCGACTCTGCGGCCGACGCGCAGCTGGACGGGCACGCTGTCCATGCGTTCCAGCACGTGGTTGACCAGCAGGTACCGCAGCTCGGTGTCCACCACGGCTATCCCTATGGGCGACTGGTCGAGCAGGCCGTGCAGTACCGCCTGGTCCACTTCCCACCTGTGGGACGCGCTCACCTCGGTGACCACGGCAAGCCAGCTTCGGCGCCCAGCACTGTCCTGGACTGGGCAGGCTCGCAGTGCCAGCTCCACGCGGTGGCCGGCGCGATGCCTGACAGCGATCAGGCCTTCCCAGCCGTTGCCCGCACGGCGTGGCTCGGACACGGCGGACGCGAGGTCTGCTCCGCCGGTCAGCAGCGAGACGGCAGGCAGGCCCAAAATCTCACGCGCCCGGTAGCCGAGCAGCACCTGTGCGCCCTTGCTCCATCGCTCGATCAGACCGTGCGCGTCGATGCCGACCACAGCCGCATGGGTGATGTCGAACGGCTCAGCGAGGTATTCGTACGCCGTGCCCTGTGTCGCCATGGTGTGGATCCCCTCGAGGGGCCTGGCTCATAGGACCAGAGTCTCACGCCAGTGCACGCCCTTGCGCGGGCACCGTGCCTCCCCGAGGTGCTGTCCCGCCGGATGCCCCGGGCGCCCGCCCCGCCGGCGAGACGGCAACCCTGCAGAGCCGGCCGACGGTCCTTTTCGACCCCTCCAGCTCCGGCCCCTCCAGCGCCGGGCAGTGAACCTCAACGTGTGTGTGCCCGCGCAGCGGCGTTGGACGGCGTGGGTGTCGATGCCGAGGCGGGCGCCGTGTTCGATCACCAGCCGATGAACGGTCCGGCCGATGCTGATGGCGAGGGATGGCCGATGGGGGAGGGATGCAGGAGCTCATCGAAGGCGACCCGGAGCAGATCGGGCCCTCCCGGCTGCTGGGACCGCTCGGGGCCGACGGCAGGGGGCACCGTATACCTCGCCCAGTCGCCCAGTCGCCCAGTCGCCCAGTCGCCCAGTCGCCTAGTCGCCTAGTCGCCTAGTCGCCTAGTCGCCCAGTCGCCCAGTCGCCCGGCGGCCGACCGGCACTACGCCCGCGGAGCAGAGGGACCAACACCGTCCGCTACCGCGCCCGGTGGCGCCGAGGTCTCCGGCCTCTCCTTCGCGAACCCCACCGAACGCCTCCTCGCCCTCCTCCTGCTCCGCCGCCTCTGACACGAGCAGACTGTCTGGGTACGCGAGCCGACCGTCTGGGTACCGAGCCGACCGTCCACATGCGCTTGTCCGTCATTGCGGCACCGCACTACCTTGCCGATGTGGATCTCTTCTCACGTTCTTGGACGGCGTTGCGCACGGCGGTCGCCGAGCTCCCGGACGCGGACTTCGCGCAGCTGTCCGGCTGTACCGGCTGGCTCGTGCGGGACCTGGTGTGCCATCTGGTCATCGACGCTCAGGACGTCCTGATCACCCTCGTGACTCCAGCCGAAACGGAACCGACCCGCGACGCGGTGACCTACTGGGACGTCGCCGAAACGCCGCCGACCGGCGACGACCCGCTCGACGCGCTGATCGTCCGGCTGGCCGCCGCGTATGAGGAGCCTCGGCTGCTCAAGTTCCACTTCGACGACGTCGGCTCCGCCGCCGGCCGCGCCGCCGAACTCGCCGACCCGGGCCTCCGGGTGGGCACCCGCGACGAGGTCCTCACCGCGGGCGACTACCTCTCCGCGTACGTCCTGGAGTGGACGCTGCACCACCTCGACCTGGTCGCGCACCTCCCGGACGCGGCGGAACCGCCCGCGGAGGGGCTCGCCCGGTCCCGCGAGATGCTGGAGAAAATCGCCCAGGCCGCGTTCCCCGCGTCGTTCTCCGACAAGGACGCGCTGCTGGTCGGCACCGGACGGCGTGCCCCGACCGACGCGGAGAAGGCCGAACTGGGCGAGCTGGCCGTGAAACTCCCGCTCGTCCTCGGATGATCGTCTAGCTGAACGGAACCTTCGGCGCGGGCAGGACGACGGCGGCGCGGGAACTGGTCACCCGGCTTCCCGACGCGCGGATCTTCGACGCCGAGCACGTCGGTTTCCCGATACCGATGGGCGGGACGAGCTCGAAGTCCATGCGCGCGTGCTGCCATGACGGACCCTCAACATCATCCCTCAGGAAGAGCTACACCCGTCGGGGTTATGCCGTCAGTCTGACGTCTTGCAAGAGACCGCTTTTTCAACGACGTCGCGCTCCACGTCGGCGTAGGCAGCGACGTCGCGCTCCGCGTCGGCCGACGGTGTCGGCGCCGAACACCCCGAAGAAGAACTCGATGACGACGGCTCCGGCCGCGGACCGACGTCGGCTCAATCCCGTCATTGATCGACTCCGTGAATGACCAGTTGACGACTGCGTGGCTGTGTGTGGCATCTCCGATCGTCCAACGCTGCTGATGTCCGCCGTCGTTGATGTCAGTTGGTGATGTCAGGTTGGATGGCCCCATGGAGCGTGTCGAGGCGGAGCTGTTCACGGATGGCGGGAACGACGCTGTGGTGCGCCTGCCCGGTACTCCGCTGCGCCGGAAGCACACGAGATTCCGCGGCCGTACTGAGCGCTCAGGGACCTCGGCTTGGGAAGTTGCGGTGATCCAGGCCTGGCTGTGGGGCTGACCCGGCCGAACGGCTGAGTCGTGGCCCTTGCGGGCTCGGCTGCTTTCACCGTCATTTCCCCGCTAGTTCTGGTGCGGTTGTGGTGCGGAGCCGGCGCCGGTCTGGTGCAGTTGTGGCGCGCTGCTTGGGTTACTCGTAGACGACTGCGGCGCCCAACGCGCGGGCGAAGAACGTCCAGTCGCCATTGCGGGGCATCTCCTGGTGAAAGTTCCTGTACCAGCCTGGGGAGTCGTCGATCCAGCCGGCCAGCGCATCCAGGAAGCGGTCCAGGGTGGCGTTCTCCCACTGCTCGCCTCGCTCAACGAAGTCGTCGCGGAGGTGAGCGATGAAGGCCACCAGGGCTTCCCTGCTCATGACTTCGTCTTCCGGGCTGGGCGGTAGCTGCAGCATGGCGACACCCTAGCCCGCGCCCCCGCTTCCCCATCGAGGGATAACCGCTTCAGGAGAGAGGCGGGGGCATCCTGTCGTTGGCCTGCGGCTTCATTGCACAAGACAGGGGGCACGAACATGCCTGCCGGTTACCCTTGTTGACCGCTGCTGCCCCCTGGATGTGGCACGGGGGGCGTTCCTGCGCGGTTGAAGAGCAGTGCGCCGTCTGACCTCTGCGGACACTGGTTCCGCCGTGCTGGCGGTCGTCAGTCCAGGAAGTAGGACCAAAACGGAATTGTGGGGTACCGGTGGTCTTCGGGCGTCGGCGCGGGGCGGCCGAACTCGTGGTGGAAGTAGTCGACCAGATCAGTGCCGTAGTAAATGATGTCCGTCTGGTACATCGACAGCACAGGCATACCGGTTCGGCTCGGATCTGCCGCCAGGTACCGGTGCGAGAAGATCGGCACCATCACAGGGGCCTTGGCCAACTGGGCGCGGGCTATGTCCAAGGCATCCTGAGTGTTCGCCGGCCGTGGTTCCCACTCCGGGTGCCAGAACGTGTTGTGCTCCACGTCGAACAGCAAGCCGTCCACCGGCCGGGCCAGGCGCTCCGCCAGGACTTCCGGAGAACTGTTGCGCCAGTCGGGCCAGCTCCGACTCCCCGTGGGCAGTCCTTCGCTCAGAAGCATCCGGTGCTCTGGAGCGAACCGGAACTCCCACCGCTCCTCGACCCGATTGAGCTCCCGTTCGCTCATGCCCCGCTCGACCTCGTTCCCGGCAGGGAGCATGGCGAGCAGCGCCCTGGCGTCTTTCGAGGTCAACGGTGTCTCGGGACTGATCCGGGTCATGGTCGAAACGGTAGGGCATCCGAACGACTGCGGGTGAAGACCGTCCGGCTCTGTCGAGACATCAGCTCGGGAAGCGACGGCGCCTGGGCATACGAATACCTGCTGACCTGGCCTTATGCACCGTGATATGGGGCCCTGGTAGGCACGCCCGCACTGCTGTTGACCGAGGTTGACCGTTCTTATGGGCACGCTATGGGCACGCGCTCGGTTCGGAGGCGTGGAGGGGGCCGCTTCGCGTCAGCCGCCGTGCTGGTCGAGGTGATCCACCCGAAGATCAACGACGCGCCCCATCTGCCCGTAAGCCCCAACGCCCGAGGAGCATCAACTGTGCGCCGGCATGACTCGGGAAGCGCAAAGGCGCCCGGTGACATCAAGTACCCGGGCGCCCTTGGAGGACCAAAACCACCCCCTACGAAAGGAACTTGTAGCCGCTCCAGCCGCTCGCGATCTGCGCCCGCGCACCGAACGAGCCCTTTCCGTCCCCACTGTTGCGCCACACCTTGCCACTGGTGTCGCGGGAGACCAGGTCCGGCCTGCCGTCGTCCGTGATGTCGCCGACCCCGACGACCGCGTTGTACGAGCCGCCCCAGTTCGACAGCACCTTGACGCGGGCCGCGAACGTGCCGTCGCCCTTGCCGTTGTAGCGGTAGAGGTTGTTGGACGTGTCCTGGGCCAGGAGGTCGGCCTTGCCGTCGCCGGTGATGTCACCGGTGCCGACGATCTTCTTGTAGCCCTTCCAGTTGTCGTAGAGCTTGACGCGGGAGGCGAGCTTGCCGTCGCTCGTCCCCTTGTAGAGGTAGACCGCTCCGGTGGACGAGTTCCTCGCGATCAGGTCCGGGCGTCCGTCACCGCTCACGTCGCCGGGCGAGGTGAGCGCGTTGTACTGCGTCCAGCCGCTGGTCGCGAGGGTCGTGTACGTCGTCGACGGCTTGACCGCCGCCCCGCAGCCCGGCTTGTACAGTCGCAGCGCGCCGCTGCTGTAGCGGACGAGGACGTCGTTGCAGCGGTCGCCGCTGAGGTCGCCGAAGGGGATCGCCATGACGGTCGTGGGCCAGCCGGTGCTCGTGTACTTGTCGCCGAACTTGCCCGTCCCCGTGCCGCTGTGGAAGGTCAGCCCGCCCGAGGAGTTCAGCGTGAGCAGGTCGCCGCGGCCGTCCGGGCCCTCGGGGCTGACGAAGTCGCGGCGCACCGCGGCTCCGCGCTGCAGGTAGCCCTTGCCGCTGGTCACCGTGTTCGGCGTGGCGGTGCCGAGGCCGGTTGCCTTCAGGGTCCAGGTGAAGTGGCCGTTGGGGAAATAACTCCCGCTCGCCGTCTTGCCGTTCCAGGTCGCCGTCACCCGGTCCGGGGTCGCGCCGCCGGTGAGAGTGCGGGTGGCCTTGCCGTTCGCGCCGCTCTGGACCGAGGTGAAGGTGAGCGACCAGGAGGTGACCGGGCGGGACAGCACCCAGGTGCCCTGGAAGGACACCCCCGGGGCCACGTAGTCGCCGACCGACGTCTCGAAGGCCGTCACGGCGGACGGGGCGATGCCCGTGGTGGTGACGTGGGTGCGCTCGTAGTCGTCGAACCAGGCGACCAGGCCGGTGTACTCGTCGACCGTCCAGCGGTAACGGCGGTCCACGGTCAGGCCCTTGTCGGCCAGGTCGGAGGCGATCGTGCGCGTGGTGCCGGTGGCCGCCTCGGTGAGGACGAGCGTGCCCGCGCCATGGTCGTGGCGGACGGTGAAGCCGTCGCCGAGAAGCACGTCGCCGGGGGTGACCGCCGTCGACGTACCGGCCTTGGTGTCGTACACGCCCGCCGAGTCCGTCCCGCAGGCCCAGTACACCCAGCGTCCCGCCGCCTGGAGTTCGCTCGGCACGCAGGCCAGGCCCGGGACGGTCACCGTGGTGAGCGTCGTCTCCTGCGGGATGCTGTACGAGGTCAGCTTGCCGCCGGTGGTGGCGCTCCACAGGGTGGAGCCGTTCAGGGCGGCGGCGCGCACGGACCGCTTCAGCTTCTGGCCCTGGCCGAACTCACCGACGTACTGCGCCGGGGTGGTGCCGCCGGAGTTGAAGACGGCGTAGTCGTCGGAGACGTCGACGATTCGGCCGCCCTGGCTGCCGAAGTCCAGATCGTGGCCGCCGATTTCCACCAGCCGGTCATCGCCGAGGCCCTCGCCCTCGTCGGTGCCGCCGTTCGCGTCGAGGTAGACGTCCCGGGCGTCGAGGTTCCCCCACAGCGCCGAGCACGTAATGCCCTCGTACGGGCAGAGGGCGGCGTAGATCGAGCCGCTCGCCGTGGCCTCGGACGCCGTCAGCGTGGCGGAGCCCTCGGTGGTGAGGGTGCGCACGGACGTGGTGTCCGCGGTGGCCTTCGGGTCGTCCTCGGCGACACGCAGACTGCCGCGGCTGAGCGCGATGCCCGTCTTGGCGTTCTCCACGGCCGGGGCCTGCTGGACCTTCGCCGGCTTCAGCGTGCCGTCCTCGGCCTGGCTCACCCGCCGCACCCACCAGTCGGTGGCGTCGGTGCCGCCGGTGACCAGCGCACTGCCGTCACCCGCCGCCAGCGTGTACGCGCCGGCGCTCGCCAGCAGGGTCTGCTGCACCGAGGGATCGTTGACGTTGACCGCGAGCAGCTGGGAGCCGAGCGAGCTGGAGGACAGCGGCAGCAGCAGCCAGTCGCCGACCAGGACCGGGTCGCCGTCGAGCGTGCCCGGATTGGTGGGCAGCGTGACGACCTGCTCGTCGGCGGTGAGGTCGGTGCGGGACTTCAGGTGCAGCTCGGCGGTGCCGGCCTGGTACCAGCCGATGCGGTTCTCGCTCATCACATAGTGGGAGGCGTAGGTGGCGTCGGTGAACGCGTAGGTGTTCACGGCCGAGGCGACGTCGATGTAACCGATTGTGCCGGTGTCGACCGACCAGAGCACACCGGCGGAGTCCGCCGCGAGGACGTCCTCGCTCCCCACGCCCGTCTCGTCACCGGTGACCCTGCGGGTGCGCCACTCGCCGTCGGCCTTGTCGATCAGGGAGTGGGTGGTGACGATCGTGTCGCCCGCGAGTGCCCGGTAGTAGCCCTGGCCGTATTGGATGGAGCCGTTCCAGCTCACCTTCTTGGAGGTGGCCGTCGCCGGATCCCACAGGGTGGCGTACGCGTCGTTGGCCGTGGTCGGCAGAGCGACCAGGTCGCTGTCCGAGCCGTACCAGGCGTTACGGCACTCGGAGCCGATGTACGTGCAGCCGGTGCCCGGGGTGTAGACACCGTCGGCGTTCTCGACGGTGACGGTCCTGCCGGTCGCGTAGTCGGTCCACAACAGTCCGGTCCTGCCGGTCTGCCGGTGCAGGAAGCCGGTGTCGCCCGCGACGTACGGGCGGTCGGTGCGTGGTGTGGTGGAGCTGGGGTCGACCAGTGTGATCGCGGTGGTCTCGGCCTCGGCCGCCTCCGCGGAGCCGCCGCCCTCCGACAGGACGACGACGGACGCGGCCACGACAGCAACCGCGAGCGAGGAGACGGCGGCGGTCAGCCCGCCCCGTCTCAGGGCGTGTCTGCCCACGTGATGTTCCCTCCCCTACGAGGGTCCGTGCCCTCGCACAAGTGGCCGGATCTTACCAAGGGTTGGTAAAGGCGGGGATGCTCTCGCAGGTGAGAGGGGACGGGCAGGCCACCCGGTGCAGGCAGGCAGCGGATTGATCACGCTTACAACAACAAACCCCAGGTCACCGACCTGGGGTTTCTCTCTGGCGCGGGTGACGAGAATCGAACTCGCGCGCTCAGCTTGGGAAGCTCGGGTTCCTTGCGGGCGGTTTGCGGGCTGCACTGGGACGGAGAAGCACTGGGCCTCAGCGAGCCAGCACCTTGTTCCCTGGTGTTCCCCGTGGTTCCCCGCTAGATCTGGCACGAACCAGGTGCTTCGTGAAGGCTGCATTCAGCGCACAGAGGAGCTTCCGTCCGGGGCTGTCGAGCGCCGTGACCATCGATGCCATCGGTCAATGAACGATCGATCGACAATAAGGCGTCACGCATCGGGGCGCCTTTCTGCCATCGTTGACCAAGGGCACAATGTGACGGTTGAACCTGCTGGTTCGCGCAGGGTCATGGGGCATCCAAGGGGGGATCGTGCCATTCTTCATACCAATCATTCTTATCGGTGTCGGTGTGGCGACCGGCGGTAGCGGGGTCGCCCTCGGCGGCAAAGGCGCCCACGACCTCAAGCGTTCGAAGGACCGGCTCAAGGAGGCGGGTAAGGACTACGAGCGACGCCTAGCCCAGGCCGAGGACGCACTGGCAGCGACGAACACTGTCCTCGATGCACTGGGGGAGCAGCAGAGGCAGGCGCTCGTCGAAGTCGTCGTACGCATGGGCGACTTCCTGCGTCGCCACGAGCGACAGGTGCGCGAGAGCGAGCGGCTGCTGGTCGAGGGCATCGACGTCACCATGACTAAGATGCCCGGGCTTCGCGGCCTCGATGTCGACGCCGTGACATGGATCGGCGGGGCTCTCGGATCCGCGGCGGCGGGCGCGGGCGCGGGCGCTGGGATCACGGCGGCGGCGAGCAGCTTCGGAGTCGCGAGCACCGGAGCGGCGATCTCGGGGTTGACGGGCGCCGCGGCTGAGAGTGCGACCCTCGCCTTCCTAGGCGGTGGGTCGCTTGTATCGGGTGGCGGCGGGATGGCCCTGGGAGCTACGGCGCTCAACTTTGTCACCATCGGTCCCGCGCTGCTCGTCGGTGGATTGGTCGTCAAGGGCCGAGGCGCGAAGGCGATGACCCGGGCGAGGGAGTTCGAGGCGGAGATCGCCGTGGCAATCGCTGAGCTTGACGAGACGGACGCTCACTTGAAGGGCGTCGACGCTCGCGCCGCGGAGCTGCGCGAGCTTCTCACGGACCTCACCTTCCGAGCGCTTGAGGCGCTGGAGCGCCTGGAGTCCGAGCCGTTCGATCCGCCGAGGCACGCCGCGCGCTTCCAGCGGGCCATGACACTGGTCATGGCGGTCCGCGACGTAGCGGCGACTCCGATTGTCGACGCCGAAGGCAAGTTGGACGAGCGCAGCGCGAACCTCACCATCAGGTACAGACCATTGACTGAGGAGACTCAAGATGCCTGACCAACCCAAGGTGCATGTAGGAAGGGTCGTCAACGCGGCTAAGGGTTCAGTTTGGGCGATGGACGGCTTCGCTGCGCTGAACCAGATTGTCGAAGCCGCCCGTGAGTGCATCCACATCCACGAGGTTGAGAGCACCAAGAGAGCCCGGGTAGAGGCCTACGAAGCCACGGAGGTCGCTCGGATCCGGGCTGCTGAAGCCGTCCTCAAGGACTACTTCGCACAGGCATTCGCGGAACGACGCAACATCTATGAGGAGATGTTCGCCCGGCTGGACAGGGCACTCGACGAGGGCAACGGCGACGTGCTGCAGACCGTCGTGCGTGGAATCGTCGACATCGCCAAGAGTTCGCCGCTCGCGGACATCGGAGACCTCTCACAGGTCCGGGCGGCACTGGACGACCCAGATCAAGTATGGGAGCTCTGACCGCGACGCGTTCGGAGATGACACCACCGCCGGGACGCGAGCTGGTCCGGCGGCGGCGCAGGGCGGAGAGGCGGCTTGCTCAAATGACATGTCACGGGCCCAGGACCATGATCGGTCCGGGGCCTTCGCCTGGTGCTCCCGGCACGATTCGAACCTGCGACACCCGCTTTAGGAGTTCGATCGGGGGGCGAAAGCTGGGCCCGATGTCGCTAAGAGATGGTTGATGAAGGCCGTCTAACGCTGCTGTTATTCGCCGTCGTTGATGTCAGCGTTGGATGTCAGGCAACACTATGCCCCTAGGGCCTCTCCGATGGGTTGTGTGAGCTGGTCAGGGCGCCGTGGCCTAGTGTTTGCTGCTGAACGAAGGGGGTCGCTTGTCACGCGATACAGCCGAAGCAGAGGCGGGGATGAAGGGGATCACGTTTCCTGCCTGGCACGGAAAGCACTACGTGACCCTGGCTGAGCTACTGGTCCGTCTCGGCAGCTTCGGCCTGGACCTGAAGTGGCGCGTCGAGTTCGACGAGATCGTCGATCCTCGCTGTGTCGAGATGGAGAGACGGTCTGCCGACGCCGGCATGGACACGTTGACGCTGTTGTCGCTGACGACCCCCTTCCTCCAGCTGATCGACGCCGAAGCACGTGGGTCCGCCGAGGACAGGGTGATGGTCGTCCTGACCGAAGTAGACAGCTCGTTGTGGGACGTCAGGGCTGTCGACGAGCGCGTACTCAGCGAACTTCGTCACCACTATCCGGGTGCAACGGACCGGTCTTCCGCGATGTGATGTATCGCCTCAACTACCGACTGGACGGCACCCGGGCGGCAGGAGAGACGTACAAGCGGCGGCGCCGCGCCTTGAACACCGCCCCTGAACACGCGGTTGACGTCGGGGAGCTCCCGGAGAATCCGCTTCTACGGGCCCGTAGGAAGCGAGGGGGCTCTAACGGCACGGTGGATCGGCGGGTCCTCGTGAACGCCGTACAGGTGCGCCAGTTGCTCACTGCCGTCTCGTACGTCGGGTCATGGGACCGCAACCGTGGTCGGCGTCTCGTAGCGTTCTACGCGGTGCTCTACTACGCGGGACTCCGGCCCGCTGAGGCGGTCGGATTGCGGCTGTCGGGCTGCCACCTACCCGAGACGGGGTGGGGCACGCTGACGTTGCGGGAGACACGTCCCGTCTCTGGCAAGCAGTGGACCGACTCCGGGGAGAGGCACGACCGCCGGGGCCTGAAAGCCCGCGAGGCAGACACGGACCGACCAGTCCCCATCCCGCCCGTCCCGCGCGGGCGGCACGGATCACGTCCACGTGCTGGTCGGTCCAGTGGGCGAGGGCCTTCACGACGTCGAGCAACCCTGCGCGGTCTGGAACGCGACGGCATCGTCACCCGTACGGTCCACCCCACCTGCCGGGTCGTCGACGTTCTCGACGCCGTACTCGGCCGGTCCGGCGGGTCTGTCGGCCGAAGGCGTCGTCGGTCGGTCGTCCCCGCTCCGTGCCCGCCCGGCGTAGTTGTGCGGAATGTGCGTGACCACCCGATCAACGAGACACGCTCCAGGCGCCCAACGAGTGTTCGACGAGGGGCGTGTACGTCAGCTGGTGGTGAGCACCATCCGGAAGCGGGCGCTGCCGGAGAGCATCTTTTGATACGCCTCGTCGGCCTGGTTCAACGGCACGGTCTCGGTCATCGGGCGGATTCCGTGCAGGGCGCTGAATGCCATGGTGTCCTGCACGTCCTGTGCCGTGCCGGACGGGTGGCCGCGGATGATCCTGCCGCTCATGAGCAGCTGGACCGGGCTGATCCCCAGCGGGTCGGGACTCGCCCCGATGGCCACCAGCTCGCCGCGGTGCGACAGCCCGTCCACGGTCGCTGTGATGGCGTCGGAGCTGCCGGCGGTGGCCAGGACGACTTTGGCACCGCCGAGGGACTGCAAGGCCTCTGCGACGGGGGTGTTTGCCGTGCTGTCGATGTAGTGGTGAGCGCCGAGCTGCTTGGCGAGGTCGGCCTTGCCGGTTCCCCGGGCGATCGCCACGGTTTCGAAGCCCATGGCGACCGCGTATTTCACGCCCAGGTGGCCCAGGCCGCCGATGCCGAGTACGGCGACCAGATCGCCCGGCTGAGCAGAGCTGCGCCGCAGCCCGTTGTACGTGGTCACACCCGCGCAGGCCATGGGCCCCGCATCGCTGGCCGCCAGCGCGTCGGGAATCCGGGCCAAGGCGTCGACCGGCGCGATCATCGCCTCGCCGAAGCCCCCGTCGTACGACCACCCGGGAACCTTCAGGTTCTCGCACACGATGAAGTCGCCTTGCCTGCAGGGCTTGCAGTAGCCGCAGCTGCCTCCGAACCAGCCCACCGCCACCCGGTCGCCCACCTGCCAGCCTCTGTCCTGCGTGCCGTCGCCGAGCTCCTCGATGTGCCCGGCGATCTCATGCCCGGGAACCAGCGGGAACTGGACGCCCGGCAGACCGGCATTCACGAAGAAGGCGTCGCTGTGGCAGATCCCGCAGGCCTCCACGGCAACCCGTACATGGCCTGGGCCCGGCTGCGGCACCTCACGCTCGGTGATCTCGAACGGCCCGCCCGCGGCGGCCACCTGCGCGACTCGATAGGAATTCATGTGTCTCTCCGGGAACGGGTACGGGGACGGCGGCCCCGAAAACCAGCAGACCAGCTCCGGGCCGATCGCGCGCGCCGAGCGGAAGGAGTTGCTTGTGCCGTGGGGTCGGCGGTCAGGGCCTTGAGTACTGCGTGGGAGGGCCGACTCAGCCGACGCCCAGCAGTCCGGAATGGTCCCCCTGCTGCTGTGGGTCAGCGCGGCACTGCACCGCGCACTACGGCCATGTGGCCTTCGTGGCGCGTCCACTACGGATTTCACGGCAAAGCGCGGACTGACAGTCCGGCGGTAGCACACCGGACAAGCAGAAAATGCCGTATGGGGAGGGCGGCACCTCTTGGCGCATATCGTCTGGCACGTGAGGCCTGGGGACACGGTCCCCTCTCCAGCCACGTGTAGGTGAACAGTCAATCGTCCTGGGGTGTTCTCTGCCCCTTCCGTTGGCCGTGGGTGCGCTCGGGAAGCCGCCGCGGACTGCGGTACGGCTCTCCTGACTCCTGCCGTCTGAGGCGGGGAGACGTCCCCGTTTCTGGAGGCGGGTGCCGGTGCGCGAGGCCGCGCGGCGCCGTGAAGGGCTGCGCGCACCTTGCCTGCGCCGTGCGCCCGGCGCACGCTGGTCGTATGGGCGCTCGGGACGGTCCTACGCTCATCACTTCCGTGCAGCGGGCCTTCCGTCTGCTGGAGGCGGTGAGCGCCCACGAGAACGGCGCGCCGGCGAAGCAGCTGGCACGTGAGACGGGCCTGCCCTTGGCCACCGCCTATCACCTGCTGCGGACGCTGCTCCACGACGGATACGTACGAAAGCTGGACGACGGCGGGTTCGTCCTGGGTGACAAGCTGCAGACGCTGCACACCGTGGGCCGCGGGCAGGCGCTGCTCAGCCGTGTCCGTCCCACGCTCGCCGCTCTGCGGGACGAACTCGCGACCGCCGCCTACCTCACCTTCTACGAGGAGGGCGAGATCCGGGTTGCCGAGATCGTCGACGGCCCCCGGGCGCCCCGGGTCGACCTTTGGGTGGGATTCGAGGACGCGGGGCACGCCACCGCGCTGGGCAAGTCCGTGCTGCGAGAACTGGACGACGACTCCCGCCAGGACTACCTCTCCCGGCACCACCTCGCCGGCCTCACACCGCGGACCATCACCAGCCGTCCGGAACTGCTCCGGCGACTCGACTCCTCACCCGTGGCCCCGGCCGTCACGGACCTGGAGGAGTACGCCGTCGGCACGGTCTGCGTCGCCGTGCCCGTCTACAGCGGGGAGATCCTCGGCTCGCTCGGCGTCTCACTGCCGGCGGACCGGCTTCCCCGGCTTGAGGAGATCCTGGCGCGGCTGATCCCGACCGCGAGTCGCGTGACCAGGAGCCTCTCGCTCACTATCTGAAAATCCTCTCCTTGTGGCGCCCGAGCCGAACCCGTTTCCTGGATGAAACAGACATTTCAGGAGTACGCCCCGCGCACAGGTGAGGACTGCGGACGAAGTATGAGTCAGGCCCGAGACCATGGTGGCGGCCACTGGCCGATACAGCCGTTCAGGGACCGAGTGGCCGGTCCCGGGGCGTCGGCCCGGAGGCGCGTCGTCTCACAGTTTGCCGCCCGTACGTCTGTACTGCCCGTGCTGATCGTCTCCGTCGTCGTGGTCGTCGACCTCGTCGGCGGAGCAGGGATGATCTGGCTGCCACTGCTCGCGGCCGGGCCCGCGCTGGCCGCCGCCACCAGCGGGCCGCGCGGAGTCCTCTGTGTCGGTCTCCTCGCCGCGGCGCTGAGTGCGGCGCTCGGAATCCGGGACGGTGTTCCGGGCCGCGAGCTGGCGGCCGTACTGTCCGCCCTGGTGGCCGTCACTCTGGCGAGTGGCCTGGCCAGCGCGCTGCGCGGGCGTCGTGAACGGGTGCTCGCGGCCGTCCGTTCGGTCGCGGAGGCCGCCCAGCATGCGCTTCTCAAGCCTGTACCGGCGACTGTCGGCCCGTTTCAGGTGGCCGTCCGCTACAGCGCCGCGGCGGCGGAGGCCCGAATAGGCGGGGATCTCTACGCGCTGGTACCCACTCCGTACGGGGTCAGGCTGATCGTCGGCGATGTGCGCGGCAAGGGGCTGCCTGCCGTGTCGACCGCTGCGCTTGTGCTCGGTATCTTCCGCGAGGCTGCCTACGACGAGCCCGATCTCCTCGCCGTCGTCGCCAGGATCGAGCGGAGCCTGGCGCGCAACCTCGGTACTGACGACTTCGTCACCGCCGTGGTCGCCGGATACCCGCAGGCCGGGCATCTGGAGGTGGTCAACTGCGGACACGCGCCTCCGCTTCTGGTACGCGCATCCGGAAACGTCGTGGCGGTAGAGCCCACCGATCCGGCCCCGCCCCTCGGGCTGCGCGCCCTCACGGGCGAGACCCCCAGTCTCCAGGTGCTGCCCTTCGCCGACGGGGATCAACTGCTGCTCTACACCGACGGGGTCACCGAGGCCCGCAACCACGGCCGTGAGTTCTATCCGCTCGCCGAAGGGCTGGCGCGCCACTTGACCGACGAGCCCGCGCGCACCCTCACCGCGCTCCACGACGAACTGCTGGCGCATGTGGGCGGCCGACTGCACGACGACGCGGCGCTGCTCCTGCTCCACAAACCGGCCATTCCCGAAGCGAGCGTTCCCGAACCGGCGTCCGAGGCCGGTCGCGGCAGCGGCTCGTGCTCCGTCTCGTCCCGCTCCCGCTCCTCAGCCGCGGTCGCGGGTGTGGGCGGCGGAAGTCAGGCTGCCGAGAAGACCCAGGAGCGGCGGCTCCTCACCGCCTTCGCACCTTGCGGCCGGAACAGGAGCGCCTGACGGCTGTTCCGTCAGCGTGTGATTCACGGTCCAGGCCCCACTCGACGCTGGACAGGGCGCCGCCGAGGAGTCCTGTGGCGGCGCTGAGCACCGTTGACAGCTCTAGATGTTCGTCCACGGAGTTCAGGGACGGTGGACGGCCCGCCGGGCCATTTTGATCAAGCTATGCTCAACTCGCATATTTCATGTGTTACAGGTGATAGATTCTGCGGTATGCGGATGACTCTGGCAGACCGAGTCCGATCGGCGGTGGCAGCGCTCCTGCACGCCACGGGCGAGTCCCAGACCGACCTCGCAGCCGCCCTGGGCGTGAGCCAGGCCCAGGTGAGCCGCCGTCAGTCCGGCAGCGCCGCCTGGAGTCTGGACGACTGCGAGGCCGTCGCCGAGCACTTCGGTATCGACGTGCTGGACCTGCTGGCCGGCCCGACCCGGGCCTCCGAAGCCCTGCCGGACACCCGGCGCCGCGCGATCGGCCGGCGCGTCCCCGCAGCCGGCCCGGTTGCGCAGGAGGAGGTCGCACGATGACGAACTTCGACGCGATCGACGCGCTGCTGGCAGGGGCCAAGCAGGAGATTTCCCTGCCGCCGGTGGAGGAGCGTCGGGCGCTGCGCGAGGCGCTGAACCTGTCGCGCGCCCAGGTGGCGCAGGCGCTCGGCGTCAGCCCGTCCACGGTCGGCGGCTGGGAGTCCGGGCGCGATCCAAGCGGCGAGGTGCGCGAGAAGTACGCGTACTTCCTGGAAGGCGCCCGCACCAAGCTGGCCCCGGCCGAGGAAGCGACCGTCGCCGACGCGGACATGGTCCTCACGGAGGACGACGGCACCGGCATCGACATCGATGCGGCCGACGGTGGCCCCGACGAGGTCGAAGCTCTCGCCGCCGCCCAGCCGTGCGTGCTGTGCGGCGGCCCGGCTCGCCACCAGGTCGCCGGTTTCCCTCAGCACCTGGACCCCGCCGAGTGCAGCAGCACGGCGGAGCCCGTACCAACGACAGAATCCGTACCGCCGGCCAGGGCGACGGAGCAGGCCCGACAGGACGGGGCCGCAAAGCCCGGCCGCCAGCCGACGTCGACGAGGGTCGTCCCGGTCGGCCGGCGTATGCAGGCCGCCTCCGAGCTCCCCGACCTGATCGGCTCGGCCGTCGCGGCCGCGCTCGCCAAGCACGAGGGTGATGTCGACGCGGCGACCGCGGCATTGGTGAAGCGCGCCATCCCGGACGCGATGGCGCTGCTGGACGAGACCCGCAAGGGCGGCCGCTACGACATCGTGGCGCACCCCTGGATCCCGGACGTCCTGCGCAAGCAGACCGCCCGGGGCGCGGACCAGATCTGGGAGGCCCGCCCCAAGTGGGCGCGGCCCGAACTGCCGCCCGGCGCCCACGAGGTGACGGCCCTCGACATCAACGGTGCCTACCTCTCCGCGCTCAAGACCCATCTGCCGATTGGGCAACTCGAGCACTCCACGGGCTTCGACCACGACCGCCGCCGCGCCGGTGTCCACCTGATCACGCCGCCCGCGTGGGAGCACGACGCGGTCCTGCCCAACCCGCTGGGGAACCGGGACGAGCCTGGCCCGCTGTGGGTGACCGAACCCACCCTGCGCCTTCTCCTGCGTCTCTCCGGTCCGAAGTACGGGCTGTGTGAGCCGCCGGAGATCCATGAGTCGTTCACCTCGGGCGCCACGGAGGGCCTGCTGGAGAAGTTCCGGATCGCGCTGAAGGACGCCCGGGACCGGGCGATCGTCGCCGACGACGAGGTGACGCTGGAGTACGTGAAGGCGATGTACTCGAAGTTCGTCTCGACGATGGGGGAGTCGAACTTCAACCGGGAGCTGTACCGCCCGGACTGGATGCACCTGATCCGCTCGCAGGCTTTCGCGAACCTGTGGATGAAGGCGTACAAGGCGTACGACGAGGGACTGATGGTCGTGCGCGCGATGGGTACCGACGAGCTGCACGTGATCGGTGACTGGCGGAGTGTCTTCCCGGAGGGCCGCGGCGTTTCCGAGGTGAAGATCAAGGACGCGTACACCGTCGGCACCGACCCCGCACCCGATTCCGAGTAGCCGCACCCCCGTCACGCGGAGACTCGGATAGGGATGGGCTGGATCAACGTCATAAGGGAAGTCAAAGCATGGGGGTACGGCGAGCAGACGCCGTCCGGCGACGAGAGCGAGGAAGCGGACAGGGGGCCGCGGATTCCGCCTTAGGCGCGTAGGTCGCTCACGGAGACCACGCGCGATCTGGCCGATGCCCGGGCCGAGTTGACCGCTGCGCCGAAACCGCAAGGACAACGACTTCCATCAGTATCTCCTTCTCCAGATCCGCGGCCGACTGGGTCTCTGCGTCCCGGTGTTGGTTGTCGTGCACCCCCAGTAGAGGCCGAGAAGGTCAACGCTCTTCAGCGGTCGCGTGGGGATCTGTCGTCCGGCATGGGGCGCCCCGCCCACCCCATGCCACGCAAACACTCGGTGGTGAGGCTATGATCCGCCGCACCGTCACCACTACGCCCGCCAGCGGAAGTTGAGCGAGCATCACGCACTCGGAGGGCAGGCTTACAGCGGAGCGCTCCGGGAATTCCGTGCCACACAGAAGAGCACGGGATCAGCCCACCCCAGTCACGCGCGCTTCACGGATAGGCCGAACTCGCCATGCGTGCACGAAATTAAGGTATTCTGACACTGTCATAAATTAGCCTGGGAAGGATAGGGTAAATGCCGGAGAGGAATCGGGAGTTCGGCAAATACGGCGCCCGTGGCATCAAGGGTCATGAGGCGGCCGCGCGCCAGCTCGATAACCTCGCTGGTTTCATCGCCACTCCCATCACCGCACGCCGCGGCCTTATGGCGCGTCTGCACTACCTGACCCGTACCGACCACGCCCGTGAGGCGGCACATGAGGCCGGCCTTGCGGTCACCGACCGCACCCTGAAAGCGTGGCTGGACGGCAAGCGCAACCCGTCACAGAAGAACCTGGAGAGGATCGAGGCGGCGTACAGGATCGTGCGTCGGCACAACGTCTCCCGTTACCTGGTCAACCGCCTCAACCGTGACGGGCGCGGTACTCGCGTGGAGTTCCACCCGCTCAACCAGAGTCAAGTTCCCCGGCCGCGCCAGCGCGTGATCGAGTTCCGCACGCTCAACGTCCGCCATTGGGACCGCATCGTCGAGGCGTGGGCCAGCGACGATGACGAAGCACTCGACGATGCCTGGGTCAACGACGCCGTAGTGGATCTTGGAAGTCAATGGGGCGAATTCGAGTACGTTTCGAACATTGGCTTCGCTGCCTGACGATCGTTTTAGGTACTCAAATCCCGTGTCATTTTCTCGGATGGGATGTCAGGCGGTCGTCATGTTCTGAGAATAGACAGTTCGCAGGCGATCAAGATCCGTGACACAGTCTCAGCCGCGGTGGCATGACGATGGCATTGGGCTTGTCTACGGTTGTGATCAAAACCGGGTTTGAACCCCGCGGCGGTGGTCCGGTAGTTGTGACCGTGCCCCGGCGTCTCGGCTCCCGCAGGACCTCCGGCGGCCCGGGACATCAGAGGCGTCACCGCCGCCAGGGCTGACGGTCAGTACACGTCGCGGACGTAGCGCTTGTCGGCGCCGAGCTGCTTGACGTAGGCGGCGGCCCCGCCCTCGTCGAGGCCGCCGTGCGCGACGGCGATGTCGCGCAGGGCGCGGTCGACGTCCTTCGCCATGCGGGAGGCGTCGCCGCAGACGTAGAAGTGCGCGCCGTCCCGCAGCCAGGACCACAGCTGGTGGCCGTGCTCGCGCATGCGGTCCTGGACGTAGATCTTGTTGCGCTGGTCGCGGGAGAAGGCGGTGTCCAGGCGGTTGAGGGTGCCGTCGGCGAGGAGGGCGGTCAGCTCGTCCTCGTAGTAGAAGTCGGTGGCCCGGTGCTGTTCGCCGAAGAACAGCCAGTTGGACGCGCGGTGGCCGCGGGCCCGGCGCTCGTGGAGGAAGCCGAGGAAGGGGGCGATTCCGGTGCCGGGGCCCACCATCACCATGGGGGTGGCGGGGTCGGCCGGTGGCCGGAAGTGGGGGGAGCGCTGGACGAACACCGGCACGGGTGTGCCGGGGGCGGCGTCGGCGAGGAGGGGCGAGCAGACGCCCTGGCGCGGGCGGCCGTCCGGATTCTCGTAGCGGACCACGGAGACCGTCAGCGAGACGAGGCGAGGGTCGTCGAGCGGGCTGGACGATATGGAGTACAGCCGCGGCTGGAGCGGCTTCAGCACCTCTGCCCACTCCCGGGCGTCCGCGCGCACGGGATGTCCGGCGATGACGTCGACGGCCTGACGGCCCCAGGTCCACTTCGCCAGCTCGTCCTTGTTGTCGGGGCGCAGCAGTTTCTTCAGTACCCGGTCTTCGGTGCGTTCGGCGACGAAGCGGAGCAGGTCGGGGGTGGTGCGGGTGATGTCCAGGTGCCGGTGCAGGGCCTCGTGGAGAGGGACCTCACCGATGCCGTTCAGCTCCACGGCGGCCGCCGGGTCGAGGCCGGTGGTGGCCAGCCATTCGGTGACGAGATCGGGGGAGTTGACGGGGCGTACGCCGAGGGCGTCGCCGGCCTCGTAGAGGAGTGGGGTCTCGCTGTCACTGGTGTCGAAGGTGAAGCGGCGGACCTCCTTGCCCGCGCCGGGCAGGCTGAGCAGCTGGTTGCCGACGAGGCGGGCGGTGACGGGAGCGGCCTTCTTCGAGCTGGGACTGGGAGCGAGGGCGGGGGCTGGAGCCGGTTCCGTCTCGCCGGTCAGAGCGGTGAGGACCTGGTCGAGCCAGGCATGGGCGGAGGGTTCGTAGTCCGGTTCGCAGTCGGTGCGCGGGGCGAGGCGTATGGCGCCCAGCTCGTCGAGGCGGTGGTCGAGGCGGCGGCCGTGGCCGCAGAAGTCGTCGTAGGAGGAGTCGCCGAAAGCGAGGACGGCGTACCGTACGCCGTCCAGGCGGGGGCTGTCAGGGGCGGCCAGGGCGTCCCAGAAGCCGGAGCCGTTGTCGGGCGCCTCGCCGTCGCCGAAGGTGCTGGTGATCAGCAGGACGTCCGCGCCCGTCGGCAGGGAGCCGGGGTGGGCGTCGTCCATGCCGACGAGGGTGGGCTTGTGCCCGGTCGTGGTGAGCCGGTCGGCGGTGGCCGCCGCGAACTCTTCGGCGTTGCCGGTCTGTGACGCCCACAGGACGACGACCTCCCGGGCGGGCGCGGAAGGCTGAGGTTGTGAGGTGGTCGAGGGGGTGGCGGGCACGCGGGAGTACATCCCGGCGAGCACGCCGTTCACCCACAGTGCGTGCTCGGGGGAGAAGGGCGCTCCCGGCGGCAGCACGGGCACGCCGGGGGCACCGGACTCGATTCCGGCGAGAAAGCCCACCAGGTACTGGCGTTCGTGCTCGGCCAGCACGGGCGGCGGCGGGCCGGCCCCCAGTGCGAAGACGCTCGCGGGGCCCTGGGCGACAGCGGCCGATGCGGTAGCCCAGGCAGGAGGCTGAGGCACTGGTGCGCCGGGACGGTCGGCGGCCGAAGCCGGTGGCGGAACCGGCACCGACGCCGGAGTCGCGACCTTCGTCAGCGACACCGCGCAGACCTTGAACTCCGGCTGGAAGGAGATCGGGTCGACGGCGTCACTGGTGACGGCGTTGACGCTCAGGTATTCGCCGAACAGGTCGTTCCAGTGGAAGGGCGCGAAACAGCAGCCCGGCCGTACCCGGTCCGTCACCACCGCGGGCAGCACGGCCCGCCCTCGCCGTGAGGCGACCTCGACCGCATCTCCCTCCGCGATGCCGAGCGCCTGCGCGTCCTGCGGATGCAGTTCCACGAACGGCCCGGGGTTGAGCTTGTTGAGCTTGGCGACCTTGCCGGTCTTGGTGAGGGTGTGCCACTGGTGCTGCAGCCGCCCGGTGTTCAGGACGTACGGATAGTCGTCGTCGGGCATCTCGGCCGCCGGGATGTCCGGGCGGGCGTAGAACACCGCGCGGCCGCTCGCCGTGGGGAAGACCGGACCGCCGCCGTCCTCGTCCACGTACCGGATCGGGTTGCGGTCGGGGCCGTCGGCGCTCGTGGCCGGCCACTGGACGGGGGTCCGGCGCAGCCTCTCGTAGGTCACACCCCGCAGGTCGTAGCCGGTCTTCGGGTTCCAGGCCCGCTTGATCTCCTCGAAGACCTCTTCGGCGCTGTCGTACGAGAAGCCCTTCTCGTATCCCATCTCGCGGGCGACGGCCGCGATGATCCGCCAGTCCGCCATCGCCTCTCCCGGTGGTTCCACGGCCGGGCGAGCGAGGGTGAGGTTGCGCTCGCTGTTGATCAGGACGCCCTCCGTCTCGGTCCACAGGGCGCCGGGCAGCGCGACATCGGCGTACGCGTTCGTCTCCGTCTCGGCGAAGACGTCCTGCGTGACGACGAACTCGGCGGTCTCCAGGCCCTGGATGACCGTTTTGCGGTTGGAGACGGAGGCGACGGGGTTGGTGCAGATGATCCAGCACGCCTTGATGTCGCCGTCGGCCATCTTCTGGAACATCTCGACGGTGCCCTGGCCGACGCCGTCCTTGCGGACCGTGCCCGGGGGCAGTTCCCACAAATCCTCGACGAAGGCGCGGTCCTCGTCCACGAGCACCGACCGCTGTCCGGGCAGGCCCGGGCCCATGTATCCCATCTCGCGGCCGCCCATGGCGTTGGGCTGGCCGGTCAGGGAGAAGGGTCCACTGCCGGGGCGGCAGATCGCGCCGGTGGCGAGGTGGAGGTTGACCAGGGCGTTGGTGTTCCAGGTGCCGTGGGTGGACTGGTTCAGGCCCATCGTCCAGCAGCTCATCCACTGGCCCGACTCGCCGATCCACTGGGCGGCCCGGCGGATGTCGTCCTCCGGTATGCCGGTGATCTCCGCCACCGCCGCGGGCGGGTAGTCGGCGAGGAAGTCGGGCATCGCCTCCCAGCCCTCGGTGTGGCGGGCGATGAACTCGGGGTCCGTGTGCCCGTTCTCGTACAGCAGGTGCAGCAGCCCGTTGAGCAGTGCCAGATCCGTGCCCGGCCTGATCTGCAGAAAGAGGTCGGCCTTGTCGGCGGTGGCGCTTCGGCGTGGGTCGACGACGATCAGCTTGGCGCCTGAGGCCTTGACCCGGTCCATCATCCGCAGGAAGAGGATGGGGTGGCAGTCGGCCATGTTGGAGCCGATGACGAAGAAGACGTCCGCGTGCTCGAAGTCCTGGTACGAGCCGGGCGGGCCGTCCGCGCCGAGCGAGAGCTTGTAGCCGGCGCCCGCGCTGGCCATGCACAGCCGTGAGTTGGACTCGATCTGGTTGGTGCGGACGAACCCTTTGGCGAGCTTGTTGGCGAGGTACTGGGCTTCGAGGCTCATCTGGCCGGAGACGTAGAGGGCGAGAGCGTCCGGTCCGTGCTCGTCGACGATCGCCCGCAGCCGCCGCGCCGTCCGGGTGATGGCGGCGTCCATCGGGGAGGGTTCCGCCTCCGCCCCGCGTTCGGCGCGCACCATCGCGGTGGTCAGCCGCCCGGGGGCGGCGAGCATGTCGGCCGTGGTCGCGCCCTTGGTGCACAGCCGCCCGAAGTTCGCGGGATGCTCCTTGTCGCCGGACGCCTTCAGGACCGTACGCCGTCCGTCGGCGCCCATCCCGATGCTGAGGACCATGCCGCAGCCGACACCGCAGTACGAGCAGACCGTCCGTACCTGAGTGGTGTTCGTCGTCACGGGCGGCCCCTCCATGCGATCGGATCCTGTCCTCCCTCGACGCTACGAAGTGCCCGTTACGCGGTTGTCACGCTGCTCGATCATCGGGAGTTACGCCCTCCACACAGCGGTGTTCGAGGGGATGTGAGAAGCCGCCTGGGTGTACGCGGCCCGCCGGGAGGTCGCTCCAGCCGGCTTTGCCGTCATCGGGACGCCGGGATCAGCCGCTGCAACGCCCGCGGCCGGGGCTCGGCCCGCAACCCGGCCTGAACGGATGCCGTGCCAGGCCGTGCCCGAACACGTCAGGCCAGGCGGACCAGGTCGCCGAGCCGGATCCGGCCCGGCCGCAGGACCTGGGCGTAGACGCCGGCGCAGGGCTGGGGCCCCATCGATTCCAGTGGGGTGACCCGGTTGTGTTCGGCCAGGACGCGGAGGGCGCCGGTGTCCGGAGGCAGGGTGCCGTGGGCGAGGGTGGGGATGGCGCAGCGTGGGGTGCGGGCGATGACGCGCAGGGTGAGGTCGGCGCCGATGCGCAGAGTCCGGTCCATCCAGTCGTTCTCGGTGAAGCCCGGCGCTGTCGTCGTACGGATGACGATGTTCGGGCGGTAGCGCTCCGCTTCGGCCCTACCATTCGGGGCCAGGGCCGCGATCCGGGCGACGGTGGAGGTCGTGAGCAGGTGTACGGGCGCGAAGTCGAAGAAGGTGCCCTGTGGGGAGCCGCTGCCGAGTCGGCTCGTCTGCGCGCTCTCGGGTGGTGTGGAGTCGTCGCGCAGTACGTCCTCGGGGTCGGCCCGGTCGAGCGTCGCTTCGTGCGGCGGGGTGTCGGTCAGCCGGACGGGTCGGCCCACGAGGTCGGTCAGCAGGCTGTCGATGCCGGGGTCGTCGGACCACAGCACCTTGCCGTCCGGCGCGGTGATGCGTACCGCGGACCTCTTGGTCTGCGCGGTCAGCGTGAGCAGCCGGCGCCACAGGCGGGGGTGTTTGGCGCTGGCGACCTTGCCGGTGTCCCGGTCGACGAGGGCGAGACGGCGGTCGAGGGTGAGGCCGCGCTCGGTGACCTCGACGTCGGACAGCTCTTCGCCCAGCATCGACTTCACCGGGTAGCGGCACAGCACGCTCACTGCTCCTTCGCGAGTCACTTGGCGGAGTATCCAACTCTGTAAATCTCACGGCAAGAGAATTTGAGCCCCGCGCTGCTCGCGGCCGGCTGGCACCTGGCCCACTACGAGGACGCCCCGCAGCACTTCCTGGCCCGTGCCGTACGCGTCCGCTGAGCCCCTCGGCTCAGTGCACCAGCGCCGCGACGAGGGCCGCCTCGTGGCGGGCGATGTGTTCCCGGTCCGCCCGGTACAGCGCGTCGTGGCCGTCGGCGATGTGCTGGGCGAAGGCGGCGACATTGGCCGCGGCCTGCGCGTGCATGTGCCGTACGAGGTGGTCGAGCCGTTCGCACGCGGTGCCGGGCAGTGCTTCGCGGCCGGGCCGGTCGAGTCCGCAGGCGTCGGCGAACAGCCGCAGTCGGCGCGCCTGTTCGTCCACCGGCAGCGTGAAGCCCTGGTTGTCCGGGCTGGTCAGTGGCACGAAGCGGTAGGCGGCGTAGGCGAGGTCCCAGACCCGCGGGCCGGGGTGCGCGGTGTCGAAATCGATGAACGCGGCCGGCGTCCCGTCCCGGAAGACCGTGTTGTACGGGGCGATGTCCCCGTGACAGATCACCTCGGCGGGCTCCCGCGCGGGCAGATACCACCGTGCGTCGGGCGGTGACACGAAGCCGACCGTCGCGTCGTGGTACGCGCGCAGCAGCCGGGCGACGGCTGCGAGGGCGGCGTCCGTGCGTACCTAGTCGGGCAGCGGGTAGTGCGCCACCTCGCCCGGCAGGAAGTCCAGGATCTCCCGGCCGTCGGCGTCGAAACCGTGGGCGAGCGGGGCGCCGGTGAACCCGGCCTCGCGGAGGTGCCGGAGCAGGGCTTGGACGGTGGTACTCCACGGTCCGGCGGGGCGCCGGACCGTCCGTCCGCTGCGGACGACGTGGTTGACGCCCCCGCCCGTCAGCGTTTCCTCGCCCTGGTGCGCTGTGGCCATCAAGTTCCCTAAGAATTCGGCGAGTTAAGAGGAAGATCGTATGTCGCAGGTGATGGGTGACACGGACTACGGCCGCGTCGGCGAGGGCTATGCGCGGATCCGCCCTATCCGATCCCCGGATCGCCGCCCTGGTGCATGCCGCGCCGGGTGACGCCCGCACAGTCGTGAACGTCGGGGCGGGCGCGGGCTCGTACGAACCCGCGGACCGGCACGTCCTGCCCGTCGAGCCGTCCCTGGCGATGCGCGCCCAGCGTCCGGCACATTTCGCGCCCGCGATCCACGGGGTGGCGGACGCGCTGCCGTTCGACGACGACGCATGCGTGGCGGTCTGGCATCGTTCGTCAGCGCGTGGGAGGGCGTTCGGTCAGTGAGCGGTGAAGCCGCCATCGACCGGCGGCGCGACACCGACCACGAGGCTTGCCCCCGGCTGCACAGCCGGAGGACGGCTGCGGCGATTTCGTCCGCGCGCCCAGCCTCCCGATCGGCTGCTCCTTCATGAGCTCTGCCATGGAGGCGGCCTGGCTCTCGAGCATGCCAGCGGCCATGGGGGTGTCGATCACCCGGGGCCCAGCGCATTGATCCGGATGCCCTGGGGGCGAACTCGAACGCGGCGCTCTTGGTCAGGCCGATCACCCCGTGCTTGGACGCATGAGGCGGCACGCTCCGGCATGCCCAAGAGCCCTCTCAACGAGGAGCAGTTGACGGTGCCACCGCTGCCCTGCTCCCGCATCTGGCGAAGCTGGTGCTTCATGCCGGCCCAGACGCCGCGCAGGTTGACCGCGTTCACACAGTCGAAGTTCTCGGCAGGCTCGTCGGCACCATCACTGGGCGGCGCCTGCACACCCGCGTTGTTGAAGGCCATGTCAAGGCGACCGAACGTCGTGACCGCGCGTTCCACCATCGCGGCCGTCTGGCTTTCGTCCGTGACGTGGCAGGTGACGCCGATCGCACGGCGGCCGGCCGAGGTAAGTTCTCCCGGCCGGCAAGCCAGACGCCGCGAACGCGACCTGGGCGGGGGCGGGATCGCGCAGGATGACGAAGGCGAGCCCGTCGGCGTCGTCGCGTTCGGCGACCGTCCAGCCCGCGCACAGCAGGCCGAGCTCGCCTTCGTCGAGAGCGATGTCCCGTTTGCTGTCCGGCACGGCCGCGGCGAGGGGAGTGATGACACAGAGGGCGCCTCCGGGGCGCAGTCGCTCGCGCAGCCGGTTCGTCACACGGGTGCGGTCGCGGATGAAGGCGAAGCTGAGGCGGAAGGTGATCAGGTCGTAGGCGGAATGGGGAAGGTCGTCCAGGCTGTCCTGCTCGATGTCGAGGCGCCGGTAGGTAATGGCCGGGGTGTCCTCGCCGTCGCCGTCGCGGTGGGCGAGGGCGACCGCGGCCGGGGCGTAGTCGATCGCGTCGACGGCGTAGCCGCTTTCGGCGAGGTGGCGGGCGAGTTCGCCCAGCCCGCAGCCGATATCCAGGGCGAGTCCTCCGTCGGGGGCCGGGGCGTGTGCGGCGAGCAGTTGGCGCTCGACGCCGCCCAGCCGCCGGAAGGTCTTTCCGCCGGTGTAGTGCGCGTCCCACTCGTCGGGCGTGGTGTATCCCACCTCAACGGCTCCTTGCCTGGTCTGGGGGCGGTCTCAGATGAAGGTGTTGGTGCGCAGGGCGCGCAGGGTGCGCAGTCCGCGTTCGACGACTTCCGGGTCACCGTGGGTACGGCCGTAGGCGATGCCGCTGACGGCGTCCAGCGCGGCCTCACACCGCAGGCGCTGTCGGTCGTCGTCGGTCAGGGGCCGGCCGTAGCCGGTGAAGAACGCCTCGACGAGATCGGGCCGGCCCAGCCAGGTGTCGGCGAGACGGACGAAGTCGCGTACGGCGGGGCCGAGTTCGCTCCGCTCGAAGTCGATCAGCCCGATGTCCACGGCACCGGTAGCGCCGTCGTCGCGGAGGAGGACGTTGCGCGGCTGGAGGTCGCCCAGGGTCGGTACCCACAGGACGGCGGGCAGTGTGTCGCGGAGTCCGGCGCAGGCGAGGGCGAGGTCCTCGTCGCCGGAGGCCAGCAGCGGGCGGGCGGCCTGAAGATGGCGGTGGATCTTGCCGGGGCCCGGTGGCGGAGCGGGCTGGGGTTCGGACGCTTGGTGGAAGCGTGCGGCGAGTTCACCGAGCTGCCGGTGGACCTCGCGCTCCAAGGCGGCGGGCAGGGCTCGGCCGTGCAGGGGGCGTCCGGGCAGTTCGGTGAGGATCACCGAGCGGTGGGCGCCGTCGGTGGCGACGAGCCGCGGTGCTCGTGGTCCGAGGGCGGGGACCCAGTGGCGGTAGGCGTGCACCTCGCGGCGGTGGAACTTGTCAGTTTGGTGGATCTTCACGTACCAGGTGCCACCGCGGGGACCGGTAGCCCGCCACACCCGGCTCTCCTCCCGCGCCCACGACGTGTCCGTCCACCCGGTGATCCGACCGACCGTCTGCTCGGCGAAGGCGCGCACCAGGCCTGGCGGTGCGTCGGCGGCGGGCACCAGGTGGAGCCGGTCGAGCCGGGGATCGTAGGCGATCGGGTCGCCGGGGTCCTGGAAGTGCAGGGCCAGGTGGGCGTTTTGGCGGTGGGCGTCGAGCCCGGCTCGGCAGTACGCCACCATCGGCTCCGGCAGCGCGTCCAGCGGGAACCAGCCCATCCCATCGCACCGGTCCGGCTCCATGATGCGGGGTTCGCCCTGCCAGCTGCGCGCCTGAAGGAAAACCCCGATACGGGCCTGGCCGGACGGGGCGCGGTGATGGACCGTGACCGCCCCGCCGACGTCCGCCGGGTCGATCACGACGCCGGTCTCTTCCCGGGCCTCCCTGACCCCGCCCTCGACGATGTCCTCGTGTGGTCCGTCCAGGTGTCCCGACGGCAGATGCCACAGGCCGGCCGCGTACACGTCTCCCGCCCGCCGTGACAGCAGCACCTGCTCACTTTCGGCGCCGCTGCGGCGCAGGATCACGTGCACGTCGACCGGCACCGTGTACCGCCCGCCGGCGGCCGGCCCGCTCACGCTGTACCTCTCGGGCGGCGGGCCGGCAGCACCGTGACCGTGACGGTCTCGGCCAGCCGACCGCCGGTGGCGTACCGGGCCAGCAGTTGTTCCGCCTCGGTTTCGAACTCGGAGTGGGGCTCGAACAGGTCGGGGCGGGCGAACGAGGTGGTGCGCAGGTAGCCGACCACCTGCTCGGGCGTCCAGCTCCTGGCGGAGCGGAACAGGTGCCTGCTCACCTTGCTGAAGGCGGAGTCGGCCAGGTCGTCCTCGTACGAGCGGCTCGGCTCGGGGTAGGGGCCGCGGGTGCCGGTGATCCGGGGGAGTGTGGGCGGCGGGGCGGCGGCGACCTGGCCGGTGCCCGCGCCGAGGTCCAGCAGTGTCGGGGCGGGCACACCCGTCATCGCCTCGGCCGCCAGCCATACGACCGGCTCGGGCACGCCTGGCCGGCATCGGGCGTGCTCCGGGGCTGTCGGACCGCACATCAGGTCCGCCTCGCGCGGGTCGGCACTCCGGGCGGGCATGCGATGGGCAGGGCGGTTCACCGCGGGCCTCCCTCGCGCTGCGGGCGCGGGTCGATCAGCGGCCAGGACAGGGTGTGGCGGCCGTGCCCCGCGCTGGCCCACTGCCGGCCGTCCGCGTCGAAGTGCAGCCGGTACGCGGCGGGTTCTCCGGCCGCCCGCCACCGGGCAGCGATCTCCTCGATCTCCTGCCAGATGGCGCGGGGCCCGAACTCGGTGACGGCGCACGTGCCATCGCCGTTGGACCGGACGCGTACCCACGAGCCGCACTCCGGAGCGCCGATCTCCAGGTGCTCGGCGCCGAAGTTGCGTACCAGCCCGGGACGCAGGTGATCGAGAGCCAGCCACATTCCCCGCGCCTCCCTGGGCGGTGGTGGACGGTGGACGCGTACGGTGTGGCCTTCCTCGGTGGCGATCTGCTGGCGGAATTCGGCGGACAGAAAGAGGCGTTCCCACCCCCAGCCGGCGCGGTGCCCGAACTCCACCGCCTGGAGCTGAGCCTCGATGCGGCCCGCTGCCGTCCTGGCAACCCGGGCCAGGCCCGGCCACGACGGCGAGCTGGTCCCGACCGTCGCCAGCGCCAAGCCGCCGGGCGCGAGCTGCTCCACCAGGGCGGTCGGCACGCGCGGTACGGCGAAGGAGACGTACACCCGGTCATACGGTGCCCCGTCGGGCCAGCCTGCCTCACCGTTCCCGGTGATCACGGCTGGCCGGTAGCCGAGGGCGGAGAGGTGTCCGGTGGCGGCGGTGGTGATGTGCTCGTCGAGGTCGAGGGTGGCCACGCCCGCGTCGCCGCAGACGGCACATGCCACCGCAGCGGTTACCCCGGCGCCGGTGCCGACATCCAGCACCCGCTGGTCAGGGCGTAGGTCCAGCTGCTGCAGCAGTCCGGCCGTCATTCCCAGAACGCTCGACATGGCGGTGATCGCGCCGCCCATCCGGATACCGCGAGGGCGCCCGAGGAGGGGTTCGCCGTCGTGCTGTACGGCGACGCTGGCTCCGCTGTGGAGCACGCGCAGCAGCTCCGGCCGGTCCGAGGGTAGCGACCAGTCCAGTAACTCCCAGCGCGGCGGGGTCTCGTCCGGGGCGCTGCGCCGCACGTATGCCTGCGGCATCAGGGCTTGGCGCGGCAGCGCGAGCAGGGCTTCGCGCACCGGGCCGGGCCGGAGGCTGTCGGTCTCTTCGAGACGGGCGACCATCGTCCTCCGGGCGGCAGCAGCGGCGTCGGCGTTGGCCGCTGTCGGGACTGGCGTTGGGGTGGTGCTGGATTGGGACAGAGCAGGTTCGGGCACCGTGGTGACCTCCGTGAGCGGGTGGGACGGACTGGGGGGAAGCGGGGGTTGGGGCTAGGCCCAGCCCATCTCGGTGTAGTGGCGCCCGTGCCGGATGCCGTCGATCGCGGCCCGGGTGTAGGGCACGGTCCGCTCCGGCAGAGCATCTGGATGCCACCAGCCCCAGCTGACGCACTTGTCCGGCTCTATGACCCGTGGCTCGCCCTTCCAACGCCAGGCCCGGAACACCAGCTGCAGGCGCGGCTGCGTGCCGGGCGCATCGAGGAGATGGACGGCGTGCACGAACTCGACGTCCTCGGCCTCGATCACCAGTGCCGCTTCCTCCCACGCCTCCCTGATCAGACAGGTGACGGCGGACTCCTGCTCGCAGTGACCGGCCAGGAAGTGGTGTTTGTTCGCCGCGTAGGCCGAGTTGGGGTGCCGCAGTCCCAGCAGGACTTCGCTGTCCCGCTGCAGATACAGGTGCACGCCGATGATGTTCGGGACGGTCTTCGTGTCGGTGCCGCGGACGCGGATCACGGGATACTGCCCGTCGGTGTCACGGGCCATGTGCGGGGCGACTCGGTCGTGGTGGATGACCGCGGTGGTCTTGGGGTCCATGGTGAGCCAGTGGATCTGCTCGGGATCGGTCCAGCGCAGCATGATCCCCTCGGTGAGGGGCAGCGTGGCGGGGTCGCCGTTCCAGGTGCCGCGGTAGACCAGGATCCGGCTGGTGGCGTCGCCGCTGGGGTCAAGGTTCTCGACGATGGCGAACGGGGCCAGATCGGGGATGTGGAGGCCGGTTTCTTCCAGTAGTTCGCGGGCGATGGCGTGATCGAGGCTCTCGCCGTCCTCGGGGTGTCCTCCGGGCAGCGACCACTGCCCCGCGCTGCAGATGGGCTTGTTGGCGTCCCGTAGATGCAGCAGGTAGTTCTGGTGGTCGTTGACGAGGAGTGCGGCGGTGGTCGTGGGCACGGCCGGTGCGGTCACGGTGTTCTCCCTCCATAAAGCGGGCGGGGCCGAGGGGTGCCGCGCCCCTGTCAGAGTGCGGCACCCTGGTGGTCATCGGTCGGTGGACAGGGCCAGGAGTTCAGCGAACAGGCCGCCGCCGTGGGCGAGTTCGTCGTAGCTGCCCTGTTCGGCGATCCGGCCGTGTTCCATCACGAGGATCCGGTCGGCGATCTTGGTGTTGATGAGCTGGTGGGTGACCACGATCGTGATGCAGTCGCCGCCGATCGCCTTGATCTGTTCGAGGACCTTGTGCTCGCCCCGGGCGTCCATCTGGCTGGTCGGCTCGTCCAGGATCAGCAGGCCCGCTCTCCGGTACAGGGCCCGGGCGCACGCCAGGCGCTGCCACTGCCCGCCGGACAGCTCGGTGCCGCCCCACAGCTCCCTCGCCAGCAGCGTGTCCAGGCCGTTGGGAAGCTCCTCGACCGCCTCCTGCAGGCCGACCGCCTCCAGTGCCTGCCACACCAGGTCGTCCTCGGTCTCGTGGGGTTGTCCGAGGGTGACATTGTCGCGGACGGACAGCGGCCACTGGGCGAAGTTCTGTGGGACCAGCCCGGACAGATCCCACAGGTGGTCCGGATCGAGGCCGGCGACATCGTGGCCGTTCCAGCTGACCTTGCCCTTGTCCGTGAGGAAGATTGCCGTGAGCAGTCGGGTGAGAGTCGATTTCCCGGAACCGTTCTCGCCGACCACGGCAAGGATCTGGCCGCGTCGCACCGTCAGCGACACCCCGGCCACGGCCGGGGTCTCCTTGCCGGGATAGCGGTAGACGGCCTCGTCGACACGGATCTCCTCCAGCGGACCGGTGAGAGCGAACTCGCCCCGTTTGGGGGCGCGTACGGCGGCGTAGTCGAGAAAACTGTCCATGTCGGCGAGGTACAGGGCGCTGTGGAACATGGCGGCGCCATAGATGACCAGCTGGCTGAGGGCGGCGAGCGTCGTCTGCACGGCGACGACCGCGGTGGCGGCGGTCGCCGGCTCGATCCGGCCGGTGGCGGCCAGCCAGGCGAGTGCGGCCCACGCGGCGATGAGGAAGACGCCGCCGATCGCCGAACTGGCGAGCACGATCCGCAGCATCCTGGGCGCCACGGCGAGGGTGCGCGCGTCAACGCGTTCGGAGATCGTCCGGTTCCAGAACACCAGGTAGCCGGTCATGCCGTTGGCGCGGATCTCGTCGGTGAACTTCGGGGAGGTCGCCCAACCACGCATGTTCTGCCGTACGTTGCGGTCGCCCACGTTGGCGTAGTGGGTCTCGTAAGTGACCTTCGCGTGCAGGATCGCGCCCACGGCGGCAGGGATGACGGCGAGCAGGAGCAACGGCAGCATCAGCGGGTGCAGCACGGACAGCACCCCGCCGGCGGTGATCATCCGGACCACGGCGGCGGTGAAGCGGGTGGCGTCCTGCACCATCACGTGGCTGCGGATCACTCCCATCTCCGCGGCCTCCTGGCGGTCCGCGAAGCCGTCCTCGCCGCGGGCGGCGGCCTCCACGCGGCAGACGGCCTCGACGAGGGCGCTGTCCGCGGCGGTGGTAAGCGGCGGTGTGATCCGCCCGTCGGCGTACGAGGACAGCGCGGTCGCAACCCGTCCGGCCGCTGCCGCGCCGGCGATGACCAGCAGCGCGGGCAGCGCCTGGTGGAGGCGCTCGGACACGGCACCGTCGGACAGGATCGGACGCATGGCGTGCGTCGTGGACTTCAGCAGGACGGCCGCCGCCGCGCCGGTCAGCAGCTGACAGCCGAGCAGCAGGAGCACGGCCCGCCGGTCAATGGCCCAGGCCATCCGCGCGGTCTGCGCCAGGACGTGCGGCAGCCGCGCGCGCATCGTGCTGAACGCTGCCTCGTTCAGCGGGTTCTTCGCGTGCCGGCCCTCGTAGCGGATCTCGGCAGGCGGCGGAGGAGGCACAGCCGCCGCTGTGCCGCGGCTGGCTGATCCGGCACCGGCCGGGGCGCCCTGCGCTGGTACGAGATCACGTTTCACGCGGCACCTCCGCCCGCGGGCGCGGTCATGGTCCCGTACAGCCGTCCGGCCGTGAAGTTCCGCAGGACCTGGAGGGTGTAGGGGTGGCAGTCGGACGGTGGACGGCCCGGGTCGACCCACAGCATGGCGCGGTGTTCTTCCGGTTCGGCGTTGCGGGGCTCGCCCTGCCACCGCTGCGCGGTGAAGAGCACGCTGATGATCCGCGCACCGTCCGGGGCCTGGTCGTGCACCAACTGGCAGAACTCCAGGTCCGTGGGTGCGACGCGGACTCCGGTCTTCTCGGCCAGCTCGCGCAGAGCGCCCTCGTCCAGGAACTCGTCCCGCTTCAGCGTGCCGCCGATGACGGTGATCTGGCCGGGGGCGGTGGCGGAGGCATCGGTGTGCTGTACGGCGAGGACCCGTCCGTCGCTGCGCTGGAGCAGCACGATGACGTGGGCCGGACTCAGGTAGGGAGCGTTCACGCGGCGCCCTCCTCGGCCAGCCGGGCCAGGGTCGCACGCGCGCGCTGGGTGACCTCGCGGTCGTCGTGGATCACTCCCCAGGCCAGACGGCTCGCGGCGTGCACCGTGGCCAGACAGACGAGCGCGCGCTCCTCCGGGCCGGTCAGGCACCGGCCGTAGCCGGTGAAGAAGGCGTCTCGCAGGCGCGGGTTGTCGGCCCAGGGCCCGCAGGCCATGGGCACAAGGTCCTGGACGAGGGCGGCGAACCGCGCCCGCTCGTAGTTGATCAGTGCCATCGGCTGGGAGCGGTCTGTCCAGAGCAGATGGCGTTCCCGCGCGTTGCCATGGATGAGCCCCAGCGGGACGCGCCCGACGAAGCGCAGCTCGTCGGCGCGCGTGCGCACCAGTTTCTGTTCCTCGGCCGTCATCCGGTCTCCGGCGGCTTCGATGGACCGTTGCGCGCCGCCCGCGGCCGACGGCACTGCCTCCGCCGCCTCTGCGCGGGTCACCCGGTTCAGCTTGCCGGCCTGGTGCAGCTCGGAGAGCAGCACGCCGGCCTGCCGGTGCGCCGACTGCCGCTGAGCGTCAGTCAGTTCCAGCCGGGACAAGGGTGTGCCGGGGAGGGCGGTCAGGATCAGGGCGAGGTGCTGGGCCGAGGACGCCACCAGCCTCGGCGCCCGCGCGGCGCCGAGGAAGGGAACGGCCGACCGATAGGCGAAGGTCTCCCTCGTGTAGAAGACCGGCCTGGGCGCGATCTTCACGAAGTAGCGTTCGCCGTCCGTCTCCCGGACCACCTCCCACATCCGGGGAGTGGGCCCGGGGCGCGAGGCATCGCGTACGACGGTGAGGGGGCCGATGGCGATCTCGGCCCAGGCTCGTGCGGACTGGTGCAGCGTCTGCCTCTCGGTCATGCCCCCCACCTCGGTGCTCGGCGTGACGTATCCGCGACGGCTGCGACGGCGGCGTCAACCTTGCGCACGGCCGGTGTCACCACGGTGTTCACGGTGTTCGTCACGAGAGCGGGCCGTTCGAACGCAGGGGGGACGGCGACGGGAGCGGGGATGGGGTTCACGGGTTCCTCCTGCGGTCGGGGTGTGCGATTTCGTGCCTCAAGAACTGACCTGATCAACGGGTCGTCACGGGCGGCGCCGGGCGAATCTTCAGGCGCAAGTTCGAATGCGGGGGCCGGGGCCTAGGGGCCGTTGGGTGACGCCGTCGTGATGTGCCGTTCGATCCACTCTCCCGGGGGCCGTTACCCGATCGAGGGATTGCTTTTGAGGCTGAGCACGACAGGTGTCGTATTTGCAGGACATCTGTCGTCACCCCTGTTCGGCCTCCCGGCAGAGGTCCTTGGGGCTGTCTCCGCGAAGTGCTGGGAAGCGGCGTTGTCGGTGGGCTCTGCCAAGGCGGGTCTGCCGGAAGGGACGGCGGCGCCTCGGACCAGGCGTCGACGCCTTCTCCGGTGGCGCGGGAGTCGTTGTCCGCGCCACCCGATCAGCGGTGATGTCAAGATCGTGTGCAGGGCGTGGTCAGCCGTCGGCAGGCCATCCCGGGGGCTGGCTGCATCGGGTCGCCTCGACGGTGTGTCGTGATGAGCGTGAGCGGATCCTCGTCCACCGGCGGTCGGAGCAGGTGGCGCGCTTCCCGGGGCTCAATGAGGTCGTCGTCGGTGGCGCCGTGGATGTCGGCGAGTCCTATGAACAGGCCGCGGCGCGAGAGCTGGCCGAAGAGCTGGGCATTCGTGTGCTGCCGCGCTTGCTGTTCACGTGTCTCAACCGCAGCGGTTTGAGCCCTCACTGGCTCGGCGTGCACGAAGCCGTGATGCCGGACACCACCCCTGCCTGACAACCCGTCTTGTCGACGACATAGCGGCCCAGAGGTCGGTTCCACGGTGCCCCGCAGAAGCGCCCTCGGTGTAGATCCTCACTCGTAGACCCGGGCCGTCATCACCATGTCCCCGACGAACTTCCAGCTAGGTGATTCGGGAACCTCCTCCCCGGTTCTCGCGAACCACCCGGGGCAGTCGTTCAGCCAGGCGGCCCAGGCCTCCAGGAAGGCGGGCAGGGAATCGTTCTCCCAGTCATCCGGGTTCGCCGTAAGGTCCTCGGCGGCCAAGCGCAGGAAGGCCACCAGATCCTCTCTGGTGCGCACCTCGCGCGCCCTGTCCGCCAGCACTGCCGCTATCTCCTCGCAGGCGTTGCGCGAACGCGAGCCGGTGGAGTCGCGGACGAGCGTCGTCTCCAGCGGTGCTGTCAGCTCATCGGGCAGCAGGACGTCCCTTGGCGGGACATGACCTCGCAGCGACGACGTGCTGTCTGAGGGGACGGCTGGAGCCCGGCGGCGGGTAGCGCGTCTATGCGCCTCAGGGGCTCTCCGACGTGTTCAACGTCGTGGTCCGCAGTAACGGGTGGAGCGAGCCAGCACCCATGGGTTGTCGTAGATCATCCGCGCTGGTGTTCTGCGCGGTGTGAGCGCGGGGTTCAGTGGTCCGTATCGCTCTCCGAGCGGGGCGAGGAGTAGTCCGGTGACTTCGTCGGTGGTCAGGTGTGTCGCGCAAGCGAAGGCTGTGACGTGCTCGTCGTTGAGGTCGGCACCACGGGGCCGTGGCGCACCGACCTCACCGATCGGGAACTCGGCGACGAACTGCGCGCCCTGCAGGGAGCCGTGTACTGCTTCGTGGCCGCACTGACCATGATGCGCGACTGCCCCGTTCAGCGCCGCTTGGTCTCCAGGAATCCTGCGATGCGTTCAATGGCGTACTGGAGGTCCTTGACACTGGGCAGGGTGACGATGCGGACGTGGTCGGGTTCTGGCCAGTTGAAGCCGGTGCCGTTGGTGATGAGGATGTGGGTCGCCCGCAGCAGCTCGATGACGAAGGCTTGGTCGTCCTGGATGTCGTAGAAGTCGGGGTCCAAGCGGGGGAAGAGGTAGAGGGCGCCCTGGGGCTTCACGCAGGTCACGCCCGGGATCTCGGACAGCAGTTGGTGGGCGACGTCGCGCTGTTCCCGTAGTCGGCCACCCGGCAGAACGAGGTCGTTGATCGACTGGTGGCCGCCGAGGGCTGTCTGGATCGCGTGCTGGGCGGGGACGTTGGCACACATCCGCATGTTGGCCAGCAGGGTCAGGCCCTCCAGGAAGTCCGTGGCGCGCTCGCGGGCGCCGGTGACCACGACCCAGCCGGAGCGGAATCCGGCGACGCGGTACGCCTTGGAGAGGCCGCTGAAGGTCAGGCACAGAATGTCCTGCGCGAACGTCGCCGCGTGTACGTGTTGTGCGCCGTCGTAGAGGATCTTCTCGTAGATCTCGTCGCACATGAGGACGAGGTCGTGCCTGGTGGCGAGGTCGACGAAGCCGCGGACGGTCTCCTCGGAGTAGACCGCACCGGTCGGGTTGTTCGGGTTGATCAGCACCAGGGCCTTGGTGCGGGGGGTGATCCGGCTCTCGATGTCGTCGAGGTCGGGGTTCCAGGCGTCCGACTCGTCGCAGCGGTAGTGAACTGCCCTGCCACCGGCCAGAGTTACGGCCGCGGTCCACAGCGGGTAGTCGGGTGAGGGGACGAGGATCTCGTCGCCGTGGTCGACCAGGGCCTGCAGGACCAGCGAGATCATCTCGCTGACGCCGTTGCCGATGAAGACGTCCTCGACCGTGACGTCCTTGAGGCCCTCCTCCTGGTAGAAGTTCGCGACCGCGGTGCGGGCCTGGAAGACCCCGCGCGAATCGGAGTAGCCCTGCGCCTCGGGAAGGCTGTGGATCATCCCGGTCAGGATCGACTCAGGGGCCTGGAACCCGAACACGGCGGGGTTGCCGATGTTCAGCTTCATGATCCGGTGGCCCTCGGCTTCCAGCTTGTGGGCCTCCTCCAGGATCGGACCACGGACGTCGTAGCGGACGTGTCGGAGCTTGCTGGACTGAGTTACCTGGCGCATGTGCTCAATGCCGATTGTCCAATGACAATGCATTGACCATCGGAGAATTGTAATGTTACGTTCGCGCCATGACGCACAACTTCTTCGGGGCGCTGCTCTCGGTCAATGTCGGGCAGGCGGAGGCGATGACCGTCCAGGGGGAGACGATCATCACCGGCTTCGACAAACGCCCCACGGACGGCCCGGTCCGGGTCGAGGCGAGTGGGCTGGTCACTGACGACCACGTCGACGACGCCGACGATCTGGACCGCGCGCTGCTCTTCTACCAGCGCAGTTACTACGACAGCTGGGACAGCGAGCTCGGCCGCCGGCTGCCTCATGGCACCTTCGGCGAGAACCTGACCATCGAGGGTCCCGCGGACGACGAGGTCATGCTCGGCGACGAACTGCGCATCGGCGACGTCCGGCTGCGGGTGACGCAGCCACGCATCCCCTGCCGGAAGATGGCGGTCCGGCTCGGCGAGGAGGACTTCCCGACCCGCTATCTGCGCAGCGGACGGGTCGGCTTCTTCTGCAGCGTCGTCGAACCCGGTCTCGTACGCCCTGGCGACAAGATCGAGCTGCTGCACCGCGGCGAGGACGACATGTCCGTGGCCGACCTGGCCCGCGTAATGCATCTGCAGCGACCTGGCGTCGAGGAGCTCAGCCGCGTGCTGGCCTGCTCCGCGCTGCCGACGGCGCTGCGCACCAAGGCCGAGAGACTGCTCCGCCGCGCCCAGGGAGACGACGCGTGGTCCGGCGACCGTGCGCTCCTCGTCACGGCCCGCCGCCAGGAAGCGGCCGAGGTGGTCTCGTTCGACCTGGCCGACCCGGACGGCACGCGCCTGCCGGACTTCGAGGCGGGCCAGTTCCTGACCCTGTCGCTCGATGTGCCGGGCGCCGACAAGCCTGTCGTGCGGACGTACACGCTGGTCGGGCGCAGTGCGGACGGCCACGGCTACCGTATCGCCGTCAAGCGCGAGCCCGCGCCGGCCGCGTCGCCGGATATCCCTGCCGGGGTCGCCTCCGGGCATCTGCACGCACAGGTCGAGGAGGGGGCGCAGCTCCTGGCCCGCTCGCCGCGCGGGCGGTTCGTCGTCCAGCCCGGCGACCGGCCGGTGGTGCTCATCAGCGCGGGGATCGGGATCACGCCCATGCTCGCCATGCTGGAACAGCTCGCCGAGCGCGAGCCGGGACGCCCGGTCCTCTTCGCGCACGGGGCCCGCTCGTCGCACGATCTCGCCTTCGGCCCCCAGGTGCGCCGCCTGGTCGCGTCCGGTGAGCAGCTGCACAGCCATCTGATGTTCAGCCGTCCCGGGTCCGAAGACGTCCTCGGACGGGACTTCGACGAGGCCGGGCGGCTCACTCCCGCCGCACTGGAGCGGAGCCTGCCGTCGCTGGAGGCTGACTACTACATCTGCGGGCCTGCCGACTTCATGGAGGACATGGTCACCGGCCTGACCGACCGGGGCGTTCCCGCCGACCAGGTGCACTTCGAGTTCTTCGGGGCGGCACGGTCGTTCGGCGACGGGGCCGGCGATGCCGCGGAGGCCGGTCCGGTGGCGGTGGACGCCGACGGGCGGCCGATCGTCGTGACTTTTGCCCGTTCGGGGATCGCTGTCGAGTGGCGGGAGAACACCTTCAGCCTGCTCGCGCTGGCCGAACAGGCCGGTCTGCGCCCCGAAGCCTCCTGCCGCACCGGGCTGTGCGGGACCTGCGTGTCCAGGATCGACGACGGCGAGGTCGAGTACGCGATCGACCCGATGGACGGCGTGCAGCCCGGACAGGTAACAGTGTGCTGTGCTCGTCCCACCACGAGCGTCATGATCGATCTGTAGGAGTGATCGATCTACACCAATGGGAGAGTGATGTCGGCAGACCCCAGCCTGTTCACGGACCTGCTGGACGAAGAAGTCCAGACCGGACCGGTCTACCGGCGCATCGCGGATGCGATTGCCACCGCCGTGACGACCGGCCGCCTGGTGGCGGGGGACCGCCTGCCGACCCACCGTGAGCTGGCGCGTGAGCTGGGCATCGCCGTTCCGACGGTGAGCCGCGGGTACCGCGAGGCCGAGCAGCAGGGGCTGATCAGGAGCACCGTCGGGCGAGGCACCTTCGTCTCGGGCGTCTCGGGCATTCCCCACCTGCGGGACACCCCGGCTTCGGCGCAGTCGGCCTCCGGGCAGCCGGCCGGTACCGGACGGCTCGACATGGCGGTCAACGCCCCGGCCAGGGGCATGCACGAGGAACTGCTGCGCCGGGCACTCACGGCGGTGTCGACCACCGGCGACGTCGGCGCGCTCCTCGGCTACGCACCCGACCTCGGCAGCTACGAGCACCGCCGGAGCGCGTGCAGGTGGCTGGCGCGCAGCGGTCTGGATGTCGACCCCGGGCAGGTGGCGATCTGCCACGGGGGCCAGGGCGCCCTCCTCGTGGCGCTGGCCACGTCGCTCCGGGCCGGCGAGGTGCTCCTCACCGAGGCGCTGACGTATCCCGGGGTCAAGTCCGCGGCGCAGCTGCTGGGCATCAGGATGTCTGCCGTCGCCATGGACACGGAGGGTCTGATCCCTCAGGCGCTGGAGGAGGCCTGCACATCCGGTACGGCGCCACGAGCTCTGTACTGCATGCCCACGGCGCACAATCCGACCGCCATCACCCTCTCCGCGCGGCGACGGCAGGCGATCGTCGACATCGCTCGCCGCCACGACCTGCTGATCATCGAGGACGACGTCTTCGGACTGCTGCTCCCGGACACGGACACCGACGTCACCCCGCTGGCCGCCCTGGCACCCGAACGCACCCTCTTCCTCACCAGCCTGTCGAAGACCCTCGCGCCGGGGCTGCGCTGCGGTTTCCTCGCCGGACCGCCACAGCTGGCCGACCGCCTCGGTGCCCTCAACCGCGCGACCGTCTTCAACCCCTCGCCGCTCTCCACCGCCGTCGCCATGCGCTGGCTCGACGACGGCACCGCGGACCGGCTGCTCGACTGGCAACGCGAGGAGATGGCACGCCGACGAGCGGCGGCCGAGCAACTGCTGGGCGGGCACCGGGAGATCAGCCACGTCAGGACCGCCGCGCTGCACGCCTGGGTGGAGCTGCGTGAACCATGGAGCGCGTCCGAGGTGGTCGCGCTCGCGGACGGCCTGGGCATCTCCATCAGCCCCACGGTGTACTTCGGCGCCGGAGACCAGGCCGGCCCCCGGGGGGTCAGGCTGTGCTTGGGCAACGCCCCCGACGTCCCCACCCTGACCACGGCGATCCGCACCCTGCTCGACGGCCTGGACCGCGGGCCGACCTGGGCCTCGGGCACCCACGTCTGACGGCTCCTCACGCGCACTCGGACCGAAAGACCAAGGAACCGGAGACCGACCAATGCCTCGCGAACATGTCATCGACGGGAGCCGCGTCCACCACGCATGGGACGCCTCCCTGGAACCCACCCTGCGCACACAGCCGGGCGACGTCGTCCACTTCGACCTCAAAATGGCAGGCCACGGGCAGATCCGCCAAGGAATCTCCTACGAGCACACCACCGCCGACTTCACCATGCTCTACCACCTCCTCGGCCCGATCCACGTGGAAGGAGCACGCCCGGGCGACGTGCTCGAAATCGATATCCTCGAACTGACCCCCGGCGCGTGGGGCTGGTGCGCCGTACTCCCGCAACTGGGCCTCCTGCCTGAGGACTTCCCCGATCCCTTCATCCGTTACTTCGACCTGAGCGCAGGCGACCTCACCGAGCTGGTTCCCGGCGTACGCATCCCGATCAACCCGTTCCTCGGCGTGATGGGCACCTTGCCGGACGACATCGACACCGCCTCGGCGTTCCCCCCCCCCGCACAAAGGAGGCGGCAACGTCGACACCCGGCACCTCACCCAAGGCGCCACGCTGCAGTTGCCCGTCTTCCGCGGCGGCGCGATGTTCTCCTGCGGCGACCCCCACGCGGCACAGGGCGACGGCGAGGTGTGCGTCAGCGCCATCGAAACCGACATGACGGCCACCCTGAGATTCAACGTCCGCCACCAGACGCTCGCCACACCCCGCTTCACCGTCCCGGCATTCTCCGGACCGCAGGCAGACACCGACGGCTACTACGGCACGATGGGCATCCACGCGGACCTGATGCAGGGCGCCAGAACGGCCGTACGCGGCATGATCGACCTGATCGTGGAGCAACACGGCCTGGCACCCGAGGACGCCTACGTGCTCTGCAGCCTCGCCGGAGACCTCCGCATCTTCGAGATCGTGGACGCCGGGGTCTGGAACGTCGGCTTCACTCTGCCGCGCTCCTTGTTCGAGGCAACGGGATGAGCCAAGGCGCGGCCGTTGCGGCGACCGGCTGACACCGCATCCTCCCTTCACGAAGCTTCCTTCTCTGTCCTTACGACATTTTCGAGGAGTCCCCATGTTCCGCGGCCTCAGTGCCTTCCCCCTCACCCCGACCAGCGAGGACGGCATCGACGAGAAGGCGTACTCCACCCTCGTGTCCAGACTCGCGACCGCAGGAGTCGACTCGATCGGCGCCCTGGGTTCCACCGGCGGCTACGCATACCTCTCCCGTGAGGAACGCGCGCGGGCGACACGGATCGCGGTCGAAGCGGCCGACGCCACCCCGGTCATGGTCAGCATCGGCGCGCTGCGCACCTCCCAGGTCCTGGCGCTGGCCGAGGACGCACAGCAGGCCGGGGCCTCCGCCGTGCTGCTCGCCCCGATGACGTACCAACCCCTCACCGAGGATGAGGTCTTCGGCCTCTACGAGGACGTCACTCGCGAGCTGTCGGTGCCGCTGTGCGTGTACGACAACCCGGCCACCACCCGCGTGCACTTCACCGACGAACTGCATGGCCGGATCGCCCACTTGCCCGCTGTCGCCTCGATCAAGATTCCAGGAGTACCCGACGATCCGGCCTTGGCAAAGGCGCGAGTGGACGCACTGCGGGCGCTGGTTCCCGAGACGGTCACCATCGGCGTCAGCGGTGACTGGGCGGCCGCGGGTGGCCTGAACGCCGGGTGTGACGCCTGGTATTCGGTCATCGGGGGGCTGTTCCCGCAGACCGCTCTCGCCCTCACGCGCGCCGCCCAGGCAGACGACGCAGCCGAAGCCACAGCTCTGTCCGAGGAGTTGGAGCCGCTGTGGGCACTGTTCCGCCGGTACGGGAGTCTGCGCGTCGTGTCCGCCGCCGCCGAAGAGCTCAGTCTGGTCGGGGAGCCGAATCTGCCGCGTCCGCTGCGCGGCCTGGACACGGCCGCACGCCAAGAGGTGGCAGCCGCGCTGAACTCCCTCGGCCTCATCGCCTGAACGAAGCGTCTCCACCATGACCCGACAGCACGCCCCGCCTACACAAACACTGCCGACACGTCGCCGCGGTCCGACGACCGCAACCGGAACCTGCGGGCGCCTGCTCACGGGCGGCATCGGCAGCCGACTGCCTGCCATCGTCGGACCGGGGCCGAACCTCCCATGAACAGCCACGTTCCGAAGAACCGCATGCGTGCAGAACACCCGTGCAGAACACCCTGGAGATCACGGATGAATGAAGTACGGTCACGCGAGGCAGAGAATGTCCGGCAGGCGTGGGGTCGGGTCACAAGGTGGCTTGAGCGGAACGCCCCCAAGAACGCGGCTGCCCTGTGCGGACCTGCAACACCGAAGATGATCACCGATGCCGAAGCAAGTCTCGGCGTGAGCTTCCCGCAGGAAATGTGGACGTGGTTGCTGACCAACAACGGCGTGCGAATGGCCGACGATGACGCAAGCGGCAAATTCGCCGGCCCGTACAGCAGCTTCCTTCCCTCCAGCTGGCACCTGCTGTCCGTGGAACAGATCGTGCAGGTGTATGAATGGCGCACCGAGCTCGAAGCAATGGAGCCGTCGCCTTACCCGGACCGCGAATGCCTGGGATGGCACCGTGACTGGATCCCCTTCGCCGTGGAGACGGACTGGCTCTACGGCCGGTTCATCGACACCGGCACAGGCATGCTGGGACGATGGAGCGACGGTGACCTGAACCAGTTCGAAACCCATGACTCACTGGCGGAATACTTCCACTCCCTCGCAGACGAGATGCGCAGGCACGGGAAGGCCGAGGACGGCCGTCTCGCCTGGTGAACTCGCACAAACACGTGTGGCCCCGAGCTGAGTCAGTCACTGACATCCGAGTCGGATGGATGCCGCGTAGGTCCCGCAGGCCGACCACACCCCTGCGCAGCGGTTCGACGAGATGCCGCGCGGCGGCCACTGCGTCTTCGACGGCGAGGTTGATGCCGATTCCGATGCCGATGCCGAAGACCGGTGACATCGCGTGCGCCGCGTCACCGATGCACAGCAGTCTCGGGCGTGCCGGCGCCGGAGGCGGTCGAGCCGTACGTCGAGCATCTTCACTTCGTCCCATGACCGCAGCGCACTGCCCGTACTCCCCACAGTCGATCATCGCGGTGAGGATCCGGTCGCCTGCGCCTCCCGCAAGCCCGTGCGGGTCGCCCTCCCGCCGTGGCAGCCGGAACCACCAGGCGTCCATGGGGCAGGTGAACTGCCGCAGTCGCAGTTCGGGCCGCGACCGGGCCAGCGAGCCCCACCGTCGCAGGCCACCGTGAGGGTGGCCCGCAGTTCGCCGGTACGGCCGTCGGACGTGCGGTACTGCACCCCGGTGACCCGTCCGTGCTCCACCAGGAAGGACGTCGCCTCGGTGTACATCCGCACGGAGAAGGACGGCTCCTTTCGGGCCTCGTCGGCAAGGAGGTCGAGCAGGTCCCATTGCAGCACCATCGCCACGTAGTTGTACGGGCCCGGCAGCGCGCTGAAGTCCGAGACGCTGATCAGCGAACCGTCAGCGCCGAGCGGCAGCTGGACCCTGGTCACCCGACGTTGCTGCAGACGGGCGAAGCGCTCGGCCAGACCGAGGTCGTCCAGCAGCGCCAGGGTCGAGGGATGCACTGTGTCGCCGCGGAAGTCGCGCAGAAAGCCGCCGTGCCGTGCTTCTCCAGGACCGTGACGGCCACGCAGGCCCGGGCCAGCAGCAGTCCGAGGACCATTCCCGCGGGGTCGCCGCCCACCACGCAGCACGTTGTCCGCTCCATCGCAGCCTTCCCTTCGGTGACATCCCCGACCCAAGCTATTCGGGCATATAGCATCAAAAATGAACAACTTCGCCGTGTGGGTTCGTGCGTGACGCCCCTGGAGGCCTGATGAGCCAGCAGCCGGTCCTTCTGCCCTACGCCGATCCGGCCTTCATGGCGGATCCCTTCCCGCTCTACCGGCAGCTGCGCGAGGACGGCCCGGTACGGCGCGCCGTCATCGCCGGCGGCGTCGAGGCATGGTTGGTCACGCGCTACGAAGACGGCCTCGCAGCCCTGTCCGACTCACGACTGAGCAGCGACGTACGCGATGCCTCGGACCCCCGGCTCCTCGAGCGGCTGCCGGCCACGGAGCGCGAGTCGATGCTGCGCACCATGCTCCGTTCCGACCCGCCCGACCACACCCGCCTGCGCCGCCTGGTCTCCAAGGCGTTCACCGCCCGCAGGGTGGCCGAGCTGCGGCCCCGCGTCCAGGAGATCACCGACCGGTTGCTCGACGCGATCGTGCCCGTCGGCAAGGCCGACCTCGTCGAGGACTTTGCGCTGCCGCTTCCCGTCACTGTGATCGGCGAACTGCTCGGAGTGCCTGTCGCCGACCGGCACGACTTCCAGCGGTGGACCGACGACATGATCCTTCAAGGAGGCGAGCCGCCGGACCCGGCCCGGATCGACCGAGCCTGGCGCCAGATGCGCTCGTACCTGACCAGACTCCTCGAGGAAAAGCGAGCCCGGCCCGGGGACGACCTGCTCAGCGCGCTGATCGCCACCCGGGACGAGGAACACCGGCTGGACGAGGACGAGCTGATCGCCATGGCTTTCCTGCTGCTGGTGGCCGGATACATCACCACGGTCAACCTGATCGGCAGCGGCATCGCCGCGCTGCTCGCCCACCCCGACCAGCTGAGGATGCTGCGGGACGATCCGGAACTGCTGTCCGGTGCGATCGAGGAGTTCCTGCGCTACGACGGACCGGTCAACCCCGGCATCGCCCGGTTCGCGCGCGAGGATGTCGCCATCGCGGGAGTGACAATCCCGCGCGGAGCGACCGTGCTGGTCGCCTCCGCCATCGCCGACCGCGACCCGGCGCAGTTCCCGGACCCCGACCGCCTGGACATCACCCGGCAGGACAACGCGCACCTCGCCTTCGGACACGGCATCCACTACTGCCTGGGGGCGCCGCTGGCCCGGCTCGAGGGCCAGATCGCCATTGGAACCGCCCTGCGCCGCCTGCCCCACCTCAGCCTGGCCGTGCCGACCAGCGAACTGCGATGGCGCTCCGGCGGTCTGCGCGGCCCCGAACAACTGCCCGTCACGTTCACCTCCGACGACGACTTCGGCTGACACCCCGCCGCCGCACGTGCAGCACGCCCTATGGGCTCGCAGAGAATCAACATGTTGCTTCCCGTGCTGGGGCTCATTGACGTGCTATGCGCGTCCCTGATGAGATGCGTGGTCAACTCGCTGTGTGATTCGGGGTGTTGTTCCCGCATCAGGACGAGCGGCAACGTCGGTTGTTGAGGGGCGCGGAGGCCCGGATTCTGGGGCATGGCGGGGTCCGGGCGGTTGCGTGGGCGGCCGGGGTCAGCGAGACCACGGTCCGATAGGGCGTGGGCGAACTCGAGGAGGGCGAGGCGCCGCTGGGACGGGTGCGCCGGCCTGGTGGCGGCCGCAAGCGGGCCACGGAGATCAATTCCGGGCTGCGTCCCGCGCTGTTGGCGTCGGTGGAACCGGATGTGCGGGGTGATCCGATGTCGCCGCTGCGCAGGACGACGAAGTCGACCCGAAACCTTGCAGCCGACTTTGCCCGCCAACGGCACAGGGCGAGCGCGGACATGGTCGGTGACCTGCTGAGGGAAGAGGGCTTCAGCCTCCAGGCGAATGCCAAGACCATCGAGGGCACCCAGCATCCCGACCGCGACGCCCAGTTCCGTTACATCAACGACCAGGCCACGGACCACCTGGGCGCCGAGGATCCGGTCATCAGCGTGGACACCAAGCAGAAGGAGCTGGTCGGCGACTACAAGAACGCCGGACGCCAGTGGCGGCGGCCGGGAGAGCCGGTGCGGGTCAAGACACATGACTTCCTCGACAGGCAGGGACCAGGCAAGGCGATCCCCTAGGGAATCTACGATCTCGCGGCGAACACTGGCTGGGTCAGCGTCGGATGCGATCACGACACCGCCGAGTTCGCACTCGCCTCGATCCGCCGGTGGTGGCAGGCTCGCGGCCAGCACGACTACCCGCGGGCCACCCGCCTGCTGATCACCGCCGACGCGGGCGGCTCCAACGGCTACCGCACCCGTTGCTGGGGCGGTGCGCTCACCGGGCCGCCGTCCGCGCTCCATCTGGTGCGCACTTTGTTGCGGAAGAGGTAGCGGGCGTTCTCCACGTCGCCGACCTTGATCTTCAGCAGGTCTGCTATCTCATCGTGCGCATAGCAGTACATGGCTCGCCCACACCCGGGCCCGGACCGATGCCGGGCATGGTGCCGCCACCGGCTGAACGAGCCCGCCGCCTAATTGGCTCGAGACAAGCTCGTCGTCGTCACGCCGACGACGGCCAGTCGCGGTGCAAGCCTGCACATAGTCTATAAAAAGGTACAAATTTGAGATTAGCTCTGGAGGTGCACATGTCGATGGGGAACCTGCCCGAGGTGGTGTCGCGCGAGGAGTGGCTCGCCGCGCGAAAGGAGCTGTTGGCCAAGGAGAAGGAGCTCACCCGGGCGCGCGACCGGGTCAACGCCGACCGCCGACGGTTGCCGATGGTTCGGATCGACAAGCCGTACGTGTTCGAAGGGCCGAACGGGAACGTGGGCCTGCTCGACCTGTTCGAGGGGCGGCCGCAGCTGGTGATGCACCACTTCATGTGGGCCTACGACATCGATGCCGACGGTAGCGAGCACCCCCGCGACGCCGGCTGTTCCAGCTGCTCCTCCGCCGCCGACGGCATCGGCAGGCTGAGGCAGCTGCACGTCCGCAACACCACGCTCGTCGCGGTGACACGGGCGCCGTACGCGAAGCTCGCCGCGTTCCGTGAGCGGATGGGCTGGACGTTCCCCTGGTACTCCTCGGCCGGCAGCGACTTCAACTACGACTTCCACGCGACCGTCGACGATCGGCTCGCGCCCGTGCAGATCTTCCACCGCACCGAGGCCGAACTCGCCGAGGCCGGAATGCCGTTCACGGAGAGTATGCGCGGCGACTGGCCGGGCATCAGCACCTTCCTCCGGGTCGGCGACGAGGTCTTCCACACCTACTCCACGTTCGGCCGTGGCATCGAGGAGTTCCACAACGGCTACCACTACCTCGACCTCACCGCGCTCGGCCGCCAGGAGGCATGGGAAGAGCCGAAGGGGCGCGCGGTCCCACTCGGCCTGCACGTCGGCGGCCCCAACATGCGCTTCCCCGACGAATACGACACCTGACGATGCGGCCAGCCACAGCCCACTGACGGGAAGAACATCACTGCCGAGATTCAAAGAGCCCCGTCACGCTCACAGCGTTGCCAGTTCTCATCGATATTTTCGGGCCCCTGTGATCGCTAAGTGCTGCCTAAAACCGTCGACAAACGTTGCCCGCTCCTCGGCTCTGGCTCTCGTTGTATGGAGGGCTAACTGACCGCGATGTCAGCGGCGTGTGGTGGGGTGTCCGAACCGCTCTTCGCTGGCCAATCGAGGGACTCGATGTCCGTGTATCCGTCTCTGACCCATGCCCTGGCTGAGGCTCTGGTTGATGTCCTTTGGTTCATCGAGGGCAGTGAAGACGAGCAGATGGATCCGGACGATGCTGTCAAGGTCCTTGAGAGTGTTGCCCACCTGGTGAGCAAGTTGTCGGGTGCCCAGCGGCGCGAGTTGATGGACCTGCTCGGGACGATGGCTGAAGCCGAGACCGATCTGGCGCGGCGGGAGTTCCTGGAGGGGTTCCCGGAGGGCTTCGGACTCCTTGAGGATCAGACGTGACCTCCACATCATGAGTAGAGCAGGACACGTTTGCGGAGGAGGGCGAAGCCGGCGCGGCCGAACATCTGGAGCTTCCCCCCGCCCCCGCCGCAGCCGCAGCCGCGGCGTCGGCGTCGGCGTCGGCGCATCCTGGCTCCTGCACGGTATGTCCCCGGACGCCCGCCTCCTCAGCGTGGAAGCAGAGCCCGCCATCCAGGCCATCGCCGCCGAACACCACTGCGACGATCCGCGATCACCTTCGCCGCGATGGGCGCGGACCGGAGGTTGGACACCTGCGAAGGCCCACGCCTCGCGCTTGCCCAAGTCGACTGCCGCCCGGGCAAATTCCACCGGCTGCAGGACCTGAGCGGCCTGCTGGAGCCAGGCGGCCTGTACGAAGTCGACGACCTTTCCCACAGGCCACCTGACCGCCCGGCCACCAGCGCCGCGTCGACACCTTCCTCGCGCACCTGCCCGAAGGCTCCAACTCGCCTGCCACGCCGATGAGATGGGCCTTGCTGCTCGGTGCCCGCCCGTGAAGGTCTATCGTGGGCGGCATGTCGGCCCCTGAACTGATCCGCATCGTCTCCCGCGACTCGCCCATGGCGCTCGCCCAGGTGGAGCGCGTGCGCAGCGAACTCGCGGCGCTCCACCCGCACATCCGCACCGAGGTCGTGCCGGTCAAGACGACCGGCGACAAGTGGATGGGAGACCTGGCCCAGGTCGAGGGCAAGGGCGCGTTCACCAAGGAAGTCGACGCTGCCCTCCTCGCCGGCCAGGCGGACCTTGCGGTGCACTGCGTCAAGGACGTCCCCGCCGACCGGCCCCTGCCGGCCGGAACCGTCTTCGCCGCCTTCCTCAAACGCGACGACATCCGCGACGCTCTTGTCCACCCCACCGGGCTTACCCTCGACGAACTACCAGAGGGCACCCGCGTCGGCACCTCCTCCGTACGGCGCATCGCCCAGCTCGCCGCCTCCCACCCCCACCTGAACTGTGTACCGATGCGCGGCAACGCCAACCGCCGCCTGGACAAACTCGCCGCGGGCGACGCCGATGCCCTCCTCCTGGCCGTCTCCGGCCTCCAACGCATCGACCGCACGGACGTGATCACCGAGATCCTCCCGACCGAGGTGATGCTGCCGCCGATCGGCGCCGGGATCCTCGCCCTCCAGTGCCGCGAGAACGACACCGACCTGATCGACACGGCCAGCGGCCTCGGCCATCCCGACACCCACCGCGAAGCCACCGCCGAGCGCATGTTCCTCCACGTCCTCCAAGGCCACTGCAACTCACCCATCGCCGGATACGCCAAAGCCGAACGCAACGGTGAACTGTCCCTGCGCGCCTGCGTGTTCACCCCCGACGGCAAGACCGTCCTCAACGCCCACGAATGGGAGGGCCCTCTCGACCCGGCCACCCTGGGCACCTCGGTCGCTGTCGCGCTGCTCCGTCAGGGTGCACGCACTCTGATCGACTCCATCGCGCACTGACACGACAGGCCGGTCTCGCAAAACGGAGTCGTGGCCGGGCCGTCGTGGTGCTGCGGCCGTGATAAGCGCGGACACCCCGCTCGGATTCACCGGTTGCTGCTGGTGTTGTGGCCGGGTGCGGTGGGAGGGACCAAAATAGGCGCAGGCAAGTTCTCCAGGCTGGCTACGGCTACGCCAGAGCACCCCGTCCACGCCAGCTGCCCAGCACGGCCTGGCGCCCTGCCGACGGCCGTCGCCGATGCCCGGGCGCGAGGGTGTCGGTCGATGGCCAACTCCTTCTGCGTACGGGCAGGGACGCCGTTCGTCACTCGGCGGAGGCCCCGTGGCATCACCCACACCAACCGGCCGTCGGCCGTACGGTCCTGCAGCGGCAGGACTTGGGGCGGTGGACCGGCCGCGGTGATGGCCAGGCCGCCAAGGCGCCCTGCTTGTGGTCAGTGGCTCTCGCCATCACCACGGCCGCCGCAGACCAGCGCACTGAGCGCTGGCTCCCGCATGATGATGCGGAAGTGCTTCGCGGGGGCATACAGCGCCTCTTGGCGCTGTGGGTGCGGCAGGTGAACCAGGTGCGGGCGCCTGTTGTACGCGCTGCGCACGAGCCTCAGCGGGTTCGGCCCTCCCGGCTGGTCAAAAAGAAAAAGGGGGGCGTGCCCCAGGCGGTGACCTGGGGCACGCCCCGTGGACGCGGGCAGTGGCTAGTTCATCGCCTCGGCACGCCTCTGGTGGCCGCCCTCACGCCCTTCGTGACGGCCCTCGCGCCCTTCGTGGCCGCGGCGGTCGTCGCCCCAGGAGGGAGCGTGGCGGTCATTGCCCCAGGAGGGGGCGTGGCGGTCGTTGCCCCAGGAGGCGGTGTCGATGACGCGGGCGTGGTCGTTTCTGAGGGTGGCGGTGTCGGAGTGGTTGTCCCACACGTAGTCGCGGCGGTCCTGGTAGAGGTCGGTGTCGCTGTCGCGACCGATGCCGGTGTGGACGCGGACGGTTGCGTGGCCCTCCAGGCGGTAGTGGTGGAAGGTGTAGGTGTGGCCGTCCTCGGCGGACAGCGTCCAGCCGTCGAGGTTCACGCTGCGGCCGGAGGTGTTGGTGACGTCGACCCACTCCGTGTTCAGGGAGCGGTAGCTGCGGTTGTCGTAGCCCGGGGAGTCGTACTGCACGCTGCTGATCTCCACTTGCGGGCGGTCCAGGCGCACGCCGTTGTCGGCGGCGGCCGACGCGGTGGCCGCACCGACCAGGGCGCCGGCCGCCAGGGCGGCAGCGGCCACGCGACGGGCGGTGACAGACAGGGAAGCGGACAAGATTGCCCCTCGTTTCGTACTGGCGGACCCGTGTTCCGGCACGTGAGTGCCGCGGGTCTGGTGTGCGGGGTCCCGGCCCGGTGGCCGAGTGGCCCGCAATCTGCCGCCCCCGCCTGCAAATGTGGGCGAGACGTGAAGGGTGTTACGAATTGTCCATATTTCTGTAACTGTCGGCTGTAACGTCCATGTATGCAATGAACGCACCACATCGATGCACCGACAACTCCCCCCAACCGCTTCAGCGCTGACCGGGCCTCACCATCCGCCGGCGCGCGCCACCTCACCACCTGCCTCCTGCGCACTCGAAAGTGGGTAACACTCCCACGGCGGCCGCTGGTCAGCAGACTCGACACAACGAGATGGCGGGTCCGAACCGCGCCGGACCCCCGAGCTGTCGCGGATCCGGCCGGCAACCGCCCCCGTGCCCAGGCGAGCCTCGCGCGCCCCATCCCCTCCGACGCGAACGGACTGCCCTCCTCGCCGGAGTCCTTGCCTCCAACACCCACTCCAGCGAAGGAGTGAGGCCCCTGGCCACAGGCCTTCCCACGCAACACGCCCCACCGCGGCGCGACTTCAAGCCCCAGCGCCCGCACGCCGACACCGCCCACGACCTCCCTCACCCTGGAAAACGGCAAGGGGCCGGCACATTGGCCTGCGGACAACCGCAACGGCCTCGAGCCGGCCAACGTGGAGGAGTCGACGCCCCTGAGGAGCGGCCGCCGGAACGCGGTGCCCTCGCCCGGCAGACCAGCCGCTGAAGATTCGTCTGGGCAGTGCGGAACCGACGGAACTCGTCTGCCTGCGGATCGGGCCCGTGCGCAGACCGATCTGTGGCGGCGCCTGCATGCGTGACCTGTCGCCCGCCCACGGCGCCCGCTCTCCTGCGACCCCGGTGCTGCCGGCACGTATCGCGCGCCTGCCGGCTCACAGCGACGGCGCGGGTTGAGGCCGTCAACGTCGGCGGTCACCCGATGAGGCTGCGCAGCACGGGGCTGGAGTACAAGGCACAACGGTACGGGCGCACCTTCATCAAGGTCGGCCGGTTCGAGCCGACCAGCCAGGTGTGCTCAACCTGTGGCATCAAGGACGGGCCCAAACCCCTGCACGTACGCACCGGGACGTGCAGCGCGTGCGGCACCGTCCACGACCGGGACCACAACGCCGCGAAGAACGTCAAAGGGGCCGCCGGACTGGCGGTGACAGCCTGCCGAGCGCGGGTAAGACCAGAACCCCCGGTTCCGGCACAGCGCGAAGAAGCAGGAAGCCACGGAATCCGGCCCGTAGCCCGTGCCGCGTAGCGGCACGGCACCGGACCGGAAGGCCAGAATCTCCCTGCTTCAGCAGGGAGAGCAAGTCAACTCGGTGACCCCAGCCTCTGAATCAACACCTCTCCACGAGCTTCTGCGGGGCAGCACTAGGATCTTCGGCATGGCGAAGCGCAGGGTGCAGCGGCGGGCGCGGAAGATCCTGGGAGAGGAACCCGTGGCCTTGGTCTGGTGTGAGATCCACAAGCCCATCCCCGCACCGCCCAAGGACGTTCACCGTGCCGCGGGCAAAGGACGCCTGAAATCGCGCCACCACTGGTTGTTGTACGCCGGGGCCGTGGTGTTCTTCTTCGTGGTCGTGCCGATGATCTTGATCGACAGACTCGGCCGCAAACTGGACCAACTGCTGCGGTCGGGACGGGGCCAGAGCCATCAGACCGGACGGCCACAGACGACTCCACCCGACGCACAGCGCTCCGGCCGTGGCCGCTCTCGTGAGAGAGAGCGCGGGCAGGATCCGACCAACGGCGTCTTCGACGGGGACTGGAACCTGACCGCGGGCCAGCTGCTGCTGCGCTGGTACGGCCACTCGCCCAGCCCCAAGCGCCTGGTCATGCTGGCCCGCGACCGCATCTGCGTGGCCGCGTCCCCTCGCCGTCGACTGTCGCCGACCAAGGCCGACGACTTCCGGACCGTCACGGAGTTCACCCTCGACCAAGCCCGGATCGAGGGCGAGGCGGGCCAGCCGCGCGGGTACGCCACCTTCCGGCTCTGCTTTGCCGACGGGTCCTGGCTGGAGGTGGGCCGACTGGGCGAGCCGGAAGACGCCGATCACTTTCTGCGCACGGTCAGCGGCTGATCAACCCTTCCGGCCTGCCACGGCCGCTCAGTCCTCTTCTCCCTCGTCACCCTCGAAGACCCCGCCCCCGTCGACGACCGACGGAACCCTGCTCAAGCCCCAATCACGCTGAACACCCCTCCACGAACTTCTGCGGGGCAGCACGAGAGGGGGCGCGCGGCCCGGTAGCACCGACACTGCCGGGCCCCGCCGATCGTGAGGGCTGCGGTGCCTTGTCTCTCGCGGGTATGGCGTTTTCGAGGGGTCGGCACAGTGCGTCGACCGAACGTGCCAGGTCATGCGCCTGCTTGATCTCGCTGGTTCCTCTCCCTTTGCCGGGATCGGCCCGAGATCGGTTACACGGGCTTGCCCCCACTTCAGCCTGAGTCCCGTCGCGCGACTTCAGGGGCACCAACCCGCTGGGGGTGGCGCAGACCAGGGAGAAGGTGCTGTCCCGGGGCCGTCGAGTTGCCTCCGCGCTGTCGGGCGGTGTGCCGGACCAGCAGGAACCGTCCGATGGCCGATGCCGACGCGGTGACTCGCTGCAGTCCCTGTCCGGGATCCTGGCCTGCAACCATTTGCAGGTCGGCGTTGGCTCGCAAGAGAGGCGATTCCGTCAGATCCGTAGCCACCCGACAGCGATTCGGCAAGTGCAGACTGTAGGTGCAGCGGCTGCGATACCACTGACCGCGCTGTCGCGAGCGGTCCCCTGAACCACGCCCCTACGTCGGCCGGCCCGGCGACGTGCTGGGACTACAGCCGACGTGCTGTAACAACATGTGCGTACGCGGCTGAACCTTGTTTCGGTCTTCGGCCGGCGGTCGGTGCGGGGAGCGACACTCCCGTCAGCACCTGGGTCCGGTCGCGCCCTGCACTCCGAACCGAGAAGAATCGGACCATGAACTTCCGCAAAGGCCGGGCAATCTCCTGGCGCGGGCGGACCGTATATACGGGTATGCAGGGGTTCCGGTTCTCAGGGGGTCGCCTTCCGGACGAGGCTCTGCTGTCCGGACTGGCCACCGGTGACCCGGAGCTCGCCGTGACGTTCGTACGGAGGTTCCAGCACACGGTCTTCGGTGTCGCCATCGCCGTCATCGGGGATCCGCAGCTCGCCGAGGACATCACCCAGCAGACGTTCGAGCGTGCATGGCGTCATGCGCAGATGTACGACTCGCGCCGCGGCTCAGTGACGACCTGGCTGACGACCATCGCCCACAACCTCGCCATCGACGCCGTCCGCTCGCGTCGGCCGGAGCCGATGGCGCCCGAAGACCTCGACGCCATCCTGGGCGCCGTCAGCGAGACTCCCGAGCAGCACGCGCTGGCCGACGAGGTGTCGTCCCGGCTGCGGGCCGCCGTGGCCGAGCTGCCGCGCGAACAGGGCCGTGCCCTGGTGATGGCGGGTATCTACGGAATGACGGCCCAGCAGATCGCCGACCGGGAGAAGATCCCGCTGGGCACCGCCAAGACGCGTATCAGGACGGCGATGGGGAAGCTGCGGACCACGCTCGAGTCTCCGAAGCGAGGCAACCATGTCCAGTGACGTGACCTGCGAGAAGCTGCGGGAGGTCGGCGCCGAGCTGGCTCTCGGCGTACTGCCCGGCCGCGAGCGGGCCGCCGCGGTCGCCCATCTGGACCGCTGTGCGGACTGCCGGGAGTACATCGAGCAACTGACCCTCGTGGGCGACGGGCTGATCGGGTTGCTGCCCGGCAGCGAGCCGCCGGTCGGGTTCGAGACCCGGGTGACGCAGGCGCTGACGCAGGCGGCGTCGGCGCGCGAGGGGCGTCTGCAGGCCCGCCGGTCCGGCATCCCTCGCATGGGCCTCGGCGGCCGGGTACGACTGCGGGTCGCCTCCGCCGTGGCCGCGCTCGTACTCGCCGTCGGGTTCGGCGGCTGGGCGGTCGGCACCGTGATCGAGGAGGCCACGGCCGGCGCTTCCCAGTCCGCCGAGAGCGAGGCCGGCCTGTTGGAGGGAGGACTGACCTCGGCGCGGGCCCCCGGAAGGCCGACCGGTGAGATGTACGCCCACCCCGGGTCTCCGGGCTGGATCTACATGAAAGTCAACCTTGCCGCAGCCGGTACTCCGTACAGTGGCAAGGCCTCCTGCATGCTGGAGCACAGCGACGGCACCATGGTTCGCGTCGGCACCTTCACCTTGCATGAGGGCTATGGATTCTGGGGTGGCCCGGCCCCCGTCGACCCCTCGACGCTCTCCGGCGCACGGTTGACGTCGCCCGACGGCACCGTGCTTGCCATAGGTCACTTCAACACGGCCGACATGGCGTAACCCGGCAGGCTCGGAAACAGATGGCGCGTCCTGCGAGCCGCCGTGGTGGATCTCAGGTGTGCGCGACGCGGAGCCCCTGGCCCGGAAGCATCGCGCCGAAGGCTGCGGTCAGCTCGGGGACCGTGGGCCGGGCCGACGGGTCGTCCCGCAGGCAGCCGTCGATGGCCGCGGCGAGAGCCCGTGGCAGACGCCGCCGCGACGCGATCGGCGGGGCGCTTTCCTCCAGCTGCGGATACCAGTCGTCCTGGCCCCCTGCGGCGTTGTCGTCCTCCGCCTCCGCCTCCGCGGTCCTCGGGTTGTAGGGCTCATCAGCGATCTCGCCGCAGTCGAACGGCACGTCACCACTGGCCACCTCGTACAACGTGATGCCGATGCCCCACACGTCGGCCGCGGCCGACAGCCCTCCGCCGCGCGCCTGCTCCGGTGAGAGGTAGCAGAACGTGCCCACCCCGGGAGGAGCGAACCCGGGCGGCCGCGCCACGCTGAGGTCGAGCACCTTCGCGTGGCCGCAGTCGACCACGACGTTGGACGGCTTGAGATCCAGATGCAGCACGCCCTGACCATGCAGGTAGTGGATCGCGGAACACAGCTGCACTCCGAGCAGTGCCACGTCGGTGGCGGCCGGCCGGCGCCCCAACCGATCGATGAGGTGGGACAGCGTCTCCCCGGTCAGCGTCTCCAGGACGACGAGCGGCTCGGGCGACTCGAAGATCTCGTACGCGCGGACCAGGTGCGGGTGGGCGAAGGTCCGCAGCCACCGGCCCTCCCGCAGCAGTCGATCGCGCAGCCGCGTGTCGTCGCGGTGGTCCGGACGCAGCACCTTGATGACGCAGCGGCAGGCCCGTTCCTCGCTCCAGGAGTCGTACAGGTCCAGCCATCCCGTGCGCGCCAGGTGCCCCACGATCTCGTAGCCCGGAACCGGACGGGTGCCTGGTGCCAGGGGCGGGGCCGGTTCTGCCTGAGCATCGGTCATGACAGCACCGTTCCCTGTGACGAGGAGTCCGCCTGCGCGGGACCGGTCACGGCGTGCAGCCGGTGGAGCCGGGCGTACGTCCCTCCGTGTACGAGCAAGTCGTCGTGGGGCCCGGACTCGACGACCCGGCCGCGGTCGAGCACCACGATCCGAGTGGCGTCACGGACGGTGAGCAGGTTGTGCGAGATGACGATGGTCGTCCGCCCGGCCATGAGGCGACGCAGCGGGTCCATGATCCTGCGGCCCGACTGTACGTCGAGGCCGGTGGTCGGTTCGTCCAGGAGCAGTACGGGCGCGTCCCTGATCATCGCGCGCGCGATCGCCAGGCGCTGGCGTTGTCCGCCGGACAGCGTCCGACCGCTCTGGCCGACCATCGTGTCGTAACCCGCCGGAAGCAGCTGGATGAAGTCGTGGGCGTCCGCGGCGCGCGCCGCCGCGACGATCTCCGCCTCCGTCGCCTCGGGTCGGCCGTAGGCGATGTTCTCCCGCACCGTGCCGTGGAAGACGAGCGTCTCCTGCAGCACCACCGCGACGCTCTCCCGCACGTCGGACAGGAACAGGTCCCGCAGATCGCGCCCGTCGAGACGGACTGTGCCCTGATCGGGGTCGTAGAAACGGAGCTGCAGCTTCGCGACCGTGGATTTGCCGGCCCCGCTGGCCCCGACCAGCGCCAGGGTCTCGCCCGGGGCGACGTGGAACGACACACCGGACAGCGCCCAGCGCGCCGTGCCGGGATAGCGGAAGGACACGCCGTCGAACTCGACGTCGCCCCGCGCTCGGCCGGTCCGCCGGGCGCCGGCGGCCTCGACGACCTGGGGGCGCTGGTCCAGCAACTCGATGATCCGTTCCGCGGAGGCCGACGCGGCATAGAAGGTGTTGCCGAGGCGGGAGAGGTCGCGGATCGGGCTGTAGAGCTTGCCGATCAGCGCCAGGAAGACCAGAAGCCCGCCCAGTGTGAGCTGGCCCTGCGCCAGTTTCCAGGTGCCCAGACCCATGACGGCGAGGGCGCCGGACACCTCGATGATCTCGACGAGCGGTCGGTAGACGGCACGGATCCGCGCCGACGCCATCGCGGCGCGGAACTTGCCGACGTTCTCGCGCTCGAAGCGGCGCTCCTCCCAGCTCTGCCGGTTGTACGCCTGGACCAGGGCCACGTTGCTCAACGACTCCTCGGCGACCGCGCTGAGCGAACCGCTGCGGCGTCTGCGCTCCCGTGACGCCTCCTTGATCAGCCGGGAGAAGTGCCGGGCGGCGCGCCAGAACAGCGGCACGATGACGAGCGCGAGGAGCGTCAGGTCCCATTGGAGGTAGAGAAGGAGACCGAGGAAGACACCCAGACGGATCACCTGGTAGAGCGCGTCCGCGACACCGGAGAGCAGGAAAGTTTCGACGGCGTCCACGTCACCCGTGACACGCGACAGCACGTCTCCGAGCCGCCGCCGTTCGAAGAACCCGAGTGACAGTCCCTGGACGTGCTGGAACACGTCGGAGCGCAACGCCAGCAGGAACCGCTCGCTGACCCACGTGGACGTCATGTCGTCGGCGAACCCCAGAATGCCGGAGCCGACGATGAGCCCCAGGTAGGTCGGCGCGATCCAGAGGAAGGGTCTCAGATCTCGTGGGACGAGCACCTCGTCCACCACGATCTTGAAGAGCCACAGTTCGGCAGCGTCGACGAGGGGTCCGATCAGGCTGAAGAGGACGAGAGGGACGAGCCAGCGCCGGCGACCGCGAGTGTAGGGCCAGAAGCGCCGGAACACCTCGCGCGGGGGCAACGGTGGCGCGGCCGCCACCACGGCATCTGAATCCTCGCCCACTGACAGCAGACGCCGCAGAACGTGCCGCGGGATACGCACCATGGCATGGGTCCGTCGTGGCTCGACGACGGAGCGGACCGGGTCCTCCAGTCCCCGGTCCGCTCAGCCTTCAGTTGTCGTGACCAGACTTGTGATCGTCGGAGCTGGAACGACGATGGCGGCGATGATGCCGCCTCATCGAGGTGTCGTCGCGCCTCGAGGTCGAATCGTTCCGGCGGTCACGGTGTTTGGCAGGAAAGAGATCACTGAAGATCGCCATTGCATTCCTCCTGCTGGAACTTGCCTCGTAGTAGATACGCTTCAAGGCGGGAATTGGATGGCGTCTCCTGGAAAAAAGGCAGATTTCTTCTCAAGGCCGCGGGGCTCGGGGGTGGCGACGGCGGACGCGGCTCCGGCGGACGGCGCGGGCGCCGCTGAACAGATAAGGCTCGTTGATGATCAAGCAGAGGCTATGGCATCGCACTCAACCTGACGGTCCGGACGCCGTACCCAGTCGTCCAGAAGCTCGACGTCGCCTGGCGCCGTGGTCGACAGGCGAGCCGCAAAGAGACCGGCAAGCCGTCACGGCCGGCACCAAATATCGGCTGGGCCGGTCCTACTGTGCCCCAAGCGGATCGCGGCGTCGCGGCGCAGCGGGCGGATCGGGGCGGCGAGGGCTCGCAAGAGTTCCACCCAGGCGTCGGGAAGGCGTTGGGGGAGCGGGGCGGCGTTGAATTTGCCCTGGTGGGTAGCGGCTTGCGGGAAAAAGGCCAGGAAGTCCGCACCGACGCGGCGGAGGGGATCGAGCCGGGGCCTGAGCGCGGTGCGGAAACCCGCCGAGCAATGTTCTTCCAGCCGAAGGAGCTTGCCCCGTCCCGGCCACTGCTTGGTGCAGCGGGCAAGGAGGGCGTCGATGCGCTCAGCCTGGTCCCGCCGGCGAGGACGTGCCTGGCCGGCAGCATCAGGGCCGCGCAGGCGCCGGAGTCCGCGGGAAGGGTGTCGAGCGCACGAGCAACGTGGGTGACCTTCTTCTTTCGCGCGGTGAGTTGCCGCAGCCGCTGGTCGATGTCGGTGTCGAGGGCTGCGCCGGAGGAGATTCGCGTGACGGGCTGTTTGAATCCCTCTACGAGATCCCTCTACGAGATCCCTCTACGAGATCCCTCTACGAGATCCCTCTGCGGCGCTGCACCGCTTGACCTTTACGGCTTGCTTCCGACCCCGCACCACATGGGCAGCGCGCCAGGAGTGGCCGCGTTTTCGCGATCGGGCCGCCACTGCGGCAGCTGTACGACTCCGGGTTCCAGCAGTTCCGTGCCGTCGAAGAACCGGGTGACTTCGGTGTGCGAGCGAGGGGTTGCGGCCGCGTGCTCGGCGGCGCGCTCGTTGTACACGCGCATTGACTCGGCGACCTGATCGGCTCCGATGTCCGACGCCGGGTGCGAGAGTACGAGGTGGCTGCCAGGCGCGAGCGCGTCGAGGAGGCGCTGCGTGAGGACGTATGGATTGTCGTCGTTCGGGATGTACTGCAGGACCGCCACGAGCATGAGTGCCACAGGTTTCGACAGGTCCAGTGTGTCCTGCGCCGCGGTGAGAATACGGTCCGCGTCGCGCAGGTCCGCATCCAGGTAGTCCGTCGCCCCGGCCCGGGTGCTGACCAGCAGCGCCCGAGCGTGGGCCAGCACGATCGGGTCGTTGTCGACGTACACCACCCGGGCACCCGGATCGACCCGCTGAGCCACCTCGTGAGTGTTGTCCGCCGCGGGGATGCCGGTCCCGATGTCGAGGAACTGCCGAATTCCCGACCTTCCGGCCAGCTCTCGAACCGCCCGCCCCAAAAAGGCCCTGTTGGCCCTGACGGCGGGGACGATCTCCGGATTGGCCGCGGCCGCCAGCTCGGCGGCCTCCTGGTCGGCAGGGTAGTTGTCCTTGCCGCCCAGCCAGGCGTTGTAGACACGCGCGGGATGTGCCACAGATGAGTTGATCGGCACTATCCCGCCGCCCGGCCGCTCGTTCATCGTGCTCAGCTCCCCGCTCACCATCACCCGCCTGATGCAGGCACACACTAGCCGACGCCGGATGCACAACTCACATGCGAGCTCGGCCAGTTGCCCGTCGAGGGACCCAACTCGCATGGCGGAATCGGATGACGTCGACGCCTGCCAGGTTCGGGCGGGGCATCACTGCGCGGCAGTCCTGGTGGGAACTCCATGCGCCTCGTCCGGGCGGCCCAACAGCTCAACCACACCGAAACTCGGTTCACCCGGCGCGACTTCTCCTGAGCGCCTGCCCAGCTGCCGTGACGCAGCAACGTCAGCTGGGTAGGCAATGAGACGGAAACTGAGACGGGCCGTGCGAACCTGGCATCGCTGCCTCCGGGGCTACAGACCACGATGCGCCTCATAGAGATCGCCATAGGCGCTCCAGCAGTTGATACTGCCGTCGTCGTTCAGACTGCCCATGTACCAGTCGTCGTTGACGGGTTTCACCAGACACAGCCCATGAAACCCCAAGACGATCTCGGGGTAGAGCCGTTCATACTCTGCCGACAAGTCCAGCCACGTCACGACGCGATCGGTGTCGAGAGCTGTGGCCTCACGGTCGCCGGAGACGTTGCGGATCTCTTCCAGAGACCACCCTGTCGGTAGCTGCTTGCCTGCCATCCAATGATGATGACAGCCACCGCACCGGCGGAGTTGTGTCGCACACGCCCTCTCACAGCACCGCTTTAGGAGAGAGGCTGGGCATGCTCAGCCCGGTGGAGTACGAACTTCGCACCCCGCCAGTAGCCTGAAACCAAGCAACTCGACTCCACCCAACTCGGGACAGTCCGGAGCCCCCACCAGACCCGGAGCGCTTCACTTCAGGTTCTACGTTCTCCGGCGCACCGGCAACACCCTGGAGTCGACTGCTGGGGCCGGCACACAGAGTTGATGACGCCGGATGGGCCGTAGCAGCTCGCGGGCCGCGCTGATCCATCAGCGGGAGACCCCTCGGACAGCAACGACAAGGACGTCACTCGGACGTAGTGGCACCTGAGCGGCACACCGGAAACGGCCAAGGGCCAGCCCGGGAGGAAACCCTCCTGAGCCGGCCCTTGGCCATGTGCCCCCGGCAGGATTCGAACCTGCGACACCCGCTTTAGGAGTTCGATCGCTGTGTGGCGCGACCTCTCGGAACGGGCCCTTATGACTGTCTGCCACTGCGGGCAGAGTTGCCGTTGTCTGCCCTCGTTCAGCGGCGTTGGTGTCAACTGGTGATGTCAGCCGGACGATCTGTGCCCGCCGGGACCCGCCCGGTCCCGGCGCGGCGAGTGACCTGGTCGGCTAGCCGTTGACGCAGACGTTGCCCGTCGCCGGGTTGAGCAGTCCGATGACGTTCACGGAGTTGCCGCAAGCATTGACCGGGATGTCCACCGGTACCTGCACCACATTGCCGGAGAGCAGACCACCCGAGCCCGTCGCGGTGCCCACCGCTGCTCCCTTTTTCTTGACGGTCAGGGTCGCGGGGTCCGGGGGATTCAGGCCAACCGTGGTGATCGCTTCGGGGCGGTTGACGTAGGTGCCCGGCTTGCCGGCGGTGACGTTCACCGTGACCGTGCAGGACTTCTCGCCGGCGGCCAGGTCGCCGCCGTTCAGAGCAACGGACGCGCCCCCCGCCGTCGCGGACACCGTGCCGTTGCCGCAGGTCGTCGATGCGTTCGCGTTCGAGGCCACCTTCACTCCGGCGGGCAGGTTGTCGGCGAAGCTGAAGTCGTTCTTCGCCGCCAATTCACTGGTGTTGGTCACCGTCATAGCGAGTGTCGAGGTGCCACCCTGATCGATCGTGGCAGGATTGAACGCCTTGTCCAGCTGCGGAGTCGCATCTAGGATTCGGATGTTGTCGAATGCATGGTCATTACCGAACCAGTCGCCTTGCCCATTGACCATCTTGATGCCCAACTGGCTATCGTTGAACAGCACAGCTCTGTTGCTGGCGAACGCCCCGGCCCTCAACCCGCTTCCTCCGGGGTAGGGCTTGGAGTTGGGATCGGCGCAGGGATTGATGGGGGTGGTGAAGGTAGGGATGTCTGACCCGTTGCCGGTCAGATAGAACTTCAGCAGCGGAGGCACCGCTTGGCCGCAATTCACGGCGGCTACGTCCACTGCGAAGGTGATGTAGCGGTTCGGCTTCGCGATCGGGATCGGCTGCTCGGTCCGGAACTCCACCCGGTCGGCGCCAGGTGGCACCCAGTTGGTGTAGGCCGCGACCACGTGGTTGGTCGGCGGATTCGTTCCGCCTACCTGTCCCAGCGCATTGGCCATGTTCTTCAATACTGCCGGGCAGTTAGGCTGATCAGCACCGTTCTGATTGAGGATGATGCCGTTGCACTGTCCGTGGTCAAGCCACGGGGGGTCGGCTGTGTATGTCTCGTTGAGCGGTGGAGCGCCGACGTAGTTCTCCAGGAAGATCGGAGTCTCGCCTGCGTTTTCGAAGTCTTCGACGAACACCGTAACCGGGTCCTGCGGGGCCCCCGGAGTGCCAGGTGCATGCCGGGCGTTCACACCCGGTGACATAACCAGGGCCTGGGCTTGAGAGGCCAGCGGAGCACTCGCGATCGCAAGTGCTACCAGGGACACCGATGCAGTGCGCGTGCGCCAGGAAAGCTTAACTGCGGAAATTTCCACCATCTCTTTTCCGATCGCCACGGCGTACAAGCAACAGCGGACATGGGCAGAAATGGCGCAGCCCAGACCATTAGCTATGCACCCCTATAGGTAGGTCGCCTTAATTCCAGCACACGCCCTCAAAAAAGACGACCAGCGACCTCGACGACTGTATCTTTCACCGCGTTGGCCGAACTGGGAACGGACACCGTGGGCTTATATCGGAATTTCATCCAGCAATGTGCACGAGTGGCCCCCTGATCTTGCTCGACGCGGGACCCGGACCGGGCTCGACGCGGGACCCGGACCGGGGAGGTGGCTAAAGCCGTCTTTACACCGCCTACAACGTCGCGGCCACGCTGTCTTCGTCCCTGCCGGCCGATTCTCCGACCGACTCGGACGCCCGGTTCTTGCCGTCGGGAGCGCCGCCTTCGCTCTTGCCTACGGCCTGCTCGCCGTAAGCGGCGGCGTCGTTGCTGTACTCGCAATCCCGCTCGTTCTTGCGGGCGTCGGCATTGGCGCTGTGGAGACAGCCCAGGCCGTAGCGGCCTTGGCGCCCACGGACCTGCGCGGCTCTGCCTCGGCCTTCTCGCCACCGTCCAGCCTCTGGGCAACCTCGCAGCTTCCGCCGTCGCCGGTGTTCTCTGGTCAACGATCTCGCCAACGGCCGCGTTCGCCTACCTGGCAACCTGGATGGTCCTCGCCCTGATCGGGCTCCTGGCCTTGTCCCGTCATCGTGGACTGCCTACGCCGCGAGGACTGTTGCCTTGGACTGCCGCCTTGTAAGGGCAGCTGTGCGGGGCGGCGAAGGTACGCAGGTCATGCCGGGTTCGGAGAGTCCCCAGCTCGGCGGCGCTTCTCGACTGCGGCGAACCGTCGTTGACCGCGGTTGACCGCCTGGCGTGGCACGAAACTGGCACGCATCGGCCGGTTGCATCCTTGGAAGCTGTCGGGGTCGTACCAAGGCTGCTCTGTGCGGGACCAGACGCTGGGGCTGGACAGTCTTTGCGATGTACTGGCATCACGGCTGTTGACCCTGCGTTCCGCACGGCGTTGGATCTTCCCTGCCCGTGCGGGTGTCCGGGCAGGGAGAGAGCTACGACGATGGCTGGTGACGCCCGAGACGGGCTCATACGGGTGGTGTACCTCGAGCGCATGTCCGTGCTGATGATGGCTGCGGGCGCGGTGCTGTCCGAAGGGGTGCTGCTGGCGCTGATCGGTACGGCTTACCGGCGCGAGATGCTGATGGTGGGAATGCTCGCGGTAGCTCTCGTGTCCCTGGTGCTGCTTCCGCTCTGTTTCCGTCTCCCGGCCCGGCTACGCCGCAGGTACGAGCATGCCGCGTGGATGGAGAGCGTCGACGAGCTGCTTGAGGGGCAGGATACGGCGCGGCGGCTTTCGCTGCGGCGCTTGCTGGGATTCGTGGGTGCGTTGGCCTGCTGGCTGCTGCTCATCGGCCTGGCGTCCCATCAGGTGATGCCGCCGGTCATGCTGGTCCCGCTGGCCGTGGCCCAGTGGGCCCGGTCCCGGGCGACCGCGAACAACGGCATACATGGCCCCGTTTCAGTCCGTTCGCTCCCGCCGTGGACCGCGTCGGCGCCACCCCGCCAAGCTGCATGCCGACAAGGGCCTATGACTACGACCACCTGCGCAGATGGCTCCGCAGCCGCGGAATCCCCCACCGCATCGCCCGCAAGGGCATCGAGTCCCCCGAGCGGTTTGGCCGTCACCGCTGAGTCGTGGAGCGAACAGTGTCGTGGCTGGCCGGCTGCCGACGCCTGCACCGCCGCTACGAACGTAAACCCGAACACCTCCTGGCCTTCGTCGACATCGCCGCAGCCTTCATCGGCTACCAGCAGCTATGACGCGCGATGCGCACCTACAGATTCACACGCTGCGGGCGGGCGTCTTCCGCCCGAATGCCAGCACCTGGCCGAGTACCCTCCGCATCCGCTCGATCTCCTCGTTCGGCACCTTGAGTTCTGCCTCTATCGCGGCGTCTTCCAGGCCCAGTTTCTCCAGAGAAGCGGGGTCCAACGACACGGTGAGCAACCCGTCCGACAAAGAGACCTCCCGGACACAGCCGTAGGCCGTTCCCTGGTCCTGCGTCACTATGCAATGAGTGTCAAACCGTCATCACGTCGTCGTCGGGGTCAACCTCTGCCGCTATCGCATGAGCGGTGAATCTGTATGCCATGACGGGGTTCTGGCAGATCGTCTGGGCCTGCTGGCATGCAGGTCAACCACCAACAGAAACACCCTCTGACCGAGGCGTCACAGCCCGGAGCGGGGCCTCAACTGCGCCCTGACCGGCGGTCTTTGGTGTAGCGCGTACGACGACCGGTACTTCGACAGCGCCCGTCAGCTGGATGTCGACCACCTATCATCTGCACCCGGGACGGACGAACGTAGATGAAGGTGCTGTTCAGGAGGTCAACGGCATACCGCTGACACCTTCAACTGCGGGTACGTAGGTGTTTTTGAACCTCGGCTGTGAGGCGGCGCAGGTCAGCGAGCTGCGATGAGCCCGCGCTCTCTGCCCGCCAGGAGCTTTGGGCGTATCTGCCCGCGGGTGGGACGGGGAATGACCAGTCAGCCAGGTCGGTTGGCACATGAGCAACGCTGATTCGGCACGCCGTAGCGGCTGCTGAAAGAGCCACCTTCTACAAGGAGAGTCAGTTGAGCGGCCTTGATCCTAAGTTCATCACATTCGACATGTACGGAACTCTGACGGACTTCGCCATCGGACCCGCTGCCAGAGAGGTGATCAAGGACGTAGCCCCGCCTGAGAGGCTGGACACCTTTCTCCACCGGTTCAGCTGCTACCAGCTCGATGAAGCGATGGGCAATTGGCGACCTTATGATGAGGTAATTTCTCGATCTTTCGAGCGAGCTTGCAATAGCACCGGAGTCGAGTTCCGGCCGAGCGATCCCGCCAAGATTTTCGCGGCGATCCCAGAATGGGGGCCCCACCCCGATGTCCCAGAGTCTCTCGCGAAGCTCGCTGCGCATTTCCCTCTCGCAATCATCTCCAACGCCGCAGACGGACACGCTCATCAGAACGTTGCGAAGCTCGGCGCATCGTTCCACGCGGTGTATACAGCGGAGATGTCGCAGGCCTACAAGCCAAGACTGCGCGCATTTGAGTTCATGTACGAACAGTTGGGCTGCCGGCCGGAGGAGACGATGCACGTGTCGTCCAGCCCACGTTACGACCTGCAGTCAGCAACCGACCTTGGCGTGAGAGATACGGTCTATCTCAACAGAGGAAACGAGCCGTCAGCGCCGTTCTATCACGCTTACGAGGTCACGTCCCTCGCCGGGGTGGTAGAAATTCTGGGAATCTGAAATCGCCGTTGACGATGAACCGCTCCAAGGCGAGTTGAAACTCTCAAGGCCAAAGCCGACCTGCCTGCGGCGAGGCCACCGCGTGAGGGGTAACGGCGCGACGACGGCTTTGACGTGAAGGACGACCTGGGGTAGATGAGTGGGACGCCTCACTGAGCTTTGGTCCGTTGATTCGTGTTTGGTCCCGGGTTACGTCCCGTGCCAGTTCAGGGTGGCTTCGCCGGTGAGTCTGCGGGCCATGAGGTCGATCGTCGCAAGGTAGATCATGGCGTCGGAGCGGTGCGAGTGAGTGTCACGCGGGGGTGGGCGGCGGCGATCCGGGACAGCAGGTGGACGCCGGCCGCGGTGTCGGACACGCTGGCGGCGGTGACCAGGACGGTCAGCAGCAGGCCGAGGATGTCACAGCCCAGGTGGCGCTTGCGGCCGATGATCCGTGGGTGCTCAGCAGGCGCCTGTCACCCCGGCGCCGAACAGGGGCGGCCGACATCGCCACGCGGAGCGGAGAAATCCTCGAGGCTGCGAAGATACGTCAGGCCGGGGCGACCAGAGAGCCGCGTCTCGCCGGTGACGGTGAACCCTGCACGGGCCAGCACGGCTCGGGACGCCGCGTTGTCGAGGGTGGTGGCGGCCCGCAGGGCGGTCAACCCGTACCTGTCGGCGGCAAGGCCGCACACCTCCCGCACGGCCGAGGTGGCGAGCCCCCGACCTGCGGCCCGCTCTGCGATCCGATATCCGAGCTCGGCACCGCCATCCGCCACGTTGACCCGCCCCAACACCTCGCCCGCAGCGCCGACCAGCACGTGGAAATAGCAGACCCCGGCCTCCTGCTCGGCCAGCAGGTCACGGTGCCGCTCGTCGAACCGGGCGAAGTAGTCCTCGCCTCGATCAGGCACGGACGCTGCGAAGTAGGACCGATTCTCCCGCTCGAAGGCGAGGAGCGCGAGGGCATGGTCCGGACGAAGCAGCTGCAGCTCAGACACAGGGAGGACTGTATGCAACTTAGCCGTCCACCCGCCGCAGGATTACGACTAGAGACAGGCCCTCGGGCCTTGGCCGTCTGCCCCAGGCCAATCGCCTTTCGCACCAGGCCGCCGAGGGCTACTGTTCAGGCGCAGCGAGTGACCCACGAGGAGTTAAGACATGCCCGGTCGTCCGAGCGCGCGTTGACGTCGTAGGCCGTGATTGGCCTGTCATCGCGTGCTGCCCTTGATGTTGCGGCACAGCGAGCCTTCCCCCGCCTGAACCGTCGGTGCACCTTTCGTGCGCCGGGTCGCGGGCCTCGTTTTCGGCAACCCAAAGGGTCCCTGTGCCGTCCGCTTCCTCCGCTGTATCCGATTCCGGTCGACCCGTTCCGACAAGCCTGTGGCGGGACGGCGACTTCCGCAGACTCTGGGTGGGTCAGACGGCCTCCCAACTCGGCGAACATGCAAGTCTGGTGGTTCTGCCGCTCTTCGCTGTCCTGACGCTCAACGCCGGTGCCGGCCAGTTGGGCGTCCTCCGGGCGGTGGGGCAGGTGCCGATCCTGTTGCTCTCGCTCTTCGTCGGCGCATGGGTGGACAGGTGGCGGACCCGCACGGTGATGGTGCTGACAGACGTCGGCCGAACCCTGGCACTGGGCGCCGCCGCCGTGGCCGGCCTCCTCGGTTGGCTCGGCCTGCCCGCGCTGCTCGTGGTCGCCTTCGCCGTCGGGGCCTTGTCCGTGTTCTTCGACGTGGCCTACCAGGCGTCTCTCGTACGGCTGGTGAAACGCGATCAGTTGCTGCTGGGCAACAGCGCGCTCGAGGGCAGCCGGTCGGCGGCGCAGATCGGCGGTCCCGCCCTCGGTGGTGCGTTGGTGTCACTGCTGTCGGCGCCGATCGCTGCGGCCTCCAGCGCGCTGTATTTCGCGCTGTCGTTCCTGTCGATCCGACGGATCCGCCGGATCGAATCGATCCCGGAGCGCTCGGAACGTCCCCCTCGGGTATGGCGGCGGATCCATGAGGGCCTCCGTTTTGTCGTCAGCGAGAGTTTGCTGCGGACCGTGTGCCTCGCCTCGGCCGCCTTCCAGTTCTCCTTCGCGGCCATGATGACCGTCTATCTGCTCTTCCTGCCGCGGGAACTGCACCTGTCGGGCACCGCCGTCGGGCTGGCGCTTGCGGCGATGGGGCCGGGCGCGTTCCTGGGCTCGATGCTGGCCGCCCGCCTGCCGAGCCGGTTCGGTCATGGTGCGGTGCTCGTGTCCGCGGCGGCACTCGGCGACGGCGTGTTCCTGTGTGTGCCCGCGCTGCACGGCTCCTCTGCGGTGACGGTTTCCGCGCTCCTTGCGGTCAATTTCGTGTTCGGGACCGGCGGCCAGTTGGTGAATGTCACGGTCATGGCCGTCCGGCAGGCCGTCACTCCTGACCGGATGCAAGGTCGCGCGGCGGCGACGATCACGTTTGTCGGCATGGGGCTGACGCCGCTCGGCTCTCTGCTCGGTGGATTTCTTGCGGAGGATTGGGGGTTGCGCACCAGCCTCCTGGTGACGGCCGCAGGCATGATGCTGTCCCCGGTGCTGATGGCTTTGTCCCCGCTCGCTCGTTTAGGACGGGAGCTTCCTGCCCCCAGAGGTCCTCGTCGTCGCGTAGAAGGCTGAGCAGCATTCAGTCCGGTTCGTACGGAGCCAGACGGCGTCGAAGTTCCGGGTTCTCGCCATGAGCGACCTCCAGGACGTTCCGGAGCCGGGTGATCTCCTCACGGTGGGCCTGATGCTGTTGTGAAAGGCGTGCGCTCAGCGCGCGCACGGCCGCTGAGGTCGACGACGCCGCCTCAGCGTCGGCCCTGCGCGCCCCTGGAACCTGGCCGCGCTTCGCGCGGTGGCGTTCGATCACACTTCGGAGCTCGCGATGCCTGTAGAGGAAGTCGGTGCTCACGCCTGCCACATGGGCAACGGCAGTGAAGCTGACAGCCTGGCCGGCCTTGGCCATCTGGGCGAGGGCGGTTCGGGCTCGCTTGTCGGCGTCCGTGGTGCGCGCTTTCGCCGCCTGGTGCAGATGCTCTGGCAGAGGGCTCACCGCTTGAGGTCCTCACTTTGGGCAGTGGATGGTTCCGCCCGATCCGGTGTGTCGGCTCCGCGCACCGCGCGAAGTATCCCGCCCTCCTGAACGCCGACGCGATCGAGCGCAACGAGGACCTTGGACAGGGCGTTCGTTTCGGCGAGTCGTCCGGAGAGCCAGATGATGTCCTCGCCCATGGGCTGTCCGTAGCGCGAGGCGAATTGAGCCTGCCGTCGGGCGATCAGGGCTTCGGTCTGGTCGAGCTGGTGCCTGAGCTCGTCCTGGTGGCTGGCGTCCGTGACGAACTTGTCGCAGGTCAGGCAGGCGTGTCCCTTGGAACAGACCTGCTTGGGCGGCAGCATGCACCACCCGTTCGGCAGTACCCGGTCAGCTCGCTGGTCCAGGTGCAGGAGGTCGTAGAGGTCGCTCGGGTCGAGGCCTGCGGTCCGACTGTCGGCGGTCACCTCCTTGGAGCGCAGGAACTCGAGCTCGGCGGTGACCGCAAGGGTCTTGGCGTAGTGCATGGTCATGGCCGGTGTCAGGTGACCGAGGTAGCGCATCACGACGTGGATCGGTACGCCGGCGTTGATCAGGTCGGTCGCGCGCGTGTGCCGGAAGGTGTGGGTCTTGGAGATCTGCACCGGGCGGCCGACGCTGTCGGTGATGGCCAGTGTCCGGGTCAGGTTGCCGAGCCGGTGGTGAAAGGTGGCGGCCGCGTACGGTCTCAGGCCGAGCCGGTTGTTGCGGGTCTGCAGGAAGAGGTAACAGCTGGAAACCGAACGTGCCCGGCGTGCGGCGCGCGAACAACGAGAAACCCCGGCTGGACGGGGGAGACCAGCCGGGGCGTGCACTGTGACGTGCGGAGGGCGGTCGCCTCTCGGCGGAAAGCTCCATGGGGCTTCAGCCGGACGATCGTCCCCATGGGCTGTACGTGAGGCCCGGGGACACTGTCCCCTCCGCAGCCACATACAGATGAACGGTCAACCACTCCTGCTTGTTCCGCCCTTGGCATCGCGCGCCCTGTGAACTGCGGCACCCCCGCCCTCGTGAATCGGGGTCAGTTGAGGTAGTCGGCGATGAGGGTGGCGAATTCGTCGGGGGTGGCCAGGCGGATGCCGAGGTCTTCGGCCTTGGCGCGCTTGGATCCGGCATTCTCTCCGGCGACGACCAGGGTGGTCTTCTTGGAGACGCTGGAGGAGGAGCGGCCGCCGGCGCGTTCGATGAGTTCGTTCATCTGATTGCGGCTGAGCTTCTCCAGCGCTCCGGCCATCGCGCCGGTGACCACCACCGTCATCCCGGCCAGCGGCCCACCCTCCGGCTCCACGCTCTCCGAGCCGCTGTCGGCGTCGCCAGCAGCAGGGGCGGGCGGGGTGGCGCCGGGCTCGGTCATGTTGACCCCGGCGTCGGCGAGTTTGTTGATGAGCGGGGCGAGTTCGGCGAGTTCGGCGACGATGGACGGCGCCTTCTCGGTGCCGATGCCCTCGACCTGCTGCATCGTTTCTGCGTCGGCGACGCGGATGTGGTCCATGGTGGCGAAGTACCGGGCGATGCGGCGGGACATGGAGCGGCCGGTGCCACGGACACCGAGCGCGCACAGCACCCGTGACAGTGGCTGCCCCTTGGCGGCGGCGATCGCGGCGAGGAGGTTGTCGGTACTGGTCTCGCCCATGCGTTCCAGGCTCAGGAGCTGGTCGCGGGTGAGGGTAAACAGGTCCGCGAGGTCGGCGACCAGGCCCGCTTCGACGAGCTGGACGACGCGGGTGGCACCGAGGCCTTCGATGTCGAGCTGGTCGCGGCCGGCGGCGTAGGAGAGGGAGGCGACGAGGTGGCAGTTGCGGCCCATCTCGCAGCGCCAGCGCTGCTCGCTGGTGTCGATGCCGGAGCCGCACCGCGGGCATACCTCGGGGAAGACGATGGGCTGTTCGTCGCCGGTGCGCAGGTGGGCGACGGGGGCTTCGATGCGGGGGATGACGTCGCCGGCGCGGTGGACCATGACGTGGTCGCCCAGGCGCAGGTCGCGGCGGGTGATGTCGGCCGGGTTGTGCAGGGTGGCATAGGTGATGGTGGAGCCGTCGATCTCGACGGGTTCCAGCACGCCGCGGGGGGCGATGATGCCGGTGCGGCCCACGTTCCACTCCACCTCCAGCAGCCTGGTGATCTTCTCCACCGCGGGCAGCTTGTAGGCGATCGCCCAGCGCGGGGCACGCGAACCGGACCCGGCCGTCTGCTGGTCGGCAGCCAGATCGGCCTTGATGACGATTCCGTCGATCCCGAACGGCAACTGGGCGCGCAGTGCGGCAATCTCCTTCACCCGGGCCAGGACCTCCTCGGCCGTGTCGGCGGTGATGCCGGGCACGGCGGTGGTGGCGGTGGTGTTCACCCCATACGCGGCGGCCTGGGCCATGAGGTCGCTGTGCGCGGCCTCTCCCAGCCGCCCGGCGAGCCCGGCCTCGGTGTCGGCCAGCGGGAGCAGGCCGTAGCCGAAGAACGTCATCGGCACGGTGTAGGCACGGTCCTTGGCGCGCAGCGTGCCCGCCGCGGCGTTGCGCGGATTTGCGAACGGCTGCCCGCCGTGCGCGGTGCGCACCTCGTTGGCGTGCTCGAACTGGGCGGTGGTCATCAGGACTTCGCCGCGCACCTCCACCGTGACCGATTCGGACAGCTCATCCGGCAGGCCCTCGATGGTGCCTATCGCGTGCGAGACGTCCTCCCCGGCCGTCCCGTCGCCGCGTGTGATCAGATGAGTCAGGCGGCCGTCGGTGTAGCGGGCGGCGATCGCGAGGCCGTCCAGCTTCGGCTCGACACTGAACCGCTCCACGTCGTGGCCGATCCGCCGGGCCAGCGATGCACTCCACGCGGTGAACTCCTCAGGTGAGAACGCGTTGTCCAGGCTCAGCATCGCCACGGTGTGCGGGACATCTCCCTCCACGGCGCCGCCGGCGACTTTCCCGGTCGGCGAGTCGGGCAGCACCTGCTCGGGATGATCGGCCTCCCACGCGGCGATCCCGCGCACCAGCCGGTCGTAGGCATCGTCATCCAGCACCGAGGTGCCGCCCGCGTAGTAGGCGGCCGACGCCTTCACCGCGTCCTCGACCGCCTGCGCGTAGGCGGCGGCATCCACGATCACTGCTGCAGGTGTTGTCATGCCCGCCATCCTGCCTGCCACCACTGACAACGCCTCGGCGCGAGCGTCTCAATGCGTGAGGCCCACCGGTACGTCCCAGTCGACTCATTAGGGCCTGTCGCGTGGATCAGGCCAGGTCGGGCATGCTGATGCCTGCGCACGTCTCTGAGGGAGCGGACATTGATCCTGGACGTCTACCTACACGGCCGACGACATCAGCCCGCTTCGTGGCAGGAGACGGAACGGCTGATCACTGCGGTGGTTCAGAACCTGCCGGACCCCGAACCGCGCCAGGCGGCAGAGTTTGTGCCGCAGCACGTGCCGAAGGACTCCTGAAAGTACTTGAGAGCCTGCCGAAACCCACCTGGCCGTACGGCGGCGAGACCGCCGAGTTCACCTTCGCGGCCCGCGGCAGAACGCTGAGGACGAAGCGCCCCACTTCGACAGCTACCTGCATGTCGCGGTGAACGCGAGAACCGGACACGGCGCCCTCAACTGCTCGACCAACTCTCCTGACAGCTGCCGCAGCGCGCGCCCGACGCGGCGTCGGCGTGGCCCCCTGTTTCCGCGCGGCGAGGCGTTCGGGGGTGAAGTCGGGCGTCTGATGGCTCCGGTCGTCCGCTCTGCGGCATCTGTTTGGCGACAGGAGGTGACTGTGGTGATCACCAGGACGAGTCCCCACGCAGTAGGACCTCGGCGCCGCCTTCGACGTACACCACCTGTCCGCTCAGGTGGGTGTTCTCCTCGCTGCCGAGCCATCAGCCAGCCGGTACGCCATGGCGCGCACGTCTTGGCCGTGCGCGGAGGTAGAGGGGAATGAAGCCGCCCCCAGCAGGCCGTGGGCTCCTGCAGTGCCGAGGCCCGACGACGTCAGCGTGGACTGCTGGTCCGGCGCCGGAGAAACGGGCGGCCCCTCTTGTACGCCCTCGCTCAGGCGGCACCCCGGCCCGCGAGGACCGTTTCGCGGAATGAGGCCACCACGGGCCGGAGATCGACCCGGTGCCAGGCCGCCCACAGCTGAACAGACCCTCCGTACCAGGGCAGTTCGCGTACCGCGACGCCGTCGGTCGTGCCGCGCATCATGCTCTTCTGGATGAGCGCGAGGCCGAGACCTGAGGCGACCAGGCCCAGTGCGGTGAGTGGATCGGCTGCATCAAGACGGATGTCCGGTGTGAAGCCGGAGGCCACGCACGACGCAACGAACGTGTCGCGCCAGGCCGGGTCCTGGGAGTCGCCCACCGCGATCCACGGCTGCCCGTCAAGGGCGTCGGGGGTCAACTCCTCCTGCCCCGCGAGGGAATGCTCCGCGGGCAGCGCGAGCAGCAATGGATCCCGCAGCAAAGGGGCCGTGTTCAGGTCCGGGTCGTCCTCGGGCGGCGGCGTACGCACCAGCGCGATGTCCAGGCTGCGCTGGCGCAGTCCCTCGAACTGCTCGGCCGACTCCTGGTCGTACAGCGCAACGTGAATGCCCGGGCGTTGATCGCGCAGTGTGCGCAGGGCAGTGGGCAGGATGCCCGTGTGCATGGCGTCGGCCACGTAGCCGATGCACAGGCCGCCCTCCTCGCCACGGCCGAGCCGCCGGCCGAGGTTCTCCAGCCGGTCCGCGTGGCGCAGCAGGGCATGCGCCTCGGTCAGAAAGACACGGCCGTCGGAGGTCAGCCGGATGCGCTGCTGGGTGCGTTCGAAAAGGGTCAGGCCCAGGTTCTTCTCGAGCTGGGCAATCTGCCGGCTGAGAGGCGACTGGGAGATGTGCAGCCGCTCAGCGGCACGGCCGACGTGTTCGGCCTCGGCGACGGCAACGAAGTAGCGGAGGTGGCGCAGGTCAAGCATGTAGGACCTCGAAGGACTCAAGTATGTCCAAGCAAGTCTTGGACAGTCTCATGTACGGATCCTAACCTCGAACACGCAAGGCCGGCGGATCGCACATTCGCTGACGAATCCGCCGCAATCACCATCGCAAGGATCCCTCCATGAGCATCAAGCCCCTCCTGCCCGGCGCCCTCGGCTTCGGCACCGCACCGCTCGGCAACATGTTCCGGGCCATCCCCGACGAGGAGGCAGCAGCCACCGTCGAAGCCGCCTGGGACCAGGGCATCCGCTACTTCGACACTGCGCCCTTCTACGGCGCCGGCCTCTCCGAGATCCGGCTCGGCGACGTACTGGCGCAGCACCCCCGCGACGAGTTCGTCCTCAGCACGAAGGTCGGCCGCGTCATCCTCGACGAGATCGAGGACCCGGCCGCACGCGACCTCGGCGAGAAGGGCGGTCTCTTCGAACACGGTCGCCCGAACAAGATGGTCAACGACTACACCGCCGACGCCACCCTCCGCTCCATCGAGGACAGCCTCAAGCGCCTCCGGACGGACCGCCTCGACATCGTGTGGGTGCATGACGTCGCCCAGGACTTCTACGGAGACGAGTGGCTGGCCGCCTATGAGACAGCCCGCACCGGCGCATTCCGCGTCCTGCAGAAGCTGCGCGAGGAGGGCGTCATCAAGGCCTGGGGCCTGGGCGTCAACCGCGTGGAACCCCTGGAGCTCACCCTCGACCTGGACGAGCCGAAGCCCGACGCCTTCCTCCTCGCGGGCCGCTACACCCTCCTCGACCATGACCGGGCCCTGCAGCGCCTGCTGCCTGCCGCTGCCGCCCAGGACGTCGACGTCGTGGTCGGCGGCCCCTACAGCTCGGGCATCCTCGCCGGAGGAACGCACTTCGAGTACCAGAAGGCGCCCGCGCACATCATCGACAAGGTGGAGCAGATCAAGGCACTCGCCGAGCGGCACGGGGTCGGCATCAAGTCCGCCGCGCTGCAGTTCTCCCTCGCCCATCCGGCGACGGCAGCCGTGATCCCCGGCGCCACCAAGCCCAGTCGCATCGCTGAGGACCTGGCCGCTCTCGGCGAGACGATCCCGGCCGCGTTCTGGACGGATCTGCGCGAGGAGCGACTGATCGCGCAGGACGCTCCCGTACCCGCCGTCTGACCCCGACACCCCGCACGCCCTCAGGAGAATCCCGTGGCCACGACCACCGCATCCCTCGACATCCCCGCCTCGCCCGACCGCGTCTGGCAGCTCATCGGCGGCTTCGACTCACTGCCTGACTGGCTCCCCTACATCCCCACCAGCGAACTCAGCGACGGCGGACGCGTCCGCAGCCTCAGGAACGAGGACGGCGGCGTGATCGTCGAGCGCCTCGAAGCCTTCGACAACAAGGCCCGCACCTACAGCTACTCCATCCTCCAGGCTCCCTTCCCCGTCACCGGCTACCTCTCCACCCTCACGGTGCACGAGATGCCCGGGCAGGACACGGCCCGCGTGGAGTGGTCCGGCACCTTCACACCAGACGGCATCGGCGACGACGAAGCCATCGCTCTGTTCCACAGCATTTACGCGGACGGCCTCGCCGCACTGAACCAAACGCTCACCGTTCCCAACCAGTGTGCATAGTGAGTCTTGGGCTCACTGCTGCGAACGGGACGCATCCCGAACGGTTTTGGATGCGCTGGGTCTCCGCTTTCTCGTCCCGTCGGGCGACGCAGCTCCAGGGGCACGGTCCGTGGCGGGTGGGCGGTATCCATCACACCTTCGGGCCTGTGGCCGGGCCTGGACGGTCCGATGCCCCGCGGCATCGCTCCGGTGTTGCGGGGGCGGTGCCGTCCGTCGCCTGATCGAATCCAACGATCAACCCACCGATCAGGCACGCGGATCAGAAACGCGTACTCACACCAGGACGTCATCAGCGTCACCGGGACCACGCGCAGCGACCGGGAGGGCGGCGCGGTGACAGCGTAAGCCGCGGGCAGCGCGGCATGCTGAGCAGATGAGACGTCGCGGCCCCGACCAGGCAGAAGCAACGGCGCGGAACTATGCCGGAGCGGTCTACGGCTCGCTCCTCGCGGCCTCGGTCATCGCGACAGCGGGAGCGCTGGGCTCCTTCCCCCGGCTCCAGCTCGTGGTCATGCTGCTCACCACGGGCCTGGTCTTCTGGATCACGCACGTCTACGCCCACCTCGTCGGCGACCGACTGGTAAATCAGGCGCCGTCGTGGGAGCTGGTCCGCCATGAGGCACGCACGCAATGGCCGATCGCTCAGGCGGCACTCCCACCGGCCGCCGCCGTGGCGCTGAGCCCTTTTCTGGGGCTCAGCGCTGGCGACACCGCGTGGCTGGGGCTCGCCGTCGCCGTCGCCGAACAGGTTGCTTGGGCCACCGCAGCCGTCGTCAGAGCCGGCGCCCCTCGCCGCCTGGTCGCGATCAACGGTGCCGTCAACCTCCTTCTGGGACTGGCCATCGTGAGCGCAAAGGCCGCAGTCCAGCACTGATCCTGCGATGAGGCGACTCCTCCGGCAGCTCGCGGGCACAGGTGGCCGCAAGAGCCGCCGGTGACATCGACTGGGACGTCTCGGTCGACTCGACGTCGGTCCGTGCGCACCAGCACGCGCCCGGCGCCCGCCGTGTAGCGCCAAGCGTCCCCAAAGGGGGGCGCAACGCCGCGGTCGGAACCGATCGGGTGTGGGCGCATCTGGTCAACTGCCTGGTGGGGGTGGCGCGGCAGGTGAGGCTCTCGGCCGTTCCCGGGGCGGCTTCACCAGCAAGATCCATGTGAGTGCCGACGGTCGCTGCCGCGCTACTGTCGCTGATCCTGACGACTGGACAGCGCGCGGACTGCACCCAGTGCGAGGCCGTCATGAACCGGATCCGCGTTCCGCGGCTCGGGACAGGGCGGCCTCGCGTCACCCCCGACAGCGTCAGCGCCGATAGGGCGTACAGCAACCGTCGGACTCGCCGCTACCCGCGAGGACGTGACATCCGCCCTGCCATCCCCGAGAAGACGGACCAAGCGAGGAATCGTCGCAAGCGCGGCAAGGCCGGCGGCCGACCACCGGGACTCGACAAAGAGCGGTACAAGAAGCGCAACGTCGTCGAGCGGGCGATCAACAAGCTGAAGAACTTCCCTGCCGCGACGACACGGTACGACTGGGCCTACGTCTACCTCGGAACGGTCAGGTCCGCCGCACTGGTCATCTGGCTCCGCTCATGATCGCCAGGACGCTGCCTACCGGAGGTGGATGCGGTCGCCGACTACCGGACTGCTGGTGCGGGTCAACTCCCGTTGCCGCCATGCTCCGGGCGGGTCTCCGTGATGGCGCCGGAAGGCTGCGGCGAACGCGTAGGGCGAGCCGTAGCCGATCACGTTGGCGATTTTCGCCAGGCCCAGCTCGCCGTTGCGTAGGTAGTCGCGGGCCAGGGTCATTCGCCAGTCCGTCAGGTATTGCATCGGGGTCTGGCCGAGCGCGTCTCGGAAGGTTCGTGCGAAGGCCGCCCGGGACAGTCCGCTGATCTCGGCGAGCTCGGGGACCGACCACGGGTGCCCGGCATCCTGGTGTATGGCTTGCAACGCTGCGTTCAGCCGGGGATCCGCCGACGCCCGGTACCAGCGAGGTGCGGTGGTGCTCTGACGGAAACTGGTACGGATGGCAAGAACCAGAAGTATGTCGAGGAGCCGGTCCAGCACAGTGGGCTGACCTGGCTCAGGGGAAGCCAGCTCGCGGGACAGCAGGCCGATCACGTCGCGCAGGGGATCGCCGACGGCCGCCGAGAGTGGCAGCACCTGGGGCAGCGCATCGAGCAGGCCGCTGCCGATATCCCCCGAAAGCCGGTAGGCGCCACACAGGAACACCGTGGCCTGCGGGTCGTCCGAGCGTCCGTCCCGCCCGTGATGCGCCCGGAACTCCTCCGGTTCGAGGCAGTCGGCGCCGGGTTCATGGCCGATGTAGTGATCGGGGCCCCCGCGGACAAGCGTCACGTCGCCCGGCGAGAGCTCCATCGGGCTCTGAGAGCCGTCGTCGAACCACAGCCACCCCCGCCCCCGTACGACAGCATGCACCGCGAGCTGGATAGAGCCCCCCAGCCGCAACCCCCAGGGGGGCGTGGCCACCGTTCGCGCGAAAACAGCGCCCGAGGCGCGCGCTCTCGCGAGGTGGTCGTACAGCAGATCCATGCACCAAGCATTGAGCAGGACAATCACAGCAGTCAATTCTGTGAGCGTTTAAAACAAAGAACCGAGAGGATCACGCATTGATTCGCTCGACAGGTGGTCTCACCATCGAGTCATGACCGATTCACGACAGGCGACACTTGTGCTCGGCGGTACCGGACGAACCGGATCGCTGGTGGCGCAGAAACTCATCGAGCGGGGTCTGAATGCGCGTACGGCCTCGCGCCACGGCGCCGACGTGCTGTTCGACTGGGACGACCCGACCACGCATGCCGGTGCCCTGGACGGCGTCGACCGCGTCTACCTCGTCACGCCCGTCATGCGAGTCAAGTACGCCGGCCTGGTGGCCGACTTCCTCGATCTTGCCGCAGGAGCTGGGGTGCGGCACGTTACGTACCTCAGCACCTACGGCAGCGACCAGGCACCGCCGGAGGTCGACATCCGGGCCGTCGAGCTCGACCTCGCGTGCCGAGGAGCCTTCACACACTCCATCCTGCGTCCCGCATGGGTCATGCAGAACTTCAGTGACGAACACGTGCCGGTCATCGAAGGCGCCATCACCGTACCGACCCGCGGGGGCGCGGAAGCCTTCGTCGATGCCGCGGACATCGCGGCGGTCGCGGTCGAAACGCTGGTCGACCCTGACGCCCATGCCGGCGCGCAGTACGCGCCGACCGGCCCTCAACAGCTCACGGTCAGCGAAGTCGCCGACATCATCGCCGACGTGATCGGCCGACCCGTCACCCACAACGACATCGACCCTGACGCATGGATCGGCGGTGCGATCGCAGCCGGCTTCGTACCCGCCGACTACGCCGTGATGCTCCGCTGGCTGACGGGGACCATCATCTCCGGCAACGGTTCCCGGCCGAATGACGACATCGAGAAGGTCACGGGCAGGCCGCCCATCACCTTCCAGGACTTCGCCCAGCGGAATGCACCCGCATGGATTCTCCAGGCGGCCAAGTGACCACGCCCATCGACGAATTCGGCGACTTCGGCGACTACGCGGCGCTGGACCCCTTCTTCCGAATCATCGAGGAAGGACTGGCAGGCTTCGTCGACGGACGGCACTTCTTCGATCTCCTGGCCGAAGACGTCATCTTCGAGTACGTGATTTCCGTTCCCGGATACCCGCGACGGGTTGAGGGACGCCGGGCCGTGGTCGAGCTCTACCGCGGCTACGGCAGCACCATGGTCCTGCGGAGCGCGGACGAACTGGCTGTTCACCGGGATCATGAGGCGTCGGTGATCGTGCTTGAATACGCGGTGCACGGGCAGGCAGTCCAAACCGGGCGGGCCTACGACAACCACTTCGTCTCTGTGATCACCATCAACGACCGCAAAGTCACGCACTGGCGGGACTACCTTGACCCCGTCGCGGTCTTCAACGCGATCGGATGGCCTGCACAGTAACGGTCGACTCGCGGCGGCTCCGAGCTCGACGCCCTCGCCGAGGAACCCTGGTGGCCGAGCGCGAGAGCCCCGGCGGGATCCGCGACCTCGTGGAGGACATGGGCCGCCTACCGGCCCGAGAAGAGACGGTGGCCCATGGTCCGCACGGTGGCCCTGGCCGCGCCACCATGGGATCCCCTTTTCTCGGTGCACAGGCGGGCAACGACTTCGGCTGCATGCCTTGTCCCGCTGCTCGTGTCCGCCCCACCGCGCGGTGGGTTCCTGCGGCCGATCCTTCCACGGCGGGGCACTGTTCAGCTCCCGGGAGCCGCGTTCTTGACCGCGGCGAGGCGCTCGATCATGCCGAGGCTGTAGCGGTCGCGGGCGGTCACGGTGAATCCGGCTTCGCGTAAGAGGTGCAGCGGGCGCCGCAGCTGGTGATCGCCGGCGCATTTGACCAGGACCGGGTCGAGGAGGCGCTGACCCATCCGGATGGCGAAATAGTTGCTGATGACGTGGTCCAGGAGCAGCAGGGTGCCGCCGGGCTTGAGGACCCGGTGCATCTCGGCGACGGCGCCGCGGTCATCGGGGATGCAGCACAGGGCCAGGGCGCAGACCACCGTGTCGAAGGAGGCGTCGGGGAAAGGCAGTTCGGTGGCGGACGCTTCGGTGAGGGTGACCTCGACTCCTGTATCGGAGGCCCGCCGGCGGGCGCATTCCAGCATCGCGGGGGAGAGGTCCACTCCGGTCAGGTCGGTGCCCTTGGGGTAGGCGGGGAGGTTCAGGCCCGTGCCGACAGCGACCTCCAGGACGCGTCCTTGGACCTGGGAGCCGACCCAGCGGCGGCCGTCACAGATCATGTAGCGGTCGTAGTAGCGCATCCAGCCGTCGTAGTGCGGCGCAGCGCGCTCCCATACCTGGCGGGTGCGCTCGTCCTGGTCGCTGGTGTGTCCCATGGAGGCCCCCGGATGTCGTGGTGTCGGCGATCTCAGCATCGCGTCCCGGGCGGCCGGCGGCGACCGCTGCGTCTGGAAACGGCGTCGGCCTCGTTCAGCAGCAGTCGCAGCCGGGTCGGCAGCCGGAGGCATCGGCGGCGGGGGCGGCCGATGAGCCGGCCGAGGTGGTGGGCACTGGCCCGCAGCAGGCGTCCCCGCAGCAGGCGTCCCCGCGCCAGGCGTCGCGGCCTTCCTTGACGGCGACGGCCGCGATGACGAGAGCGGCGATCGGGTCGGCCCAGGACCAGCCGAACAGGCTGCTGACCAGCAGCCCGACCAGCAGCACCGCGGAAAGGCAGGTGCACAGCAGGGTCTGCTTGGAGTCGGCGACCGCGCCGACGGAGCCGAGTTCGCGGCCCGCCGTGCGCTGGGCTGCGGACAGGAACGGCAGCACGGCCAGCGACAGGGCTACGTGCACGATGCCGGGCAACGAGTGTTCGGCCTCGCCGGATCCGGCAGGGCGCGGATGGAGTCGACGGTGACGTACGCGGCGAGCGCGAAGAAGAGACGGCGATGATCCGCAGTGTGCGTCGCTCGCGGCCTACGCGGGTGGCGTGGTCAGGGCGGAGAACTGCCGGGCGACCGCCACGGCGCAGGAGACCTCGATGACGGAGTCGAGTCCGAAGCCGGTCAGTGCCGTAGAGAAGGCGAGGGTGCCCGCAGTGAGCGCGACGATGGCCTCGACGACGTTGTAGGTGATCGTCGCGGCGACGAGCACGGCTGTTTCCACAACTGCTGCCTGGCGCCGTCGGGAACGAAAGACAGTGACGCTCCGGGCGAGAGTTCCCGCAACCCGGCAGCCATCACCTCGAATGCCTCTGCCTCCCTGCGCATCGAGCGGTCCCTACGAAACGGTAACGGGGCACAACTGTAGGGGAGTTGCCTTGGTCTAAGCCGCCATGAAGATCTCTTTCCTGCTCCATAACGCCTACGGAATCGGAGGCACGATCACCACCACTTTCAACCTGGCCCACGCCCTGGCCGAGCGCCACGAGGTGGAGATCGTCTCTGTGCTGCGGCACCGGGAGCACCCGAACTTAACCCTGGACCCGAGGGTGTCGCTGCGGCCGCTGGTGGACCTCAGGCAGGAGAAGGAGCATCCGCTGCATCTGAGACCTGCGAGGGTGTTCCCCCGCGCCGAGTACCGGTACTTGCAGTACAGCGAGTTGACCGACCAGCGGATCGGCGGATGTCTCGCCACAATCGACGCCGACGTGGTGATCGGTACCCGGCCGGGGCTCAATGTGCATCTCGCGCTCCAGGCTCCGCGACACGTCGTACGCATCGGGCAGGAGCACCTCACCCTGGACAACCACCGGCCACGGCTGCGCAACACGCTGCGCTGGGCCTACCGCCGGCTCGATGCGCTCACCACGGTGACCGAGGCGGACGCCGCCTCCTACCGGCGCAAAATGCGGCTGCCTGGTGTACGGGTGGAGGCACTCCCGAACAGCGTGCCGGATCCGGCGCTGCCAGCCGCGGACGGCGCCGCGAAGGTGATCGTCGCAGCCGGCCGACTGGTCCCGGTGAAACGTTACGACCTGCTCATCGAGGCCTTCGCGGTGGTGGCTGCCGAACACCCGGACTGGCAACTGCGCATCTACGGCAAGGGTGAGCAGCACGATCGGCTGCGGCAGCTCATCGGGGATCTCGGCCTGTGGAACAACGTTTTCCTGATGGGGGCGGCGGCCCCCATGGAGGCAGAGTGGGTCAAGGGCTCAATCGGCGCGGCTGCCTCCAACTTCGAGCCGTTCGGCATGACGATCGTCGAGGCGATGCGTTGCGGCCTGCCGGTGGTGAGTACCGACTGCCCCTATGGACCCGGTGAAATCATCGAAGACGGCGTCGACGGCCGGCTGGTGCCGGTCGGGGACCGTGACGCGCTGGGCGCTGCCCTGCTGGAACTGGTCCGTGATGACGAGCGGCGCCGTCGTACGGGCCGTGCGGCCTTGGAGAACGCGCGGCGTTTCGCGCCCGGCCCTGTGGTCGAGCAGGCCGAGCGGCTGTTCGCCGAGGCGGTCTCGGCGAGAAGGGCGGGGCGACCGGCCGCGCAAGAATGTACCCGCGCTCACAGATTACTGGCCAGCCAGGGGTTCGCCGCCCGCGATGCCGCGTTCACCGTGGCCGGCAGCGCGCTGCGCATGGTTCGGAGGGGACAGCGGTGAGCACGGAACACGGTGCGCAACCACGCGTTGGCTGCGCGGTCGATGTGAACGGCCGGATGACCTTCGACCTACCGCCGGGGACGGCGGACGGACAGCAGTTGCTGCTGCGTTGGCGCCCGAAGAAGGGACAGCTCGAAAAGGCCTTCCACGCCCTCGACCTGGAGCCCGCCAGCGACGGCCGCCGACGCGCCGTCCTGGGTCCGCAACCCGTTCTCCCGGAGGGCCGATGGGACGTGTACCTGCTCACGGAACCGGGATCCGAGCGGCAGCGTCTGCGCCCAGGCCTTCGCGACCTGCGGGCACTCGTTGACGGACACCTCCGCGATTGGCCGTCACCGCTGGCCGTCCGGATCCCGTACGTCACCAAGGACGGATACCTCGCGGTGCGAGCCTGGCTGCGCCCCACCCACGCGGAGGTCGACGGCATCAATGTCACGGACCGGTCGATGACGGTCGGCGCACGCCTGCACGGTGCCTCGCTCCTGGAGGGAGCTGTCGTACGCCTGCACCTGCGGGGCGCCAGCGGCACCGTACGCGCACTGGAGCCACGGGCCGGAAACGACGACCGAAGCTTCTCCTTCACGGTCAACTACGAGGAGTTGGCCGCCGAGGTGAGCGCCGGGAGCGGCGTCTGGGACGTCTTCATCCAGCCAGCGTCGGAAGCACCTCTCATCCGGGTCGCCCGTCTTCTTGACGACGTGGCGGACCGCAAGGAGGTGTTCGTCTACCCTCCGGTCACAGTCGGCGGTGCCATCCTGAGCCCCTACTACACAGTCGACAACGACCTCGCCGTAGAGGTGGGGAGGGCTGGTTGAGGCAGCGGGCGGGGCGGAGTGGTGTTGCCGTGGATCGTGCCGGATGCGCTGTGTGAGCGGATCGAGCCGCTGCTTGCGTCCAAGCAGCGGCGGGGAGCTGTCGGCCATGTGGTCGCGCAACGCATGGATGTCTTCGCCAGCCCGAAGACATCGCCGACACCGGCACCTACATCGTCACCCGCCCACGCCACATGGCCGTCAACGAACTCCTCGTCCGCCCGACCGAACAAGCCTGAGCCTTCACGCGTGGCGACTGCGCGTCCACACAGACCCAGTTGTCCCATCCCGGGACCATCCCCGCGTGTGCGGGGAGCAGCAGGGCCGCGTCGCCCGTCAAGGCCCTTTGCTCGGCGGACGGAGTCGTGTGCCTGCATCGCGCTCGCCACGGACAGTCAGGCACAGGAGTGCGAGGACTTGGTCCGAGCCTGCGCTCTCGACGCGAGGGCGTTTCCGGAAGAGCTGTATTGCGACCTCTCTGCCGCTCTGGACTGCAGCGAAGCGGTGCTCACCTGCTCACTGACCGGCGCAACGGCGTCGGGCAGTTCGGCTCGGTGAGGACAGCCAGTGTCCTGTGCCAGTGAGCCAGTTTCATCTTGAAGTTGCTGGTCACGGGAGCCGGCGTGGGCGGCGGTTGAGGTCTCGGCGCTGGTGAATTTCTTGCCCGTTTCAGGGTGGCCGTCTGTCAGCGGGAGATTTCGCTGTTCGTCATGCTGTCCCGGGGAAAGGCAGCCTTCGCGACCGCGCCGTCTCCGCTGGGATCTCTCCAGGCCCTTCCGGACACAGCGACATCGACACCCTCCCCATGCGACAAGGTCGGTCTCCAGGACTGCAACCAGATCCTGGAGACCGACGTCACGCCCGGTCCGGATCAGCCAACAGCATCCCCAGTGGCCCGGACCATGCAAGCTGGCCTGTCGGCGCAGCAGGTTCAACGACAGGCCGTGGACACCGCTCGTGCTGATGCCGCGCAGCGGCGCACGATCGATTCCATTCGCTCAGAAGGAGAGGGTAGAGGCGAGACCCGTGATGCCCGAGATGTCGACGCCGCCAGCGCCTTGGGCGGACAGGCCCTGGGATGACAGGTTGAACCCAGCCGGGACGAGACCGTCGACGCCGCCCGAGGCCCAAGCGCCCGCCCCGTCGATGCCGCCGGTGGCGAAGGCACCGCCGCCGAGGCCACCAGACACGTTGTCCAGGTCGGTGTCGGACATTTCCTGGGTCGCAATCTTGGGGATGGAGCTCATAATGTGAAGTTCCCTTCGGGTGGCTTTGAGGAAAGGCTGCGACCCGTCCGGCCGACGGGCAGTACAGGCCGCAGGCACGGTAGCCGGTGCAGCACCGAGAGCCCAGTAACGGGATCCTGCGACTGCCGTGCCGCGGAGAGTAAAGCACGTGCGCGACCCGCAAAGCAGAAGAGCCAGCCTCCCCTTGTGAAGGGTTTTCGCCTCCGGAGTGTTCTGTCCGCGCAGATGTCCATGACTTGGTGGCAAATTCTCCACACGCTCGAAAGCTGCAGGTTCCCTTGAATTGAAAATTGCCTGCAGCGAATAAGACATAACCGCACCAAGGGAATGGCGCGACAGTCGGCAGGGTGAGGATTCTCGAAGACGACGTGCGCTCCGCGTAACCGGTGTGCAGATTCACTGGCGGATGCTGAACTCCGTCAGGGGCCTCAGCCACCGGTCGAGTGACGCGCCTTGCGGGGACTCGGTGAGGACAGCCCCCGGTGTCCTATGCCATCGATGCTTGATCGCGTGCCATCGAAGTTTGAGCGGGCTGCTTGCCATTCGTCGGCGTGTACCGGCAGGAGCGCGTCACGCCGGTGGCGGGCTGCGCGTCGTCGGGATGGTGCGTGATGACGAACACCGGCCCCTGCCACGCGCCGCCGTAGATGCCGCTGACATCGGGGTAGGCATCAAAGCCATCCCGGCGTCCCAGCACGGCGCCGGTCGCCAAGAGGGACTGTTTGGAGGCCGGCATCTTCGTTGACGCGGGATCGCTGTTCAGGAACTGCGCGAACGCCGCCGCGGCGGCCCGGTGCTTGCTGCTGCGGACGACCGCGCTCGTGGAGCTGCTCGTGTTCCCCGACACCGACTCTCCCGCGCTCCACTGGGAAAGCGGCGCGACGCGCCACTTGCCCGCCGTTGCCTTTGCAGTCCCGTGGAGGAACGTTGGGCACCAGGCGGCGGTGAGTCAGTTGACGTGCGACTCGCCGATCGACTGGGCGTGCGTCTGAGTGACGAGGATGGGCTGGCGGCGTATCCCGTACGACAGGTCGGACTTGAGGTACAGCGCCCAGACACCGGACCAGGGCAGCCACCACGGGCGGCCCCCCGCCGGCGACTCCGCGGGGGCCGGGTGCTGTTGCGCCGGACATGAATGTCAACAAGACGGCCGTTTCAAGACCCGTGCACGGGAATTCGTGCCTGCCGCGCGCCCTCAGGCAACGCCCGGCGCGGCAGGCGGGACTCGCGGGCTCACGGGGAAAAGGTGGCGCACGCCGTCCCCGCACAGGTCGAGAGCGAGTTCGCAGAACATGGCATTGGCCCAGCCGAACCAGTCCCGTGTGAAGAGGCGGGGGTCGTCGACATGGAAGCTCTCGTGCATCAGACCGGTACCGGCGGTGGTGGTCGCCAGGGTGTCCAAGGCCTGAGCGGCGTCGTTCGCGTCGCCGGTCAGCCCGGCGGTGGCGATCGCCAGGGGCCAGACATGCTCGTCCGGCGTGTGCGTACTGCCCACCCCGGATGCGTAACTCCCGTGGAAGTACGAGGAGTTCGAGTAGGACAGTACGTGGCGCCGGGTGGACCGGTAGAGCGGATCGTCCTGGGCGCACCAGCCACTGAGGGGGAGGCTCAGCAGGCTGGGCAGGTTGGCGTCGTCGGCCGGCAGGACACCTCCCTTCCCGTCCACCTCGTACGCCAGCACGGACGCGCCCTCCACCTCGACCACCGCGTGCGCCAGGATTCCCGCATCGATCTCGTCCGCGAGCGACAAGGACACCTGGGCCAGTTCCGCGTCATGGAGGACGGACCCGGCCAGGTCGGCCAGGCCGTACAGACACGTGGACGCCAACGCGTTGGCCGGCACAAGGTATCCGTATGCACACCGGTCGTCGCTCGGCCGGAAGCCCGACCAGGTCATGCCGGTCCATGCCACCGGCGCGCCGCGCCCGACACGCGGCAGGGTGTCCGACGCGAACGGGCCGGAGGGCCGGACGAACCGATACGGCGACCGCTCGTGCGCCTGCTCAGCCCGCCACGTCCGTACGATCGTCCACGCGGCCCGGCGGAAGTCGTCGTCGAGGTGGTCCACGCGGCCGGTCGCCCGCCGGATCGCGTACGCCAGCTGCAACGGCGCGCACAGCGAGTCGAGCTCGTACTTGCGCTCCCAGACCCAGCGACCCGGCGCGGGCCGGTCGACGGGCTCGCCGTGCGCGTCGGTGGGGCCGTCGTTGAAAGCATTCGCGTACGGGTCGAGGAGGACGCAGCGGATCTGCCGCCGTGACACACCGACCAGGACATCCCCGATCTCCGGATCCTCGGCCACGGCCAGATAGGGACGCATCTGAGCGGTGCTGTCACGCAACCACATCGCCGGAATGTCGCCGGTCCTGACGAACACCTCGTCTCCGGAGTCTCCAGAGGTGGCGCTCCAACTCATCGACGTGGTCCACGTGTTGGCCAGACAGCTCTCGACGATGTCCGCGGCCGGACTGCCTCGCAGTTCCCTGGCGAGCTTCCGTCCGAGCGTCCTCAGGGACTCCGGAACACCCCACGGCTGAGGAGGTTCGGGAAGGGGAAACGTTACCATCACGCCTCTTGACTCCTCCTGTGACCTACGCCACGGTGTGATCAACGGGGAATGGAAACGTTACCTTGAGAGAGCTGGCGACCACCAGACCGGCGAGTGCGCCATGGCTGACCCGTCGTCAACTCCCCGGAGGGAGAAGGTGATCGCGTGTGACAGCCACTCCGCACCGGCGGCGCGGAAAGCTCGGATCGGACGCCCGTGCCGCGTATGTGTTCCTGGCGCCGGCTCTCGTGGGCTTCACGGTCTTCGTCGTCTACCCGATGATCCGCTCGGCGTACTTCGCGCTGACGCAGTACAACGGCCTGTCGGACCCGACGTTCGTCGGGCTCGACAACTTCCGCCGGATGTTCACCACCGACCCCACGTTCTGGCCCTCGGTGCGCGCCACCCTGCTGCTGGTCGCGCTGTATGTGCCGACCTCGCTGGTCGTCGGACTGGCCCTGGCGGTCTTCTGCAACCAGCGGATGCGCGGGGTCAGCCTGCTGCGCACGCTGTGCTATCTGCCCGTCGTACTGCCGGTGGTCGCCACGATCACACTGTGGAAGTTCGTCTTCAATCCCCAAGTCGGCCTGGCCAATCAGATTCTGACGTGGCTTCACCTCCCGACGAGCGAGTGGCTGTCCGGTTCGGACACGGCGATGCCGTCGATCGTGATCGTCATGCTGTGGAGCGTCGGCTCGACGATGGTCATCTTTCTCGCCGCGCTCCAGGCGGTCCCGACCGAGCTGTACGAGGCGGCCAGGCTTGACGGCGCCGGATCCAGGACGGTGTTCTTCCGGATCACCCTGCCGCTGATCAGCCCGATCATGGTGCTGCAGGTCGTGCTGCAGATGGTGACCGCCCTCCAGGCCTTCAACCAGCCGAAGATCCTCTCCCCGGACGGGCTGGGCGGCCCCGGGTTCAGCACCAGGGTGCTGATGCTGTCGATCTACGGCAACGGTTTCCCGAAACTCGGTCAGGTCGCGCAGCTCGGCTACGCCTCGGCCCAGGTGTGGGTGCTCTTCCTCGTCATCGTCGTCCTGATCGCCGCCACCGCTCGCTTCTCCTCGATTTGGACCTACAGTGACCACGTCTCCTGACGTCATGAAGACCTCGCCGCCGGCCGCTGCCCCGAAGCCGCTCACCGCCGGCAACGCCGGCCGCCCGCGCGGCAGGGCCGCACGCACCGCGTCCTGGTATGCGGTCGCGCTGCTGATCTGCTCGGTGATGATCCTGCCCATCCTGTGGATGCTCGCCGTCGCGCTCAAAGGCCCATCGGCGGTCTTCGAGGTACCGCCCAAGCTGCTGCCCCACGAGTTCCACTTCAAGAACTTCATCGACGGGCCGAAGGCGATCCACTTTCCGCGGCTGTTGCTCAACTCCGTTGTCATCACCGGTCTTTCGGTGATCGGAGGGGTGCTGACGTCGATGATGGCCGGCTACGCCCTGGCCCGGCTCCGCTTCCGCGGCCGGAAAGTCCTCTTCTACGTTTTCGTCGGAAGCATGCTGCTGCCGCCGGTGGTCGGCATCATCCCGCTGTTCCAACTGTTCAAGGACATCGGCTGGTACGACACCTGGCTGCCGCTGATCGTGCCGGCCTGGCTGGGCGGCAATCCACTGTTCATCTTCCTCGCCCGCCAGTACTTCCTGTCGATTCCCTACTCCATCGACGAAGCCGCCAAGGTCGACGGCGCGGGACACTTCCGGATCTTCGTGAGCGTCATGCTGCCCATCACCCGCCCTGCCTGGATCACCATGTCCATTCTGGCCTTCCAGATGTCCTGGAACGACTACCTCAACCCGCTCATCTACCTGTACTCGTCGGAGAAGTGGCCGCTGAGCGTCGGCATGGCCTCCTTCGTCTCCCAGTTCGCAGGCCAGACCCCGGACTGGAACCTCTACATGGCGACCAACCTGCTCTACATGCTGCCCCCACTGGCCGTGTTCTTCGTGGCCCAGCGCTATTTCATCCAAGGTCTGAGCGCTCTGGGCACCGTCAACCAGCGCTGACCCGCACCACATCAGCCGACCCCACCCCACGCACCAGGAGGCCACGTTGAAACGAACACTCCATGCCGCCGGAGCGCTGTTGGCGGCAGGCGCACTGCTGGCCACGTCGGCCTGCGGCGGCTCCTCGGGACAGGAGTCGGGCGGGAAGACCACGGTCACCGTGATGACCTGGGAGTCGAACGCGACCAACAAGCTCATCGACAAGGCCCTGGCCGGTTTCCAGGACCCCGACATCACGGTCAAGCGCATAGACACACCGAACGGGAACTACAGCGACAAGCTCTCGGCGCTGACCCAGGCCAAGAAGCTCCCCGACCTGTTCTGGTGCGGCAACGACACCGAGCAGCAGTACACCGGTCAGGGGCTGCTCACCGACTGGTCCTCGAAGCTCTCCGGTTCCGGCGACTTCAGTACCGGCAGTTTCGACTCCACGGCCATGAAGAACTGGAAGACCGCCGACGGCAAGATCGGCGGCGTCCCCTCCCTGATGAACACCTACGGCATCTGGTACGACATCGATGCCTTCAAGGCAGCCGGCATACCGGTGCCGACTGCAGGCTGGACCTGGGACCAGATGTACGAGGCCGCCGCCAAGCTGCACGCGAAGGGCGCCAAGTACGGCCTGGTCGCCGACGCCATGACCGCCCTGGACGCCCCCTTCAGTCTCAGCCTCTATTCCCAGTCCGCCGGAGGCGCGCCCTTCACCGACGACGTCCACCACCCCACCAAGGTCACCGTCGACGCCACGTACACCGAAGGCGTCGGCAAGCTCGTGGCAGGGATCAAGAGCGGCGCCGTAGCGCCTCCCGGTTACGACATCTCCAACCAGCAGTCGCTGTTCTCCGCCGGGGAGATCCCCATGCTCTGGAGCGGCCAGTGGCTGGCCGCCGGCTTCCTCACGGACAAACCGAAGATCAAGTACGGGTTCGCGCCCCTGCCCCAGGCCGACAAGCCGGCCACGCTGTACGACGCCGTGGGCATCTGCACCCCCTCGTACACCAAGTACGCGGACGCCACCTTCAAGGTCCTGAAGTACCTCGACTCCACCGTGTGGACCAAGGTGCTCCCCGACTCGCCCGTGGCGGTGCCGGCCTACACCGGTGCTCAGGACTCCTACTTCAACGCCCTCGACAAGGCCGGGCAGACGACTGTCGCCTCCACCGTCAAGACGGATCTGAAGGCCTCGTCCACCATCGGTGTGCGCTTCACCACCCAGTGGGCCAGCCAGGCCAACGACCTGGTAACGGCGTACTGGCCCGACATCCTTCAGGGCAAGAAGCCGCTGTCCGACCTGCAGACCATGGCCGACAAGATCAACGAAGTGATCAAGAGCAACAGTTAGGTGTCCCGCTCCAGTTCGCCCCTGCTCGCGGTCGGCGGGCAAGCTGCCCGCCGGCCGGGGCGTACGACGAGACCGGAAACGTATCCTGAGGGCGTTCGCCCGGTCAGGCCCGCGCGGCACCCTCTCAGGTGGCCGCGACACGTGAAGAAAGGTGGTCTCCGCCCCACGTGAGCAGTCGTCCCCCGCAGCGCCAGAACACCAGGCCGACGATGCGCGATGTCGCAGAGCGGGCCGGAGTCGCCCTCGTCACCGTGTCCCGCGTCGTCAACGGCATCGGGACGGTCCGCGAGGAGACGGCCGACCGTGTGAACGCCGCGATCAGCGAGATCGGGTACCAGCGCAACGAGATCGCGCGGTCCCTGCGCCCCGGGCAGAACTCGATGACCATCGGGCTGCTGCTCGGCGACCTGACCAACCCCTTCTACGCGTCCCTGGCGAAGGCGGCCGTCGAGGTGGCGAGCGTGGCCGGATACGCCGTGCTCCTCAGCACCGCCGACGAGGATCCGAAGGTCGAACGCCGCGCCGTGGGCGAGCTGATCGGGCGGCGGGTCGCCGGGCTCATCATCGTGCCCGACCAGGGCGACCACGCCTTTCTGCACGAGGTCAACAGCCACGACCAGGTGCCCATCGTCTTCGTGGACCGGCCCGCCACCGGAGCCGAGGCCGACGTCGTCCTCGTCGACAACGAGGGCGGGGGACGCACGGCGACCCAGCACCTCATCGACCACGGCCACCGCCGGATCGCGATCCTCGTCGCCCCCTCGTACTACACCACCGGCCGCAGACTGCGCGGATACCGCAAGGCCCTGCGGCAGAGCGGCATCGACGCCGACGAAGCCCTGGTGGTCACCCTGCGGCGCGGCACCACGGAAGAGGCCTCCGCCGCCACCCACGCGCTGCTCACCTCACCGAACCCGCCGACAGCGATCTTCTCGACCACGAGCTTCCTCACCGAAGGCGTCCTGCGGGCGAGCCAGCAGCTCCAGGCCCGGATCGCCGTCGTGGGGTTCGACGACTTCAAGCTGGCCGACATGCTGCCCACCCCGGTCACGGTGGTGACCTCGGACATCGAGGAACTCGGCCGCCGCGCCGCCCATCTGCTGATCGACCGCATCAACGGCGAGGGCGCCCCCTTCCACCGGACCGTGCTGCCGTCGCGGTTGATCGCCCGTGGCACGGGGGAGATGGCTCCCCGGTAGAGGCCTAGTAGAGCGTCGGCCACAGCTCGCGCGGCCACGCGAGCACGGCGTAGAGCTGGGCGAAGGCCGCCTGCTGGATCGCCTCGGTGCCGCCGGAGGAGTTGAAGTGCACAAGACCGGTGTCGGGATCGCGCATCGTGGACCAGATCTCGTCCGCGTAATCAGCCATCGCCTGGTGGTACTTGCCGTCCCCGGTCACCGACTCCAAGAGCAGCAGGTTCTTGAAGAAGATCGAGTTGAAGTACACCGGCTGGGTGAACAGCCGTCCCTGCGTGACGTAGTAGGCGTAGGCCGCCTCGGCGATCCGCTCGGCCCGGCGCAGATACGTGCGGTCGCGGGTCGCCTTGTAGAGGAGGACGTTGACGCCGACCGGCACACCCTGGTTGTACGACCAGACAGTCTTCTCGACCGTCCCCTTCAGGTCGAGATGGTCCCAGTACAGACCGCCGGGACTCTGCAGATACGTGTTCGTCCAGTCGTACAACCGTCTCGCCCAGTCCAGGTAGCCGTCTTCACCGGTGATCTGGTGCAGGCGGAGGGCGAGCTGGGCGCCCGGCATGTTCGAGACGGTGTTGCGGTCCTGACTCCAGTTCGCCTGGGTCCAGAAGACGCCGCCGGGAGCGGCGTGCGCGGATTCGGTGTCCCAGCCCGACTTGACGAGTTCGAAGATCTCCTCGGCCCGGACCAGTGCCGCCGAGTCCCCTGTCTGTAGGTGGAGTTGGACTATCGCCAGGCCCACCCATTCGTTGTCGTCGTAGAACATGTCGCCGCCCGAGCCGTAGGGGGCGCGAGGGTAGGAGTCGTACCCGGGCAGCTCGGTCGTGCCGCCGCCGGCGTTCCAGTAGTGCTCCTGCGCTTTCGCCCGCTCGGCCAACTCCGCCGCGTACCGGGCGTCGACGGCCGCGAGGTCGAGCGCGGCGATGTGCACCTGGGAGTAGGGCCATTCGTAGGAGTACGCATGGTCTGCGGAGGCGGCCGGATACTGCTCGCGGACCAGACCGGAGCCGTCCTTGCTCGCCAGGTGTCTCTCCAGCGCGGCGTAGGCGGCGGTCCCGCGTGACAACGCCCGGGAGCGGTCAGGGTGTTGAGACCCATCTGAGTCCGCCGCGGTGGACGTTCCAGTGGTCGCGCTCATCGTGATCATGGCAGCGACGCCGCCGCCGACCAGCGCCCGGCGAGAGGGATTCAAGCGCATCGGAACGCCTCCATTCAGAGCGCCATGCCTGCACGGGCCGCGCAGGAGTGCAGCGGATGGAAACGTTGCCACTGTCGCGCGGAGTCGTCAACGGTCAGCGCAGCCACAGCAGTTCCCCGCGGCATTCCTCAACGGCCGTTTTTGGTACGGACCATTGACGTCCGATCGGGGTGGTGGGACCTTCACGATGGTTACGTTTCCATAGCTCCGGACACCTGAGTCCGTCCGGCCCCCACGGCGAAACAGGAGACGCAGACATGACCGCCCCGTCAAGACCATGGAGACCCCTGAGAGCAGTGCTCACGCTGGTGCTGCTTGTGGTGCTCGCCCCGCCCCTGCTCCTGCTGAGCTCGGCCCCGCGCGCCCACGCTCTCGACAACGGCCTGGCCCGGACGCCCCCGATGGGCTGGAACGACTGGAACGCCTTCGGCTGCAACGTCAGCGAGACGCTGGTCAAGCAGACCGCCGACTATCTCGTCTCCTCCGGTCTGAAGGACGCGGGGTACCAGTACGTCAACATCGACGACTGCTGGATGGCCTCCGCCCGGAACTCCGCCGGTCAACTGGTGCCCGACCCCGCCAAGTTCCCCGACGGCATCAGCGGCACCGCCGCCTACGTCCACTCCAAGGGTCTCAAGCTCGGCATTTACGAGAGCGCCGGCAGTGCCACCTGCCAGGGCTTCCCCGGCAGCCTCGGCCATGAGCAGACGGACGCCGACAGCTTCGCCTCCTGGGGCGTGGACTACCTGAAGTACGACAACTGCAACCACCAGAACGTGCCCGACCAGCAGCGTTACACGGCCATGCGCGACGCCCTGGCGAACACCGGCCGCCCGATTGTCTACAGCCTCTGCAACTGGGGCCTGGCCAGTGTCTGGACCTGGGGTGCGGCGGTCGGCAACAGCTGGCGCACCACCGACGACATCAACGTCAGCTTCTCGTCGATGTTGTCGATCTACAAGGCCAACGTGCAGCTGGCCCCGTACGCAAAGCCCGGTGCGTGGAACGACCCGGACATGCTGGAAGTCGGCAACGGTATGTCGTTCGCCGAGGACCGCTCCCACTTCAGCCTGTGGGCCGAGATGGCCGCGCCGCTGATCGCCGGTACCGATCTGCGCAACGCCTCGGCGGCCACCCTCTCGCTCTACGGCAACAAGGACGTCATCGCCGTCGACCAGGACTCCCTGGGCAAGCAGGGCACCGAGATCTCCTCAGCGGGCGGTCTGCACGTGCTGGCCAAGCCCCTCGCGAACGGTGACGTGTCGGTGGTCCTGTTCAACGAGAACTCGAGCGCGGCCACGATCACCACCTCGGCCTCCGCGGTGGGCCTCCCGGCGGCGTCCTCGTACCGGGTGAACAACCTCTGGTCGCACGTGATCAGCAGTACCGGCGGCAGCATCGCGGCCAACGTTCCGGGGCACGGCTCGGTCATGTACCGGGTGTCCGTCGGCAGCGGCACCAGTATCGGGACCACGCATCCGCTGATCGGCGCCTCCTCCAACCGCTGCCTCGACGCGTACGACAACCAGACCACCCCCGGCACCAAGATCGAGATCTGGGACTGCGGCGGCGGCGCCAACCAGACCGTGACCCTCACTGCCGCCGGTGAACTGCGGCTCTACGGCGGCACACAGTGCCTGGACGCCAACGGCAACGGCACGTCGTCCGGCACGAAAGTCCAGCTCTGGACCTGCAACGGCGGCGCCAACCAGCAGTGGCGCACCAACGCGGACGGCACCGTCACCGGCGTCCAGTCGGGGCTCTGCCTCGATGTCACCGGCGGCGACAAGCCCACCGGGAACGTCAACGGCACCCAGCTGGAGCTCTGGACCTGCAATGGCGGCGCCAACCAGCAGTGGCGTCTGGGCTGACCGCCTTCACCCCCCTCACGTCCATGGAGCCGACATGAACTCAACGGCAAGACGGATCCGGAGAATCGGGACCGGTCTGATCGCGACGCTCGCCCTCGTGATCACGGTCACCGGCGGCGTCGCGACCGCCGCCCCCGAGGCGACGATCTGCAACAAGTACTGCGACGGCCGCGATCCGGCCCTGTCCCCACAGGACAGGCAGCCCGTCACCGCCACCATCTACTCCCGCACCCTCACCCTGCACTTCGACGACACCGACGCGATGGGCTGGGCCTCGATCACCAACGGGAGCCCGACCGACGAGGTCTGGCTCGACCGCTCCTTCGACGGCGGCCGCACCTGGAGCTCGGGCAGCAAGCTCGGCGACACCACCATCCCGACCGGCCAGACCGGCTGGCGCACCCTGATGTACAACGTCGACGACTGGAACAACAACGGTGTCGGCGCCCTGCGCGCCTGCGGCAAGGCGGGCGACCGGACCGAGATCGCCTGCACCGCATGGGCCCGTACGACCTGGAACGCGTACAGCCGCCCCACCGCGGCGGCCACCGCGCTGATGCAGTCGTACAACAACTCCACCGGCCTGTTCGACACCACCGGCTGGTGGAACTCCGCCAACGCCCTGACCGCGATCATCAACAACGTCAGTGTCACCGGTATGCCCAGCTACAAGTACGCCATCGCCAACACCTACGACCGTCAACTGAGCGCGCAGGGCGGCCAGTTCCGCAACGACTACATCGACGACACCGGCTGGTGGGGGCTCGCCTGGGTCGCCGCCTACGACCTGACCGGCGACAGCCGCTACCTGAGTACCGCCCGCGCCGACGCGGACTACATGGCCACGTACTGGGACTCGACGTGCGGCGGCGGGGTGTGGTGGAGCACGGCGAAGACGTACAAGAACGCGATCGCCAACTCCCTCTACCTGGAGCTCAATGCCGCACTGCACAACCGCATCGGCGGCGACACGACCTATCTCGGCCGGGCGAACGCCGAGTGGTCCTGGTTCAAGGGCACCGGCATGATCAACGGCTCGCATCTGGTCAACGACGGCATCAACCTGTCGACCTGCACCAACAACGGGTCCACCGCATGGTCGTACAACCAGGGTGTACTGCTGGGCGGACTGGCCGAGTTGTACCGCGCGACGGGGGACTCGGCGCTGCTGACCACCGGCCGGCAGATCGGCGACGCCTCGACGACCTCCGCCTCACTGAACTCCGGCGGCATCCTCCGGGAGCCGTGCGAGACGGACGGCTGCGGGGGCGACGGCCCCTCCTTCAAGGGCGCTTACGTCCGAGGACTGAGCGCCTTCAACGCCCGGCTGTCCGACCGCCCCTACACCGCCTATCTCGGGCGGCAGGCCGACTCCGCATACGCCCATGACCGCAATGCGCTCGATGCGTACGGCCTTCACTGGGCCGGGCCGATCGATTCGACCGACGCCGCCCGCCAGCAGAGCGCGCTCGACCTGATGAACGCGGCGTCCTGACGGGTTCCTTCAGCGGGACGGGTTCCTGCGGCGGGCCTCGATCGGCCCGCTGCAGGATCAATCGGAGGTCCACCTCCGTTTTGGGAGTCGAACGATCGAGATGGCGTCGAGCTCCGGCACCGACCGGCCCCCGCAACGGCGGGACGCCGAGGCCAACCGCCGTCGTGTCCTCGCCGCGGCTCGCGAGGTGCCTACTCCCAGGCCGAGACGCGTACGTAGTCGACCGTCATGGTCTGCGGGAAGGAGGTGGACGAGTCGGGATCGCCCGGCCAGTTGCCGCCGACGGCGAGGTTGAGGATCAGGAAGAACGGGTGGTCGAAGACCCACTTGTTGGAGCCCGCGTCGGCCGGCGTACGGGTCTCGTACGTCGTGCCGTCCACGGACCACGTGATGGCGTCCGGTGACCACTCGACGGCGAACGTGTGGAAGTCGTCCGCGAACGCCTGGCCGTTCGGCAGGGTGTAGGGGGCGCCGAGGCCGCCGGAGCCGGAGTAGCCGGGGCCGTGGATCGTGCCGTGGACGGTGCCGGGCTCGCTGCCGACGTTCTCCATGGCGTCGATCTCGCCGCTGTTCGGCCAGCCGACGCTGCCGAGGTCGTCGCCGAGCATCCAGAAGGCGGGCCACATGCCCTTGCCGCGGGGGATCTTGATACGGGCCTCGAAGCGACCGTACGCCTGGGTGAAGGCCTGCGCCGTGTTGAGCCGGGCGGAGGTGTATTTGCACGCGCCGTACCAACAGCTCAGGCCGGACGAGGAGTCGGCGGCGCGGGCCGTGATCACCAGGTGGCCGTTGCCGTCGAGCGCGGCGTTGTCGGTGCTGTTGGTGTAGTACTCCAACTCGTTGTTGCCGTTGCCCGAACCGCCGGTCTCGTGCGTCCACTTGGTGGCGTCCGGCGCGGTGCCGGCGGCACCGTCGAACTCGTCCGACCAGGTCTGGGCGCCGACGGCGGCATCGGCCCGGGGAGTGATGGGGCCGGTCAGCGACAGGCCGACGGCCGTGACGAGGGAGGCGGCCACCAAGGTGGCCAGTCCTCCTAAGGGCAGGGAACGTGAGCGGTGTGCGGCCATACCGAACCTCTTTGTGGGGGGAGGGTGATACGGGGTGGCGGGTGTGGGGGGTGAGTCGAACGGGCTTGATGTTACGCAGAACGATTACTTTGGCCAATGGATCGCCGGGCTACGGAAAACCCTTCGGCCTGCGGGTATTTCCGCAGTCCGGCTCCATAAAGGTCCCTTAGGGTCTGCTTAAGCAAAGCCCGAGAGGTGTCAGGCGGTTACGAGTGTCAGACCGTAGGTGCTCAGGATCTCGTTGACCGGCTGGAACCAGGTCTGGCCGCCGTCGGTGCAGTTGCCCCAGCCGCCCGAGGTCACGCCCTGGGCCTGGTCGCCGGTGATGAACGAGCCGCCGGAGTCGCCGGGTTCGGCGCAGACGCTGGTGCCGGTCAGCTCGTAGACCGATCCCTGGCTGTAGTTGACGGTCTCGTTCTGGGTCAGCACGGTGCCGCAGTGCCAGTGCGTCGTCGAACCGGAGCGACAGATGGATGAACCGATGGGGGCCACCGCCGAGCCGCGGACCAGCACATCGCTGACGGTACCCCAGCCGAGCACGACGGGGACGGTCCACCACCCGTTGCCGATCTGGATGTACGAGTAGTCGTTGCCGGGGAAGGACGAGCCGGCGAAGGTGCCCATGGCCGAACCGTCCCAGCCGACCACGGAGCTGCCGGCGGTGCCGCAGTGCCCGGCGCTGACGAAGCCGCCCACCACCGAAAACCCTATGGAACAGCGGGTGTTGCCGTTGATGTAGTACGGATCCCCGCCGACGGTGCCCGCGGCGAAGGTCTGCGGTGCCTGCTCCGCGGCGGAGCTGCGGACGGTGAGCAGCCCAGCCCAGCCTTGCGCGCCGGCGCCAGGAAGTCCCTTACGGCGGCGCTGTGTTCGGTGCCCTCGCGGACCTCCGCCACCACGCTGCTGGTGCGGGGGTCGACCCGCCAGCTCCGGACGGCCGTGGGGGCGCCGTCCGCCTTGGCAACGTTGTCGAGAGCTGTTTTCGTGGCGTCGAGAGTACGGGCGCTGTGCGCGACCCGCACGACCGTGGCACCGGTGGACCGTACGGAATCGGCCACCGTGCTACCGATGTTGGTGAGCCCGACGACGAGGGTGCCGCGCGCCGAGTCGTACCAGGAGCCGCCGAAAGCCTGTCCCGCCGCTCGCTCGGCCCGGGGTGCGAGCTTCGTCGCGGCGGCTTCCTGCTTCAGCCGCGTCCGGGCCTGCGGCGCGGTGAGTCCGAGGTCCCGCTGGAGGGCGGTGGTCAGGCCGGGGGAGAGGGGGCGGGCGGACGTCGGCTGCGACGGCGCCGCGGTGACGGGGGACAGGCCCAGGGTTCCGGTGCCCAGGGCCAACAGGACGGACAGACCTAAGCGAAGTCTGGTCAGGCGTCGCATGGGAACGCTCCTTCATTTCCGTGTGGGGCGGGAATGGTATGGACCTGTGAGGCGACAGTTTCCGAGAAATGCTGTGTGCATGTCAATGCCATGAGCGGATCAGACGAGTCGCCAGAGGTGGTCGGGAGTGCCGTTGTCGTTCCACTGGGTCACCTGGGCGCCGTTGGCCTGGGACGCGCCGTCGACGGCCATGAGCTTGCCGCTGTGCACGTTGACGATCTTCATCCAGCCGTCGCCGCTGTCGACGAATCGCCAGAGGTGGTCCTCGGTGCCGTTGTCGTTGTACTGCTGGACGTGCGCGCCGTCGTCGGTGCTCTGGTCGTGAACGGCCAGCAGCTTGCCGGAGTTGCGGTTGTAGATCTTGACGGTGCCGTCGCCGTTCTCGACCACGGTCCACAGATGGTCGGCGGTGCCGTTGTCCTCGTACTGGGTGACCTCGGCACTGTCGGCCAGGGACATGCCGCTTACGGCCAGCAGCTTGCCGGAGTTCTTGTTCTGGATGCGCGACCAGGTGACGGCGGAGGCCGCCGGGGTGTTCATCAGGGCGAGGGCGCCGCCGATGACAGGGCGGTCGGCGAAGCCCCGCTGGGCGCCGGTGGCGACGACGTACCAGTCGGTGAAGGGCACCCGCGACGGCGTGCTGTTCGCGAAGCCGTAGACGCCGTTGACCAGCATGGCGCGGGCGTCGGCGTGGTCGGCCAGCCAGGCCGCGGTCCACAACTCCCAGTCCGTCTTGGTGTAGTCGTTGCGCGGATCGAGCAGCACGCCGTACGTCCCCGCCTGGGACAGGTACCAGGAAGCCTCCTGCGCGGCGACCCCGGTGGGCACCAGGTCCAGGCCCAGCAGACGGTCGGCGAAGCCGTTGTACTTCAGGCTCCAGGTGCCGTCCTGGTCGTACGCGAGCTTGAGGTGTGTACCGGAGGAGTCCTGGGCCAGCGTGACCCACTGGCCGGCGTAGCCGCGGGCGACGGCCAAGTAGTGCGACGCGTCGGAGGTGTTGGACGCCGCATCGGCCACCACGCTCATGGCGCCGATGCCGATGATGCCCTTGAGCGCGAGGTTGGCGCTGTGCGCGATGAAACCGGTGAAGTCATCGGTCTGGTTCTGGTAGCCGGGGTCGAGGGCGCCTGCCACCAGATACTCGGCCCACTGGTGGAGGATCGCGTAGTGGGTGGTGGCGAAGGAGGCCGCCTCGGCCGCCGGAAGGCGCTGGATCACGGCCGCCGCCATGATCAGCAGGTTCGCGGACTCCTCGACCGGCATGGCCTCCTCGTTGCCGTCGAGGTGCCCGGACGCGTTCGGGTAGACACCGAGGTCGTGCTGGGCGTACTGCATGGGCCAGCCGGCCTTCTCCGCGTAGTACAGATGGGGTTCGAGCAGCAGTCGCATATACGCGGGCGAGAGGTAGAGATAGGCGGGGCACGCCGGGTAGACGACGTCGACGGTGGAGAAGTCGCCGTTGGAGGAGATCTCCTTGAGCATCGCCCACGGCGAGCCGTTCCGGTCCACGAGTTCCGTACCGGCAACGGCCTGACGCAGCGCCAGGGCGCAGACGGCCGCGTAGTGCTCGCCGGTGTCCGAGCCGCCTGCCGCGCTCGCGGCCTCGTCGTGGATCTTCTGGTCCAGGGCGCCGGCGGCGGTCAGGGCGGCGGAGCGGTCGCTGTCGAACCAGTCGAGCATGTCGGTCCACGAGCTCCAGTAGTGCGTCCACCACGGATTGAGATTCGCCCCGAGATAGCTCACCGCGGGGGTGCGCACATGCCCGATGACGACCTGGAACACCGTCGACGGGCTGCCGGAGGCGACGGTGCCCAGATCGCGGTGGAGACCCAGCACCGGCCAACGGTCGTTGATGGCACGGGGGCTGGCGGTGTCGGAGGTGCCCGCGAGTACCCCGTTCGTGGCGGACGCCGCCCGTACGACGGTGTCCTGGCCGATCTGCCAGGACAGTCCCCGCGTGGTGGGCGAGGCCAGCACCAGCGAGCCCCACGACGCCTGGTCGCCGGACTCCGCCAGCGTCCCCGGGCTCGACGGCCGGCAGGTCAGGGCGGTCATGGCGGCGGTCTGCTGCTGGGACCAGGTGACCTGCGTGGAGTTGTCGCCGTGCACCCACTCGGCGGAGGCATCGATGTGTACGTCGACGGTGTGGCTCGCTCCCTCGCCGCTGGCGGCCTGGATGCTGATGTAGCTCATCGGCACGCACTGGCGCTGAAGGTTGCCGGGGTCCACGGGCGAGAAGAAGGTGACCGTCAGGGTGACGCCGCCACCGGTGAGGGTGAAGACCGAACGGGTGGCGGTGAGTTGCAGCGAGGTCTGCGTCATCGTGCTGAGCGTCGGGCCCTCGGGCAGGGCCGGGCTCCCGAGGAAGACGTACGGTGTCCCGTCGATCCGGGCGATGCCGCACAGGGCGGTGACGCGCCCGTTCCAGAAGGTGGGCCAGGTGCCGGCCAGGCTGTCCCCGGCCAGCCAGGTGGTCAGATACGGCGAGCGTACGGCGAGCGGCGTGGCGGGTGGGCGCAGTGGACTGAACGTCGAAGCCGCGGCCCTGGCCGCCGGGGCGGCGGCATGGGCGGGCGGCCCACTCATGCCGAGGCCACCCATGACGCCTGCGGCGGCCACGCCACCCCAGCGCAGCAGGCCACGTCTGGACAGCGGTGGCAGACCAGTGGCGAGGGGAGGGCCTTCGTTGTCTTCGGGGTGGGGCATGGGGGGCTCCTTCCGTGGGGGCGACGGCAGTCCGACATCGTTGTCAACACGGGTTGCTGACGGGGTGTCACGGCGGAACGTGCTGCGTGCCAACGGAACCAATGGCGGCGGACGGGCCGGTCCCCGGGTCGGGACCGCCGCGTGGGCGGGTGCTGCGCCAGTCCTCTTTCCAACGAGGGAAAGGGCAGCACCCGCGGATGACAGCACGCCGTGTGACGGGTGTCCAGCCCTTGCGCAGCACTCGCCCTCAGCGGCGCTGTTCAGGTCGTGAGATAGCAGGACTTCGTGACACCCGGCAGCGGATCGCTGCCGAAAGCCGCCGTCGTACAGGGAGTTCCACTCGTGAACGACTTGTAGAGGAAGCGACCCCGTGCGCCGTACGCGACGGTCTGCGTTCCGCTGAAGCTGCAGGTGCTGTCTTCGGCGGCGCAGGACGTGCCGTATCCGGGCGGACCTCCCGTGGCGGTGTAACAGGCCTTCGACTCCCCGGGAATGGGGTCACCGAAGACCGCGTCGGTGCATGCGGTGTCGCCGGTGGCCGTGACCTTGCTGAACGCTCCGTAGGCGCCGTACATCACCGGCTGTCCTGCGGCGGCGGAGCAAGTGCCGTTCTGGGCAGCGCACTTGGTCCAGTTGCCTGACGGGCCGCCCACGGGCGGCAGATAGCAGGACTTGGCGACACCGTCGACGGGATCGCCGAAGTGGGCGTTGGTGCAGGCGACGGAACCGTTGGTGACCTGGTAGGCGAAGGACCCGTTGGCCCCGTACGCCACCTTGCGGTTGTAGCCGGGAACCGAACAGCTGCTTCCCTCGCCGGCGCAAGTGGTGTATCCGGGCGGGCCACCCGAATCCGCCACGTAGCAGGACTTGACGAGATTCTTGGCAGGATCGCCGCCGAAGGAGGCGTTGGTGCAGGCAGTGCTGTCGGCCACCGTCTTGTACGTGTACGACCCGGCCCCGTAGGCCACGACCCGCGTACCGCTGAAGGAGCACGTGCCGCCCTCGCCGGCGCACCGGGTGAAACCGGCCCGCAGCTCACTGGTGCCCGGATCGGCGGGCGCCGTGGGATTGCCCAGGCCGGTGGCACTCACGCTGTAGCTGCCCGGGGCGACACCGGTGAGATAGACGTAGGTGTCGTCCTGGCTCGCGCCGGTGATGCCCGAAGTGGGCGTGAACGAGCCGTTGTTCCACACCACGGCTCCGTTCACCGACACCGAGATGTTGCTGCCGCCGAACTTGGGAACGCCGATCCGGCCGGTGGTGCCGGAGGGGCTGGTGAGCTGCGCCGAGTAGGTGCCGGCGCTCGCATTGCGGGACCAGGACGCGTTCACGCGGCCCTGGGGCATCGTGATGCGGCCCTCGGCGCTGGTCAGATCGCCGGGGTGCGGGACGAACCGGTAGTCGCCGGCCGCCGACTCCGGTGCGGTGCCCAGCACGTCGAAGGTCAGCGTGGAGGTCGGCGCGGTCGACCAGCCGTGGGCCATGCTCATGAACGAACCGCCGTAGGCCGGGCCGCCGTCGGCCTTGACCCCCTCCCAGAACGTGCTGTTGGTGCCAACGGGACTGTCCAGCATGTGACCCCAGGTGCGGCGGATCTGCGCCAGGGCGCCGTAGTCGTCGTTCGCGGTGAAGCGGGCGTTCAGCTCCATCCCGCCCGCGAAGGGGGACACGTTGCCGCCCCACTCGGGGGTGGTCGGCCCGTACGCACCCCAGCGGGTGCCGAGTCCGGCGACGATGCTCTTCGACTTCGCCGCGGAGTCGGTCAACCCGTACCAGACCGCAAGGGAGTTGCCGTCCTGCGGGTGCAAGGCGCTGGTGGGGTTGTCCCGGTACATCCCCGCCGACGCGTCCCACAGCAAGGAGTTCGCGGCGGACTTGAGCGCGGCGGCCTTACTGGTCCAGCTCGCGGCGAGCGAGCTGTCGCCCTCCACGGTGGCCAGGGCCGCACCGGACTTGAGCGTGGCGTACAGCAGCGCGTTGGCCGAGATGTTCTCGCCACCCTGGCCGACGCGCGCCCAGTCCTGCGTACGGGTCACATTGAGCAGGTTGTTACTGTCGATCTTGTTCGTGATGAAGGTCATCCCGCGCTTGTAGTTGGCCCATTCGGAGTCGAGCCAGCTGCGGTCGGCGGAGTAGGTGTAGTACGTGGCCGAGCCCAGCAGCGTCCACGTGTGGTACGTGTCCGAGCCGGTGAGGTTGAACGGCGGGCCGGACCAAGGGATTTCACCCGCCGACGACTGCGCGTTGTACATCGTCGTGAGCGCGTTGCGCGTCGAGACCAGATCGTTGGTGGACGCGTACTGGGTCGGTACGGCGATCCCGAGGTCGCCGGGCCACACCGTACGGTCGCGCTTGGCACCGTCCACCAGCACGCTGTCGCCCACGCTGACCGTCGCGCTGTTGTCCCACGCGGAGGACGGCGCCGGCCAGGCCCGTCCCTGGTCCGAGGCGATGGTGTCGAGCTGCACGGTGTACGCACCCGCGTACCAGATGCGGTTCAGCTGATCGTCGCTGGAGGAGAAGTAGTTGGCGTAGTCCGCCGGGTTCGACTTTCCGGGCGCCGCCGTGAAGCTGAGGCTCACGCCGTTCAAGTCCACCCAGCCCGAGGTGTTCAGAAAGATCGTCAGATAGCGAAAACCGCCGCGTAGTTGTGCTGTAGGCACCGTGTACGTGCCGTTGGCGGGCGCCGAGCCGTAGACGGCCCCGTCCTCACCGTCGCGGCCGCTGCTCCGATCGCTGCTGTTCCCCACGTACAGGGACGATTCGCTGAAGGCCAGGCCCACCCGCTGGCCGCCGTCGCTGGTGGAGCCGAAGGACAACGTTGTCACACCGCCGACGTCTTTGCCGAAGTCGAGGGTGATGGCCGACTGCGACCCCGAAATACGCGTCGACTGCCCGTTCAGGACGTTCGCCGGATTCGCGACACTGCCCGAAGTGCCGTACACGGCGGTCGGCTTGAGCGTCCGCGAGGTCGGCGAATAGTTCAGGGCGTCAAGTGCCGCCGTTCGTAGGGCTGTTGAGGCCGTCGTGTCCGGCCCGGTCGAGGCGGCGGCCGGTGGGATGAGCCCTGCGGTCAGCAGGGCTGTGAGGGTGACGATACGGCCGGCGGTATGCCGGAGATCGGTGCGTCTGGAGTGCAGGAAGCGGCGATGACGCATGGGTGCCTCCCGGGTCGGTACTGCGAGGTGGGGGAGAGTTTTCCGCTGACGACGAGGTGAAGGTGAAGCGAGAGATGAATCGATTCAATTCCAGTCATCGGAACCGGAATGGTTCATCACGCAAGGGATTGTGTGAGGCAGCTCGCTGAAGTTGCACCGATGATGAGGGTGGGGAGTTGGGGTGTCAACCCACCGCGTGTGGCACGTTTCAAGTCAGGGAATGGAAGGCCTCGCGTCATTGACAGGGACTCGACACGGCGGTTCACTTCCTCCGAGACAGGTACGGACCAGCGCTCGGATCAAGGCTGACCGGCGAGCCTGTCGAGTTGTCGAAGAGCGCGCTTGTTGGCGCCCCCACCCCCAAGAGCGAGGCGAGTTCGATGACGGACCTGCGCGAAGACAACGTTGTCAGAAGGCTGATCAGACTGCTCCTCGTCACCGCCATGGTCGCCGCCGGCGCGCTGGTTCCCCTGTCGACGCCCGCGTCCGCCGCCACCACGGTGTGCGCGCTGTTCTGCGACACGCGGGATCCCTCGCTGGCCCAGCAGGAGACCTTCCCGGTGTCGACCAAGGACCTCAACGGCCGCCGGCTGAAGCTCCATGTGTCCGATGCCGACGACATGGCATGGGCCAGCATTGACGGCGGCACGCCCGGCGACTCGGTCTGGATCGACCGGTCCTGGGACGGCGCGAGCACCTGGGACGGGCTGCTGGGCAAGGCGAGCATCCCGAGTACCTGGACCGGCACCAGAACGCTGATGTACAACATCACCGACCCGAGCAACCGCAAGCGCGGTCTGGTCCGGGCCTGCGGCGACGCGAGCGCGGTGGGCTGCACGGACTGGGTCTACCCGACTGTCTGCGACACGCTGTGCGACCGAACCGACCCCGGCCAGGCGGCCGGTGACGACCAGCCGGTGTCCTCGACCACCCTGTACGGCCGCACGATCCGGCTGCACGTCGACCAGAAGAACTCCATGGCGTGGGGCAGCATCGAGGGCGGCGGCTCGGGCGACGAGATCTGGCTGGACCGTTCCTGGGACGGCGGTTCGACCTGGCCGGACGGGTCCTCGCTCGGCCGCACCAGCACGCCGTCCGGTTCCACCACGACCCGCACCACGATGTTCGCCACCCGCGATCCGCGCGGTCTCCTGTACGGCGGCGCGGTCCGCGCCTGCGGCCGGGAGGCCAGTCACAATGAGGGGAGTTGCACCGCCTGGGTGCGGCCGGCGCCGTCGCGGGCGCGGGCGGGGGCGGACGCGCTGATGGCGTCGTACGACCCGTACGAAGGCTGGTGGAAGAGCAGTTGGTGGAATTCGGCGGCCACCCTCACCGCTCTGATCGACTACGCGAAGACCTCCGGCAACCATGACTACGACTGGGTCATCGCGCGCACCTTCGATCAGAACAAGGGCACCTTCGCGGCCGGCGTGCGCAGTTCGGACGCGATCGAGGGCCACTTCATCAGCCGGGCCATCGACGACGCGGGCTGGTGGGCCGTGGCCTGGCTGGACGCGTACGACTACACCGGCAACTCCCGCTATCTGAACGAGGCGGTGACCATCACCACGTACATCAACCAGTACTGGGACAGCACTTGTGGCGGTGGCGTGTGGTGGGACCGCGAGCGCACCTACAAGAACGCGGTGACCAACGGGCTGTACCTGTGGCTGACCGCGTCCTTGCACCAGCGCCTCAGCGGCGACACCGTATGGCTCCAGCGGGCGACGACGGCCGCGGCCTGGTACAAGTCCAGCGGGCTGATCAACTCCTCGGGTCTGGTGAACGACGGGCTGAACTCGTCGACCTGTGCCAACAACGGCCAGACCGTCTACAGCTACAACCAGGGGCTGGCCATCGGCGGTTTCCTCCAGCTGTACAAGGCGAACGGGGACACCTCGGCGCTGACCACCGCCCGCACTCTGGCGGACGCCGCGATGTCCAGCTCGCAGCTGACCGTGGGCGGGGTGCTCACCGAGAACTGCGATGTCGGCTCGGCGAGTTGCGACGACAACGCCAAGCAGTTCAAGGGCATCTTCATGCGGCACTTCGCCGACCTCGCCAAGGCCACCGGAACCAGCACCTACACCTCGTACGTCCAGAAGCAGTCGGACTCGATCTGGGCGAACGACCGCACCTCCCTCAACGCCCTCGGTGAACGCTGGGCGGGCACCGGCCCGAACCAGACCGACTGGCGCACCCAGGCCAGTGCCCTCGGCGCGCTTACCGCGGCCGCCGGGTGAACTGTCACGCGATGTCGTTTGCCGTTCAGCGCGTATGGCACCGTCGTGTCGGCCAAGACGATGTCGCTGAGATTGAACGGCACTTGGGGCCTTGTGGTGGGACGATGGCTGTGCTCCTCTCGCCGGGGGCACCGATGCGCCTGTCGAAATCCAAGGTCGATCTGTACGCGGCGATCCGCCGTGCCGTGCGGTTTGTGGAACGGGTCGATCCATTCGGGTTGCAGTGCCCGGTGTGCACGGGGGCGTGGCGTGTTCATCAGCACGTTGCCGTTGTCCTTCCACTGCCCGCCCAGGGACGGACCGGTGCGATCGCGGGCGTGCCGCCGCCCCGCTATCCTGATCAAAGTTGCATATATATGTGCAAATAGTTCAGCTGGCGTCGTTGCTGCCCCAACCCTGCAGGGAAAGGAAGATCAGCATGACTGCAGTGCTTCCCCCTCCCACTCCGATCCTGGAGCCCGCGGCGAAGGACCTGACCGAGGCGACCTCCCCGCATCCGCGGATCTACGAGGTGCCGCCGGATCAGGGGCGTGACATCCTCGCCGGCCTGCAGACCGGAGAAGGTGTCGCGAAACCCGACGTCGAGGAGGAATGGGTGACCGTCGACGCCGGCAGGTGGGGGCAGGTACGCACCCGCATCGTGCGCCCGCGCGGCATCTCCGGGACGCTTCCGGTCGTCCTCTACATCCACGGAGCCGGGTGGGTGTTTGGCGACGAGAACACCCACGACCGCCTCGTACGCGAACTCGCCGTCGGCGCCGGCGCGGCTGCGGTCTTCCCCGTCTACGACCGGGCCCCCGAGGCCAAGTACCCCACCCAGATCGAGCAGAACTACGCCGTGGCCCAATGGTCCGTCCGCGAAGGCGCACAGCACGGCCTGGACGCCTCGCGCCTGGCCGTGTGCGGCGACTCCGTGGGCGGAAACATGGCCACGGCCCTCGCCCTGATGGCCAAGGACAGGGGCGATGATGTCCGGGTCGGCTGCCAGATCCTGCTCTACCCCGTCACCAACGCCGACTTCGACACCCCGTCCTACCTGCAGTTCGCGGACGGGGACTACCTGACCCGGGACGGAATGATCTGGTTCTGGGACCAATACACCACCGATGCCGCCCAGCGCGCCGAGCCCTACGCCTCGCCGCTGCGGGCCAGCATCGACCAGCTGCGCGGCCTGCCCCCGACCCTGGTCATCACCGACGAGGCCGACGTCCTGCGTGACGAGGGCGAGGCCTACGCGGCCAAGCTGCGTGAAGCCGGCGTCGACGTCACCGCGGTCCGCGTTCTGGGCATGGTCCACGACTTCCTGATGCTGGACCTCCTCCGTGACACCAACGCCACCAAGGTCGCTCGTCACCTCGCCATCGACGCACTCAAGACCGCCCTGCACGACTGACAGCGATGATGTCAGTGGTGACGCTTCGGCGGTTCCTGCTTCGCCGATGAGCGTGTTGAGCTTCCTCAAGATGCTCAGGCGCCAGATGTTCGGCCGAGCCGGATTCCAACTCCGTTGGAAACGGGTCCTGCTCGCTCCGTGACTGCGCTTCGGGTCCCGCTCCAGGCCCTCACCGGATGCCGAGCGGAGTGGCGAAGGAGGCGAGCGACACGTTCACCTATGTGCCTGGCTCCGACCAACGTCAGCGTGGTGGCGGGGAGCCCTCCTCGTCGTGCCGCTCGCGGACAGTCGCCGTCACCAGGGAGGGAAACCTCAAGGGTTCTGCGGGCGTCGACCGACCTGACCCACCGGCAGCGTGAGCGTCGCGGGCCGCAGTCCGGGGGCGCTCGCCGTGAGTGTGACCCGGCCCGGTCTCTTCGCGGGTCGGAGGATCGCGAGTCGGGAGTTCGAGCGACGAGTCGGCCGTGGCGTCCGGAGCGACACTCTGCGCGGGTGCCTGTCGTGTGGCGACGACGTGCCCGCGCGGGTCGTGGACCGTGACCCGTACGTACGCCGATGCGGACTGCGCACCGAGATTGGCGACCGACACCGCCACGTGAGCGGTCGAGCGGCTCTCGCTCACCTCGGGCGTCGTCACGTGAACGCCCCAGAGCGGGATCCGCACCGGCCCCGTCACCGTCAGCCACGTATGCCGGTAGATCCCCGACCCCGAGTACCAGCGGCTGTTCTGGCCGCTGTTGTCGGCCCGGACGGCGAGCATGTTCGCCCCCGTCGGGTTCAGATACGGGGTGAGGTCGTAGGCGAACGACGTGTAGCCGTAGGGGTGGAAGCCCAGGTGCACGCCGTTCAGCCAGACGTCCGCGTTCTGGTAGACGCCGTCGAACCGTAACTCGACATGCGGCGCACCCCGGTCGCCCGCGAGCTCCGGCACCGTGAAGTGCTTGCGATACCAGCCCATCCCGCCCACCGTGTACGCGGTCGAGCCGCCGTTCTGGCTGTTCTTCGTGTCGAACGGGCCGATCACTTGCGGGGGTTCGGGCTGGGTCGGGTCGGGCTCCTTGAGCACGAGGAGGGACGGGTCGCTGGTCGCGCCGCCGTCGGCGGATGTGGCGTACGGGAGGTCCTAGATGCTCCAGTCGTGCGGAGGGTCGAGCGCCCGCCAGGAACCGTCGTCGAAGGACGGCGCCTCGGCACCGTTCGCGTCGCCGCGGAAGAACAGCCACCCTTCGTCGAACGACCGCTCACGTGCCCACACGGCCTGGGCGGGATCATCATCGGCGGCTGCTGCGGCCGACTGTTCCCACGCGAACGCCGCAGTGCCCGCGGCCACCGCTCCGAGCTGCAGCGCCCGACGCCGCGTCACACCGTCCGCGGTACCGCGCGAGTGCACTGGTACGTCATCACCGGCCTGCTCCTCCGCATCGTCATCGCGTCTCTGATCATTCATCGCCATGTCGCCCACTCCGCCTAAGATTCGGTATTTCGAACGGCAGCCAGAATGCTGAACTGTCACAGACATGACAGAATTAGAACGGCGGAGCCGCCGGGTCAAGACACCTGACGTAGGGCCTGATCCGTCGGTATTCGACGTACTGCCGCTGAAGGGCATTGATCCGGTGGTCGTCATGGCACGGACCGAAGCGATACTGACCGGCTGTGGCTATGACGAGGCGTCCGCACACCCACGCTCCGGACTACTGCTCTCGGGCCCGGAGGGGTCAGGTGATCCAACATCCGCCCAGGGCTGAGGTGGGGGGGGGGGGGGGGGGGGGGAGACCCCCCCCCCCCCCCCCCCCCCCCCCCCCCCCCCCCCAAAAAAAAAAAAAAAAAACA
>NZ_JBVHXR010000017.1:120257-260044 GCF_055569295.1 Streptomyces sp. NPDC029292
TTTTGTTCTGTTTGTGGCGGCCTCCTTCTCTTATTGTGGGGGGTACCTCTCTCCCTCCCTTCGGCTCTCCCCCCCCCCCCCCCCGGGGGGGGGGGGGGGGGGCCCCGCCCCCCCCCCCCCCCCCACCTCAGATCAACGTTCTATTGGCGATAGCACGAGAAAGGGAGCCGAAGCGCGCATCAACGGGGTATTGCCGAAGACCGCCGCGGTTGTTCGCACGCAAGGCAATGCCTGCGGGATCCGGCGCCGCAACGTCCGGCGACACGGTCGCCTTCTCCCCGACCCTGTTCCTTGCGATCGGATGTGCTGACCGCACGTCCGCGTCAGGGGCTTCGCAGGCCGCAGGCAGCCTAACGGATGAGCTTCCACTCCTGCGAGCTGTCCCCGACCGCATTCTGCAGGGTGAGCGGCGCCCCGACGGACACACCGGTCACGTACAGGCTCGTGTTCTTGACCGACTGCAGCTTGTAGAAGCCGTCGTCGGTCTTCATGAGGTTCCAGCTGCCCGCAGGGCTGTCGTCGACCCACTGGCCGATCCGCTGGCCGACTGTCGCGTTGCCTGTCCAGATGGCTGCCGCACGGCCGCCCGACTTGTTCAGCAGCGTTACGCCGCCCTTCGGCTCGGTCACCACATGCCAGTACTGCGTGTCCTTGTTCACCGCCGAGCCGGAGTCCTCCAGGACGACGTCAGGAACGTCGGCGTTACCGATGTTGGCATCGTTGGTCTTGCCGCCGGTGCCGATCACCTGGCCGGTCTCGCGGTTCACGAGCCGGTAGTACGCGCCGTCCGAGTGTCCGAGATCTACCTCGGCGTAAGCGATCTGCGATACGCCCTGGTTGCGGAGGATCGCGACCCGGCCGGTGCCCTCGACGTACTGCAGGTTGCGGCTGTAGCCGGGCCCCAGGGTCGTCTGGTACTCCTTCCACGCGCCGTCGCTGCGTCCGCTCTCGTTGACCCAGACGTTGCCGCTGCCGGCGGCGTTGTACACCAGGCGCCCATCGGGAAGCCGGATGACGACGGGACTGCCGCCCGCCGCGAGCGGACGCGAACCGGCGTCGACCGGCAGTGAGGTGACGGCTTCGCCTGTCGGGGAGCCGCGGTAGAACTTCAACGGGTCATCGGCTATCACATACCTGGTGTTGGCGCCGCCGCCCCAGTATTCGAAGGTGAGCAGCCACTTGCCGTCTGTCGTCGGGACGACGTTCGTCATACCCGGCCGGCCGCCGCCGATCTGCGTCTTGCCGCTGCCGAGGTCCTGGGGCAGTCCCGCGAGATCGACGACGGGGGCGCTCCACTGCGCACCGAGGCCGTCCCAGGTCCTGTGGACGAGAATCTGGCCGTGCGAATCCGTTGCGGTGTCGTTCGCAGGGTCCAGTCTCGGGACGCCTGTGGCGGGATCGAAGCCGGTGTAGTCGTTCTCGTCCGAGTAAAAGCAGACGAGTTGGCCCTTGTGGACCATCAGGTACGGCTCCCAGAGGGGATCCACCTGCTTGTTCGTGTTCGCGCCGGCGATGTTCTGGCCGATGGCTCCCGCACTGCCACCCTGCCAGCCGCCGGTCGCGATGACGTTGAGGACCTTCCACGTCTTGCCTTCGTCGGTGCTGGAGTAGAGGGCGATCGCCAGGTCCTTGCGGTCTCCATCGTTGGACGGCGTCCAGTTCGGGTCGGCTGCCTTGTGCTCCTTGTAGTAGTAGTCGTCGCCCGACACGACACTCGCGAGGAGCAGCGTGCCCTTGGTCATCGTCCCGACGTCCTGCGGAAGCACATAGAGATACGGGTTCGTCCAGTTACTCGTGTACTTCGCGTACCGGGGGTCGTGGGAGAGGTACGCCGGAGCCTTGACCTCCGACAGCGGCTGCCACGTCGTTCCGCGGTCGTCGCTCTTGTAGACCGGGAGAGTCTGTCCGTCGGCGCTTCCCGTCTCCGGCACGACAGTGGACCGCTCGAACGACGCGACCAGACGCCCGCTCGGCAGCTGCGCCGACTTCGGGTAGACCGCGCAGTTGCCCCGCCCCTTCAGACACGGCTCGTTCCCGAGCTGGTACAGGATCCCGCCCGTCGGGTTGTACGCCTGCGCACTGCCTGTGGGTATGGCCAGCATCGCGGATGCTGCGATGACGCTTCCCAGTGCTTTGCCCAACCTTCTTCTTTGCACAGCCTCTCCTTTGGGGATGCCCATGGTGATGCTCCGGTTCGTTGGCACCTCGCGGTGACGCGTCCAGCTCTTGGCTTATGTCGCGCAAGGGCCTGGATCAGGAGCGGTTGTCTGCTGCGGGGGCCGGGGCGCCGTCGGTGTCGGCGGAGACGAGCACGCGTACGTCCCAGGCGCCAAGGTCCAGCGGCGTGTCCGCCGGGACGGAGGTGCCGTTGAGGGCGTCGGAGAGGTCCACCGGGGCTTGGACGCGGGCGGGTTCCCAGCTCCAGTTGTGGACGATGTGGACGCGGCGGCCGTCGGGGGACGTGCCGGTCGTCGCGGTGACGGATGCCGGGAGGTCCCGCCACGCGCTGCGGGAGGCCGGTGCGATCCAGGCGGCCAGTGCCTGGGCGAGGTCGCGGCCGGGCACGGTGCCGACGTAGGTGACGCGGCCCTCGCCGTGGCGCCGGGTGGTGACCGCGGGCCAGCGGCCGAAGTGCGGGTGGTCGTAGGCGGCGAGCACGTCGGCGTCGGTGACGGTGAGGCCGTCGGCCCAGCGTGTCGCCGTCGCGTTCTGCGGCAACTTCAGGGGGCTGTCGGGCGCGGTGCGCAGGGGGATGTCTTGGAGGAGGTTGCTGAACTCGTCGTAGGTGACGCCGGCGGCGGCGGTGAGGCGTCCGGGGGCCGGTTCTGTGCGGGCGCGGGCCTCGTGGTCGGCGTAGCCGGTGCGCGGGCCGAGGACCAGGTGGCCGCCGGCCCGGGCGTAGGCCGCGAGCCAGTCGAGGGCCGTGTCGGCGGCGATGTACAAGGCCGGGACGATGAGGACGGGGTGGCGGCGGACGGCCTCCTCGGGTGTCGGGCCCTTCCGGTCGCCGGTCGGGTCGTGCAGTTGGCGGGCGTGGACGATGCGCACCTGGCGGCCGGCGTCGAACGCGCCGCGGTAGAAGGGATCGAAGATGCGATGGTAGGCGGCCGGGTCCGGCTCGCCGTCCGGCTTGGCCAGCGGCGGGTACTTCTGCATGAGCCACTTGCTGGGCGTCGAGTAGACCATCGTGATGTCGGCGTCCGGTTCGAGCCCGGCGACGAGTGGGCCCGCCGCCTCGAACTCGGCGCCCAGTCGGGCGAGTTCGGCGTAGGTGCGGCCGGGCTGTCCGGTGTGGGGCAGGATGCCGCCCCAGTAGGTCTCGGCGCCGAAGTGGAGGGCGTGCCAGTGCCAGTACTCGATCATGCGGGCCCCGCGCGCGACGAGCGCCCACGCGGCCTGCCGCCACTGGCCGTCGTAGGCGGGGCGGTTGTGCCACGGTTCGCCGATGGAGCCGGCGTTGGTCTCCGTGACGAGGAACGGTTGCTGGCGGGAGGAGAACATCCAGTCGGCGGTCTGGTAGAGCGACCAGACGCCGGTGGTCTTCCACTTCTGCTCGTGGTCGTCGGGCGTGGCGTCGGGCAGCAGCAGACCGTCCTGCATGTCGTAGTACGGGTTGCCGGAGGCGATGTCGAGGCGGTCGGTCAGCTCGTCGTCCTCCACCGCGGGGCGGGTGTAGGAGATGCAGGTGGTGACGAACTGCTGGGGGCGGGCGTACTCGCGGACGATGTCGGCCTGCCGGCCGATGAATTCGGTGACCTGGAGGGCCTGGAACTCCCGCCAGGCGACGTCGTATTGAGGCTGTACGTTGCCGTCCGGCGTCCACAGGTCCGCCCACGTCGACAGCCGGTGCGACCAATAGACCAGACCCCATTGGCGGTTGAGGGTCTCGACGTCGCCGTACTTGGTGCGCAGGTGGTCGACGAAGCGCTGGAAGACGCCGTGGTTGTACAGGAGTTCGTTGCCCGGCTCGTTGTCGACCTGGAAACCGATGACCGCGGGGTGGTCGGCGTACCGGGCGACGACCTTGCGGATGATCCGCTCGGCGTGGAAGCGGAAGGCGGGGTGGGTGAAGTCGACCTCCTGGCGTGCGCCCCAGCCGATGCGCTCGCCGGTACGCCGCTCTCCGGTGATCTCCGGGTACTGGCGGGCCAGCCACGGCGGGACGGCGTACGTCGGTGTCCCGAGGACGACGGAGATGCCGCGCTCGTGGGCACCGTCCAGCACCGGCTGAAGCCAGTCGAGGTCGAAGCGGCCGTTCTCCGGCTCCCAGGTCGACCACACCGACTCGCCGACCCGGATGACGGTGACATGCGCGTCGGCCATCAGGTCGAGGTCGGTCTTGAGGCGTTCGTCGGGCCGCTCGGTGTCGTAGGGGGGCCGATACTCGTGGTAGTACGCGGCGCCGAAGAGGACGCGGGCAGGCAGAGCCGCCATGAAAGGAAACCTCCGAGGAAATTTAGGGGGAGTGAGAGGACCGCGTGCCCTACTGCTTGACGCCGCCGGCGGCCAGGCCGCTCTGCCAGTACCGCTGGAGCATCAGGAAGGCCACGACGAGCGGCACGATCGAGATCAGGGAGCCGGTCACGACCAGCGCGAGCATGTCGCTGCTGGCGCCGGCCCCGCCGTTCTGCGCCTGTGCGGCCCAGGAGGAGAGGCCGACGGTGATCGGGTACAGGTCCGGGTCGTTGAGCATGATCAGGGGCAGGAAGTAGTTGTTCCAGGTCGCCACGAGGGTGAACAGCAGGACGGTCACCAGGCCGGGGCCCAGCAGCCGTAGCGCGATCCGGAGGAAGATCCGGGCCTCGCCGGCGCCGTCGATGCGGGCGGCCTCCAGGATGCTGTCGGGGACGGCGTCCTGGGCGTAGATGCGCATGAGGTAGAGGCCGAACGGGTTGACGAGGGAGGGCAGGATGATCGCCCAGGGGGTGTTGACCAGGCCCGCTTGCGCGAAGAGCAGGTAGGTCGGGATCGCCAGGGCGGTGGTCGGGACCATGATGGCGCCGAGGACGAGGTTGAAGGCGGCCCGGTCGCCGCGGAAGCGGAACTTGGCGAACCCGTACCCGCCCGCCGCGGCGAGCAGCGCGGCTCCGAGCGCGCTGACGACGGCGTACATCACCGTGTTGAGCAGCCAGTGCACGAAGACCCCGTCGTCCTGGGTGAAGGTCTCCTTGATGTTCGTCAGCAGCTGCGGTGCGTGCGAGAACCACAGGCCGAAGCTGTTGAACAGGTCCTGGGTGCTCTTGGTCGAGGCGATGAGCAGCCAGAACAGCGGGAGGAGGAAGTAGGCCAGGGCGGCCAGCATGGCGATCGTCAGGGGGGTGCTGCGGCGGGCGCCGCGCCGGCGTGTTGCCTTCGTGACAGGGGTGCGCGCCGGCTCCCCCGCCGGCGCGGCGGTGGCCGTCGGAGTCGCGGTCGTCATGGGTTCCTCCTGCGGTTCGCGGTGAGCAGGACGGCGTAGGAGGCGATCACGATGACGAGGCCGAGGAGGAAGGACACCGTGGCCGCGTAGTTGACCTGCTGGCCGGTGAAGGCGAGGGAGTAGGCGTACAGGTTGGCGGTGTAGGAGCTGGTGATCACGTCTGGGGCGATCTTCATCAGCAGGTTCGGTTCGTTGAAGAGCTGGAAGCTGCCGATCACCGAGAACAGCAGGGTGAGCAGGAGCGCCGGCCGCAGTGCCGGCAGCTTGATCGACCAGGCGATCCGCCAGGCGCCGGCCCCGTCCATGGCGGCGGCCTCGTACAGCTCCTGGGGAATGGTGCGCAGGGCGGCGTACAGGATGATCATGTTGTAGCCGACGAACTCCCAGGTCACGATGTTCGCCAGGCTGCCGAGCATCCAGCCGTCGCTGAGGAAGTGCGGGGCCGCGGGCAGGTCCAGCTTCCGGGTCAGCTGGGCGAAGGGACCGAAGTCCGGTCCGTAGAGATAGCCCCACATGAGCGCGGCGACCACGCTCGGGACGGCGTACGGCACGAAGATGCCCAGTCGGATCAGGCGCGCGAGCCGTAGCAGGCCGCTGTCGAGGGCGAGGGCGAACAGCAGCGCCAGCAGCAGCATCACGGGGACCTGGATCACGAAGAACAGCACGACGCGTCCGACGCCGTGCAGGAGTTGCGGGTCGCCCAGGGCCTGGACGTAGTTGTCGAGGCCGACGAACGCCGTGCCGCCGACCAGGCGCTCCTGGAACAGGCTCAGGTAGGCGGCGTAGCCGAGCGGGGCGAGGAAGAGCAGCAGGAACAGCACCATGAACGGTGCGACGAACATCGGCCCTGCCGACTGGCGACGGTGCGTGCCGCCGCGCCGGGGGCGCGCTGGACCCTCTCGGCGCCGGCCCTTGGGGGAGGCCGCGGTTGTGGCAATCATCATCGGGCCTTTCTGGGGGAGGGGGACTGTGCCAGTGCGACAGGACCGGGTCCCGCGCCGGCGCACGGGACCCGACGGGCCGTCACGACGTGCTGACGGTGAAGCCCTGGCTCTTGGCGTACGTGGTGAGTCGCGACTGCCATGTGCTGAGCGCGCGGACGGTGTCGGTCCTGTCGGCGAGGGACTTGCCGACCGTCTCGGTCCAGTCGGTCGCCGCCTGGTCGAGGAACGGGGGCCACTGGAAGGAGGAGTTGACCGTGGAGCTGATGTCGGCGAAGACTCGGTTGACCTTCTGGCCGCCGTAGAAGGAGGGGGCGTCCCCGACGAACTCCGAGTCGGTGAGCAGGGCTTTGGTCGCCGGGAAGAAGAACTGCTCGGTGGCGAACATCTTCGCGCTGGTCGGGTCGCTGTTGAGGAACTGCGCGAACTGTGCTGCCGCGATGGGGTTCTTGGTCGAGCGGATGACCGCGGTGGTCGACCCGCCCCAGTTGCCCGAGCTGGGCTTGGCGGCGTCCCATTGCGGCAGCGGGGCAGCCCGCCACTTGCCCGCGGTGGCCTTGGCGGAGCCGGAGAGGAAGGCCGGTCCCCAGGCCGCGGTGATCCAGGTGGCGTACTTGCCCTTGTTGAACCCGGCGTACCAGGCGTCGGCGAAGTCCGGATCGGCGCTGATGACCCCTTCCTTCGCCAGGCCGCCCCAGTACGCGCCGAGCTTCTTGGAGACGGCGTCGTCGACGCTGATGGAGAGGGTGCTCTTGCCGGACGTCGTGTAGGGCCTGGCGCCCGCCTGCCAGAGCAGGCCGTGCCAGGCGGCGGGCTCGTTCGCCGCGAGGTTGGTGAGGTAGACGTCGGGGTCGGCCCGGTGGAGTTTGCGTGCCGCGGCGGCGAACTCGTCCCAGGTCTCGGGCACTTCGATCCTGTGCTGGTCGAAGATGTCCTGCCGGTACAGCATGCCCATCGGGCCGGTGTCCTGGGGGATCGCCCAGACTTCGCCGCCCGCGCCGCTGACCTGGCCCCAAGTCCAGTCGACGAACCGGTCCTTGAGCGTGGAGGCGCCGTACGGCCGCAGGTCCAGCAGGCTGTTGGTGATCGTGAACGTCGGAATGGCCTGGTACTCGATCTGCACCATGTCCGGAGCTCCGCTGCCGGCCTTCAGCGCCGTGCGCAGCTTGGTGTAGTGCCTGACGCCCTGTCCTGCGTTGACGACCTTGACCTTGATGGCCGGGTACTGCTTCTCGAAGAGCGCGACCTCCTTGTCGATGTTCGGGACCCAGGTCCAGAACGTCAGCTCGGTCGGTGTCTTCATCGCCTTGTCGATGTCGGCCTGGCTGACGGGCTTGGTGGAGGCGGAGGAGCCGCCGGAGTCACCGCCGCCGCACGCCGTGAGGGCGGCGCTGAGCGACAGGGCGCCCGTCGCGGTGAGGAACAGCCGACGGCTCATCGGGGAAGGGCTGGATATGGATGTGGATTTGGGCATGGTGGGCTCCCGCCGGTGGCATAGGTGACGGCACGCCTGGCGAGGGCGTGCGGAGGCGTGTCGGAGGAAAGGCGCGAACGCGACGACCGGGGCTCGAACGCCGACGTGGTCGGATGCACGTCCTCGTGGACTGGGACCGGCGAGCGTTCCACGCGCTGCGGAGGTGGAGGCCGGGGCCAGAGAGGAGGGCTGAGGGAAAGGAGCAGAGACAGATGCGGAAACCTGGCTCAGGGGTCTGCTGGGTCGGGGGCGGCGGCCCTGGCCCAGCCCGCACGGTGAGGGGGCCGGAGGGGCTGAGACGCGACTGTTACGGCGGCCCGTCCCGGGATCACATGCCGGCCATGAGTTTTGCCGTCTGGGCTGACCGGTGTTGTTCAGTGGTGGGTGGGCGGGCCTCCCTTCGGGAGCGGCGGACTGTGCGCGCCCCCTCGGGAACGGGAGGCGGTACGCCGCCCGCGAGCCGGGGTCGTCCGGCTCGGCGGTGGCGCGGTCGAGGTGCGGATGATGAGGTCGACCGGCGGGCCGCTGGACGGCAAGGGGTCTGCGTCCGGGTTCTCGATGGCGTGCACGAGACGCTTGAGTCCCTCCTGCGCCACGGCGTCGAACGGTTGCCGCACCGTGGTGAGGGGAGGAGTCACGTAGGCGGCGACCGGAATGTCGTCGAAGCCGACGACGCTGACGTCTTCCGGCACCCGTCGTCCTGCTTCCGTCAGCGCGCGGATCAGTCCGATCGCCATGTCGTCGTTGGCGGCGAAGACAGCGGTGACATCACCGTCTTCGGCCAGTTCGCGCCCCGCCCTGTACCCGGACGCGGCCGACCAGTCGCCCTGGATGACCGGAGGTACATCCTTCCCCTGCGCGGTCAGCGTCGCTCGCCATCCCTCCAGGCGGTCCCGGGCGGCGTACCAGCGCTGCGGGCCGGCGAGGTGATGGACCGTCATATGGCCGAGGCCCAGCAGGTGTTCGGTGGCAGTGCGGGCCATCAGGTCGGCTCCGTCCCCTGCGGTCAGCACCGTGGGCGCGGTGACAGGTGAGGGCGCGCCGAGGACGAGGACCGGTACGTCGACGCGGAGGGAAACGTCTCCTTCGCCTCCCTCCTCGTCGATCGGTTCGGAGATGACGATGCCGTCCACGCCCTGGTCGAGGAGCGAGTCCACGGCACCCGCGATGCCCGCAGGGTCGCCTTCCATCGTGTTGACGACACGCAGTGCGTAGCCCGTGTCCCGGACGACTCGCTCGACACCCATGAGCAGCGAGGCGGGTCCGTACAGGGCGGTGCCCAGCGTCACCACGCCGATGGAACGGGTCCGCCCGGAGGCCAGCGCCCGGGCGGCGTTGTTGCGCCGGTAGCCGAGCTGCTCCGCGGCTTCGAGGACGCGCCGGCGCACGTCGGCGGAGACGTACGGCTCGTCGTTGAAGACCCTCGACACCGTCTTCTGGGAGACCCCGGCCACGCGGGCCACGTCCACGCTCCGCGCCGCCGCGGAGCTCCCGCCCCGCCCTGTCCCTCGCGTCATGGTGTCTCCCGGTGGCCGCACGATCGAGCCCGATGATGTCAGAGATGACTGCCTGACTGCGCAGTCATGTCTGCGCTGTCATGTCTACGCAGTCGTCAGGCCGTCGTCAAGAGATCGGCACGCATCCGTAACGCCGTGGACTGCTCCCAGCGCGTGCGGCACTGGCGGGCCGCGACGGGTGTTGTTCTTGAAAGCCCTCGGCTGGTCCCTGCCTTGTTGATCGGGATGAGCGAGGTATTCGTAGGGTCGTGCCGGGCAGGGCGATGCAGTTCACCCCGCGCTCAGTGCGGCCTGACCTCGTACGCATAACGTCGGCCCCGTCGGCCGCCCCCTGGCCCATGAGTATCGCGACCTTCTCGCCGACGTTGAGGACCTCGGCGGCGTGGTGCAGCGTGGCGTCGTCCGGCTGCGGAGCGAACTCCTCGCAGCCGAGGCCGGAGGGGACCACCTTGAAGGCGTGAGCGGTCGGCAAGTGGTCGAGCTCCTGGACGTCGGCCGGGACGATCACGGCCGTCGGGCACCGTCGGGTGAGGGCTGTGCGGAACGCCCGGTCCAGCACGTTCGGCAGCTGTTGGGACGTTGACGGTCCCGACGAACTCGACACCACGCACTTGAACGGTGTGTGGAGATCGACCTCCTGTGGATGGCGCCCGGCCTCGACGTCGCCCCGCACACCCCGTGCGCCCACTGAATTTCGCGTAGCCGACGGCCCTCGTACGCTGCCGTCTCCTCGTGCCGGGACCGGATGAAGCGCGGCTCGTTCTCGGCGCGGCCTCAGGCGGCCAGAAGTCCGTTGATGCCGTCGCCGGGATATCCGCGGACGCCGTCGACGCCCCATTCACGCAAACGGGCCAGGATGTGGTCGGAAACCTTCGCCCCGTCTCGGAGGGATTCCGGTCATGTGCGCGGTTCTGGATCGGCGTACCGGAGTAGGACGCCCACGCCCTCGTGCAGTCGCAGGTGCTGCTGGGGCACGACGACGAGTTCGGCCTTGGTGCCGACCAGGGCGCGGGTGAGGGCCGCGTCGGCCCGCTCCCTACGGACGTCCTGGATTCCGTAGGAGCGGAGTTCCTGCTCGGTGAGAGCGAGTTGGCTCGGTTCAGGACCGATCCACAGGCGCAGCGGCGACTCGGGGTGGTTGTTGAGGAAGAGGGCTTTGACCCGACCGCGTTGCAGGGCTGACACGGCTGCGGCAAGGCCCTCGGCCGACGCCCCGTCGCGGGCGCGCTGGACGAGGAAGTCGGCCAGCAGGGACTGGTCGTGCTCGGCCATGCGTCCGCTGAAGAGGCTTTCGAGCCGGTGCTCCAGTAGCGCCCGTCGCGGTTCGGACTTGCCGGCGCCTTCGACGGTGGTGACCCGCCCGCGCAGGGGAGCGGGGAGTCGGCGGACGAGAATGCCGCGGGCCCAGACGTCCCCCGCGACAAACACCGCTTCGGCGTTGATACGCCGCGCGTGGCCCTCCAGCTCCCGGCCTGTCACCTCGGCGGCGTTCAGCCAGTCGCTCACCGGGATCTCCTCGTTGAGGCGGTGCCTTGGCGTGACCTTGGTCAGGGGCCATACGCCGACCTCGGCCTCGATCCGCACGGTGCCGGTGGCGTCCGTGGAGTGACGGCCGCCGTAGTGGACCTGCGCCGCCACGTAAGGGATCTCGGGGGAGTGCTGGACGATCAGCGGCATGGTGTCCGGCAGCGTTCCGAAGTGCGCACTGTCCCGCGCGGGTGGCGTGGGCAGCTCGTCCAGTAGGGCCAGTCTGCCGTGTGCGGTGAACACCGCCTGCCCGTGCACGCCGGGTACGTCCGTGTCGCTGCCCACGGCGTCCGCTGCCGCGGTGATGGAGTCCTGATCGGCTCCTTCGGACACCAGGGCGTCCCGCAGGCGCCGCCAGCGCAGTTCCACGGCGGCGTCGGCATCGTCGAAGGCGCTGTCGCGGGAGGTGTCAAGGTAGACCTATGCGTAGGGGCCCGTCTGCTTGTAAAGGGGTTCCAGGAAGGAAAGTCGCATGCTCCACTCCTGAGGTCGCTCTGGACAGCGCCGCTGGAGGGCTGTTCACGCCCGAAGTCCGGCGACTCGTGTCGCTTCGGGCCGCAGCCGTGCAGTAATGGACCTGGTGCCCTCGAAGGCCACGATCTCGCCGTCCACCATCAAGTCGTCGCAGTCGCGTGGCCGACATCGGCCTGGGGCTTTCGGGCCGGGAGGCTCGCCGCAACACCGTCCGCTCCTCGGCCGGCACACCGTCGAAAAGGTCCGTCACGGACGCGGAGACGGGCATGCGCATCCACTCCCTCCATGGGTCGGACAGCCAGTCGCCTCCTCTGCGAGTGCCCCTTGGATGTGATCGCATGCAGACAGCGGCTAGGAGGGGCGGCACCGCGGCCGGGCGAACGCCCGCGCACCGATAAAGGATCAACGCCGATAAAATGGACGGGAGAGGTGTGATCATGACGAAGCAGATCAAGTACCGCAGAGTCTATGAGGAGACCTCGCCGCGAGACGGCAGGCGGGTGCTCGTCGATCGTCTCTGGCCGCGGGGGATGCGCAGCGAGGAGGCGCAGGTCGACGAGTGGCTGCGCGACGTCGCGCCGTCGACCGAACTGCGCAAGTGGTACGGCCACGAGCCGAGCCGCTTCACGGAGTTCCGCCGCCGCTACCTCGACGAACTGGGCGACTCCGGGCACCGCGAGGCGGCCGGGCATCTGCGTGACCTCGCCGACCACGACAAACTCACGCTACTGACCGCCACCAAGGACGTGGACCACAGCCAGGCCGCCGTCCTCGCCGAGTGGCTGACCGGCGGTACGCGGCGAGCCACCTGAGGCACTACGCGGCCATGACGACGAAGAGCACCGCCACACCGACGACGCGGCGCTTGCCCCACCACGGGACTACGGGGCCCAAGACGGCGGCCGCCGCGAGGCCGACGGGCACGCGGTCGAGGCGAGCACCGAGAAAGGCCCTCGGCGCTCCAGCCGACGTCCGGCACGGGGGAGGACTGCGCGCTCTGTCGGTCCCGGCGAAGCGAGGCGTGCAGAGTTGTCCTCGCCGGGTACCCGGCGGCCGGGCGGCGGCGATCGGCACCGTCGAACACAGGAGAAAGGGGCAGGCCATGGCCCAGCATGTACGCGAGATCATGACGGACACTCCCGTGACCGTGGAGGCGCGGACCTCGGTGACGGCGGTGGCCCGATTGATGCGTGACCAGAACATCGGCGCTGTCCTGGTGACCGAGGGCGACCGGCTGCGCGGCCTGGTCAGTGACCGGGACCTGGTGGTCCGCGTGCTCGCGGAAGGCGGCGACCCCGAGCAGACTACTGCCGTCCGGGTGTGCAGCGAGGACCTGATCACCGTGCGCCCCGACGAGGATCTCGACCGCGCGGTGCAGCTGATGCGCGATCACGCGGTACGCCGTATCCCGGTCGTCGACGAAGGGCACCCCGTGGGCATCGTCTCCCTCGGTGACATGGCGATGGAGCGAGACCCGGAGTCGGCCCTCGGCGACATCAGCGTGGCGAAGTCCAACAGGTAGCTGCTCCCTTCGCGCGCCCGGCCTTGCTCTCCCCGTGGGCTCGTGCCGCATGTCCTGAGTGCCGGTGGGAACTCGGATTCCTCCAGCACCTCCAGAAGCACGACGTATCAGCAGAGGTGGTCGAACATGAACCCGGCCACACTCGGTGAAGGTGTCCGTCGTGCGGTCTCTCGCAGCCCACGCTGTACGGAGGAGTCCGATGACGACCGTCACCGGTCCGCTGTCCGCATGGCCGCGGCTGAGAACGCTGCCGGGTGTACGAGCCTCAGCACGACACACGCCTCTTGGCCGAGGCCGTGCGGCGCGAGGACATCGCACGAGGCACGGAGGTACTTGATCTGGGAACGGGGTGAGCGGCGAGGAGGCTCTTCGGCGGCGGGCACTCGGCCGCAGCATCCCGGGCGCGGTCGTCCACAATCGCCGCGGCACGCCGGATCGCGTCCGCCTCGGACCGCGCTCGTACAGCTTGGCGCCTCGGGCCCCCGCATACGCCGCAACCTCCCAGCAGACCGACGAGCGGCGCCGGCCGGACGGGTCGACAACCTGTGGGACCGGCCGACGGCCCGAAGGGCCACGACCACGGAGCCCACGGCATCTTCGACGACCGTGCCTGGCAGCACTCCCTCCAGGCCACCCCGGCCGCACCCCGGCCGCACCCCGGCCGCACCCCGGCCGCACCCCGGCCGCACCCCGGCCGCACCCCGGCCGCACCGCGGCCGCACGGGGCGGGCGCCTGTGCGGCCGAACGAGTGCCGCGCCCAGGCCGGGCGAGTGTTTCGCGCGATCGGGATACTCGCCCCGGGGCCCAGCGGCAAGGCATGGGCAGAGCCGGTCGGCGCATTCGGCAGAAGGAGGCGGTCTGTGAGCCGGGAGTCTGACAGGGGAGCCATCGACCACGGTCCGCGGCGCCCGCCCGGGGAGCGCCTCGCGGACGCCGCAGACGGACGGCTGCCGGTGAACGACGGTGCCGGAAGACTCCTCCGGAAGGCCTTTCCCGACCACTGGTCGTTCCTCCTGGGGGAGCTGGCGCTCTACAGCCTGATCGTCCTGGTGCTGAGCGGTGTGTGGCTGACGTTCTTCTTCACGCCCGAGATGCGGGAGGTGACGTACGACGGAAGCTATGTTCCGCTGCGCGGCATCCGCGTGTCGGGAGCCTTCGACTCCACGCTCCGGATCAGCTTCGACGTACGCGGGGGCCTGCTCATCCGGCAGCTGCATCACTGGGCGGCGCTCGTCTTCGTCGGCGCGATCGGTCTGCACCTGCTGCGCATCTTCTTCACCGGGGCCTTCCGCAGGCCGCGTGAAATCAACTGGGTCATCGGCGTCACGCTGTTCGTGCTCGCGCTCACCGAGGGCTTCGCGGGCTATTCGCTGCCCGACGACCTGCTCTCGGGCACGGGGCTGCGCATCGCTCAGGGCATCATGCTGTCCATCCCTGTCGTGGGCACCTACGTGAGCATGTTCGCGTTCGGGGGCCAGTTCCCCGGCCAGGACATCATCTCCATGCTCTACGGCATGCACATCCTGCTCCTGCCCGGAGTGTTGATCGGTCTGGTCACTGTCCATTTGATTTTGGTGTTCTATCTGAAGCACACGCAGTGGCGCGGACCGAGCAGGTCGAACGACAACGTCGTGGGCAAACCACTCTTCCCACAGTTCATGGCCTCGTCGGGCGGCCTGTCGCTCATCGTCTTCGGGGCGCTGGCCCTGCTCGCCGGTGTTGCCCAGATCAACCCGGTGTGGACGTACGGCCCCTACCGCCCCGATCAGGTGTCGACGGGCTCGCAGCCCGACTGGTATGTGGGTTTCCTGGAGGGGGCCCTGCGGCTTGTGCCGCCGTGGGAGACGAACATCGCCGGGCATACGGTCATGTGGAATGTTCTGCTTCCGGCTGTCGTGCTGCCCGGCCTGTTGTTCCTGGTTCTGTACGCGTACCCGTTCGTCGAGCAGCGGCTGACGGGGGAGTGGCACCAGGAACGCCACCTGTGCGACCGGCCGCGCGAACGACCCGTCCGTACCGGACTGGGTGTCGCCGGGGTCACTTTCTACGGTGTGCTGCTGATGGCCGGTGGTAATGACGTGGTGGCACAGTCGTTCCGGATCTCGGTGAACACGCTGACCTGGGTGCTCCGCGTCGCCCTCGTGGTAGCGCCGGTTCTCGCGTTCGTGCTCACGCGGCGCCTGTGTTGTGCCCTGCTGGAGGCCGAGCAGGAGCGTTTGGCGGAGGGCGAGGAGTCCGGCGAGGTCCGGCAGTCCGTGGAAGGCGCCTACGAGAGCAGCCACCGACCGGTTGAAGAGTTCCGGCCCGGCGCGCCCAGAACCCGGGCCCGGATCAACCCGCCTGATCCGAACCCCGGTTCGCGTACTGGAACACCATCCCCAGGACACCGCGCGCCAGCACACCGAGACCGATGAGGAACAGCCACAGCCCGTAGACCACGCCCGTGCACACGACCGCGAATCCCACGGCCGTGATCAGCGGCCACGGGCTCTCGGGCGGGAAGAACTCCACGGGCCCCACGCCGTCGGCCACCTCGGCGTCGGCACGGTCCTGGGGGCGCCGTCCCTTGCGCCAGTACTGCACCGCGCAGAAGAACGAGACGACCGCGGCCATCAGAAAGGCGACCACCAGAGCAGCCGTACCGGCGGGATCGGCGGACCACCAGCCGTAGACGGCGGCGGTACCGGCGAAGAACACTGCCACGCCACCGAAGAGCAGGGCCTCGACCTTCACCGCAGTCCCTCCGCCTTGGCCTGGTTGACGATCCCGGGATGGTGCAGGTCGAAAGCCGGTGCCTCGGACCGGACGCGGGGAAGGGCCACGAAATTGTGGCGGGGCGGCGGACAGGACGTCGCCCATTCCAGTGCGCGCCCGAAACCCCAGGGATCGTCCATTTCCACGCGGCGCCCGTACTTTGCCGTGTGCCAGACGTTGTAAAGGAACGGCAGGGTGGAGACCCCGAGCAGGAATGCTCCCGCCGACGAGAGGGTGTTGAGGGTCGTGAAGCCGTCGGAGGGCAGGTAATCCGCGTACCGGCGCGGCATTCCTCCCTCGCCCAGCCAGTGCTGCACGAGGAAAGTCAGCTGGAACGCGGGGAACAGCAGCCAGAAGTGCACCTTGCCCAGCCGCTCGTCCAGCATCTTGCCGGTGAACTTGGGCCACCAGAAGTAGAAGCCGGCGAACATCGCGAAGACCACCGTGCCGAACAGCACATAGTGCAGATGTGCCACGATGAAGTATGAGTCGGTGAGATGGAAGTCGAGCGGCGGGGACGCGATCAGAACACCGCTGAGACCACCGAGCAGGAACGAGATCAGAAACCCGGTCGCCCACAGTATCGGAGTCTCGAACGACAGCGACCCGTTGTACATCGTGCCGATCCACGCGAAGAACTTGATTCCGGTGGGGACCGCGATCAGGAACGACATCAAGGAGAAGAACGGGAGCAGCACCGCTCCCGTGGCGAACATGTGGTGCGCCCAGACGACGGCGGACAGCATGGTGATGGCGATGGTCGCGCCGATCAGTGGAAGGTAACCGAAGATCGGTTTGCGCGAGAAGACCGGAAGGATCTCCGAAATGATGCCGAAGAACGGCAACGCGACGATATAGACCTCCGGGTGCCCGAAGAACCAGAACAGGTGCTGCCACAAAATGGCGCCGCCGTTCGCCGCGTCGAAGACATGCGCCCCGAATTTGCGGTCCGCCTCGAGAGCGAGCAGAGCCGCCGTGAGTACCGGGAAGGCGGGCAGCACCAGAATTGAGGTGAACAGCACGTTCCAGGTGAAGATCGGCATCCGGAACATCGTTATTCCGGGGGCGCGCAGACAAAGGATCGTGGTGATGAAGTTGACCGCGCCGAGCGTGGTCGAGACGCCCGTCACCACCAGCCCCATCACCCACAGATCGCCTCCCGCGCCGGGGGAGCGGTAGGCACTGTTCAGCGGTGCGTAGGCGAACCAGCCGAATGCGGCGGCGCCACCGGGAACCAGGAACCCCGCCACGACCATCAAGCCGCCGAACAAGTACATCCAGTACGACAGGGCATTGAGGCGCGGGAAGGCCACGTCGGGGGCGCCGATCTGCAGCGGCATCACCGCGTTCGCGAAGCCCGCGAACATGGGGGTGGCGAACAGCAGCATCATGATCGTGCCGTGAATGGTGAAGAGCTGGTTGTAGGTGTGTTCGTTCATGAACTGGAGCCCGGGGCGGGCGAGTTCGGCCCGCATACCCAGGGCCAGCAGTCCCGCGAACAGGAAGAAGCAGAAGGCCGTGACCATGTAGAGCTTGCCGATCACCTTGTGATCGGTCGTCGAGGCCAGGCGGAGCAGCGCGCGACCCACAGACGGTTCCGGCGCTGACTCCTGCCGCGCGACGCCGCTTCGTTCCGACAGTTCAGTCATGGTCCTCCTCCGTCGACAACGCGTGGGGCGAATGCCCCGGCGGCCCGCCGGGAAACGGAAGGCGCCATCGATGACGGGCCGGAGCCGCGCTCGGGGTGGCGACGCTACCGCCGTGACCCACGAGATCCGCCCGTGCCACGAGTTCGTGCGGAATGGCAGCGACGTTCGGAGCAAAGGAGCGGACGGAAGATCGATTTCTCGGAAAGTCATCATTCACGCAGATCATTCGGACCGGTTGGCTTTTTGGAGAGCCGGGTACTCGGCGCTCATGACGACGACACATAGCGCGGTGCATTACGTGGCTGTGCCGGACGCGGCCATAGGGACGATCGGCGCCTTCGTCGGCGGTCTCGTCATCGCCGGCGCGCTGGTGTGGGCGGTCCGCCTGGGTGTGAAGGTACGGCGGCGGGAGCTGAGGCGGCCCCGGCCGGACGAACAGCCCAAGGTGCCGGAGTCCGGCCCGGTCCGGGAAGTCCGCGAAGTGCGGGAGCCGGACGAGGTGCCACAGGCCGCCGAGGAGAGCGAGCGGCTGAGGCCGCACAACCTCCACGCTTCAGGAAGCAAACGCAGCGAGAACCAGGACGTTCCCCGATGGGACCCCCGCTCCAGCGGCTGCTTCGGAAGCGGCGGCCCCGGCCGGACGTGACCAGGTGAGAAAATGAGCCGATCCAACGACGCCCACGCCGACCAGGACCCCAGGCCCGACGCGTACGACGCCACCCCTTACCTGCCGAAGCGGGGCGGCCTCCCCACGCACCGGCTGGCGGCGGCGGAGTGCCGGGGCTGCCCCCTCCACGAAAAAGCCACCCAGACCGTCTTCGGCAAAGGCGCAGCCACGGCGCGGATCATCCTCGTCGGGGAGCAGCCCGGAGACCAGGAGGACAAGCAGGGCGAGCCCTTCGTCGGCCCGGCCGGCCGGCTGCTGGACAAAGCCCTGGCGGAGGCCGGGATCGACCGGGACACCACGTATGTCACCAATGCGGTGAAGCACTTCAAGTTCACCCTCACCGAAGGCGGCAAACGCCGTATCCACAAGGCGCCGGACCTGCGGGAGCTGACCGCCTGCCGGCCCTGGCTCCTCGCCGAGCTGCACCTGGTCCGGCCGGACGTGGTGGTGGCCCTCGGCGCGACGGCCGGAAAAGCGCTGCTCGGACGGTCGTTTCGCGTGACCAAGGACCGCGGAACACTCCTTCCGCTGCCGGATGAGGACGAGGGACGGCATGTGGACGAGGGACGGAATGAGGACGTGGTGCGCTATGTGGTGGCGACGCTTCACCCCTCGGCCGTGCTGCGCTCCGACAACAGGGAAGCCGCGTACGAGGGCCTGGTCGCGGACCTGGAAGTCGCCGCGCGGGCGTTGCGGAAACGCCATTGAGAGCAGCGCCCGATGCCGTGTCCGTGTTTCTCGCCGCTGCTGAGGGGGACCCGGTGCGTAGCCGACATACGGCAGCACGTGAAGGACGGGCCCCGAAAGGGCCGGACGCAGAAAGAGGATGAAGCGCCGTGACCGCGGTTGCCAGCACGAAGATCACTACACGTCGGCCGGAGACGGGCTGGGCGAAAGCGTGCTGGCGGCGCGGGCAGGGCGTACGTACCTGCGTTCCCGCGAGGGCCGACCGAGCCGCCCGGCAGGACCGGATGGGACCCGAGTGGAACATCGTCAGGGGCGAGGACTGACCGGCGCCTTCCAGGGCAGGGCCGAGAGGACTTTCGACATGACCGAGCCATCCAAGTCTTCCGCGTCATCCGCCGGGACGATCGTCGTCACCGGAGCGACCGGCAACGTGGGGACCAGTCTGGTACGCCTGCTGAGCGAGGATCCCGCGGTCAAGGTCGTGCTGGGACTGGCACGGAGGATTCCGGACTGGTCACCGCCGCGGACCACGTGGGAGGCGGTCGACCTGGCCGAGGACTCCGACACCGAGCTGGTCGAACTGTTCCGTGGCGCGGACGCCGTGGTGCACCTCGCCTGGAAGTTCCAGCCCACCCACGCCCCGGCGGTCACATGGCGTACCAACGTACTCGGCAGTGTGCGGGTCTTCGACGCCGTGGCGAAAGCCGGAGTGCCGACACTGGTCCACGCCTCCTCCGTAGGGGCCTACTCCCCGGGCCCGGACGAGCGCGCCGTCGACGAGTCCTGGCCCACGCACGGCTGGCCCGAGGCCGCGTACACCCGGGAGAAGGCGTACCTGGAACGCGTCCTCGACACCTTTGAGCGGGATCACCCCGAGGTACGGCTTGTTCGCATGCGGCCGGCGTTCACGTTCAAGTGGGAGTCCGCCAGCGAACAGCGACGCATCTTCGCAGGGCGCCTGCTGCCCGGCCCGCTGTTGCGGCCCGAGTTCCTGCCGGTCGTGCCGGATATCCCGGGGCTGCGCTTCCAGGCGCTCCACACGGACGACGCGGCGCGGGCATACCGCCTGGCGGTACTGGGCGATGCGCGCGGCCCGTTCAACCTCGCCGCCGATCCGCCGCTGGACGCCGAGGTCCTCGGCGAACTCTTCCACTCCCGCACGGTGCGCGTTCCGAGCCCGGTGGCGCGGTCGGGGCTCGCCGCCGCCTGGGGGCTGCGCCTCGCACCGGCGTCGCCGCAGTTGTTCGACGCCGTCCTGCGGCTCCCGGTGATGGACTGCGCCCGCGCACACTCCGAGCTGGGCTGGACGCCGCGGCACACAGCCGTCGAGGCCCTGGAGGAGATGCTGGCCGGGCTGCGCCGCGGCGCGGGGAAGGACACCGCACCCCTCGAGGGACGAGCCGTGGGCTGAGCGTCCGAGTGCCATGGGCCGCGTCCGAGCGTCACGGGCCGTCGGCTGCCAGGAGCCCGCCACCGCCGCCACGATTCGACGGCGCGCTCCTGGGGTCGCACGCTGGAAACATGGCCCGTCGCCGTGCGGAACGAGGTCGCCGGTCTCGCCCACTGCGACCATGAAGTCGTCGAGTTTCTCCGGCGGACCGGTCTGCCCTTGAGCGAGGACATCCTCGACGGCCCGGTGTGGGTGGAATGGAGAGGCGGCCGGGCCCACGACTACGAGGCCGCCTGACATTCCACCGGGCGGGACCGTCCGGCCGCTATCGGCCGGTGGTGTCAGAGAAGCGGAGGTCGTCCGCTGTCGTGATGTGCGCGGCCATGTTGCGTTCCATCATCCGGAAAGCGGCCTCGGCCAGGTCCTGGTGGATATGAGCGACCGCGTCGCGGGGCACCGTCACCTTCAGGTGCCGGATGTGTGCGTCGAGCGCCGAGTAGAGCACGCACTGCTCGGCGACCTGCCCGCACAGCACCACGTGTTCGACGCCCTCCTGGCGGAGCAGATAGCTCAGCGGGGTCTCGTAGAAGGCCGAGTGCCGCGCCTTGACGACGAACAGCGACGCCTCGTCGGGGGCGATGGCCCGCACCAGGTCCGCGTGCGGTCCGCGCAGCGCGGTCTCCAGGATTTCGCCGTGGTGCGACCGCCACTGCCCGAAGTTGTCGTTGACGTAGATGACCGGGACGTCGCACCGGCGCGCGTGGGCCAGCAGCCTGGTCACCGCCGGCAGACACGCCCTTACAGAGGGAAGCAGCAGATCGGCGTCATCGTGGTCGTATGTGTTGATCATGTCGATGACGATCAGAGCGGTCCTTGCCATGCCTTCCACCCTGCACCGTCGACGGCTTCCTCGCGTCCGGTCGGTCGACCCCCGCGGCCGGACCGCCGCGGGGGTCGGGCCGCGGGGGGATGGGTACTCGGTCTGCGACATTGTGCGCCCCGGCGAGCGCGTCGTGCCGGGGCCGCGTCCCCTGGACGGCGTGGAAAGGTGGCTCGACGTGGCCGACAAGGACCCGCTGCGAACGTATCGCGGCAAACGCTACTTCGACCGGACGAAGGAACCCCGCGGCCGGCCAGGAGACGGTGACGAGGAGCCGCGCTTCGTGGTCCAGATCCATGAGGAATTCGAGGGCGTGATCCCCGAGGGCGAGTACGGCGGCGGCACCGTCATCGTCTGGGACCACGGCACCTACCGGCAGCTGAGCCATGACCGGCGCGGCCGGCCCGTCCCCTTCGACGAAGCGCTCGAGCGCGGACACGCCACCTTCCGGCTCAACGGCTCGAAACTGCGCGGCGAGTACGCGCTCACCCGCTTCCGGGAGGGCAAGGACGACGGAAAGGGCGAGGCCTGGCTGCTGGTGAAGGCCAAGGACGAACGGGCCCGCACCGACGGCCGGGCCACCCCCGATCCGCGCCGGGCCCGGTCGGTGCGCAGCGGCCGTACGCTCCACCAGGTCGCCGCGGAAAGCCGAAAGGGCTGAGGGGCGATGACCGACCTGCTGGGCACGCTGCCCGCGGAGGAGGCCGGACTGCTGCGCGCGGCACCTCCGGGCGGGGAACTGGCCGCGGATCCCATGCTCGCCACGCTCAGCGACCAGCGGGACTTCCCCGACGAGTGGATCTTCGAGCGGAAACTGGACGGCATCCGCGTCCTCGCCGTCCGCGACGGGAACGGCGTCACGCTGTTCTCACGCACGGGCAGACGCCTCAACGCCACGTATCCCGAGATCGTCGACGCGCTCGCCGCACAGCAGTGCACGGACTTCACCATCGACGGCGAGGTAGTGGCGTTCTCGCACGGCCGCACGGATTTCGCCCGCCTTCAGCAGCGCATGGGGCTGACCAGACGCCGGGACGTCGAGGCGAGCGGTGTCGCCGTGACGTACTACGTCTTCGATCTGCTGCGCCTGGAGGGCGCGGACACGAGGCGGCTGCCGCTGCGCACCCGCAAGTCCCTGCTGCGCCGCGCCCTGACCTACCGCGCCCCGCTGCGGATGATGACCCACCGGAACCAGGGCGGCGCCGAACTGCTGGCCGACGTCTGCGCCCGCGGCTGGGAAGGCCTGATCGCCAAACGCGCGAACCGCCGTTACCAGCCGGGCCGTTCCACGGACTGGCTCAAGCTCAAGTGCTCACTCGGCCAGGAATTCGTCATCGGCGGCTTCACCGAACCGGCCGGAAGCCGGGTCGGACTCGGTGCTCTGCTGCTGGGCTACTACGAGGGCGATCGGCTCCGCTACGCGGGCAAGGTCGGCACCGGCTTCGACCGCCGCACCCTCCTCGACCTGCGCGCCCGGCTCGACGAACTGAGCACCCCCGAGGCGCCGTTCGCCGACCGCGTCCGCGAAGCGCGCCCCCACTGGGTCGAGCCCCGTCTCGTCGCGCAGATCGCCTTCACCGAGTGGACCCGCGCGGGAATGCTGCGCCACCCGCGCTTCCTCGGACTGCGCGACGACAAGGCCGCGCGGGACGTCGTCCGCGAACGTCCCTCGCCGCTCACTGAGGGGTGAACGGACTCACGGCAGGCGCGCCAGCACCCGGTCCGGCGTCAGGGGCAGTTCGCGGTAGCGGACACCGGTGGCGTGGTGGACGGCATTGCCAATGGCGGCCGCCGTACCGACGATCCCGATCTCGCCGATGCCCTTGCTGCCCATCGGGTTGAGGTGGGAATCGTCCTCGTCGATCCAGTGGGCCTCGACGGCGGGTACGTCGGCGTGGGCGGGGACGTGGTAGGCGGCCAGGTCCGCTTCGGTGAAGTCGCCGAACGCGGCGTCCATGGTGCTGCCCTCGGTCAGGGCCATGCCCAGGCCCATGGTCATACCGCCGATGAACTGGGAGCGGGCGGTACGGGCGTTGAGGATGCGCCCCGCGGCGAACACGCCCAGCAGGCGGCGGACCCGGACCTCCCCGGTGACCGTGTCGACGGTGACCTCGGCGAAGTGGGCGCCGAAGGCGTGCCGCGCGTAGCCGCTGTCGGCGTCCGCGCTTCCTTCCGTGTCGGCGCTCGCGGTGAGCCCCGGCTCGAGCAGCGGTCCCGTGTGTTCCGCCAGGTCGGCGCGCAACCGCGTGCACGCCTCGTGGACCGCCCAGCCCCACGACGCGGTGCCGGAGGAACCGCCGGCCAGTGACGCCGACGGCAGGTCACTGTTCCCGATCTCGGTACGGACCTCTTCCAGCGGGACGCCGAGGGCGTCGGCGGCTACCTGCGCGAGGACGGTGCGGGCGCCGGTGCCGATGTCGGTCGCGTTGATCCGTACCGTGAAGCTCCCGTCCGGCCGCGCCTGGGCGGTGGCGGTGGAGGGCTGGATCAGCACGGGATACATCGCGGCCGCCACCCCCGACCCCACGAGCAGGGGGCCCGCGGAGCCGGAGCCCGGGCGGGGGTCGCGGTGCGCCCAGTCGAAGCGCCGGGCGCCCTCGCGCAGACACTCCACGAGATGCCGGCTGCTGAAGGGCTTGCCACTGTCCGGTTCGGCGTCCGGCTCATTGGCGATGCGCAGCTCGACGGGGTCCATGCCGAGCGCGACCGCGAGTTCGTCCATGGCCGACTCCAGGGCGTACATCCCCGGTGCCTCGCCGGGCGCGCGCATCCAGGACGGGCTGGGAACGTCCAGCGGTACGACGCGGTGGCTGGTGAGGCTGTGCGGTGAGGCGTACATGATGCGGGCGGGCACAGCGGCCTGCTCGACGAACTCCTTGATGCGGGACGTGTGGGTGGTGACCTCGTGCAGGAGCGAGGTGAGCGAGCCCTGCTCGGTGGCGCCGAGGCGGACCCGGTGCAGGGTGGGCGCGCGATGGCCGACGAGGGCGGGCATGAGGCGGCGGGGCAGGGCCACGGTGACGGGGCGTCCGGTCTGCCGTGCCGCCATCGCCGCGAGCACCACGTTGGGGCGTGGCGTCCCCTTGGACCCGAAGCCGCCGCCGACGTGTTCGGACCCGACGGTGACCCGGTCCTCGGGGAGCTGGAACAGCGCGGCCAGCGTGGCGCGTACGACCGTGGCGCCCTGGCTGGAGTCGTGCACGACGAGCCGGCCGTCGTCCCAGCGGGCGGTGGCCGCGTGCGGCTCCATGGGGTGGTTGTGCAGGGGCGGCACCCGGTAGCCGGCGTCGACGCGGACCGCCGCGGACGCGAACGCGCCCTCGGGGTCGCCGCGTTCCCGCTCGGCCGGATAGCCGCCGTTGGCCTCCTCGGGGACGTACGCCCCGGGATGGTCCTCCGTGAGCGTCACGTCATGGTCCTGCGCGGCGTACTCGACTCGCACCGCCGCGGCGCCGGCCCGGGCCGCCTCCAGCGTCTCGGCGACGACCAGGGCGATCGGCCATCCGCGGTGCGGCACGCGGGAGTTCTGCAGGACGGCAAGCGTGGGATCGTCGGCGTCCGCGAGCCGGGGAGCGTTCTCGTGGGTGAGCACGGTGAGGACCCCGGGGAGCCGCAGTGTGTCGGTGGTGTCGATCGCGCGGACCGAACCGCGGGCGATCGCGGCGGCCACGGGCCAGGCGTGCACCCGGCCGGAGACGGTGTGCTCGGCGGCGTAACGGGCCAGGCCGGTGACCTTCTCCCGGCCCTCCCGGCGCTCGGCGGGCGCGCCCAGCGCGGTATCCGTGTCAGCCGTGTCGGGCATGGGGTCCTCCTCGTGGTGCCGGGGTCGACGTCCTGTCAGGCGATGCTGGTCGGCGGCGCCAGCCGGGTCAGGACGTCGAGGGCGAGATTGCGGGCCAGGCGCACTTTGTAGGCGTTGTCGCGCAGCGGCTGAGCGGCGGCGAGTTCGAGGTCCACGGCACGCTCGAACGCGGCCGTCGTGGGCGCGGCGCCCAGCAGCGCCTCCTCCGCGCGCCGGGCGCGCCAGGGCCGGTGGGCCAGCGCGCCGAAAGCGATCCCGGCGTGCTGGACGACGCCGTCGCCCACCCGCAGCACCGCCGCGACGGAGGCGAGGGCGAAGGCGTACGAGGCGCGGTCGCGGGCCTTTCGGTACAGGGACGGCAGCCCGGCCGTGGCGGCCGGAAGGACGACCGCGGTGATGAGTTCACCGGGGCGGATCTCGGTGTCCCGCTCCGGGTGGTCACCGGGCAGCCGGTGGAACTCGGCGGCGGGGAGAGCGCGTTCGCCCTCGGGCCCGTACAACTCGACCCGTGCGTCGAGGGCTGCCAACGCGACGGCCATGTCGGAGGGGTGCGTGGCGATGCACAGCGGGGAGTAGCCGAGCACCGCGTGGTCGCGGTGGACGCCGTCCCGGGCGCCGCAGCCGCTGCCCGGCTCGCGCTTGTTGCACGGCTTGCCGGTGTCCTGGAAATAGGGGCAGCGGGTGCGCTGGAGCAGGTTGCCGCCGGTGGTGGCGATGTTGCGCAGCTGCCCGGAGGCGCCCGCGAGGAGCGCTTGCGAGAGCGCCGGATAGCGGTCGCGGACCAGGGGGTGGGCCGCGAGGTCACTGTTGCGGACGGTGGCCCCGATCCGCAGCACCCCGTCGGGCAGCTCCTCCACCGAGTCCAGGGGCAGTCGGCTGACGTCGACAAGGGTGGCCGGCTGTTCCACGCCGAGCTTCATCAGGTCCACGAGATTGGTGCCGCCGCCGAGATACCGCGCGCCGGGATGCGAGGCGTACGCGTCGGCCGCCTCCTCGACGCTGCCCGCGCGTTCGTATCCGAAGGGCTTCACGGGATCACGTCCTCGACGGCTTCGACGATGTTCGGGTAGGCACCGCAGCGGCAGAGGTTGCCGCTGAGCCGCTCGCGGATCTCGTCCCGGCCCAGCGGCACGGGCTGCCCGGAGGGGACGGCGGGGTCGGTGACGTGGGAGGGGTGGCCGGCCGCGGCCTCGGCGAGTGCGCCGACGGCGCTGCAGATCTGCCCCGGGGTGCAGTAGCCGCACTGAAAGGCGTCGCGGTCCAGGAAGGCGCGCTGGAGCGGGTGGAGTTCCTCGCCGTCCCCTCCGAGTCCCTCGACGGTCGTGATGTCGCCGCCGTCGAGGGCGACGGCGGGCAGCAGACAGCTGTTGGCACGACGGCCGTCGACCAGGACCGTGCAGGCGCCGCACTGGCCGTGGTCACAGCCCTTCTTGGCACCGATGAGGTCGAGATCCTCGCGCAGCACGTCCAGAAGCACCGAACGGTGATCGACGGTGAGCGTGCGCGGTTTGCCGTTCACCCGCAGAGTGACCTCCGAGTGGTGGCGGTCGGGTGGGGCGGAGGCGTCGCGCGCGGCGTCGGAATCCATGGAAGACCTCCCGTACGTAAAGGCCGTTGGGACGGGACGATGGGACGGGGCGTTCGGAAAGGCGGGTCACGAGGGCTACGGGGATGCGTCGTCCTCGTTCGGGACCCGATGGACGGCCGCCTCTTCCGCGGAGGCCGCGCCGCCGTCGATGCCGACGTCGTCGGCGAGCATGTCCTTCTCGGCGTCCTCGTGCGCGCCTTCGTCCGGAGCCACGAGGCGGCCCGCCCGGTCCGCCCCCACCTCGTTGTCCAGCGGCTCGCCCTCCCCGCCCGCGAGGTCCCCCGTGCCGTCGTCCGCGCCGGGCTCCGCCAGCGTCGGATCCGTACGCTCCTCGGCCAGTCTCTGGTCAAGGCTCTCGCCCTCGCGCTGCTCACGCGCGGTCGTGCCCTGGTGCTCCACCGCGAGCGGACGCTCGGGCGGCGACCAGCCTCCTCGTAGGGGTCGCTGCCCCGGTTGCTGAGCGTGTCCTCCCGATCGAGGATGCCCTCGTCCTCACGGTCGTCGGGGCCTTCGGGCTGGTAGACCTCGTCACCCATGACGTCGTCCTGGTTCCGGCTCCCCATGGTGTGTGTACCTTTCGGGTGGATTTAGATGCCTTGAGTCCACGTATCCAGACTGGCCTGGTCTACACCTGCAGGCATGCCGGAGTGTGTGCGGGGGCAAGGCGGGTACCCGGGCCGCGCGAGGGACTGCACCTTCGGTCAGGCATGCGATGGCTCAGGACCACCGTGCCGGTGACCCCTCGACCGGCGCCATGACCGGCGCGATCAGCAGGGCGGTCGGCGCATCGCGCATCCCGTACAGGTGCGGTGGGGCGCCAAGAGCCCCGTGCGGGAATGGTTCGAGCAGATGGAGACCTGGCTGCTCAACGCCCAGCACATGCGCGACGTCCCGGCCGTAAGACGGACGTGCGTGACTGCCAGTGGATCTGCCAACTCATCGAACACGGCCTGGTACGCCTGTCATTCGTACCGTCCAAGCCGATCCGGCAACTGCGTGATTTCACCGGCACCGCACCGAAGTCACCACGGGAACGCACCCGGAGATCCAGCGCCTGGAGAAGCTGCTGGAGGATCCAGGAATCAAACTGTCGAGCGGCGTCTCCGACCTCGGCGGCAAGCCGACCCGCACGATGGTTGAGGCACTGAACGTGGTCGGCGCCTGCGACCGGGCCAGCCGGGTGCCGCTCGGAGAATGCTCAGTGAGCCCCGGGGTTGGGCCCCTGCAGGACGGCCTGTCCCGCCGCACGGTGCTCGGCGGCTGAAGTTGGATCCGTCTCGTCGAGCACGTTCGCGATCCCCTCGTGGGCCAGGGCTTCCTCGTACCGGTATCCCAGTCTCGGGGCCAGCTCCAGCGCCTGCCGGTAGAGCCGTAGCGCCTCCTCGGGCAGGCCTGCGTGCCGGCAGGTCTCGCCATAGCCGTTGAGGAAACGGATCTTCCAATGTTCCTCGAACAGCTCGTCCAGCAGCGCGAACGCCTTCCGATGACTGGCCAGTGCCTCCTCGTATCGGCCCATCTGCCGAAGCGCGACGCCCAGGCAGTTGAGGCACCACGCCTCGTTGTGCATGTGCCCGTCCTGGCGGGCCAGCGCCAGCGCCTGATGCAGGTGCTCCCCTGCTTCGTCGGGTTCCTCGTGGGCGATGGCCATGCCGAGGGTGATCCGAGCCGTCAGCGTGGGCGGCCATGTGGGGTCGGCGTGTGGGAAGCCCAGCACCTCCCGGGCCCGCTGTGCCGCCTCCTCGCGGTGTCCCAGCTGCAGCATCGCCCAGGCCTCCGACGCGGCCGCATGGGCCGCGCCCGTCGGGCAAGCGGCTTGCTCATACAACTTCCCTGCCAGTCTGAAGAGTTCGAGCGGCTCCTCGACATACCCCTCATCCCACTTCAGATAGCCGCGACGCATGACCAGTTCGGCTTCCGACCCGAGGTCACCCGCCTGGGACAAGCGCGGCTGCGCCGCCTCGTACGCGGCGTCGGCCTCCGCCATCCGGCCCGCGTTGTAGCGCGCGAAGCCCAGGTCGCTGTACGCCTCGGCCAGTTGCCGCGGATCGCCCAGGCGCTCGGCGGCGACCAGTGACCGCTCGAAGAGGGCGTTGAGATGCGTCGTGCCGCAGCGCCGCGCGAAGTACGCCCGCAGGAAGCGCGGCAGCTCGCACACATGCACATCGGCCCCGACGGCGACCGCCGTCTCGAAGGCGGCCACCAGGTTCTCGTACTCCGTGACGAGCCAGGCAAAGGCCGCGTTCTTGTCCGCCAACCTCGGCAGCTCGGCCGGGGGCCGACCTGCGGAGGCCGGCCGGCCGGGCGACAGGAACGGCATCGCGGCGTCGGCGGCGGCCGCCGCGTGCACGTAGTAGTCGAGAAAGCGGCCCAGCGCCCGTTCCCGCTCGGCCGGTGAGTCCTGCACCGCGCCGGCCCGGCGCGCGTGCTGGTGCACCAGGTCGTGCAGCCGGTAACGGCCGGCCGTCGGCTGCTGGACGAGGTGCGCGTCGAGCAGGTCCTCCAGCATCGCCCGCGCGCTGCGCAGCGGCACGTCCGCAAGCGCCGCCGCCAGGTACTCGTCGAAGGTTCCCCCGGGCAGCAGGCCCAGCATGCGGAACAGGCGGGCCTGGGCCCGGTCCAACTGTCGTACGGACATGGCGAACGCGGTGTCGAACTCGCTCGCTCCCTCGGCCATCCGCTCGACGAGAATGCCCACGGTCCAGCCCGGCCGGTGCCGCAGCCGTGCCGCGGCAAGCCGCAGGGCCAGCGGCAGGTGGCCGCACAGGCGCAGCACCTCGGCGGCGGACTCCGGGTCGCGGGCCAGCCGGCCGTCGGGGCCGCCGGTCTCACCGCTGGCGCGGGCCAGCAGCTCCGCGCTCTCCTGCACGCTCAGCACGTCCAGCGACACCGGGGGCACCTCATCAAGGCCGAGGAGCCGGATGCGGCTGGTGATCAGGGCGACGGACGGACCGGCGCCGGGCAGCAGCGGGCGGACTTGGTCGGCGTCGGCGGCGTTGTCGAGGACCACGACGACCCGTCGGCGGGCCAGCTCCGACCGCCAGCAGGCGGCCAGCTGTTCGACGCCCTCCCGCGGAACCTTCTCGGACGGGACGTCGAGCGCAGCGAGCAGCATCCGCAGCGCGGAGTCGGGGTCGAGCGGATCCCGGCCCTCGGTGAACCCGTGCAGGTCCACATAGAGCTGGGCGTCCGGGTAATCGGCGGCGAGCCGGTGCGCGGCGTGCACCGCCAGACAGGTCTTGCCGACACCGGCCATACCGTCCACGGCGACCACCCGATGGCTGTCCACCGCGGCGAGCACAGCGGCGAGCTGGGCCTCGCGCCCGGTGAAGTCGGCCACGTCGCGCGGCAGATCGTTGCGCGGCCTCGGCCGGCCCTGGCGGCTGGACTTCGGAGGCGCGGGGAGAGGGCTGGAGGACCGCTCCCACAGGGGGCGCAGTGGACGGGGGTCGCGCTTGACGAGGCGGCAAAGGGCGATCACCGCGGGCCAGGGCGGCACGGTCTGGCCGCTGAGGTAGCGCGACAGCGACGAGGAGCTGAGGCCGGTGTCCCGCGCGAGGGCCCGTACGCCGAGCCCGGACAGTTCCTGGAGCGCGCGCAGCCGGGCGGCCAGCTCGCTCTGCGGGTCGGCCTTCGCCGTCCTCTGCCGCTCATCCATCAGGTGGCCCCCTGTGTCCCGTTCCGGCAGAAACCTACCGGGCCAAGTCGCCGCTGCTCAAGGCTGTTTCAGCTGTCCCACGGTGTCCCATCGCCGTGGTCGTGGCGAGCGGATCCCGCTGATATGGACCCACACCCCGAGGGAACGGGGCACCGACCCGGAACGAGGAGCGAACCGAGATGCAGTCCCGTATGCAGAACCCCGCCGTCGTCCTGCCCGACGCGATGCCGTCCATCCAGACGCTCTTCAAGGCCGTGCACTCCGGCGGGGTGGACGGGCAGACGCTGGAGCTGGTGCATCTGCGGGTCAGCCAGATCAACGGCTGCAGCGCCTGCGTCGACGGCGGCGCGAAGTCGGCCCGCAAGGCCGGCGTGAACGACGAGCGGCTGGTCGCGGTCGCCGCCTGGCGCGAGGCTCCGTACTTCACCGAGCCAGAGCGGGCGGCGCTCGCGCTGGCCGAGGCCGCGACGCGGCTGGCCGATCGTCCCGACGCGGTGAGCGACGAGGTGTGGGACGCGGCCGCCACCCACTTCGACGAGAAGCAGCTGGCCGCGCTCGTCCTGATGATCGGCGTCACCAACCTGTTCAACCGGCTCAACGCCACGACCCGCCAGATCGCCGGCGCGTGGGGATGACGGCAGCCGGCCCCTCAGCTTCGTCGGCACCCTGCCAACAGCTCATCCGGACACCCCGACAGGCATCGAAGGAGCCCCGAGTCCACCACCGGCCAGCGTCTACAGGGGCAGCGCGACGAGCAGTATGGAGCTTTCAGGGGCAAAACGCCCCGTGAACGTCAGTTTCGGAGGAGCCGCCGTGGCGGCGGCTCCCAAGCATGACGATGCTTCCCATCAAGTCACGTACCGGAAGGAAACCCGCAATGAAGGACACGCAGAAGCCCGCCAGGAGCACCACCATGACCGACAAGACGTTCCAGGGATTCACGGCCGAGGAGCGGGCCGCGATGAAGGACCACGCCCAGGAGCTGAAGACGGCAGCCCGCCGCAGCTCGCGCGCGGACAAGGCGGCGGAGGCGGAGCGGGACGTGCTCGCGAAGATCGCCGAGATGCAGGACTCGGACCGGATCATGGCCGAGCGTGTCCATGCCGTCATCACCGCCAGCGCCCCGGTCCTCGCGCCGAAGCTCTGGTATGGAATGCCCGCCTACGCGCTGGACGGCAAGGTCGTCTGCTTCTTCCAGAGCGCGGAGAAGTTCAAGGCGCGCTACGCGACGCTCGGGTTCAGCGACCAGGCGAAGCTGGACGAGGGCACGATGTGGGCGGCCGGTTTCGCCCTGACCGAGGTGACGGCCGAGGTGGAGGCGCGGATCGGTGCGCTCGTGAAGCAGGCGGTGAGCTGAGCCGCGCCCGGTGAACGGGCTGGGCCTGCGGCATCTTTACGTGCTCAGCGGCCTGGCGCTCGTTCTGGCCGGGAACACCGGGGGAGCGGCGACGCCGGGCTGGTGGCTGTACGGGCAGGCCGTGTTGGGGGTCGGCTTCATCGTGTCGGGGACGTGGCCGCGTCACACCCAGCTTTGACACACCCTAAGACGGTGTCCTATGTGGTGAGGCGGACGAGTCGCTTGTAGCAGCACAGGGCGGCGGCGAGGTCGAGAAAGGCCAGGTAGTTGCGGGAGTGGCGTTCGTAGCGGGGGCTGAGCCGGCGGTAGCCGGACAGCCACGAGATCGTCCGCTCGATCGCCCATCTGCGGCGGCCGAGTCGTTCGCTGGACTCGATGTCTTTGCGGGCGATGCGCACGCCGATGCGCTTGCCTCGTAGCCATTTTCGCAGGTGGGGAATGTCGTAGGCCTTGTCGGCGTGCAGGCGCTGAGGCTTGAAGTGGCGGTCGCGGTGGGTGTCGTGTCTCGTTTGGTGACCCTCGACCATGGGCTTCAGGGCTTCGCTGTCGTGGGTGTCGGCAGCCGGCGCAGCAAGACTCAGGTGTTGGCGGCGCCATAGTGCAGGACGTCGCCTTGTGGAAGCAGGTATCCGATGTCCCGCGTCTGCGGCAACTTTCCTGCCAGCGTCGATGCGTTGGTGCAACCAGAGACCTCGAAGCCGATGACCCCGAGGCTGAAGGAGGCGCTCTTGAAAGTCTCGGTCCCGATGGCAGCCAGCCAGTCATCCATCACATTGGACCTGAAGAATGGCCGACCGTCCCAGTACGCAACGCCCGCGTGATCCAGCGCTCCCAGGGGGACGTAAAAGTCCAGCCAGTCGCCGCTTTCGTCACCGCCGCGGATCGCCACGCAACCGCAGACGACCAGTTGGCCCGTCGGCAGACGGACCTGACCGTGAAGGTGGCCGAACTTGGTCAGAGAGCCAACCGTGCACGGCACGGGATCCTGCTCCTCAGGTTCACGGTCTCTCTGCCCAAAACACCCGTGAACGTCTGCGGCGGACCACAGAGCACTCAGGACGGCCTGAAGCCGGGCATCATCACTCGATCCAACCTCTATAGCCAGCTCGTAGTAGCCATCTGACCAGTTGGTCTGGTCCCGGAAGGCAGCAGGGCTCGTCATGACGTGATCATGCGGCAGAGACCAGTCCAGTGCCACCCGCATTCAAGTGCGCAGGCAAACGCATCGGCGTCCGTATCGCCCGCAAGGGAAGAGAGTCCTCCGAGCGACTCGGGCGACGCAGGTGGGTGATCGAGCGGACCATGTCCTGGTTCACCGGCTACCGCCGACTCAACCACCGCTACGAGCGCCACCCCCGCAACTATCTGGCCTTTCTGGGTCTCGCCGCCGCCCTCTGCTGCTACAAACGGCTTCTCCGCCTCACCACATAGGGCACGGCCTAAAGACCAAGGACGACTTCTTCGTCACCGCGTACCGGGCCGCCACCGAGGTCCTGTTCACCGAGGCCAGCCGGACCACCGAGGCCACCGAGCCCAGCGACGACCCCCGCGGGATGCTGAAGCCCGCGATGCGTACCTACTGCCGGCTGCTGGCCACCCACCCCGGCCCGGCCCGGGCGCTGGAGGTCGAGTCGGTCGCCTGCCCGGCGATCCGCAAGGTACGGGCCGAGTGCCTCACGGAGTGGGCCCAGGTGATGGCGGCGCTGGTGGCCGAGCGCCGCCCCGACCGGCCGGAACCGCCGATGGCCGGTACCGCCGAGATCGGGGCGGTTATGCATCTGCTGGCCACCGCCATCGAGGAGGGCCGGGGCCCGTCCTCGATGAGCGGCATCCTGGCCGACACGGCCTACCGTCTGCTGCCGGCCTGACGGCCCGGCTTCACTTCAGGTGCCGGGTGAAGAACCGGCCCCCGTCCTCCACCTCGAACCACGGGGTGCCGGTGTGCCCGCCCAGATTGGCGTGCAGCGTCTTCTCCTTGGTGCCGAAGGCGTCGAACAGGTCCAGGGCCCGCTGCCGGGGGTTCCCTTCGTCGTCCCACTGCAGCAGGAACAGCAGCGGAACGGTGACCTGCCGGGCCTCCTCGCGTTGGGCGCGGGGCACGTAACCCCCTGCGAAGAAGCCGGCGGCCGCGATGCGCGGCTCGACCACCGCCAGCCGAATGCCGACGGCGGTCCACCCCGAGTACCCGACCGGGCCGCCGATCTCGGGCAGCGAAAGGAGGGCGTCCAGGGTGGTCCGCCATTCCGGGACCGCCTTTTCGACCAGCGGGCCGATGAAGGACTCGAAGATCTCATCGACCGGCTCGCCGGCCTGCATCGCCCGGCGGAGGTCGGCGCGGGCCTGCTCGTCGGCGGCGGAACGGGGCCGGTCACCGCACCCGGGGGCGTCGATGGTGGCCACCGCGTAGCCGTACGCCGCGGATTGCCGGGCCCGGGCCACCAGCCGGGATTCCCCCCTGGGCAGGCCGTTGTTGTGGGCCATCAGGATCAGCGGGGCCGGTTCGGATCCAGGCGTCCACAGGGTGCCGGGGATCTCGCCGAGGGTGAATTCGCGCTCGAGGACGCCGCCATCGAGGCGCTGTTCAGAAGTGAAGTGCATGGTCGTGCCTTTCGGGAGTGCGCTTGAACGGCGCTCCCGGACGACCTAGCGCCCGACCGTGACCCCGGAGGGGAGCACCCATGTCGATACTGCGTTCACGGGTACCACCTCCTCGTTCTCTCGCACGGCCTCCGGAAAAGTAGCAGTGGTCGCCGTGGTTCGCCAACGGTTTTTTGCGGAGGCTCCGTGGCCGGATGCCGCCTCACCACATAGGACACGGTCTAAGCACCGTGAAGAAGATCACCGCGTTAGCGGCGACTGCCCTGACCACCGCGACCCTGCTGTCCGGCACCAAGGCGCTGGGCGCGTGACGATGGGCATGGCCCGCGGCAGAGGCACCGCGGCCAGGGCCCGCCGCAGCTCGCACGTGCCCCTTGCCCGGCTCGCCGCTCAGCGGGCGCGCCCGGACAGGCCTCGTGCGGTTGGAGGATGCTGCCCTCGGCACGGCGGCTACGCGGACCGGCCGGCAGCCCGTCGACGGAGGTGGGGTACGCGACAGACTGCCGGCCGGCGTTGTGCGGGGTGTCAGCTCATGGGGTCGAGACCCTCAGGCATGCCGCCCTGCTGCTCGCTCTGCTCACGCAGCTTGCGGGCCTTGTCCTGCAGCCGCTGGCGCTCCTGGGGGTCGGAGGCGCGCTCGGCGGCCTGTTCCATCTCCTGGGCCTTCTGCCGCATTTGCTGGGAAGAGCCGCGGGAAGGGTTTGCTGCGCTCATGATCACTCCTTCGTGAACGGGGAGAGCGGGCCTCACCAGCGAAGCAGCCCTCTCAGGCCCGCGCATCCTGGAAGATCACTGACCGTGATCCTTGCTGCTACTCGCTTTGGGGTGAGTGTGGTGAGCCCGGTCTTCTCCGTCGCTTCGGTCGCTGCCGCAGTCCGTACCGCGGCAGTCCGCGACCGGCCGGCATCCCGGGACGGTGAACACGGATGGATTCGCTTGGATGGCGGCCGGCCGGGGCCAGGTCCTCCTGAGGGCCCCTTGACGCGGGCAGTCATGCCGAAGCTTGCCGTCTGTCTTGCGAGCGGGGGCAGCAGCGCGGTCGGCGCAACCTCCGGCAGCCGGCGGCTAGGAGGCTTGGACGGGCGAAGCCGTCCAGAGGTCCGGCCAGGCGGTGGTGATCGAGGCCGCCGACTCCTCGACCGTGCGGGCGTCCGTGGCGATGCACAGGTCGCCGAGCGCGGCCCGGTCCAAGGCCGCGGCTGCCGCCCCTTCGGCGATACGGAGCAGGTCTGCAGTAGGCCGGCCCTTCAGCGGGTCGCCCGGTGCGGACCAACTGCCGCCCTGGCCACGGGATTTGATCCGCTCGGTCAGCGCGGTGCGGCTCGCGTGCAGGCGACACAGCCTGACGGCGGCATGCGGCAGTGCGGTGCTGTACGTCTTGGCCATCGCCTCGTCCTCGAACTGGCCGGTGATGATGAGGGCGCTGGCGCCGGCGTTGCGGTATGCGTGCCACAGGGCGGCCAGGTTGCCTGCCTTGAGCCGGTGGTGGGCGGGGTCGTCGGGTGGGGCGGGGTGGAGGAAGGCTAGTTGGTCGAGTTCGACGTATGCGGTGCGGACGGAGTTGCGGACGCGCTGGTAGACCTGCCAGCCGATGGTCGACTTGCCGACGCCGGTGGGGCCGCACAGCCACAGCACCGGGGCGCTGGCCGCAGGGGTCTTTGACACCTGCGGCTGTGAGGCGCCGCTGGTCGGGCTTGGCCGGCTGGGGAGCGGCTGAGTCGACCCGCCCCCTGCTCTCGGCTCCGCTCGAGCGGGGAGGCCCCTGGCGCAACGCCCGCCCGCAGCCTGTGCGGATCCGCCGCCTGAGGCCCGCCGCCCTGAGCCCGGCCAGTCGCTGATGCGCTGTGCTACCTGCCGGAGAACCTCTGCCACGGCCAGCCCGGTCGCGTCGATGCATACGTCGCCAAAGCCGCTGGCGTCCATGATGGCGAAACTCCCTGCGATGCGGGGCAGGTGGCTCGGCGCCGCCCCGTAAGCCTTCGAGACCGGTGGCGGGCACTGCTTGGAACGGCGCCGTCCGCTGGGTCGGCGGGTCTTGGCACAGGCCCTCGGAACGAGACGGGCTCCCCCCGGCGGATCTCTCTCGGTCGCAGCTGGCGTCCCGGCTCAGCCCAGCTTGTGCCTGTGGTCGGGAAGGGCGCCTGACCTGCCCGTTCTTCTGCGCCCGTCAGGGCGTGAGCAGGTCGGCGAGTTCTGTTCGGGAACTGATGCCGAGCTTGGGGAACGCGCGGTATAGGTGGTGGCCGACGGTGCGTGGGCTCAGGAACAGGTGCGTGGCGATTTCGCGGTTGGTGGCGCCGGTGGCCGCGAGGCGGACGACTTCGCGCTCCTGGGCGCTCAGGCGGGTCAGGGGGGAGTCGGTGGCGTCGGACGGGTCGTGGGTTTCGCCGGCTGCCTGGAGTTCCGTGCGAGCGCGGTGGGCCCAGGGTCGGGCGTTCAGCTGATCGAAGATTTTCAGTGCGGTGCGCAGTTGGTCGCGGGCGTCGATTTTGCGGCGCGAGCGGCGCAGCCATTCGCCGTAGAGGAGTTGGGTGCGCGCCCGATCGAAGTCGTTGCCTTCGGTGTGCAGGTCCAAGGCGGCCAGATAGTGCTGCTCGGCCTGTGTGTCCGGGCTGGTCAGGGCCGCGCAGCGGTGCGCTTGGGCCGTGAAGTGGAGCTGTCCGAGGTCGGCCGCCCATGTCATGAGCTGGTCCGCGGGTGCCCGCGCCCCTTCCGGATGTCCGGCGCGCACGGCCGCCTCGATCAGATCCGGCAACAGGTGCCGGGCCAGGAAGGGGTGGCCCGCCGCCTGCCGGGCCGCCTCCAGATGGCACAGCGCGTCCTGCGCCCGCCCGAGGCCGAGGTCGAGCAGCCCCAGCGCCCACAGCGCCTCCGCCGCGCCCCGTCCGACCTCGCGCGGGCGGGTGTACTCCAGTGCCTGTTCGGCCATTTCCCGGGTCTGCGCCTCCTCCCCTTGGACGGCGGTCAGCACTGCCAACAGGGCGCGCAGATGGGCTGCTCGGTGGTCCAGGTCGTAGCCGTCGGCCAGCCGGAGTGCTTCGGTGGCGTGTGCGTGCGCGTCCTCGAGCCGGCCGAGCGCCAGCTCCACCTGGGCGCGCAGATGCAGCGTGGTGGGCAGCCATCCACCGATGCCCTGCTCGCGGCAGTGGGCGACCGCCGCGGCGGCCAGTTCGTGCGCGGTCGCGTGATCGGCCATCAGGTGGCAGTAGATCGCGGTCACCAACTGGTCCATGAGCCCGACGTCGGCGAGGCGTCCGGCCCGTACGAGATTGTCCAGGGCCCGGCGCGCGCCGAGCAGGTCGCCCGCCAGGAGGTGGGCGGGCACGGCCAGGATCGGCAGATGGGGTGTGCGGACGCCGATCTCCACCATGAGGGGTGCGTCGCCCGCGCAGAAGGCCGCGTGGATGGCGTCGGTCAGCAGCGGCGCGAGCTTGTCGGGGCGGTCGGCCGAGATCGTGTCCGCGCAGTCGGCCAGGATGCGGGCGGCCCGGCGGGGGCTGCCGTAGCCGAGCTCGACCACGGAGCGTACGCGGGCGAAGTCCGCCGCCATCCCTGGGTCCCGCAACGGCAGTGGCACCTGGTCGGTGAGAGCGCGGCACCGTTCGTCCTGGCCGGCCTCGCTCGCCTTCTGCGCGGCGGTGATCAGGCGGCGGGCGTGCCGGTGCGGATCGGCGGTCAGGCGGGCGGCCCGCTCGTACGCCGCGGACGCGGACGCCATCGCCTGCCTGCTTCCGGCCCACTCGGCGACCCGTTCCAACTCCGCGGCGACCTCTTCGTCCGGGCCGGTCGTCGCGGCGGCCAGGTGCCAGGCGCGCCGGTGCGCGTGCTGGGCGCCGTCCAGGTCCGCCGCCAACGCCCGGTGCGCCGCGATCCGCCAGGCCAACGGGGCCTGTTGGTAGGCGGCGAACCGGATGAGGGGGTGCCGGAAACGCAGTTTCTGCGCGGAGACGAAGACCAGTCCGGCACGCTCGGCGGGCTCTAGATCCCTGACCTCCCCGTCGAGCCGGCCCGCGGCTGCCAGCACGGTGGGAAGGTCCCCGGTGTCGTCGGCCGCGGCCACCGCGAGAGTGCGCTGGGTCGCGTCGGGAAGGCGGCGGATCTGCTGTGCGAACGCGTCCTGGAGCTGATGGGGCAGCTCGGGCCGCGCCTCGGCCGGCGCCAGCGGCCCCAGCTGTCCGGCGCGCTGCGCCGGGGTCAGCGCGGCGGCCAACTCCCGCAGCGCCAGCGGGTTTCCCTGCGCCTGGTCGAGGATGTGCTCGGCGACTGGGGGAGCGAGGCCGGGCAGCAGCGCCACGGCCGACCGCCGGTCGATGCCGGTGACGTGTACGCGCGGCAGCGCCCTCGATCCGCTCTCCGGCGAGGTGCCGCGGGTGGCGAAGAGCATGACGATGCCTTCGTCCCGCAGCCGCCGGGCGGCAAAGGTCAGCGCGTCCCCGGACGGCCGGTCGAGCCATTGCAGGTCGTCGACCAGGCACAGCAGGGGGTCGTCCGTGGCCGCCTCGGACAGCAGCGACAGTGTGGCGAGCCCCAGGGTGAGACGGTCCCGTACGGGCTCGTCGCTCAGGCCGAAGACGGCGCGCAGAGCCCCGGCCTGCGGTCCCGGCAGCCGGTCGAGTAGATCGAGCACCGGCAGGAAGAGCTGATGGAGCCCTCCGAAAGCGAGCTCCATCTCCGACTCGATGCCCTCGACCCGCAGCACGCGCATGCCGTCCGCGTGGGCGGCCGCATGCTCAAGGAGAGTGGTCTTGCCGATGCCGGCCTCGCCGTGCAGCAGCAGTGAACTGCTCGCTCCGCGCCGAGAGTTGGCGAGCATCCGCTCAATGTGGCGTCGTTCTTCTGCGCGCCCCTGCACCGTCCGCTCCCCCCCGTCAGCAACCGAGCATCATGATCGACACTGTACGTCGGGGGAGGGGCGATGCCGCAACGGGCCGTCCTCAGGCGCCTTCGAGCACCGGCCAGATCTCGATGGTCTCCAAGGTGCCGAGCCCCTTGGCGAGTTCCACGGCTTCCTCACGGTCGGCCACGTCGATGACGAACCAGCCGCCCAGGGTCTCCTCGCCGGGGTGTGCGGGCCCGTCGGTCACCGTGGCGGGCGCTGCTTCGGTGGTCTTGCGCACGGTCGTCGCGGAGGCCGACTCGGTGTCCAGGGCATCGCCACTGATCAGTTTGCCTGCCGCCGCGATCTTGCCGATCCAGGTCTCGTACGCCGCTCGGTGAGCGACCCGGTCGGTCCGGATCCGGTGGCGCGACTCATCGGTCTCGAAGATCACGAGTGCGTACTTCATGAGCGTTCCCTTTCGTTGCTTCGTTGCTTCGTTACGTGCGGACACGGACGCCGACGCGGGCGAGTGCGCCGATTTCCAGCGCTGTCCACAGAGCTCCGTCCGGGCCCAGGGCGATCCCGTGCGGCTCCGAGCCGGGGGTCGGCAGGTCGTGCACGGTGACAGTGCCGTCGGGGGTGAGGGAGCCCACCCGGTTGCCGGCCCACTCGGTGAACCACAACGTGCCGTCGCTGCCGGGGGTGATGGCATGCGGCCGGGACGTGCGGTCGGGCAGCGGGAACTCGGTGATCCCGCCGTCGGGAGTGATCCGCCCGATCTGCCCCGCACCGATCTCGACGAACCAAACCGCCCCGTCGTGCCCGGCCGCGATGCCCACCGGGGCGGCGGACCTGGTCGGCAAAGGATGCAGAGTGACGGCTCCGTCCATGCCGATCCGCCCGATCGCGTCGGCCTGGTTCAGGGTGAACCACATCCCGTCGTCGGCGCCTGCGGTGATCGCGGAGGGGTAGGTCCCCGTGGCCGGCAGCGGGAACTCGGTCACCCGGCCGTCGGTGGTGATCCTGCCGATCCGGTCGGCGGCGGTCTCGGTGAACCACAGCGCTCCGTCCGGCCCGGCGGCGATTCCGAACGGACCGCACTCCGCAGTCGGCACGGTGAATTCCTCGACCTTGCCGTCGAGGGCGATCCGGCCGATGCGGTGCGCCCGGTGCTCGGTGAACCACAAGGCGTCGTCCGGCCCGACAGCGATGATCGTCGGCCCGCAGTCCGGATCGAGTTGATGGTGCGTGAGTACCCCTCCGGGCACGAGACGCCCGATGCCCCCGCTGTGAACAAGCGTGAACCACAACGCCCCGTCCGGGCCCGTGGTGAGCGCGTAGGGACCGCTGTCGCTCCCGGCCAAGGTGAACTCTTCGATGAAAACCGGCATCAGACCGGCTCTCCTCTCTTCATACGGCTCATACGGCTCTCTTCATACGGCGCGCCCGCTGCCGCCCTTCGTCAACCGTCCGTCTCCCTCGGGCGAAGGGGCCTCCGTCTTTCCGCCCCACGCCACCGGCGCCGAATACAGCATGCGGATCTCCGAAGTCCGGTAGCCGGCGCGGGCGAAGGCCGCGGCCATGGGGGCGTTGCCGGTGTCCGTGGTGGCTGTGATCACTTCGGCACCTGATTCCGCGTGGATGAGGGTGATCTCGGTGAGGAGGTCGTCCACGTACCCATGGCCGCGGAACTCGGGGACGACGCCCAGGTAGCCCACGTTGCGGGCATACGGTGTCGCGGAGGGGAGGGCGAGGCCCGCGACCTGCCCGTCCGGGGTGTGGGCCACGCGCCACCACTCGCGCCGACCGGGACAGCCGAGATAGAAGTCCATCTCGTCCCTGGCCGTGGCTTCGGCGCCCTTGACGGCGATGTTCCTGCGGGTCTCGTCGTCCAGGCTGCCGACGGCTATCCGACGGAACAGCCGGAGGAACTCCTCGTCCGAAGCGGGGGCGAACGTCAGCCGGCCCCTGGACGCGGGAAGTCCGACGTCGGCCGTCCATTGCAGGCGCAGCCGTTCCACCTCGTGCGTGAGGCCTGCTGCCACGGCGGCCCGGCGCCGCCACTCCACGGCGGCCACCGCGGCCGGGGTGTCACGCCAGCCGACGGGCAGCGTCAGGTTGTACAGCGGAGTTTTGGGCGCACCGGCGTCGGCGAACGCCCGCAGCGCGGCGGTCAGCAGCCCGGCCGCCACCTCCGCGCGGTCGGGGAGCGTCGGGTCGACATGCAGACAGTCCAGGGCGACGGGGTGAGCGCTGTCCTGCTGCCCCCACCACAAGGAACGGCCCACGATCCGCCCGTCGTCCTCGGCGATCCAGGTCCACTCCGGCCGGTACATCCCCTGCTTCAACTCGTCCAGGTAGCGGTCGGCGTCGATCCAGCCCACCGGTTCATCCACGACGACTGCTGCGACACGCTCGTGGTCGGCCTCGGTCGTGGGGCGAAACAACACGTGTGCTCCTACTGCTTGGTGTACGTAGTGACAGTCGCGCCGGTGGCGAAGACCCGGAAGTCGGTCAGCGTGAAGGCGGCAGGGTCGAATGCCGCGTGGAACAGCGGAACGCCGGCCCCGAACACCACCGGGTGGCGGTGGACCACGAGCTTGTCGACCTCGCGCAGCAAGCGCCCGGCCAGCACCGGGCCGCCGCACAGCCAGACGCCCATGCCCGGCCGCCGCTTCAGCCCGCGGACGAACTCCGCCGGGTCCCCGGCGACGACATCGACGCCTGACGCGGGCCGTTTCAGGGACGAGGAGACCACGTACTGGCGCAGCCAGGGATACGGGCTGTCGGCACCGGCCGCCCGAGCGGATTCGTAGACGCCGCGCCCCATGACGACCGTGTCGAACAATCTGTTCGCCGTGCTGACGACGCCCAGCGGCCTGCGGGCATGGTCCGGGACGGTCTCGGGGTACTCGGCCAGAACGGCGGCCTTGAGATCGCCGTCGAAGCCGAAGGGGTCGCACTGTCCGTCAGGACCGGCGGTGAAGCCGTCGACACTGCAGCCGACGAGGTACGTGAGCAGACGCATGCGGGTCCGATTCCGATCCGTTGCCACCAGGGACGAGATGACACTAGGCACCCCGATTCAGGAGGGCATCGGTCATCGCGACGTAATGTGACCCGCCTCGCCGGGGACGGCATCGGTAGCGGTGTCGGGGTCGGTACCGGCGGGCCGGGGTGTCAGGGCCGCCCCCGGGCCACTGGATCTTCCGGACCCCACGACAGCCCATCCGACCCACCAACAACGTAGGACCAACCACCAGGTCGTCATCGACGCCGACACCCGACTCGTCGTCGCGGTCGGCCGACCCCTGCCCGGCAACCGCAACGACTGCAAGGCATGGGAACTATCCGGCGCGAAGGTCGCCGTCGGCCGCACCACCGTCGTTCCGGACGGCGGCTACCGCGGCGCCGGGCTGATCATCCCCCACCGCAGGCAACCCGGCCAGACAGACCTCCCCGCCTGGAAAGAGGAACACAACAACTCCCACCGCAAAGTCCGCGCCCGCGTCGAGCACACCTTCGCCCGCATGAAGACCTGGAAGATCCTTCGCGACTGCCGCCTCAAAGGCGACGGCGTCCACCATGCCATGCTCGGCATCGCCCGACTCCACAACCTCAGCCTCGCCAGCTGACGGAAACCAAGCTGGTCAACCGACATGGCGTAGATCATTTACGGGACAGCCCTCAGTCACCGACAGGAGAAGCCCCCGGATATATCCAGGGGGGAGTCACTGAACACCCTCGCGGCGCGCCCGGGCCTACCCGGGAGTGGTGAAGCGGGCCCGCCACAGGTCGCGGAGCAACGCGATCTCGGCCATGTGGTGGATGAATTCGAGGTTGGTTGCCGACAGCACGCCAATGTATGGGTAGTCGGGGTCGTTGCTGTACGGGTACTGCGAGAAGCCGACCATGTCGAGCTGCTCGTCGGTGATCGCGGCGACGCTGTCGCGCCAGCGGTCGATCAGCGCCCAGAACCGCTCGAGTGCCAAGGATGCGGAGGGGGTGAAGTCGACCAGCAGCTTCGGCTCCTGCCGCCGTTCACCGAAGGTCCACTCCCATCCGCCCGCGAAGTGGAAGTGCAGGTGCCCCAGCCGCCACCCGATGGTCGTGACCGGCGCCGCGTCGGGCTCCGGCGTACCGGTGTGGGCGAGGATCTGCTCGACCCGCTCGACACTCACGCTCCAGTCATCGGCGATCTTGGCGACGGTCATGCCGTCGGCGGCCTGCCGGGCGACCTCGGCGTACTCGTTTGCCGGGATGTCCGGGGCGCCCAAGTCGAGCACCCACTCGCCCGGTCCGAACGCCCTGGGCGTCGCCGCCTCGCCCCTGCGCCGGATCGACCAGCAACCGGGCACCGGCTCCCACAGGTACTCCTCGTCGCTGAGCCCCGTCAGCCGCACCTGGGCCATCTCCCTGGCGTGGTCGAACTGCTCGAGCAGTAAGTCCAAGCGGTCGGTCCGCGCGCCCTCTATCTCCATGCCTGGCTCCCTTCGCGGTCGCGTCTCGTACCTCACTGCGCTCAGGCGGAAGTTAACGGCTCACCTCACGGGGCGCCACCGATTTCCTCACCCACGAAGCGGTGCAGCACCACCCGCATCACCGCACTCGAAGTCCACGCCGAGTATCAGAAGTTGCGAAATCGCCGCGTGAAATCTACAGCCAGACGCTGTCCGAGAAACGCGAGGCGCCTCAACCAGATGGTCCTCGGCGAATCCGTTCAGGCCCTGGTCACCGAGAACACCACCCTCAAGCGCCGAGTCCACCAACTCACCCAGGAACACCGAAAATTCCAGGAACGACTCGAAGGAGCCCGGTCCAATCTCCGCTTCGCCGACAAGCGCATAGCCGATCTTGAGGCCCAACTTCTCGAACAGGGCCCGTCATGACCATCCCGCCCGACTGCCTTGAAATCGCTTGATGAATCCTGCACGTGCTGGAAGCATCGCCGCTCGTGCCTGCAGCAGATACGCCTGGACATCGGAATCACGAATCATCCCAAGCCGATGTAATGGTGACATCTAGCACCCATCTCGCGTCTGGGCAGCCGCTCCGCTCGCCCGCCTTCCGGTGGTTCTTCACCGGCTGGTCGATCACCATGGCCGGCAGTGCCATGTCGCCCGTCGCGCTGGCATTCGGCGTCCTGGAGGTCACCGGCAGCGCCACCTGGCTGTCCGCGGTCCTCACCGCGTCCATGGTCCCGATGATCGCGACGATGATCCTCGGGGGTGGTGTCGCCGACCGCTACCGCCGCGACACCGTGCTGCACCTCACCAGCTTGGGCTCAGGCATCAGCCAGACCGGCGTGGCGATCCTCCTGCTCACCCACCAGCACCCCGCGCTCCTGCTGCCGCTGTCCGCCTTCAACGGCATCTTCCAGGCACTGACCACCCCGACATTGCGCGGCATCGTCCCGCAGCTGGCCAGCGGACGCGGTATCCAGCAGGCCAACTCCCTGCTGGCCTCCGCCAGGAACACCACCCGGCTGCTCGGCCCGAGTGCGGCCGGCCTGCTGACCGTCTCCGTCGGAGGCGGCTGGGCGATCGCCGCAGACGCCGCATCCTTCCTCCTGGCGGCCGTCTGCTTCGCCCGGATGTCACTGCCCGACCTGCCATCCCGCGCCATGGGCGGCCCGACGATGCTCAGCGAACTGCGGCAAGGCTGGCGCTACTTCAGCTCCAGGCCGTGGATCTGGTCGGTGACGCTGGCCTTCGCCGTCTTCAACGCCGTCAACATGGGCGTCTGGAACATCCTCGGCCCGGTGATCGCCGCCGACACGATCGGCGCCGACGGCTGGGGCCTGGTGCTGAGCGCCCGCGGCGCTGGAGCACTACTCGCCACCATGGCGATGGTGAAGCTGACGGTCCGGCGGCCAATGGCGCCGGCCCTGTCCTTGATGACCTTGGTCGGCGTCCCGCTGATCCTCCTCGGTATTCGTGCCAACATCCTCTGGCTGGCTTCGGCGGCATTCGCCGCCGGGGTGGCCGCCGAGTTCTTCACCGTCGTGTGGTCGACGGTCTGGCACCTCCACATCCCGGAACGGCTGAGCTCCCGTGTCAGCGCCTACGACGAGTTCGGGTCGTTCGCGGCTATCCCCATCGGCCAGTTGTCCGCCCCAATCCTCGCCGCTGCGTTCGGCACCGCGTCAGTGGCCATCACCGGCGGCGCCCTCACGGTGACAGCCATGCTGCTACCTCTGCTCCTGCCATCCCTACGACGAATCGAAATCAGCACTTCCAAAGCAGACTGACGAGCCCGCCACGTCACCGACACCCACGCGACGCATCTGCCCATTTCACAGCCCACATGGCCAGTTCGACGGTCGGTCCGCTGCTTGTGGCGGCGAAGGACCGGCACCCCGCCTCACCCGCGCGGCGGCCGCCTCAAGCGGGATTGTGGCGCTGATGATCGGCGCCACCCTCACGCATGCCCGGCGCACCTGGCCCGGACGCGCCTGCAAGCGCGGCGGCTCGCCCCGTGGCCAGCAGCAGATCGCCCGCCGGCCCCCCGGGGGGTCGCCGCCGGCCCCTCGCCGGCCGCCCGGACCAGCACCTGCGCGTCGCAGCCGCTTCCGGTGCCCGATGTCCATCGTCGGGTTTGTCACACGTCGGCCGCGCGCGCAGCTGCTTCTGACGGGCCGGTGGGTTCCTGTGGCGTGCTGCCCGGCACCGTGTCCGCGATCAGCTGGTTGCCGTCAATGCTGTGCGCGCTGTGGTGAGGATCTCCTCGGAGAGTGGGGAGCCCTTGGTGGCCCGGGCGAGGACGAGTGCGCCGAGCATGGTGCACAGGCGGGTGATGCCGTCCTGGTCCTCGGTGGCGAGCCATTCGGCGAAGTCGCCGACTCCCTCGGTGTACACGCGGCGGGCTTCGCGGTCTCCGCCTTCGCGTGCCATGTCGGTGGCGAGTGCGGCGGCGGGGCACCCGTCTGCCGGGCTGTCGCGGTGCTCGATGGAGAGGTAGGTGTCGATCAGTGCCTGCTGGGCGGCGTCGCGCTGCCCGGCGTGCTGCTCGAGTCCATCCATGTGGAGCCGGGTGAGTTCGTCGAACGCGTGGGCGGTGGCTTCGTCGATGAGTGCCTCTTTGGAGGCGAACTGCTTGTAGAAGCCGCCGTGGGTCAGGCCGGACGCCTTCATGAGGTCGGCGACGCTGATGTGGGTGCCCTGTTCCCGGAACAGTCGGGAGGCGGTTTCCACGACCCGTCGGCGGTTCTCCTGTGCTTGCGCCTGCGATACGCGGCCCATCGGCCACCTCCCGATTGGATGTCGATTGGCATCTATCCTAGTCTGTGCTTTAGATTGTAATCGTAATCTAATTTGCACGGGTCGCTACGCGGCGCCCGCAACGCTGGGAGTAGGCATGGAACTGAAGGACGCGGTCGCGGTGGTCACCGGCGCCAACCGGGGGCTCGGGCGGCATCTGGCCGCCCAGCTCGTGGAGCGCGGAGCGAAGGTGTACGCGGCGGCCCGCCGCCCCGAGACGGTGGACCTGCCGGGCGTCACCCCGCTGCGGTTGGACGTGACGGACGAGGAGTCGATCCGGGCCGCGGCCCGCACCGCGTCCGACGCGACGCTGCTGGTGAACAACGCGGGCATCTCCACCGCCACGCCGCTGATCGCGGGCGGCCTGGACGCGGTGCGCCTGGAGATGGAGACGAACTTCTTCGGTCCGCTCGCCGTGACGCGGGCTTTCGCCCCCGTCATCGAGGGCAACGGCGGCGGCGCCGTACTCAACGTCCTGTCCGTCCTGTCCTGGCTGCACCCCGCCGGCCTCGGGTCCTACGCCGCGGCCAAGGCCGCGGCATGGGCGCTGACCGACGCGGCCCGGGAGGAACTGGCGCCCCGCGGCATCACCGTCTCGGCGCTGCACGTCGGATACATGGACACCGACATGGCCGCGGGCGTTCCCGCCGATCAGAAGACCGACCCCGCCGATGTCGCCGCACAGGCCCTGCACGGCATCGAGACGGGCCTGCCGGAGATCCTCGCCGACGAGACCACCCGGTACGTCAGGCAGAGCCTGGCCGCTTCGCCGAATGCGGCGTGAGGCACGCCCCGCCGCACCGCCGCCTCCCCGTATCGACCCCCTGTCGACCTCTGAGTAAGGACACCTGATGCGTTACACGACCTTCGGACACCGGACCGGACTGCGCGTGTCCGAGTACGCGCTCGGCACAGCGAACTTCGGCACCGGCTGGGGCGCCGGCGCCGAGCCGGACGAGGCGCGCCGCATCTTCGACCGATTCGCCGAAGCAGGCGGCACCTTCCTCGACACCGCGGACACCTACCAGTTCGGCGAGTCGGAAAAGCTGACGGGGGAGTTCATCTCCGCCGACCGGGACCACTTCGTCCTGGCCACCAAGTTCGCCCTCGGGGCCGCGTCGCAGCCGAGCATCTCCAAGACGGGCAACAGCCGCAAGAACATGGTCGCCTCGGTGGAGGCCAGCCTGCAGCGTCTGGGCACCGACTACATCGACCTGCTCTGGGTGCACTTCCCCGACGAGCTCACCCCCATGGAAGAGATCCTGCGCGGGCTCGACGACCTGGTGAGGTCCGGCAAGATCCACCACGCCGCCCTGTCCAACTTCCCCGCCTGGCGTGTCTCCCGAGCGGTGACCCTCGCCGACCTGAAGAACTGGGCGCCCATCGTGGGCATCCAGAACGAGTACAGCCTCGTCGAGCGGACCGCCGACCGCGAGCTGCTGCCGATGGCCGAGAGTCTCGGACTCGGCGCGGCCCTGTGGTCCCCGCTCGGCGGCGGACTGCTCACCGGAAAGTACCGGCGCAGCACCGAGGGGCGGCTGAGTGACCTGGGGGCGGTCATCCACACGGAGAGCACCGACCAGAAGACCGCCGTCGTCGACGCCGTCCTGGCCATCGCCGAGGAGATCGGCGTGACGCCCGCCCAGGTGTCGGTGGCCTGGGTGCGGGAGCGCGCCGCTCGCTCCGCGACCTCGCTCGTCCCGATCATCGGGCCGCGCAACCTCACCCAGCTCGACAGCTACCTGGGCGCTCTCGACGTGCGCCTGACGCCGCAGCAGTTCGCCCGCCTGTCCGAAGTCAGCGCAGCGCCCCTCGGAGTTCCCCACGAGGCGATCGCCGCCTCCCTGGACGGCATCCAGGGAGGCGACTCCAGCCGCGTCATCGCCCCGGCCGCACCGGTGGCCTGAGGCCCGCAACAGATACCGCGCCGGTGATGGCGGACCGCCGCATCGGCGAGGGGCTCCAAACACCGAAGCAAACACCACAAAGTGTCTCGTACTGGGAGAAGCCCAGGATGAACAGAGATCCCGCCCCTCGCGGACGGGCAACGGAGACGACGATGAAGGCCTTCATGATCGAGCGGTACGGCGACAAGGCCGGGGTGCGCGCCGGCGAGATGCCCGACCCGCAGGTGGGCGTCGACGACGTCCTGGTCCGGATCCACGCGGCGAGCATCAACCCGCTCGACCTCAGACTCCGCGACGGGGACTTCAAGGCGTTCCTGCCGTACCGTCTCCCGCTCATCCTGGGCAACGACCTCGCCGGGGTGGTGGTCCAGGTGGGATCGGCCGTCACACGGTTCGCGGTGGGCGACGAGGTCTACGCACGGCCCGACAAGGACCGCATCGGCACGTTCGCCGAACTCATCACCGTCCACCAGGACGACGTGGCGATCAAACCGGCCACGCTCACCATGGAGGAGGCCGCATCCCTTCCCCTGGTCGCCCTGACCTCGTGGCAAGCGCTGGTCGAGCGGGCACAGGTGCAGCCAGGTCAGAAGGTCCTGATCCACGCCGGCTCCGGCGGCGTCGGCACCATCGCCATCCAGCTGGCCAAGCAGCTGGGCGCGCACGTGGCCACCACCGCGAGCACGGCCAAGGTCGACCTGGTGAAGGAGCTCGGCGCGGATGTCGTCGTCGACTACAAGCAGCAGGCTTTCGAGACGGTCCTTCACGGCTACGACGTCGTCCTGGACACCCTCGGCGGCGAGACGCTCGCGAAGTCCCTGCAGGTACTCAAGCCCGGCGGGACGGTCATCAGCATCGCAGGTCCTCCCGACCCGGCCTTCGCCCGCGAGCTGGGCGCGAACACGATCCTCCGACTGGCGATGAGCGCGCTGAGCTTCAAGACCCGGCGCCGCGCCAAGCGCCGCAACGTGACGTACTCCTTCCTGTTCATGAAGGCCAGCGGCGACCAGCTGCGTGAACTCACGCCGCTCATCGACGCCGGGAAGATCCGTCCCGTCGTCGACCGTGTCTTCCCGTTCGAGCAGACCCGACAGGCCCTGGAGTACGTCGAGAAGGGTCGTGCGAAGGCCGGCAAGGTCGTCGTCACGATGACGTGAGGACAGGCCCTCGCCGCGACAGTTGCTGCCCCTGCTCGACAACGTTCCCGCCGTGGCCGGCACCGTCGGCAGCCCCCGTCGACGGCCGGACGCGTTGCTTGCGGACCGCGGCTACGACCACGACGAGTACCGGCGTCTGCTGTGGGCCCGCGGGATCCGTCCGGTCATCGCCGAACGCGGCCAGGAGCACGGCAGTGGCCTGGGCGTCTTCCGCTGGGTGGTCGAGCGCAAGCGGTCTGCGGATCCGCTGGGAACGGCGCGACGACATCCACGAGACCTTCCTCGGCCTCGCCACCTGCCTGATCACCCACCGCCACGTCCAACGCGATTGTCAGGACCTCTTAGCGATGTGCGGGGGCTTCACAGGGTGCGGGGGTCAGTCTGCCTGGGACGCGGTGGTCAGTGTCTGGGAGCCGAGGACGTCCTCGCCGTACAGGTCCTGCACCCAGTTGGTCTGGTAGATGGTCTCCAGATACCGTTCACCGAGATCCGGGGCGATGGCCACGGCGGTCAGCTCCCGTCCCTCCTGCCGGGCCAGCCACTCCATCGCGCCGCTGACCACTGTGCCGGTGGAACCCCCGAACAGAAACCCACGCCTGGCCAGCCGGTGACAGGCCCGGATGGTGTCGGCCTCCGCCACGTGAACCACATCGTCGACATAGGACTCGTCCAGCAGCGGCGGGCGCCTGCTGGTGCCCAGGCCGGGAATCATCCGCCGGCCCCGGGTGCCCCCGAAGGTCACCGAGCCCTCGCTGTCGACGGCCACGATGCGTACCGGCCGGTGCCACTCGCGGAAGTAGCGCGCGCAGCCCATCAGGGTGCCGGTGGTGCCGGCCCCGACGAACAGCACATCCAGGTCCGGGAACTGCCGGGCGATGGCCGGGGCGGTCCTGCGGTAGTGGGCCATGCCGTTGCTGGGGTTGGTGTACTGGTTGAGCCACACGTAGCGGTCTTCGGAGGCGCACAGCGCGCGGACGTGGTCGATGCGCGCGCCGAGAAAGCCGCCGGCGGGGTCGGGCTCGGTGATGACGTGGACCTGGCTGCCCAGGGCCTCCATCATCAGCCTGGTCGCCAGGTTGCAGCGGGAGTCGGTCACGCACAGGAACTCGTAGCCTTTGCTGGCCGCGATCATGCTCAGGGCCACGCCCAGGTTGCCCGAGGACGACTCGACCAGAACCGAGCCCGGCTTCAGCAGGCCGTCGCGTTCGGCGGCCTCGATCATTTCGGTGGCGGCCTTGAGTTTGATCGAGCCGGCGAAATTGAAGCCCTCGCACTTGAGGAACAGCGGGTGCCCGAAGATTCCCTCAAGGTCGACGTAGAGGTCGTCCTCGTTGAAGTCCTGGGGAACGGATATGACGGGCATGGTCGTCTCCTCGACTGCGGCGGAGTGTCTCCCGGTCGCTGATCCCGCTCGGCGTGGTCTGGGGAAGAATCCGGCGGTGAGTTGCGTCTCGCCGGAACACCTCCAGTACGCCCGAATCGGAGCAGCCTTGTCATGCCACCGAAATTCGGGACTTGACGCGCACCCTGTTTGCGCATAAGCGGCCGTGGTCGTGCCCAGGGGGGCTGAACCGACCACCGGCACCACGGTCACCCGCCGCTTCCGGGCCTGGCGACTACCGTGCCCCGCCCCTCCCATGACCTGCCCCACCCGGCGTACCTGGTCCCCACCCGGAAAACGCCGGGCCAGACGGAGCGGTCAACGCAATTCCTGGGCGATTTCCCCGCGGATTGAACGGGTGCCTGTGATACGCGGCGGTAAGTCGGCGACGTGCACAGAAAGCAAGGGAAAACAGGGCGATGACCGGCAAAGCGGTCGGTCTAACAAGAGCGGTGTGTTGCGTCAAGCCCCGAAAATCAGGGGCAGGACAGGAACTCCCCGGCCGGGCCTACTGGAGAGGCAGGCATCACGATTCCGTCCGCACCGACGCTGACCAAAACGTCCTCAAGGAGTTCACGTGCTAGGGAAATCGATCGAGGTCCTGACAGCCGATCCGGCTGACATCTCGACCCTCCAGGACGGCGGGGACCCCGGCCCGGCGACCGGCACCGAGAGGCTTCTGGCCGAGGTGCTGGCCGGCGTCGTGCGCGTCGAGCAGGTGCCGGTCGACAGTCACTTCTTCAACGACCTGGGCGCCGATTCCCTGGTGATGGCCCAGTTCTGCGCGCGGGTCAGGAAGCGGGCAGAACTGCCGACGGTGTCGATGAAGGACATCTACCGGCACCCCACCATCCGGAGCCTGGCCACCGCGCTCGCCGACGCCGCGCCCACCCCCGTCCCGTCCCCCGCCCCGGCTGCGGAGGTGTCGGCACCGGCGCAGACACCGACCGACGTGGGGGCACCGTCCGTGGTGGCGGCGCGGGCCGAGGTGCCGGCAGCGGTCGCTACACGGCGCTACTTCGTCTGCGGAATGCTGCAGTTCCTGTTCTTCCTGGGCTATTCCTACCTCGCCGCCCTCGGTGCCGCGGAAGGCTTCGAGTGGATCTCGGCGGGCTCGGGCCTGTTCGACCTCTATCTGCGGTCGGTCCTGTTCGCCGGCGCGGGCTTCCTGGGCCTGTGCGCCTTCCCGATCGTGGCGAAGTGGACGCTCATCGGCCGCTGGCGATCCGGCGAGTTCCCCCTGTGGGGCATGGCCTATGTGCGTTTCTGGGTCGTCAAGGCCCTGATCCGCACCAGCCCCGCGCGCCTGTTCGCCGGTTCACCGCTCTACGTGCTCTACCTCAGGGCGCTCGGCGCGCGGATCGGCAAAGGCGCCACGATCCTCTCCCACGCGATCCCGGTCTGCACCGACCTGCTCACCGTCGGGGAGGGCACGGTCATCCGCAAGGACGTGCTGCTGTCCTGCTACCGCGCCCACGCCGGCCTGATCCAGACCGGTCCGGTCACCCTCGGCAGCAACGTGCTCGTCAGCGAGCACACAGTCCTCGACATCGAGACCTCGATGGGCGACGGCGCTCAGCTGGGCCACGCCTCCTCCCTGCACACCGGCCAGGTGGTGCCCGACGGCGAACGCTGGCACGGCTCGCCGGCGCAGCCGACCGAGGTGGACTACCGGACGGTCGGCCCCGCCGACTGCCCCACCGTCAAAAGGACCGTCTACGGCGTTCTGCAGCTGCTGAGTCTGTTGGTGGTGTACTTGCCGCTGGCGATGGGCGGCGTGAGCATCCTGCTCGCCGGCGTCCCGCAGCTTCAGGTGCTCCTGAACCCGCAGCCGGTGGCCAGCCCGGCGTTCTACGTCGATGCCCTGACCACCTCCCTGGTCGTCTTCTTCGGCTCCATGCTGGCCGGCCTGCTGGTCATAGGCACCGTGCCGCGTGTCCTCAACCGGGCCATCACGCCCGGCAAGGTCTATCCGCTGTACGGCTTCCACTACGGCATCCAGCGGGCGATCGCACTGATGACCAACAGGAAGTCGTTCACCACGCTCTTCGGCGACAGCTCCGGCATCGTCCACTACCTGCGCTACCTCGGATACGACCTGGCTCGCGTCGAGCAGACCGGGTCGAACTTCGGCACCGAAATGCAGCACGAGAACCCGTACCTGAGCTCTGTCGGCACCGGCACCATGATCGCCGACGGACTGTCCCTCATGAACGCCGACTTCTCGAGCACGTCCTTCCGTGTGTCCCGCACGTCGATCGGCCCGCGTAACTTCCTCGGAAACCGCATCGCCTACCCCTCACAGGGCAAGACCGGCGACAACTGCCTGCTCGCGACGAAGGTCATGGTCCCCATCGACGGACCGGTGCGCGAAGGCGTGGGCCTGCTGGGCTCACCCAGCTTCGAGATCCCACGCACCGTGCTGCGCGACAACAAGTTCAACCACCTTCAGACCGGCGACGAGCTGCGCCGCCGCCTGGCCGCCAAGAACAAGCACAATGCCGCAACCGCCGGCCTGTACCTGCTGGCGCGGTTGGTCCACCTCTTCGTGATCACCCTCATCACGATGACCGCGGTCGACCTCTACCCCTCGCTCGGCGCACTGGCGATCGCACTGGCCAGCGTGCTCACTCTGGCCTTCACCGTCGTCTACTTCGCGCTGATCGAACGGGCCTCCACCGGATTCAAGCCCCAGAAGCCGCTGTACTGCTCGATCTACGCGCCCTCCTTCTGGCGCCATGAGCGCTTCTGGAAGATGGCCTCGATCCACTACATCCAGGCCTTCGACGGCACCCCTTTCAAGAACGTGATCTGGCGGTTGCTGGGGGCCCGGATCGGCAAGCGGGTCTTCGACGACGGCTGCTTCTTCCCGGAGCGCACCCTCGTCACCGTCGGCGACGACAGCACGCTGAACGCGGGGACCGTGATCCAGTGCCACTCGCAGGAGGACGGCGCCTTCAAGTCCGACCGCAGCGCCCTGGGCAGCCACTGCACCCTCGGGGTCGGCGCTTTCGTCCACTACGGCGTGACGATCGACGACGGCGCTGTGCTCGCCCCCGACTCCTTCCTCATGAAGGGCGAGGAAATCCCCTCGCACGCCCAGTGGGGAGGCAACCCGGCCCGGGAAATGCCGGACCACAAAACCGATTTCGAGGCCCGCCAAGAACACGAAGCCGCCCACGCCGCCCCGGCACGCGGCAACTGACGGCAACCGACACCGCGACACCAGCGACAAGCAGAGGAAGGGAACCGATGGCAACGCATGTGAGTCCCCACCAGACCGGCCGGGAGTACTGGCGCGGCGTATTGACAGCCGGCGGCTTCACCCCCGCCCCACGCTGGACCCTCCACCCGGTGACCGGCGTGGGGGAGTACGAGACACCGGCCCCCGACGACACCGTGACCGGGCTGCGCCGACTGGCGGGCGAGCTGGCGGTGCCGCTCAGTTCGCTCCTGCTGGCCGCGCACGCCAAGGTGCTCGCGACACTGTCCGGCGAGCAGGAGATCACCACCGGCTACGTCACCGAGGGCGGCAGCCTGCTGCCGTGCCGGCTCACCACCGCACCCGTCTCGTGGCGGGAACTGCTGCACAACACCCACCGGGTCGCCACTGAACTGCTGGCACATCAGGACGTCCCGGCCGAGGACATCGACGCTCTGAGGCGCGAACTGGGCCTGGCCGGGCCGTCGTTCGAGACCGTCCTCGATCCCAGCGCGATCGACGGAGACCTCACCGAGGACACCGCTCTGCGGGTGGGCATCCGTCACCACGACGGCCGGCTCGTACTGCGGCTGCGCTACCGCACCGACGCGCTCGACGCCGACAGCGCCGCCCGCATCGCCGGCTATCACCTGACCGCGCTCGCGCTGATCACCGCCGACCCCGATGCCGAACACGCACGCCAGAGCCTGCTGTCCGCCGAAGAGCTGCGGTTCCAGCTCGAGGGACTGGCCGGACCGGTCCGGGAGTTGCCCGACACGCGGGCGCATGAGCTGTTCGAGGACCGAGTGCGGATGCATCCGGATGCTGTCGCCGCCGTGCACGCCGACCGGCAGTGGACCTACGGGGAGCTCAACGCCCGGGCAAACCGGCTGGCCCGCGCCCTTGTAGCCCGCGGGCTTGCCCGCGAAGACGTCGTCGCGGTGGTGACCGAACGCAACCTGGACTGGCTGGCCGCCGTCATCGCGGTGTTCAAAGCCGGAGGTGTCTACCTCCCCATCGAGCCGCACTTCCCGGCCGAACGCATCGCTGCCACCCTCTCCCGCGCCGCATGCACCCTGGTGCTGACCGAACCCGGCAACGCCACCACCCTCGACCAGGCACTCGACTCCCTGCCCGGAGTCGATCGGCTCTTCGTCGACACCGCCTACGAAGAAGACCACACCGATGACGATCTCGGCATCCACGTCACGCCCGACCAGCTCGCCTACATCTACTTCACCTCCGGCTCCACCGGCGAGCCGAAGGGCGCAATGTGTGAACACGCCGGCATGCTCAATCACCTCTACGCCAAGATCGACGACCTCCAGGTCGGCGAGGGACAAGTGGTGGCCCAGACCGCGCCGCAGTGCTTCGACATCTCCCTGTGGCAACTGGTCTCCGCACTCCTGGTCGGTGGACGGACCTTGCTGGTCGAACAGGACGTCATCCTCGACGTCCCCCGCTTCCTCGACACCATCACCGACGGCGAGGTCACCGTCCTGCAGGTCGTGCCCTCCTACCTCGAAGCCGTCCTGACCGAGCTCGAACAGCGCCCTCGCACGCTGCCGGACCTGCGATACGTGTCGGTCACCGGCGAGGCGCTGAAAAGGGAGCTCGCCGAGCGCTGGTTCACCGCCCAGCCCCAGATCGGGCTGGTCAACGCCTACGGGCTCACCGAGACCTCGGACGACACCAACCACGACGTCATGGACCGGGCGCCGGACCGCATCCTGCTCGGCCGCACGGTCAACAACGTGCACATCTACGTCGTCGACGAACACCTCACACCCGTGCCACTGGGTGCCCCGGGCGTGATCGCGTTCTCCGGGGTCTGCGTCGGCCGCGGCTACATCAACGACCCCCAACGCACCCAAGCCGCCTACCTGGCCGATCCGTACCGCGAAGGCATGCGGCTCTACCTCGGCGGCGACTACGGCCGCTGGCACCCTTCGGGGAAGTTGGAGTTCCTCGGCCGCCGCGACGCCCAGGTCAAGATCCGCGGGTTCCGGATCGAGATCGGCGAGATCGAGAACACCCTGCTCCGCCTCCCCGGTGTCCGCGACGGCGCGGTGGTGGTGGCCGAACGCGCCGACCAGAGCAAGCACCTGGTCGCCTTCTACTCCGGCCCGAAGTCCCTCGACAACGCGACCCTTGCCGACCGGCTGGGTGCCTCGCTGCCCACCTACATGGTCCCGGCGGCCTTCCACTGGCGCGAAAGCCTGCCGCTGACCGCCAACAGCAAGATCGACAAGAAGGCACTGATGGCGCTCGCCACGGAACTCGCCACCACCGAGGACGAGCACGAGCCGCCGGCCACACCGACCGAGCAGCGGCTGGCGGCTGCCTGGGCGAAGGTCCTCGGCGTCCCGCAAGACCGGATCGGACGCCGCGACCACTTCTTCGACCGCGGCGGCACCTCCCTCTCGGCCGTGAAGCTTGCCATCGCCCTGGACCGCGCCGTGTCCCTCAAAGACGTCACCGCACACCCGGTCCTCACCGACCTCGCCGCCCTGGTCGACAACGGACCCCAGCGCCAGGCAACCGAACTACTGGCCTCCTCCTGAACCACATCGAAAAGAAGAAGGCACCATGCCGTACCCGATCCCGGAGTCCCCCCTCGAGATGGACCTGCACCCCGGCAAACCCCCGATCCTGCACACCAACACCCCCGAAGACGCGCCGGCCTGGGCGGCCGAACATCACCACGCACTGCGCACTCTCGTCACCGAACACGGCGCGGTCCTCATCCGCGGCCTGCACCTGCGCGACGCGGACCAGGCGAGCGCCCTCCTCCACCGCCTGGCCCCGGCCCTGATGACCGACAAGGAAGCCTTCGCCCCCCGCCAGACGTACACCCCGGGCGTGTACTCCTCCTCGACATGGCCGCCGAACCAGCCGATGTGCATGCACCACGAAGTCAGCTACACCCTCCAGCCCCCCGGCCTCATGCTCTTCGCCTGCCTGACCGCACCCACCACCGGCGGAGCCACCGCCATCTGCGACGCCCCCACCGTCCTCGAGGCACTGCCCACCGAGCTGGTCCACCGCTTCGAACAGGAAGGCTGGCTGCTCACCCGCACCTACAACGACGAGATCGGCGCCCCCTACGCCGAGGCCTTCGGCACCGACGACCGGAGGGCCATCGAGGACTACTGCCGCAGCGGCGCCATCGAATTCGCCTGGCAACCCGACGGCAGCCTGCGCACCCGCCAGCGCCGCCCCGCCGTGAGGACCCACCCGGTCACCGGCCGCCGCTGCTGGTTCAACCAGATCGCCTTCCTCAACGAATGGACGATCGAACCCGAAATCCGCGAATACCTCATCGACGTCTACGGCGCCGAGGGACTGCCGTTCAACACCCGCTTCGGAGGCGGCGACCCCATCGGCCCGGACATCATCCAGCTCCTCAACGACACCTACACCGCCCACACCACCCGCGAGCCGTGGCAGGCCGGCGACCTCATGCTCGTCGACAATGTGCGCACCGCTCACAGCAGGGAGGCCTTCCAAGGACCACGCGAGGTACTCGTCGCCATGGCCGAGCCGCTGCGCCTGGCCGAGTGCCCGCCGACCGCCGAGGCAAGCGCCGGATGACTACCGTCCGTTCCACCGCAATGGAGCCCACCATGTCCCAGCCGCACACCGTGCCACCGTTCGCAGTGATCTCCGGCGCCCAGGTCCAGCACGCCCTGCAGGACCGGGAAAAGCAGATCGTGAACCTCATCGAGGCCACCTACCAGCTGCACGCCGCCGGAGAGTCGGTCAACCCACCCTCCTACTTCCTGCGCTTCCCCGACCGCCCCTCCTCCCGGATCATCGCGCTGCCCGCCTCGATCGGCGGGCAAGTGCGGGTGGACGGCCTCAAATGGATCTCCAGCTTCCCCGACAACGTCCAGGCCGGCATCCCCAGGGCCTCCGCAGTCCTGATCCTCAACGACCACGACACCGGCTACCCGTTCGCCTGCCTGGAAAGCTCCATCATCAGCGCCACCAGAACCGCCGCATCCGCGGCACTGGCCGCCGACCACCTCACCCGCAACCGGCAACGCCCCACCCGTATCGGGTTCTTCGGCACGGGCCTGATCGCCCGCTACATCCACACCTTTCTGACCGCCGTGGGCTGGGCCTTCGACGAGACCGGCGTCCACGACCTGTCACTCGACAGCGCCGCCGGCTTCCGCGACTACCTCCAACAGACCGGCACCGCCGGACAGATCACCGTGCACGACAGCCCCGAGGAACTCATCCGCTCCAGCGACCTCGTCGTCTTCGCCACCATCGCCGGCGAGCCACACATCAGCGACCCGGCCTGGTTCCACCACAACCCCCTGGTCCTGCACGTGTCCCTGCGCGACCTCGCACCCGAGATCATCCTCGCCTCGACCAACATCGTCGACGACGTCGAACACTGCCTCAAAGCCAACACCTCCCCGCACCTGGCCGAACAGCTCACCGGCAACCGCGACTTCCTGTACGGCACACTCGCCGACGTCATGACCGGACGAGTAACACCCCCCACCGACCGGCCACTGGTGTTCTCGCCTTTCGGCCTCGGCGTACTCGACCTCGCCGTCGGCAAATACGTCTACGACGAGACGGCCCGCTCCGGGCAGCTCCACGTCATCGAAGACTTCTTCCACGACCTGCGCCGACACGGATGACCGGCCCACAGCGCCCTGCCGCGAACGAAGGGTCTGAAACGGAACGAGCCGGTCGGGCTTGTGCGAATGACCTGGATACGCACCGTTTCCGGCTCTGATCCGCCAGGTTCGAGCCGGTGACTCGATTGAGAGACGTGAACGCCGGTTCCTCGCGTACTCCTCTCCGTCCCGCTCGCCGGACCCGCCCCATCCGGCAGTACTGGACACGTCCCGGCGTTGTCAGGGCTGCTCTCGCCCTCCCCGGCATCACCCGGATCAGGCTGCCCTCAGCTTCAACCCCACTGCTGTGACAGCGGGTTGGCGGCAGGTCTTCCACCTCCACTCCAACCAACAGCGCCTCACGGCGCAAACAGAAGGTGAGCCAGAACCCGAGTTGGGATGTCGTTTCGACGCGAGATCGGGAGTCGCACTCTCGCGCGAATGTCCGATGTTCGCGACTTCGGAAGTCACCTGCCTTCGCCAGTCAACCGGCTTACGGAACGCGGCGACGGCCTGATCGTTGTGCGAGGCGGGGCAGAAACCGGCCGTACCCTCAAGACATACGATCAGGCTTCCTCGTGCTGGAAGGTGATCAATCGATGCCGGTGCCGAGCCTGCTCGCGGTGTTCGCTCACCCCGACGACGAGTCCCTGTTCGCGGGCGGCGTGCTCGCCGGGCACGCGGCCGCAGGCGCTCGAACCGCAGTTGTCACAGCAACCTGGACCGCGGACACGCAACGCGGCGCGGAACTCGCCGAAGCACTTCGGATCCTCGGCACTGACAAGCCACGCATGCTCGGCTATGCCGACGCTCGCGTACCGCAGTCGGCTCCGGGTATGTCGCGGTTCTGCGATGCGCCGCTCGACGAGACGGTGGGGCGGTTGGTCTCTCACCTGCGCCAGTTCCGCCCGGAGATCGTGGTCACCCATGACGCCTACGGCGGCCTGACCGGCCATCCAGACCATGTGCACACCAACCGGGTGACCACGCTCGCAGTCCAGGCCGCCGGGCTTGAGCGGCTCTATCCGGATGCCGGTGAACCTTGGCAACCGAGCGCCCTCTACCTGGCCACGCACCCGCACTCGGCTATGGGGGCGCTGAGCGACCTGGCCCGTGCGGGCAAGGCCATGAACACTGTTGCCGACGAGCGGATCACCGCAACCGTCGATGTCAGCCCCTGGCTGGAGCAGAAGTGGGCCGCCGTGCTGGCTCATCGCACCGAGGTGGAGCGGGGGGCCGCGCCGGGCTTGCTTGCCGGATTCCCGACGGCCGTCCGGGAGCGGATTCTCTCCACCGAGTGGTACATCCGCTACGACACCGTCTCCATCGTGTCGTCCCAAACGAACCTGACGGTGTGAGCATGAGGTGCCGCAGTGACTCCCGAACCCTTCGACATCGATCACGCGGCAGAGCCGCGAAGTGACTCCGAAGCCGTCGACAATCGACTCCCGTTCTCGCGTGCATAGCCAGCTGAGGCACGCTAGAGCGACCAGCAGCGCGGTGCCGAACTCCTCGGCACGTGGCCTGACCCCGGCGGGAGCGCCGGATGCCGAGGCACTTGCCAGAGGCCGTCACCCGTCGGCAGCCCACCCCGGGACCGTCGGCAGTACCTTCTCGGCGACGCGGAGCAGCACCGCGTCGTCCGGCACCCCGCCGTCCGCGCGCCACAGGACCACCTCGAAGGAGCCGCCGCTGTCCTTTGTGTCCCGGGCCGCGGTGAGGGCGCGGGCCGGGACGCCGGGACCGCTGTCGGTGTCGCTCCCGTCGAGGCGGAAGCTGATGCTGATGGTGCGGTCCGAGTAGAAGACCGCCGGGCGGCCCAGAACCGTCCGCTGTAGCGTGCCGTTCCCCAGAAGTGCGGCGGACCCGGCCACCGGAAGACGGTCGTAGGTGGCCGACAGCGTCACGGTGTGCAGAGCGGAGATCGGCTGCTCCGCCTCTGGGCGCCGCCTGCGCCGGATGTTCCTGCTGGAGCCTCGTTAGGGTTCGGTCGTATGACCGACCGCGTTCTGGAACTCTTGCGGACCCGCCCTGATCTGGCTGAACTGGCCGCGTTTGCCTTCGACTTCGATGTGAACCGGGCGTACCACGTCGAGCCGGTGCACCTCGCGTCCGGTGCGTCGCTGGAGGCGATCGCCGGCGACGACACCGGCGGAACGTACTTCCTGTGCGGGGGAACGGCGGTGCTCCACGCGTCCTCCGAGGGGGACGCCGTACTGCTCGCCGACACTGTCGGCGAGGCTCTCGAGATCCTCGTCCGGCTGCCCGGGTGGTGCGAGCACATCTCCCCCGAGCTGGACGAGGAGGACCTGCTCGCCGAAATACGTGCGGCGGACGACGAAGCGCGGGAGGGGTTCGCCCCCGAACTGGACGCGCAGCGAGCGGCGTTGATCAGCGGTCTGGGTCTGCCGGACCGGCCGCTGGTCGAACTCCTCGCCATGTCGGAGTCGGCCGCCAGGCGCACCGAGCCGGACCACGTCCTGCTCAACTTCCGCGCGCTCTGCGCGTACCGGTTGGACGAGTCCTTCCGGCAGCCCCTGCGCGACGTCGTCCTCGGCCCGGGACGAGAGGCGCTGGAGCGGATGCGCTCCGGCGACCTCGGCGCGCGGGAGGAGACGGCTGCGGATCCAGCTCTGCGGGCGGGGGTGCTGAGGGCAGCGCGGTACGACCGCCGTGACGGCGACCTGCCGCTGCTGCGCTTCCTGCTGGAGCACGAGAATGCCGCGCGGACCGAGTGGTTCGAGGAGCGGCGGCTGGCCGCGGTGCTGGTGGCGTTGCACGGGCAGGACGGGGACGTTCCGCTCCTGCGGTCGGCCACTACCGGGCAGGTCACCGACAGTGCCGGAGCCGTGCACTGGGCCCGCGCCGAGGAGGCGAGGCGGCACGGGCGGGATGCGGCTGCGGAGAGCGAGTTCACCTGGATCGAGCTGGCCCACCGGCAGGGTCGTATCGAGCACGCCCGGATCGGGCTCATCCGCATGCTGGACGACACGGGCCCGGACGCGGACCGGCTCCGAGAGCTGAGCCGTGCGCTGGAGCGCATCGGCGACCACGCACAGGCGGCCCGCGCCCAGTTCAACCTCCTCACGCTTCAGGACACGGCATGGGACCGGGCCTCGGAGGCGTACGTCCTCGCCCGCCTGGAGCGGCGCAAGGGCGACCTCGTGGCAGCGGGGCGGGCGCTGGAGCGGGCACGGGCGGCGGTCGGCGCCCATGGCGCCACGCCGGAGGGAGCGGTGACTCAGTGGCACCGCGTGGGACTCGGCCGACTGATCACGGAGCAGCATTTGGAACTGACGCTCGCCGCGGTCGAGGCCGGTGACGCGGAACTCGCGCGTGCCACGATGGCGCATGGCAGGCGCCTGCTGGACACGATCGGCAAGGAGTCGGCGAAGGCACTCAGCCGGCTGTCCACGCGGGCGAAGTGGGCGGTGGCTGGGCTTCGCCCGCCCGGCGCCTGACACCCGCGAACCGTCACGGCGGAGGGGGCGCGGCCGTATCCGGGGTCGCCGGGTCCGCGGCCCGTATGGCGGGAAAACATGGCCAACCAAGGCTCGTCGCCCAGGACTTCGGCGGATGCGTCTGCCTTCGGGCCCAGCTGCTCCACGATGTAGCCGTACGTCGACATCGGCATCCCCGTCACCGTGTGCTGGGGGGGGGGAGGACGACTCCTGGATCCCAGTCGCCAAGGTCCACGAACTGGCGTTGCCGATGCCCGGCGCGCACTTGCGTCTCATCCCCGGCGCCGGGCATCTCGTACCGCTGAACGCACCTGCGCAGCCGCTCGCCGCGCTGCTGGACTTCCTTGCCGGGGACGGCTGAGGTCCTGAGGCCGGAGGTGGTGGCCGGCCACCACCTCGTTGGCCGTTTCCGTCAGTTGTCCGGTCGCGGGCATCGTGGGGTGGTGCTCTGATCACCCCCTGTGGCCTGCGGTGGTGCGTCCATCCGGACGTCTTTCAGTGCGTCAGCAGGCCCCCTCGTCCTGCCAAGGCCCCCACTCCGAGGCGCCGGGCACCTCGTTCTGGGTCCACCACTTGGCCTTCCAGTTGTGCTTGTTGTACGAGACCTCGTTACCGGCGGTGTAGACCGCTGTCGAGCTCCAGGCCGTCGTGCACGCGGTGCTCGTAGGCGTCGGAGTCGGCGTGGGGGTGCTGGTGGGCGGCGTCGCTCCGGCGAACATCACCGAGTACTTCGCGAAGTCCCAGGAATTCTGGGCCACGCTGGAGCAGGTGCCGGATGTACGGCCGCCGTTGTCGGCGGGGGTGCACTGGCGGTCGCGGTTGAGGGACCAGAAGGTGAAGCGGTCCATGTTGTGGCTGGTGGCGTAGTCCAGCACCGTCTGGAAGTCGGCCTGCGAGAAGATCTCGCCGGTGTCGCTGCGTCCGTTCATCCCGGAGAAGCCCTCGTGGGCGTAGGCGGTCGCCTGGTCCCAGCCGAAGGTGGACTGGAGGATCGTGTTGAAGTTGGTGAGGGCGCTGGTCTGTGAGGCCGCGCCGTTGAATCCGCCGTCGAACGGCATGATGGAGAAGTTGTTCGGCGTGAAGCCCTGCGACTTCGCCTCGAGCAGCATCTGCTTGCCGAACCAGCCGGTGCCGTCCGCCGTGCCGGCAGTGGTGACGGAGACGTAGAGTCCCGGGTTGTTCTGCTGGAGGATCTTGGCGGCGCCGATCTCGTTCTTGATGGCCGCCGTGTTCTCGTACTCCGGCTCCTCCAGATCGAAGTCGATCGCGTGCAGACCGTACTTGGTGATGACCTGCTGGTACGCCGCGGCGGTGGCGGCCGCGTCCGAGCAGGCCTGTCCGAGCTTGGTGCCGCCGTACCCGCCGATCGATACCGAGACGTCGCCGCCCTTGGAGCGGATGGTGTTGATGACCGACTGCACGGCGGTGTCCGAGGAGACAGCGGCCGTGCCGCCCCAAGTGGGGGAGCAGCCGCCGCCGTTGGGAGCCAGGATGAACGCGAGCTGGAACGCCTTGAGGCCGGTCGCGTCCATGATGGCGCCCGGGTCCGGCGGGTCGTTGTCCAGGGGCATCAGATAGGGAGCGGCGGCGTACCAGCGGTTGCTGAGCGCGGTGGTCGCGCCCGAAGCGTTGCCCGCGACCAGGGCGGTCGTGCCGACTGCGGCCAGGCTCACGGCGGCTGCCGCGCCCAGACATGCGCGAAGACGTCTCACTGTGCCTCCAGGGAGTGGGGGAGTGGCCCCAGCTTCTGGGTGCTGTCGCGATCACGTCAATGAGTTGGACTAGACCAGAAGAGCCTTTGGACTAGACCATGCAATCTCTTTACCCGGACCTCCGGTGCCTTCCTGCTCTCACGCAGTCTGGGTATCACGTGCTCCGCCGGAGTCTCGGCGAACTGAGGCTCGAACGTCCGGCAGGCGTGTTGACCTGGAGCGCAGCGCCTGGGCCCTCGTGCCGGTGGAACGTGATCCCGGTCATCTCACGCGGCTCTCCGCGGCCGGGCGTACTCCGTCAGCTGCTCAGCGGCGTCCTCGGCGCTCACGGTGTCAACCCGGCGCAGCATCGGGTGACCACGCTCAACCGCCTGGTGACACGCGCGGATCCGACCTCTCCAGGTGCTCCAGCACCCGACGAAAGAGCCGACCGGCGATCACGCGGTCAGGCGGCCGCGGGCTGTGCGGTGAAAGTGCGTTCCAGGAGGTCGTACAGAGCGTCCTGGTCCTGGTCGCTGAGCCTGTTCAGGCCGGCGAGCGTGGTGTGCATCTTCCCGCGAATCGCGTCGATGACCCGCTCGCCCTCGTCCGTGAGGACGACGTTCTTGACCCGGCGATCGGTGGAGCTGGGCTCGCGCCGCACCAGGCCGCGCTTCTCCAGTCGGTCGACGATCCCGGTCATGTTGGAGGCGTCGCACGTGAGGATGGAGGCGAGGACGCGCATCGCGGCGGGTCCCCGGCGCAGCACGTTGAGAGTCTTGCCCTGGCTGGCCGTGAGGTTCTCGCTCGCCGCGGCGACGGTGAAGTCGCCGTAGTAGGCGGCTAGCGACACCGAGAGCAGCTCCATGAGCTGGGCCGTGTCGACGCGGCGGGTTCCTGTCATGTGGGTGACCCTACGCCAGGAAACTTGACCATCTCAAATATTGATGATTACGGTCTGTCAATTGCTTGAAGTCCTCAAGCATCGAGGTTCTTAAGTAGTCAGGAACGAGTTTCCGTGTCTCACGCACAGCACGAGGTGTCCCCGCCCTCCGGAAACACCGCGGTCGTCTTGGAAGGCGTGCCCCGATGAAGACTCCGAACCATCCCGGCAACGGATCGATCGAGATCGACCACCGCGCGGCCGTCGCCGCGGAGACCGCCCGGTTCGTCGCTGCGGTCAAGGGCGCCGACCTGGCAACCCCGGTGCCCAGCTGCCCCGGCTGGACGCTGGCCGACCTGATGAAGCACACCGGCAGCGTCCAGCGCTGGTTCTCGGTCCTGTTGGAGACGCGCATCCAGCAAGCCCCCCGGAACCGCGAGGTGGACCTGAGGCTCCCGGACCGCGAGGACGAGTACGCGGACTGGCTGGCGGAGAGCGCGGCCGTCGCCGCGGAGGCCTTCGCCGCCACTGACCCGAGCCTGCCGATGTGGGCGTGGGGCGTCGACCAGCACGCCCGCTTCTGGGCGCGCCGGATGCTCTTCGAGACCCTGGTGCACCGGGCCGACAGTGAGTTGGCGCTCGGCCTCCGGCCGACGATCGAACATCCCCTCGCAGTCGACGGGATCGACGAGTTCCTCGTCAATCTGCCGTCCGCCGCCTTCTTCGCCCCCAACGTCGCCAACCTGCGAGGTCCCGGCAGAACCATCCGCTTCATCACCACCGATGGGGTCGGCGACTGGCTCGTCCGCCTGCGGCCCGATGGGTTCGGGCTTGTTGAGAGCCGCGAGCCGGACACAGCCGACGCGTCCGTCCAGGGAGCCGCGGCCGACCTGCTCCTGCTCGTCTACGGCCGCCTGCACCACGACGCCGAGGTCTTCACGCACGAGGGAGACGAGGGCCTGCTGGAGCACTGGTTCTCCAATTCAGCGTTCTGAGCGCCCGTCCTTTCGCTGCTCGTTGCGGGGACGGGCCACCGAGATCGCTCCGGCACCCGCGCGCAAACCGGCTCGGCCTTCGTCGCTCGACGCGCCTGGAGTTGATCGCCGATGCTCCCTGGTGTGACCGTGCGGGTGACGGCCGTCACGCCACGCCGCGACACGGCGCCCGGCAGGCAGCTAGGCCTTGACCGGGTTCAATACGTCACATGGCATCAGCCTGGTCTGTGCACCGGGCGTTGGAGCAGAGCGACCCGCCCGGGTCTGAGTCGGGCCAGTTGCCGGCCGCGTGCGAAGAACCAGGGGGAGAACATCGGTAGCCGAGTACGAGGTGGTGTTCGGGGTGGACAAGCGGATGACGGTGCTCAGCGAGAGCGGGGATGATCCTTTCGCGCTGCACCACGCCGCCTCGGCGGTGCTCGACGACCGGGGAACCGTGGTCGGCTGGAGCCGGCGGGCACAGGAGTTGCTCGGCTATCCGGAGACAGCAGTCATCGGCCGTCCGGCGCTCGATGCCCTGATCGATCCCCGCGACCTGCCGGCCGCCAAGGCCGCCGTGGCGACGTGCAGGAGGGATGGAGGCTGGTTCGGCGTACTGGCGGTGCGGCATCGCAGCGGGCGGCTCGTGGAGATGGGTTTCAGGGCACGTGCGCTCCTGCGCGGTGAACTTGGCCGCGAGTGGTTCCTTGTCGGGGCGCCCGCGGCGGAGGTCCTCGAGTGGCAAAGGGACCGCGCGGTCCTCGACGGGTTGTTCCGCCGGTGTCCGATCGGTCTGGTCGTCCATGGCCCCGAGATGACGATTCTGCGGGTCAACCGTGCGGTCGAACGGTTCACCGGCACCCCGGCCGTCTCATTTCGGGGAATGCCTACAGGCGCGCTGCTGGTCGCCGAGGATGCGCGGGAATCCGTGGACCGGGTGCGCCATGTGATGGAGACCGGAAGATCACTGGTCTCCACCGAGCAGTACGCCCGCCTGGAGCGGGATCCCACTCGAGAGCGGGCCGCGTCCGTCTCGGCGTTCCGACTGGAAGATCCCGCCGGCCGGGTCCTGGGAGTGGCAGAGACGATCGAGGACGTCACCGAACGCCATCGGGCCCAACTTCGGCTGGCGCTCCTCGCCCAGGCCGGCGCGCGTATCGGATCGACGCTCGATGTGGGAGAGACGGCCTGGGAACTCGTGGATGTGATGGTCCCTCACCTGGCGGACCACGTATCGGTGGACCTGTCGGAACCGGTGACACGCGGCGAGGAGCCGGCGCAGGCCTTGGCGGGGCCCGTCGCACGGGTCGCGGTCCGCAGCCTCCTGGCCCAGGAGCCCGACCTGCCGCACCCGGAAGCGGAGCTGGTTCAGTTCCCACCCGGCACACCACAGGCCAGATGCCTGGCCGACGGGCGTCCCGTCCTCGAACCGGTCCTTTCGCCCGACTGGTTCTCCGCAGAACCGCGTCAGGGCGAGCAGGCACCGGACCTCTCGGCCCATTCTCTGATCCTGGTGCCATTGGCCGCGCGCGGCCTGGTCCTGGGCGTGATGAGCCTGTGGCGATCGCGGCGCCCCGAGCCGTTCGAGGCCGACGATCTCACACTGGCCCAGGACCTGGCCTCGCGCGCCGCCATCAGTATCGACAACGCCCGACGCTTCACCCAGCAGCAGCAGACCGCGTCCACCCTGCAACGCACCCTGCTGCCAAGGATCGTTCCGCCCCAGCCGGCCGTCGATGTCGCCCCTCGCTACCTCCCAGCCAGCACGGCCCCGGGCCTGGGCGGTGACTGGTTCGACGTCATCCCCTTGTCCGGGGCCAGGGTCGCACTCGTCGTCGGCGACGCGGTGGGCCACGGACTGCATGCTGCTGCCACGATGGGTCGGCTGCGTACCGCCGTGCACACCCTTGCCACCCTCGACCTGGAACCGGACGAGGTCCTCTCCCGACTGGACGACCTGGTCAACCTCCTTGCCGCGGAACAAGAGCCGGCCGGCGAACCCGCCAGCGAGCAGGTCGTCGGCGCCACCTGCCTCTACGCCGTCTACGACCCCGTCTCCCGGCAATGCTCCGTGGCGCGCGCGGGTCACCCTCTACCGGTCGTGACTACACCGGACGGACAGGCCGGCCTCCTTGACCTGCCCCCCGGCCCGCCGCTCGGCCTGGGTGGCCTCCCGTTCGAGAGCCGGGAGATCGAACTGGCCGAGGGCAGCCTGCTCACGCTCTACACCAACGGACTCATCGGCGAACGCGACACCGACGTCGACACGGGCCTGCAACGGCTTCGCGCAGCGCTCACCCACCCTGCGGATCCCTTGGAGCAGACGTGCCAGGCGGTTGTCGACTCCCTCGTGTCCGCACACCCCACCGACGACATCGCGCTTCTCATCGCGCGCACCCGCGTACTGCCACCGCAGAACGTCGCCTCCTGGCAACTGCCGCTGCAACCAACCGCCGCCGCCCAAGCCAGAGCGCTCACCACGGCCCAGCTCGCCGAATGGGGACTGGAACACCTGGCGTTCACAACCGAATTGATCGCCAGTGAATTGGTCACCAACGCCTACCGCTACGCCAGCGGCCCCGTGACCCTGCGACTCATCCGTGAACGATGTCTCGTCTGCGAGGTCGCCGACGCAAGTCACACCTCACCGCACCTGCGTCGCGCCCGCACCACCGATGAAGGTGGGCGGGGCCTGTTCCTGGTGGCCCAGCTGACCGAGCGCTGGGGCACCCGCTACACCCGCGAGGGCAAGACCGTCTGGACCGAACAGCCACTGGCCGGGCTGTAAATCATGATCACGGCTGGGAGGAACCGGAGGTCGCCCGAGAGAGCGACACATTGCCCCCTGCGCCGGCAGGCCCCAACTGGGAGCAGCGCCCGTACCTGCGCACACCTCCGTTTCCACGTCGCCAAGGTGGGCACAGACGGGGCGAGCACCAACGCCTCGACCTTGCCAGACCGAGGGCATGCTCCGGACGTTGGATGACCGGCGCACTCGTAATGCGTAGGTCTCGGGTTCGAATCCCGAAGGCGGTCCATTGGGAAACCGCAGGTTGGGCCTCTGAACTGTGGTTTCTTCGTTTTCTTGACCTTGGAATGTGTGTACGTAGCGCTTCGGCCGCCTGTGTATGAAATGCGTAGGGGTTTGTGGTGCGACGGTTCTCCGCTGCGGCAGGCCGGCCGCCCGGCCAGGATCGTCTGCTGGGTCGGTCGAGCCTGAGCCGGAGCAAGTCGTCTGGGCAGAGAGAGCGTGCTCGGCGCGGACCTCCTCATGCCCTTCGCTGTGCGGCAAGGGGGCTCGTTTGGGGCCTACGGGAGTACCGGCTCATGCTGGCCATTGCCCGTATCGAGATCATCGGCCCCTGGTGGACGTTGACGGACGCCGAAGGACACCTGTCCAGTTCCACGACGGGCTTGCTGATCGCGGGCGTACCAATCGTGAGCGCGGCCCTGGCCTGCTTCTTCGGTGACACGGAGCGGCTGGGGGCGCGTCGGGTGACGGGGCTGGCGCTCGGCCTGGTGGGTGTCGCGGTGCTGACGGTCCCGCATCTGGCCGGCGTCGACGCGCTCTCGCTGACCGAGGTGTTCTTGACGGTCCTGGGCTGCGCGACCGCGCCGCTGATCGTCGCGAGGCACCTCAAGTCGGTGCCGAGTCCAGGACCGGCAGCTCCACCAATCGAATTCGACATGCGTCAATATTGACATCTATCGATGTGTGCGGCAGGCTCGCTGCTGTATTGATGAATGTCGATGCAGAAGATCCGATGGCATCCAGCAACCAGCCCCTGGAGCACCTGATGAGCGAGAGCACCTCCGCCTCCCTGCCGACCGTGGTCATCGGCGCCGGCCCGATCGGCCTGGCAGCCGCCGCCCATCTCGTCGAACGCGGCATCGAACCGCTGATCCTGGAAGCGGGACCGTCCGCGGGCACCGCCGTTCGCGACTGGGCGCACGTGCGACTGTTCTCCCCCTGGGCCGAGGTCGTCGACCCGGCAGCCGAGAAGCTGCTGGCTCCGACCGGCTGGGTGCGCCCCGACAGCGCGGCCTACCCGACCGGCGGCGACTGGGCCAAGCAGTATCTGCAGCCGCTCGCCGACGTACTCGGCGACAAGGTCCGCTTCGGCGCGACCGTGACCGGCGTCGCCCGCGTGGGCCGTGACCGCATCGTCGACTCAGGCCGTGACGAGCAGCCGTTCACCGTGCACGTTCAGGGGGCCGACGGCCGCGAGGAGCGGATCACCGCCCGCGCCGTCATCGACGCCTCCGGCACCTGGTCCGTACCCAGCCCGATCGGCGCGGACGGCCTGCCCGCACTCGGCGAGAAGACGGCCGCCGCGCACATCTCCTACCGCGTCCCCGAACTCAAGAACCCGGCCGTACGCGCCCGTTACGCGGGCAAGCGCACGGCGGTCGTCGGCTCCGGCGCCTCCGCCTTCACTGCCCTCGCCTACCTGGCTGACCTGGCGAAGGAGGAGGACGGCACGCACGCGGTGTGGATCCTGCGCCGGGGGATCACCGGTTCGACGTACGGCGGTGGCGAGGCCGACCAACTGCCCGCCCGTGGTGCCCTGGGCCTGCGCGCCAAGGCCGCCGTCGAGGAGGGGCGCGCGAGCGCGGTGGCCGGCTTCCGTACCGAGGCCGTCGAGAGCGACACCGACGGACGCCTGGTCCTGGTCGCCGAGGACGGGTGTCGCCTCGACCCGGTCGACGAGGTCATCGTGCTGACCGGCTTCCGCCCGGACCTGTCCTTCCTCGACGAGCTGCGCCTCGGCCTGGACGAACGCCTCCAGGCGCCGACCGCGCTTGCCCCGCTCATCGACCCCAACGTCCACTCCTGCGGCACCGTCTACCCGCACGGCGTGAAGGAGCTCTCGCACCCGGAGAAGGACGTCTACCTGGTCGGCATGAAGAGCTACGGCCGCGCCCCGACCTTCCTCGCGATGACCGGCTACGAGCAGGTGCGCTCCATTGCCGCCGCGCTCGCCGGAGACCACGAGGCCGCCGAACGCGTCGAGTTGACCCTCCCGGAGACCGGCGTGTGCGGCGGCGCGGGCCTGTTCGACGAGCCCGATACCTCCCAGGCCGGTGACGGCGGTGGCTGCTGCGCTGCTCCGGCCACCTTGCAGATCGGCATCGGCACCCCGGCCACGTCCGGCGGCTGCTGACCCATCACCGCACCCACCCAGCAGGAGGCTCGCCGTGTCCCGCGTACAGCTCGCCCTCCGCATTCCCGACCTGGCCGCGTCCATCGCCTTCTACACCAAGCTCTTCGGCACCGAGCCCGCCAAACTCCGCGACGGCTACGCCAACTTCGCCATCGCCGAGCCCCCGCTCAAACTCGTCCTCGTCGAAGGCCGGCCTGGCGAGGACACCCGCATGGACCACCTCGACGTCGAGGTCGAGACGACCGAGGCCGTCCACGCCGCCACAACCCGCCTCGCCGAGACGGGCCTGGCCACATCGGCATCCCGGTCGGCCGTATCCTCGAGCGTCGCGGTCCGCGGACCGTGATGACCGCCGGTTCCGTCCTGGGCGTCGTGGCTGTCCTTGCTGTTGCGTACGCGCCCAACCTCGCCGCCTTCACCGCTGCCTGGCTCCTTGCCGGGGTGTCCATGGCGGCCACCTTCTACGACCCTTCGCTGCCGTCACCCGTTGGCGGGCAAGGGCCGGGTCCGCGTCCCTACGAGCGTCACACGCGCCAGCGACCTGCGGCCGTCCGGGCCGGCCGCCGCGGCCGCGCACGGCGGCACGGTCATCGAGTACGTGGTGGCGCTGATCCTGGTGCTCTCGCACGGCGGGATCACCACCACCGTCGCACTGACGGTCATGGTCGTCTTCCACCTGCACATCATGTCGACGTTCCCGATGGGCGTGCCGCTGGAGTGGAACGTCTTCTTCATCTACTCGGCGCTCGTCCTGTTCGGCCACGACGCCGCGCCCGGCGTCTCCTTGCTGCACTCCCCGCTGCTGGTGCTGGGCCTGGTCGTCGTCCCGGTGGTCGGCCATCTGCGCCCGGACCTGGTGTCGTTCCTGCCCTCGATGCGCTACTACGCCGGCAACTGGGCGACCAGCCTGTGGTGTTTCCGCCGGGGCACCGAGCGCAAACTCAACGAGGGCATCGTCAAGGCGTCCGGCCTGCCGGTGGACCAGCTCACCCGCCTGTACGGTGCGCAGACGGCCGAGTTGGTGCTGCACCAAGGGCTGGCCTGGCGGGCGATGCACAGCCACGGCCGCGCGCTGGGCGGGCTGCTGCCGCGGGCCGTGGACGATGTGGAGGCCTACGATGTGCGCGAGGGCGAGATGGTGGCGGGGGCGGTCCTCGGCTGGAACTTCGGCGACGGCCATCTCCACAACGAGCAGCTGCTGGCCGCGGTTCAGGAGCGGTGCGGCTTCGCACCGGGTGATCTGCGCGTCATCGTCCTCGAATCCCAGCCGACGCACCGCCAGCGGCAGCACTGCCGCATCGTGGACGCGGCGACCGGTCCGATCGAGGAGGGGTATGTGACGGTGCGGGACATGGTGGCTCGGCAGCCCTGGCTCGACGACGAGGCGCCCGCGATCCCCGTCGAGCCGCTCGGCGCGGCCCGGCCGGGGACCGAGGCGGCGGCCGCGCATGAGTGACGCGATCGTGGTGGGAGCCGGCCCGAACGGGCTCGCCGCCGCCGTCACCCTGGCACAGCACGGAGTGAAGGTCACCGTCCTGGAGTCGGCCGACGAGATCGGCGGCGGCACCCGGAGCAGCGAACTGACCGTGCCCGGGGTGCTCCACGACCACTGCGCCGCGGTGCACCCGCTGGGCGTCGGCTCACCATTCCTGCGCACCCTCGGTCTGGAGCGGTACGGCGTCGAGTGGGCTTGGCCCGAGGTCGACCTGGCGCACCCGCTGGACGGCGGCCGGGCCGGGCTGCTGGTCCGCTCCCTGGAGGAGACCGCACGCGGCTTCGGCCCGGACGGCCCGGCATGGCGGCGCCTGTTCGCCCCGCTGACCGCAGGGTTCGACGCCCTGCTCGACGATGTGCTGCGTCCGGTCGTGCATCTGCCGGCACACCCCGTCCGCCTGGCACGGTTCGGGATGCGGGCGATGCAGCCGGCCACCGCGATCGCCCGCCGCTGGCGGACCGACGAGGCCCGCGCCCTGTTCGCCGGTGCCGCGGCGCACGCCTTCCATCCGCTCAACCGGCCGTTGACCGCGTCCATCGGACTGATGCTCGTCGCCGCGGGCCACCGGTACGGCTGGCCGGTCGCCCGCGGCGGCTCCCAGGTGATCACCGACGCGCTCGCCGCGCTGCTGCGGGAGCTCGGCGGCACCATCGAGACCGGAGTGCGCGTACGCTCGCTGACCGAACTCCCGCCCGCCCGCACCGTCATGCTCGACGTCGCCCCGAGCGCCGCCGTCGGCATCTGCGGGTCGGCCCTGCCGGAGCGGGTCCGCCGGGCCTATCTGCGATGGCGCCACGGCCCGGCGGCGTTCAAGGTCGACCTGGCCGTCGAGGGCGGTGTGCCCTGGACCCACGAGGCCTGCCGCAAGGCCGGCACCGTGCACCTCGGCGGAACCCTGGCGGAGGTCGTCCACACCGAGCGCGAGATCAGCCGGGGGCGCATGCCCGAGCGGCCCTTCGTCCTGCTCTCCCAGCAGTACCTGGCCGACCCCGGACGCTCGGCCGGGGACATCCATCCCGTCTACGCGTACGCGCACGTCCCGCACGGCTACACCGGCGATGCCACGGACGCCGTGCTCGGCCAGATCGAGAGGTTCGCCCCCGGCTTCCGGGAGCGCGTCGTCGACACCGCCGTCCGCTCGGCCGTGGGGCTGTCCCAGTACAACCCGAACAACGTCGGAGGCGACATCATCGGCGGAGCCAACACCACGCTCCAGCTCGCCCTGCGCCCGCGGGTGGCCGCCGACCCCTACCGCACCGGCATCCCCGGCGTCTTCCTGTGCTCGGCGGCCACGCCCCCCGGCGCCGGGGTCCACGGAATGTGCGGGTTCAACGCGGCCCGGTCCGCGCTGCGGCACCTCGTCCCATGACCGGGCCCACGGGACGGCCGGTGGACGGGACCGCCGACCCGGTCGTCCTCGCGGCACGGGTGATGCAGGCGCGCCGGGACGAGTTCATCGCCCGCCTGGTCGCCACCACCGAGGCGGAGATCGCGCTGCTGGAACACGACGAATCGCTGCGCGGGCTGCTGGAAGCCAGCATCACCGAGAACATCGTCACCGCCTTGCACGTCATCATCAACCGCATCGACCCGCAGACCGTGGACGCCCCCGCCTCGGCCGTCTCCTACGCGCGCCGCCTCGCCCAACGCGACGTCCCGCTCTCGGCGTTGCTGCGCGCCTACCGCCTGGGGCAGTCGCAGAGCTTCGACCTGGTCCTCGGCGAAGCGGTCCGGCTGGGGCTGCCGGACACCGCCGGCACGGTCATCACCCTGGTCAACCTCAGCACCGCCTATGTGGACCGGGTCTGCGACCAGATCAGCCGCGCCTACGAGCAGGAACGCGAGCGCTGGGTGGGCACCCGCGGCATGCTGCGCCAGCACTGGGTCACCCAGCTGCTGGACAACCCGAAGGTCGACCTGCGCCAGGCCGAGGCCGCCCTCGACTACCGGCTGTCCGGCAGCCACCTCGCCGTGGAGGGCTGGCTCGACGGCACCACCGCGACCGCCGATCCCACCCCGGTTTTCGACCGGCTGGCCTCACTGCTGCACACCGTGCTGCACGGTGTCCGCCGCCCGCTGCTGGTCCACACCGACGAGGCCGACGCCCACATCTGACTGACCGTCAGGCCAGGCTGCCCGGTGGACGCCGACACCGTCGGGGCCGAACTGGCCCACGCCGCCCTGCCGGTGCGCGTCACCCTGGGCAGCGTGCGGCCGGGACTCGACGGCTTCCGCCGCAGCACCCGCGCCGCAGCCCGCGCCAAGGCGCTCGCCCTCTCCGCGGGCCCCGCCGCGCCCCGCGCCGTCAGCTTCGCCCGCGTCGCCCTCCTGGTGGACGAGCCACGGGAACTCGCCGACTTCGTCTCCGACACCCTCGGCGACCTCGCCGTCGACGAACCCCGCCGCGAACTGCTCCGCGAGACGCTCCGCGTCTTCCTCGCCACCAACCGCAGCTACGCCGCGACCGCCGACCACCTGATGGTCCACCGCAACACCGTCCACTACCGCGTCCAGCGCGCCGTCGAGGGCTACGGTCTCGACCTCGACGCAGGCGGTTTCGACCTCCATTTCGCCCTCACCGTCTGCCAGTGGCACGGCGCGAAGGTACTGCGACGAGCGCGGGACGCGTGAGCGCCGACCAAGGCGCGCTCTCCCGCACGGGCTTCACCCGCACCCGGGCCCGCATGACCAGATCAGCGCCGTGGGTACGACCGGCCGGCCATTGCCGCTCCTGTCGAGCTCTCCCGCCTGCTGCCAGGGCTTCTGCGCCGGGGCCGCGCCGCTGTGCCGACGTTGAGCGCGGCTCGTTGTGCGTCAGTCGTACACGGCCGCTCAAGCCGTAGACCCCGGCCGCGTCGAGCAGGCGGCCGGCGGTCCGGAAAGACCGGTGGAGCCCGCCCAGTTCCGTCGGAGGGCCGAGCCCCGCGGTCACCTCCAGCTCCCCGATGACGGGTCTGGCCTCCACGACTCCCGCGATCGCCTCGTCCAACACGGCGAGCATCGCGGTGCGGCCGCGCGGATGGCACCGCACCTCTCCCCGTGTGGTCGGGCAACCGCGCACGCCATCGACTCTCCCGGACCGGCAACCGCCAACTCAACGCAGCCCTGCACCGGATCGCCGTCACGCAGGCGCACTATCACCCAGACGCCCGCACCTACCTACAGCGCCGACGAGAGGCAGGGAACACCAACACCGAAGCCGTACGCGCCCTCCGGCGCCGTCTCTCGGACGTGGTCTACCGAGCTCTCCTCCGCGACGCCCAGACCAGCACGGAGCAAGCTGACCTCGCGCAGGCCGCCTGATTGACATAGGAGCCATAGGACGCAACCTTGCGTGGGCCATCCGTGGCAAAGAAGCCCGCTCCCGCTCGTGCCTGCCGTCCGGCTCCACAGCCGTACTGAACCATCGCCTTGGTCAAGACGTACGAAGACGACTCAGCGGACTGAGGGGAAGGACCGATGGACGGAGCGGGACATCCCGATCGCAGAGCTCTTCTCGCCGGAGGACTTGCAGTTGCCACGGTTGCGCTTGCGGGGTGCTCGCCGACGAGCGCCGCCCCGTCGGCGAGCAGCACATCGCCGGAAGCACGGCCGGTCACGCCCGCCGCGGCATTCACGAGACTGATGGACGGCAACAAGCGCTGGGTGAGCGGAGACCTTCGACATCCCGACCGGGATCCGCAGCGGCGTCAGTTCGTCGCCCAGGAGCAGGAACCCTTCGGGGGGATCCTCTCGTGCATCGACTCCCGGGTGCCGCCTGAACTCCTCTTCGATACCGGGCTGGGTGACCTATACGTGATGCGTACGGGCGCGGAGGCCATCGGCCCGGTGGTCACGGGTTCCGTGGAGTACGGGCCCATGACGAGTGGTACTCCGCTCATCGTGGTCCTCGGGCATCAGCGTTGCGGTGCCGTCGGGGCGGCGTACAAATCCATCCGTGACGGCAAACCGCTGCCCGGCAACCTGGAGGCGATCGCCAAGGCTCTGCGTCCCGCGTACGACCAGGCAGTCCGTGAAGGCGGTGCCGACCCGGTCGAGACCATGGCCCGCGCCCAGGTCAAGCTGACCGCGGCCGACCTGCGCTCCAACCAGGACCTGGCCCCCCTTGTGGGCAAGGGCGCACTTGCCGTGGTCGGCGCCTACTACTCGCTCGACACCGGCAAAGTGGAAGTCCTGACCGGAGCGCCTTCCTGACCGGTCGGGCGAGACCGCGCTACGCGGCGCGCCCGGGGCTCCTGGGCGGACTACGGCGGCGGCACCCGGGCCGGTGCCGTAGTCCGCCGCGGTCGAGGGCGGCCGCCGTGGGGGCCGAAGCCCCCAGGCGCGGTGCGCCTCCCGTCGCTGTGGTCATTCGGCTGCGGCGAGCAGCCGTTCCTCGCTCTCCTCGTACAGCCGTCGGTTCTCGCGGCCCTCGGCAGCGCGTCGTCGGTGGTCCAGACGGCTGCCCAGCCAGCCCGCCAGGTAGCCGAACGGTATGGAGACCAGGCCGGTGGACTGCATGGGGAACAGGTCGAAGTGGGCGTCGGGGAAGACGGCGGACGGCGTGCCCGAAACGGCCTGGGAGAGGCCCATCAGCACCAGCGCGCAGGCCGCGCCGCCGTAGAGGCTCGCGAGCAGGCCGGTGCGCGTGAAACCTCGCCAGAACAGGGAGTAGGTCAACGCGGGGGCCACTGCCGACGCCCCGATGCAGATCGCCAGCGTGGTCAGTACACCGACGTCCCAGTTCTGGACCACGGTGGAGAGCATGATGGCAACGGTTCCCACGGCCACGCTCGTCCACGCCGCCACCGTCATCTCCGTACGCGCCGCCGCCTGTCCCCGGCGCACCGCATGGGCGAACAGGTCATGGGCGAGCGACGAGGCTGCGGCCAGAGTCATCCCGGCGACCGAGGACAGCAGGGTGATGAACACGGTGCCCGCCACGGCCGCATAGAGAATCGTCGCGCCTGCGGAGGCGCCGTCGCCGCCCAGCACCCGGGACAGCATGAGCACCGACGTCCTGCCGTGCGGGTCGGCCGCGGTGATGTACTGAGATCCCACCAGCGCCGCCGCGCCCGTACCCATGACGATCACGAGCAGGCAGAACGTGGTGACCGTGCCGACCGCCCACGACATGGAGCGGCGCACGGCGGGCACGTCCCGCGCGGAGAACAGGCGCATCGTGATGTGCGGCAGGCAGGCCACGCCGAGGACCACGGTGATCTGGAGACTGACGAAGTCCAGCCGCTCACCGGCAGAGGTGCCCAGTTGCAGGCCCTGCTGGAGGAAGGCGGGGCCCGCGCCGCTGCCGCGCTCGGCGGCCCGGAGCAGGTCGCCGGGACTCCAGTCGAAGCGGTTCAGGACCAGGGCGGCGATGGTGACGCTGGTGCCCAGCAGGAGCACGATCTTGATCATCTGGATGAGGGCGGTGCCCCTCATGCCGCCGATCGCCGCGTAAATGATCATCAGGCTGCCGACGAGGACGATGCACACCGTCCTGGCGCCCGCCAGGTGCGGGATGCCCAGGATGAAGGTGAGCAGCGACCCGGCCCCGGAGAGCTGGACGACCAGGAAGGGAAGAGTCGCCGAAAGCGTCACCACGCAGGAGGCGATACGGACGGCCCGCCCGGGCATGTTGCGGGCCAGGACGTCGCCCATGGTGAACCGGCCGGCGTTGCGCAGGGGTTCGGCCAGCAGGAACATCAGCAGTACGAGCGACATGGCCGTGCTGACTGCCAGCACATAGCCGTCGTATCCCGCGAGCGCGATGATGCCGGTGGTGCTCAGCACCGTGGCCGCGGAAATGTAGTCGCCTGCGATCGCCAGACCGTTCTTGAGCGGTGTGAGCGAGAGGTAGCCGGTATAGAAGTTCGTCAGGTCGTCGCGATCCGGTCCTGCCATCACGCACATCAGCAGCGTGAAAGTGGCCAGGGCGGTGAACAGAGTCAGGACGGTGGCCTGCGTCCCGGAGCTGAAGTCGTTCATCTGGTCATCCCGGCGTCCCGAGTCGGCCGGGCCGCCCGCTCTCTGACAGCTCGCGCCAACGGGTCCACGGAGCGTTGCGCACTGCGTCCGTACCAGAGGACCGCCGCGAAGGTGACGACGAGCTGGAGGACCCCCAGGGCCATACCCAGGCTCAGCTCCCCGGCGATCTTGGATCCCATCAGGTCCGGCGCGTAGCAGGACAGCAACACGTACACCACGAAGGAGCCGAGCGCGGTGAGCGTGGAGACCCGGCGGAGCAGGCGGTAGGCCGAGCGGAGGGCGGCGAGGTCGGCACCGCGCCGACCGGTCTCGTGCCCGTACGGCTCGTGCCGAGGGGCGTGCCCGTACGAGTCGTACGCAGAGGCGTCGTGTTCATACGAGTCGTGCCGAGGGGTGTCGTGTCCGTGCGACTCCTGCCACGGATCCCGCCCGTACGAGTCGTGCCGAGGGGCGTGCCCGTAGGGCTCGGTCTGCGGCTGCGTCCATCCTGTCGGTGGTGGTGGCGGATACCGGTTGTCGTCGGCGTAGGTCATCGCGTGGCCTTCCAGTGCGGCTCGGATCCGTGGAGGTGGGCGCGGTCGAGTGGGGGTGGCGGCGCACGATACCGACTGGTTGGAATGCCTGATAAGCCTGCTGGGCGTTACGTTTTGGGTTCGATGCCGCACCGGGCCGACGGTCGGGTGCCGACGGGTACGGATCGGGTGGGTGTGGTGCTCTGCGTCGGCGGCTTCGACGACCTTTGGTGCGCTGTGTGGTGGATCAGCGAGGGGAGAGGGGATGCGGATCCAGCCTTCCCATGCATCGCCGGGAGACTGTCCATCTCCTGCGCAAGGCCAAAGCCGCCCCGGAGAAGCGCGGCGAACAGGCCGCCGCGGATCAGGCGGCGGACCGTGCTGCGCACGCCGCCCGCACTGACGACGCAGGACGCCTTCCCTGCTCGCTCTCCGACTGCTGTCGGGCCGGATGCCCGCCATGTCGGCCGGAGTCGGGGATCGGGGCCCCGACGGCTGGGGGACCCGCACGGGCGGATGGTGTGTGGCGAACGTCACGCCCGCCGACGTACCTACTGGTCGGTATGGTCGCGGGGAGCCGCGAACGACAGGAGACGCGATGTCTGCGACCAACCGCCAGATACGTCTGGCAGCCCGCCCCGTGGGCGAGGCAACACCCGATGACTGGGAGCACCGTTCCGGGCCCGTCGAGGAACCGGGTCCGGGCCGGTTCGTGGGCCGGACGCGCGTCATCTCCCTGGACCCGGCCATGCGGGGCTGGCTGGACGACCGTCCCTCCTACCTGCCGCCCGTGGGCATCGGCGAGGTGATGCGCGCCGGATCGGTCATCGAGGTCACCGCATCCAACCACCCCGACTTCCAGCCCGGTGATCACGTGGTCGGCATGTTCGGCGTCCAGGAGTATGTGGTCTCCGACGGCCGGGGCGCCACGAAGATCGACACCTCCCTCGCCCCGCCCTCGACGTATCTGGGGGCGCTGGGCATGCCCGGCATGACCGCCTACTTCGGCCTGCTGGACGTCGGGGCGCTGAAGGACGGCGAGACCGTCGTGGTGTCCGGGGCAGCCGGCGCGGTCGGCACCATGGTGGGTCAGATCGCGAAGGCCAAGGGCTGCCGGGTCGTGGGCATCGCCGGAGGGCCGGAGAAGTGCGCGTTGCTCACCGATGAACTGGGATTCGATGCGGCGATCGACTACCGCGCCGACGATGTCAGGAAAGCGCTGCGCCAGCATGCCCCCGACGGCATCGACGTCTACTTCGACAACGTCGGAGGGGACATTCTGGACGCCGCCCTGACCCGGCTGGCGATGCACGCGCGCGTCGTGGTCTGCGGTGCGATCAGCCAGTACAACAACGCCACGCCGGTCAAGGGCCCCTCGAACTACCTCTCGCTGCTGGTGCGCCGCGCCCGCATGGAGGGCCTCGTCGTCTTCGACTACGCCAAGCGCTACCCGCAGGCCGCGCAGGACATCTCCGCCTGGATCGGCGCCGGCCGCATCAAGGTCAAGGAACATGTGGTGCGAGGGACCGTGGACGACTTCCCCGAGACGTTGCAGATGCTCTTCCGCGGCGAGAACGTCGGCAAGCTCGTGCTGGAGCTGGCATGACGGGCGCCGAGCGCGGGGCCGCCGCCCCGCGGGGAGAACAGACGGTCGGCGCCGCGCTCCAGGGCAAGGTGGCGATCGTCACCGGCGGTGCCGGCGGACTGGGCCGGGCCACGGCGCTGGCACTGGGAAGGGCGGGGGCCCAAGTGGTCGTCGCGGACCTCGATGCGCAGGGCGGCCGGGAGGTGGCCGACATGGTCGGCGGGTACTTCCGTGCCTGTGACGTCTCCGCCCCCGACGCCAACCGCGCCCTGGTCGACTTCACCCAGGAGCAGTGCGGCGGTGTCGACATCGCGTTGCTCAACGCGGGAGTTGCCACCGGGTGCGGCGTCGGCGAGGACTTCGACCTCGCCCGCTACCGCCGGGCGATGGGCGCCAACCTCGACGGGGTGGTCTTCGGTACCCATGCGGTGCTGCCGGCGCTGCGGGCCCGCGGAGGAGGGTCGATCGTGGCGACCGCGTCCCTGGCAGGCCTGACGGCGGTACCGCTCGATCCTCTGTATGCGGCCAACAAGCATGCGGTCGTCGGGCTCGCACGCTCCTTGGGGCCGGCTCTCGCGCCGGAGAACGTGCGCTTCAACGCGGTCTGCCCGGGGTTCGCCGAGTCGCGGATCATCGATCCGCTGCGCGACATGCTCTCCGAACAGGGACTGCCGGTCATCCCGGCTCAGGCCGTGGCGGACACCGTGCTGCGGATTGTCACCGGCGACGGCACCGGGGAGTGCTGGTTCATCCAGGCCGGCCGCGAACCGGAGCCGTTCCGCTTCCGTAACGTCCCCGGCCCGGGCAAGCTCGTCGGAGCCTGAGAAGGCCCGCGGCAGTTCGCGATGGTCGCGCGGTGCCTGTGCCACTGCCGGTCGGGGAAGCGGGGAAGAGAGAGTCGTACGCCCGGACATGGCGCCCGCCCGGCGGCGGCCGACCCGCGGGCGTACTCGGCACTCCGTCCCCCGTGGTGAGCTGCCGGCGGCCGGCCGGTCCTGCGCCTGCTCTCGGCAGCCCGCGGGATCCGGCCGGACAGGGGCGGGCCTCACGAACCACCCGGCCCGCCCCCACCGCCGCAAGGAACCGGCCCGAACGCCTCAGCGCGTGATCGGGCCGAACTCCTTGCGCGTGTCCACCGGTTGGCCGAAGAGCGACCACCGCTCGCCCTTGAACCGCATCAGTTGCATCGTCTCGATCGGGAAGGCGTCATCGCGCCCGGTGGCCAGGGTGACGCCGGGCAGCAGCATGCCCACCTTGTGCGCTGCTGGACGCGGCGTTGGAGGTTTCACCGAGCGCGGCTACACCGACGCCAGCCTCACCGAGATCGCGGCGCGCTCCGGCGTTCCCGTGGGCAGCCTCTTCGAGCACTACGGTGGCAAGAGAGGGCTGTACCTGGAGCTGTGGGAGGAGTTCCGGGAGGAACAGGAGCGCAGGACGGCAGGGATGCTGGCCGAGGCGCGCAGCCGCGGGGTGGAAGACCCCATCGCCCTCTTCGTGGAGGGAGCGAGGGCCTACCTGGAGGGTGCCTGGGAGAACCGATGCATCGGCAGGCTGCTCGTGGAGGACGACGGCCCGGCGGGCTTCGACGCGCTGCGGCGGCAATGGGACCGTGCGTGGGTGCGGCGAAACGCCCGGCTCCTGGAGGTGGACGAGCGGCGTCGCGCGGGCCGGGTACGGGTGATCGTGCTGACCACGGTCATCGGAGGGGCGGCGCGGGAACTGGGCGACTGCGCGGACGAGTTGGAAGCCCGGGAGATTGTGGACGAGGTGTGCGGCATCCTCTCCCATTTGTCGGCGTCGCCCGGTTGAGCGTCCGGCCCTGGCCCCGGCGGCGGCACGGCATGTGCCGTACCGCCACCCTCTCCACCGAACCTGGGGCGGGCGGTTCTCCGGCCGGGAGATCTTGATCCCCATTCCGCAGGCGCCACCCAGCAGGGAGTCGGCCCGCAGATGGCCGAGTCCGTTCGAGTAGCGCACGACGCCGTCGAAGCTGCGCGGCTGGGCGAAGATGCCCTGCGCGTAGGCCCGCGGTGCTTCCAGGATCAGGACCGTGGCCTTCACCAGTCCGTAGCTCTTGCCGTGAGCGGTACGCACGGCGCGCCCGACGCCTTCGGTCCGGACCGAGTCGCGGATGCGTTGACCCACGTTGCGGACGACCTCAGCGAGTTCCTCTTCGTATCCCGGGCACTCACTCGCGGCACGGGAATACGGTGCCGTGATGCCCGGCATCAGGGCCGCCGGACCTCAATCAGCCGTGGCCACGCACGGCTGGACCTCGGTGATCCCGACGCCGAAACAGGGGCGCGCGCCGAAGTCGGCGAAGCGGTGAGGACGCCGGGTTCGTAGTAGGCCGGACCGGTGGTCGACGAGGGCATATCCGTGCTGGTGGCGGATGGCGCAGGCCCGGCCGACGGCGCATCGCAGGAGCAGGAGCAGGACGCCTGGCCGCCGGCCTTCAGGTCCGAGGCAGCGCCCGGCGGGTGGTCGCCGGCGGTCAACTCCGCCAGGCAATTGAGGAATGTGGCCTGCGTCCCGGAGGGGCGGATGAGACAAGGCCGCACGGGCTGCGTATCGCATCACAACGAAACAACAAGGCGAGGCCTGATCCGTGCGGCTCAGCTTCCTTTCACGGAACTGTCCCTGGGAACACAGGACATGGCCTTGCACGTACTTGCTTGAGGAGGACTGCCGGTGGGCCTCAACGACACCGAACCACAGCAAGCTCCCGGTTCGGGTCCTGACGTCGCGCAAGAGATACAGGACTCCTTTCAAGCCGTGCTGGACGCCTTGGACGCCGTACGCGCCGACCTGTACGCCTTCGACGTGCAGCAGGACCTGGCCGAGATCCTGCCGCCGTCCCGGGCCCGACACAGCGAACCGGCCACGGACGCCGGCTTTGCTGATCCGCCCACTACCCCCTCCTCCACCCCGACCCCGACCTCGTCCCTGCCCCCAGTTCCGCCCCCGCCCCCACGGGCACAACCGGCAAGGCATGGCCCCGACCCGTATCCGGATCGACCGCATGCCGTCCCGCCGTCCGTCGTGGAGCCACTGCGGACCACTGGCGCACGTCAGGCCAATGTTCAGCAGGATGTCGTGGTGGAGCCGCTGTGGCTGCGCGGGGCGCATCTGGAGACTGTTCCAACCCCGCCGAGGGGAAGGCCGTCAACGGCGCGTGGCGCAGGCCCGACGCACGCCGCGCCGCCGGTGACCTTTCTGCCCCCGACCCCCGAGCGCAGGGGCGCGCGTCGCGGGACCGGTCCGCACCCGGGCACCACGCGGCCGGCCACCCCCCAACACCCCGTCGTGAAGTCGGACCAACGTGTCGCCCCGCCCTCGGAGGCGCTACCGACACCTGTCCGCGCGCACGCGGCGAGGAGAAGTCAAGGATGGCGGCGCTTCACCGACCGGCGGGAAACCCGTGTCGCCGGAGTCTTCGGGGTGGGCGCCGTGAGCGGATTGATTCTCGCCTCCTCGCTGCTGGCCAACAACAACCCCGTACCGGAGGTCCGTTCCCCGTCCTCTGGACGGATGGACCAGCCACTGCCCGACAACCCGGCTCCCTCGCTCCCCGAGATCCCGGGCACGGGTGTGCTGCGCCAGGGCGACAGTGGCCACGGAGTATATGAGTTGCAGGTACGTCTGCTTCAGGTTCCGAACATCTACGACGGCGGTGCGATCGATGGCAGCTACGACCAGGAGGTCCGGGCGGCCGTGGCCAGATTCCAGGAGTGGTACGGCATCCGCGGCGACGAGACCGGCGTCTACGGCGACCACACTCGCCACGCTCTCATGTTGCGGACCAAGTAGTCGGCGGCAGACATGCGATGGCTACGGCGCGCCGAGGCGGCAGCTCACGCAGTCGCACGTTTCGACAAGACGAGGGCCGACACTTCTACGGGGCCCGAAAGACCCCACCGAAGCCCAACTCATGGAAGACGAAGGCAACGTGCGGCGAATGTCTGCCGCGATCCCGCTCACCGACGATGAACGCGCGGCCGTCGACGACGGCCAGGCAGTTCTGGACCGCCTGCTTGATCGTCTGGCTGGCACTCCGACACCCGCAGGCCCGACACCGCGCGCACTCGACGTGCCGGCGACCGCACGCCTGTTGCCGCCCGTCGCTGTCCGGCAAGGCGGCGCAGGCTCGGCGCCGCGCTGATATTCGGAGTGCGAACTGGCTCGGGAGAGTGTCACAGTCGCTGTCGTGACCTTGATGGACGTACTCGTCGACTTCTCCCGCACTGGCCGGATCGGGCCCCTGAGCTGCGGAATGTCCCTGGCTCAGGCTGAAGACCTCCTCGGCCCGGGGCGCCCGCACCCGGCCCATGTCATGAAGGGGCCCGATATCGACGGCTACCCGTATTCCTGGGACGGGCTGCAACTGGTAGTCATGCGGCGGGCTGTCACCGGCATCTGGATCAACCTCTGGCCCGGTTCGACCGACAAACTTCCGCCGTTCGTCCTGCCTGATTCCGAGTCATTCGAGGCCACGATTCTCCGCGAGGAGCTGATCGCCGCCCTCGACAGCGCAGGCTGCCGTCATGCGGTCAACAGCACCCTCACCTTCGGCCGGCAGTCAAGCCTCGTCACCCAGCCCGCTGACGTCTGCGCGGTCTTCAGCCTGCCGGGACGGGACAACCACGTGCCGCACCGTGATCGGCACTACCTCGACGTGATGCACAAACACACGGCTTGACGCTCGGATCGAGCCCTGGTTGCTTACGTGACTCGAAGCAGCAAGTCAGCGTGATGCGGCTGGGACGCGAGCAGTCGTTTGCCGGAGCGTTTCGGTAACGACGAAAGCGGACTGAAGTTCCCCCGCTGAGCTGGACAGCCTGATACTGGGACCGATGAGTCCCGGAGGAAGCAGTTCCAGGTAGTGAGCAAGAAGAGCAACATGAGCAAGCGGTACACGGCCGAGTTCAAACGCGACGCGGTCGCGTTGGTGCACTCGTCAGGGAAGACGGTCACCGAGGTCGCCCGGGAGATCGGCGTCAGCCCCGAGGGACTGCGCAACTGGGTCAAGCAGGACCAGGCCGACCGCGGGCACGGGCCTGCGGGCGCCCTGACCAGCGATGAGAAAGATGAGCTGCGGCGTCTGCGGCGGGAGAACCGGGAACAGCAGCAGACCATCGAGGTCCTGAAAAAAGCCGCGGCCTTCTTCGCGCGGGAATCGACGAAGTAGCCGTGCGCTACGCGTTCATCGATGCGGAGAAGGCCACCGAGGACAACCCGGACGGCCACGGCGTCAGCCTGATGTGCAAGGTCCTGGGGGTGTCCCGCTCCGGCTACTACGCCTGGCGTGCCGCACGCCCGGCCGCCGAGACACGAGCGGGCCAGGAGACCGAGCTGGTCACGGAGATCCGGAAGCTCCACACGCAGTCCCGCCGCGCCTACGGCTCCCCGAGGATCACGGCCGCATTGCGCCGCAAGGGCCGGCGGATCAACCGGAAGAGAGTCGAGCGGCTGATGCGCGAGCACGACATTCGGGGCATCACACGCCGCAGGCGCCGCGGCCTGACCAGGCCGGACAAGAAGGCGATCCCGTCCCCCGACCTGGTCGGACGTGACTTCACCGCCATCGAGCCCGGCACGAAACTGGTCTCCGACATCACCTACCTGCCCACCCTCGCTGGCTGGTGGTACCTCGCAACCGTCATCGACCTGGCCACCCGGGAAGTGATCGGCTATGCCATGGCTGACCACCACCGCGCCGAGCTCGTCGTCGACGCGCTGAAGATGGCCGCCGGCCGTGGACTGCTCAAGGAGGGCTGCATCGCACACTCCGACCGCGGATCCGAATACACCTCACGCGAATACCGTAGCCAGATACGGAAGTTGAAAATGCGGCAGAGCATGGGCAGAACAGGCTCCTGTTACGATAACGCCGCAGCCGAGAGCTTCTTCGGATTGCTGAAAGCGGAGATCGGGACCACTCTCTGGGAGTCCCACGAACACGCACGAACCGACGTCTTCCGCTTCATCGAGGTCGAGTACAACCGCACCCGCCTGCGCAAGCATCCCGTCTACGGGTACGTCACCCCACTCGAAACCAGGGCACTGACGACACAAGACCTCACCCCCGCAGCGTAACCACCCGCTGTCCACGATCAGGGGGGAACTTCAGGACTGCACTACGTCCCGAAGTAAGGGGAACCGACGAAAAGTTGATGCGCTCAGTGACGGAAGCGTTGGTAGCGTGCCACCGCCGGCCGTAAGGATCAAGGAAGGACGACAACGTGCAGGAAGTGACGTGCCACAGCGTCAGTGAGCAGCGGATCGCCCAAGCGCTGGAGGACATCGACGGGCGGACGTTTCGCCGCTGGCACTGGCTGCGCTACGGCGACCTGTCCCTGAAGTCCCTTCAGGAGATGTGCGACGAACTCCTCGACCACGTCGCCGCTCGTGCCCTGGAGGACCCCACGCTCAGCGCTGCCCCCTCACGCACAGTCCTGCGTACTGCTGCGGAGTGTGCCCTCGGGGTGCTGAGTCTCGGCGCCTTCCCCAACGGCGACTTCGAGGTCCTCTTCCCCCTCATCGACGAGACGCTCAGCAGCGAGGACCTCAGCTTCGGCGACGCCGTGGACCAGGCGCCCACCACGAGGACCTGGCTGGACGCGTTCGCGATGTGCCTGGCCAGTGGCGCGGTCTGGGAGCGGAACCGGGTGATCGGTCTGCTGCTGCGGGAGGACTATGCGCCCGCGATCCGCGACGGGGTGCCGTACTCGCCGCTGGAGTCGCGGTCGGATCCGGCGGGCCTCGCGGAGATGGATGCGTTGTGCGGATACCTGGCCAAGGCGCGCGGGCATCTGCCCCGGGACTGGCCCTCTGTGACTCTGTGCAAGCCGGACGTCGAAGAGCGCGGGGCTGCGGCTCGGCGATTGGACGCCCTCGGTGCGCTGACGCCGGATCAGCAGCTGCTCCGCGTGCTCCTGGAGGACGACCAGCCGGCCTTCGAACGTGCCCTGAATGGTCGTCTCGTCCAGTACCGCGAGAGCGCAGCAGCCGATGCGGCCCCCCGAAGTCTGCTGCCGGTCGGCACGATCGCTCTGGCCGCGCTGGCTGTCCAGGTGCACGGGTGGGAGTTGGGCATCAGGTCCGGCTATCTACCGGAAGGCCTGCTGCGTGCCCCGGAGGGCGCTCCGCAGGTCGGGAACTGACGCCGGCGTGGTGGCCCGCGGCTGCCGGTCCGCCCGGGCCCCGGTGAACCAGGTGAAGGGAGATGGGTTTCGTCGGTGAGCCCTCGGCGCTGGCTCGGCCCCGGCGCCGTTTGCCCAGGCGCTACTTGAGCTCGTACTCGCCGATATGCCGCTGTACGACGGCACGTTCGCGACTGAGCCGCTCAATCAACGCTCGTGACTGCGTCGGCCAGCCGGTAGGGCGGCCGATGCAGGGTGATGCGCAGCTCGGCAAAGCGCAGTTCGAAGAACGGCGCCTGCGAGGGCTGCTGCTGGTTGCGTTCGGTCGGCCGCGTGTCGGCGGAATGGATCAGGCCCGTATCGAACCGCGGAGTCGCCTCTTCGGCCTGTTGCCGGGCGTCGGACGCTGGCATGCCGAAGCCACTGTGGGTGAGGGCACCGGCGGTTCGAAGTTCGCACTGGTCCTGCTGCTGAAACCGTGCTGCCGACGTATGGGCTCTCCGACCTCCCACCGTGTCTGGCCGGGTGTTTCCCTGCGTATGCAGGGGAGTGCCCTCCTCACTATCGGAGAGCACAAAGCCGCCAGACTTCATGGGCTGGCCGCACTCGCGACAGGCGGGGGCGCCGTTGGTCATGTGGCGCACCCCAACGGAGCGACCGCTTCGCCCCGAAGCAACTTGGCTGGGCTTCCGAGCTGGAGCCTTCGCGCCTCTCACCTGCTGCGATGGTCCGTAGGCGTGCGTGGTTGTCCACCGCTGTCTGTCGGCGTTGTCACTCAGTCAGACACTCGGCACAGCCCAACTACGAAGCCCCGACTACTCGTACGCTGTCGGCGCTCGCAGCCCTCGTGCGAAGAAGCTCCAGTCACCGTTGGCGGGCAGCTCACGGCCGGCGTTGCTGTACCAGCAGTCCGCGTCGTCGATCCGCAGGGCCTCCAGGAACTCAGCGAGGTCCGCGTTCTCCCACGAGTGGCCCTCCTCGGCATCACGATCTGCCCATGGCCCATGTACTCGGGTAGAGCTGAGTACTTGCGCTCTGGGCCGGTGACGGGGTGAGCCGCAACGCTTGGGCCATGCGCCAAGGACTACTGAAACCCGTTCTCCAGCTGTTGTCCATCCTCGTGCTGGCTGGGGTAACGCTAGCGGTGTGGGCTGCCTGGCTGGGCTGGGACCAGCATCGTGACGTGCAACCTGATGGCACGACGACCGGCCCGTACGAGGCGTGGCAGGTGATCGGGCTGGTGCTGACTCTGCTGGTACCGGTGTACTGGGCGGCATCCCGGCGCTACATCGCAGGCGCTGTGCTCGGCACCACGGTTGGTCTGACCGTCGCCGCCTATGACGACTGGTCGGACGACTCCAGCGGCCTCTTTATGGTCGGCGTGGGGATGGTCATGATGGGGAGCCTCGTCGCGACCGCCCTCGTTTCCGCCGTGATCGCCTCTGCGAAACGAGACGGACGACGGATCGGATCTTGACGGCACGCTGCGCTGCCCCCGACAGACACTGCTGGTTTGGTGCGACCACTGCTGAGTTGGGTGCGGAGCCCAGCGGTTGCCCCAAGAGATCCGCAAGACTGTCGTTGCCGTCAGAGACACGAAACGCCCTCGAGGGGAGATCTGCTCTGGGGCTCTCCGGGGGCCCAACCAGGGTGACAGCGGGTTTTGCGGGCTACCCGTTGCGCCGAGGGTCAATCGGGTCATCGCTGGCACGTCATCTGGTTCCTTGACGCCGAGCTGGCGTCGACCTGCGACGAAGAGTCTGCGCATCGCGTCGCGAAGGCGCTCCTCGGGTGTGGCGTTCGCGTTGTTTTCGGCAGGGTGAATGGGAGCCACTTGGGCAGCGGGAATGAGAGCCGCCTTCCTCCATTCGGGGAGGGGACGGACCTCGACTCAAGTTCATGATCGGCAATGGAATTGAGAGCCACCCCTATCGGGCGACTTTCGAGTTGGCTGCACTTGAACCGGAGCGTCGGCAGCGAGCGGCTGGCCCGGATGTCGTAGCTTGATGACCCCGGGCCCTTTGAAGCAGTGTCCCTGACAGGCGCGGACCAGAAGGGCCCGGTTTCGTTGTCGTGATCAGGCTGCCCTGCGGTCAGCGCACTGACGGGCGTTGGTGAGCGGCCCAGTGTTCGTCGGCGGTGATGCCCATCAGCACGACGTCGTGGTAGCTGCCCGCGAAGAATTCGTGCTGCCGGAGCCGTCCTTCTTCGACAAAGCCGAACTTGCGGTAGAGGGCGAGCGAGGCATCGTTGAATGCGTAGACCCCCACTTCGCACTTGTTGTACCGCTGTTCGGCGAACATGTAGGTGAGGATCAGCTCAGTGGCTTCCGTAGCGTAACCGTTGCCGCGATGATCGCGGGTGATCACGATCCCTGTCTTGAATCGTCCTGCGCGGGGGTCGGTTTCTCCAACCGTCACAGATCCTGCAAAGGCCTGATCGGCTACTGTCTCGATTACCAGCCGGAAGGATTCGCCTCCTGGTGCACGTCCAGCACGCTCGGCGGTCCAGGACCGGAAACTCTCACCCGAGCGCGGCGGCTCGACGAGATCCGCGTTGCGAACGTCGACGGTGTGCTGGGCAAGCGCGCGGAAGCCCTCCCAGTCGTCTGGCTCGACGCCCCGCAAGCGCACCTTCTCGCCCACCCACATGTCGCTCATGACGCCCCTGATACCGCAGCCGATGTGCAGGCGCAGGCGGCCATGCACTCCAAATGCATCACGATAGAGGCATGCGTCCGCGAGGTGCTGAGTAGGTGCTGCTTCGGTGTCGTGACCCACTTGCTTGGACTCACCGCGTCGTCCTGGTCCGTTCGGCTTCGGTGGCCTGGAAGCGGTAGGACTCGGTGCCGGTCTGGATCAGTGTGCAGCGAAAGGTGATTCGGTCGGCGATGGCCGCGCAGTCTTCCAGGTCTTCATGCGGGCGAAGACGTGCTCGACTCGGGCGCGGACCTGCTTGTGGGACTGGCTTCCTTCCAGCCGGGCAGAGCTTCGCCCTTGCGCCGCCTGTGGGGCATGACAAGTCCGGTACCGGGATAGCCACCATCGGCGATTGTGGTGGTCTTACCGATGGCGGCCTTGGCGCCGGACTCCTCCCACGCCTTGCAGTCGTTGCGGTTGCCTGGCAGAGGCCTCGCGGATCGTTGATTCGTGTGGTGTGACCGGCCCGGGGGTCGGCTGGCCACTGATCTGAAACGGTGACCTGCGACGTCCGGGGCTAGGTTGCCGCCGCGAAAGCGTCGACGCCCGTGAGGTCGGCCGACAGCGCCCACAGGCGCGCGGCCTGCTCGGGGTCGGTCGCGTGTGCGTGCACGCCGCCTTCCGAGCCGTCGCCGGCAGGCTCGGCTATGTCGCAGTCCTCGCAGTACACGCCGCCCATGCCCGCCAGCTGGGGGGAGGTCGCCGCCCATACCTGCGTCGCCGCGCCCTGCCCGGGCGCCTTGAAGGTGGGATCGGTCGGGTTGCCGTGCTCGTCGATCCAGCCCGCGTCGACCATCTCCGCCTTCGCGAGGTGGCGCTGCAGCGGGGTGAGGATGCTGCCCGGATGCAGCGCGAACGCTCTGACTCCGGCGTCGCGGCCGAGCGCATCGAGCTGCACGGCGAACAGCACGTTCGCCGTCTTCGCCTGCCCGTACGCCTGCCATCTGTCGTAGCCACGCTCGAACTGCACGTCGTCCCAGCGCACGCCGGTGATGCCGTGCGCGCCGGAGGACACGGCGACCACACGCGCGCCACCGCGGGCGATCGCCGGCCAGAGATGGTTGATCAGCGCGTAGTGACCGAGGTGGTTGGTGGCGAACTGCGCCTCCCACCCCGGGCCGACCCGCGTCTCGGGGCAGGCCATGACCCCAGCGTTGTTGATCACGATGTCGACCTTGCGACCCGAGGCCAGGAACCGCTCGGCGAAACCGCGGACGCTTTCGAGGTCGGACAGGTCGAGGTCGTCGGTCTCGACGCCGTCGATGCCCTCGACCGCCTCCTGAGCGGCCGCCCGTCGCCGGGCGGGGACCACGACGCGGGCTCCGGCACCCGCCAGGGCGCGGGTTGTCTCCAGACCAAGTCCCGAGTATCCACCGGTGACGATCGCCGTGCTGCCGGACAGGTCGATCCCGCTCAGGACGTCGTCCGCGGTGCTCCGGGCACCGAAACCCGATCCGATCTTGTGCTGAGGTGTCGTCATGACGGAGACGCTAGATGCTGGACTGCGCTCTAGGTCAAGGGCCGGTGACGGCGAACGGCCGGGTCCAGCCGTTGCGTCTGGGCCAGATCACCACAATCACCGACGGTGGCTATCCCGGTAACTGGTGCGGAACGGTCTTGGGCGTGTGAGGCGCCCGCATTCCATAGAGTGGGGTTTGTTGAACATCGAGGAATCTCCTGGCCCCTCTCGTCCGCGCACAAGTTCACGTACACAGTTCGGTGCGCTCCAACTTGCGTACACGGAACCTGTACGCGGACGCCCCTCAGTGGATCCGGGTGAGCGGGGTCCAGGACGGAACTTCCAAGCTGTGCAGACGGCCGGAGACGACTGCGTCCCGGGACAAGGTCACTCCGAACTCCGCCGCCAGGGTTTCGCACAGCCACCGTGCGGGGCCCGATGGGTCCGAGGCGAGGTCGGTCGGAAGGCGGCGAGGGTCGAGGGCGGGTGGTACGTCTCCCCGTACCGTGGGCTCGAGGCTCCTGGTCGGGCCGACGGCGACTTCCCACACCACCCGTCCGGCCCCGGCAGCTGTCACGCGCAGCACGGGCGCGTCCGTGTCGAAATCCCATGTTCCGGCCAGGCTCAGAACCGGGTCGCCCGAGATCGCCGACGCCGACGGGGCAGGAGACTGCATCGGCCCCCGTGCTGCTTGCTCGACCAAGGCGAACGCCCAGCCTCGGGCTTCGGGGCCTGTTCCGGCTCGCCCCACGGCTGCTGCTGACGCGTTCCCGTTCCAGATCACGGCCACGGCCGAGGCGCGGCCGGGCTGCCCTTCAGTCTTCTGGGGTGCCGGTGCCGGGGGATAGGCGGTTTCTTTCCGCTTGTTGGCGGTGACGGGGTGGGGGGACATGTTGCCTTTCGTGGCGATGATGCGCGGCAGGTCCGTTGGATCCGCCCCGCGTGCCAGCACAAGCCACCAATTGGTGAGTGCCCTGGACTCCTCCACCAGCCAGGACAGGCCGTCCCGCCCGGCCGCGTTGGGCGATGTCTCGGCATCGTCCGCCCGGTGTTCCGACGCGGCATCCCCGCGGGGTATGGACAGCAATTCCCTGGCTCGTTGGGGTGTGAGCAAGGGTCCCAGGACCCCATCCGCCTTGAGCCCCAGCGGGGCCACATGTTCCTGCTCGTCGTAGGGGCGCCATGCTCGCATGCCCTCGCGGAGCACTGCCCACGCCGCGTTCACTGCGCCCCAGCGCGCGAGCTCCCGCGCTTTTGCCACCGCTTCCCCGAACGGGCCCTCGACGGTGTGGTGGTAGGTGCCGCCGGCTACCGCGCGCGACACCGACTCGATCAGTTCCACACCGGCCTGGGGGAATGCGCTCAGCAACTGCTCCTGATCCGGGCCTTTGCCGAACGAGGCAACCTGGGCCAGGAACAAGCAGCTACAGGGCACCAATTCCCGCACCGCCCACGTCGTGTTGCCAAGGCCCGTGGGAAGGGCCTTGACGGGTCGGGATCCGAGCAGGGCGCCCAGCTGCTGCTGGATCGAGGCGGCCCTCACCACCATGCTGTCCGGCGAACTGATCAGGTATCACAGGGACTTCGGCGTTGACGGGACGGCCCCGCCACGATCTCCCAGTGGGCACCAGCCCGCCCAGAGCGCACGGAGGCGCACCGCCATTTACCGGCCCCCGGCGAGAACCGAAGGTGCCTTACGTTGCTGTCCGGAAACTTCGGGGCACCTCAGGGACAGCGGCTGCGGCGGATCGTGGTTCGCGGCGGGCCGTATCCGGAGCTGTTCAGTTGGGCGCTGCCCTCGAACCGCGCAGGAGCCAAGCAGGCCCGCCGTTCATACGGCTGTGCGATGGTTGTGGACGAGTACCGGGGCCTGTATCGGTAACTCGCCCGCAACTACGCGATCATTTACTGAAACGCCCGCATCGGCCGTGCTGACATCCCCGAGTGGGCCCTCGTGTCACTTTCGCCAGAACAGGTGGTGCGTCACGCCGCTCGGGCTGGGCACGACTTCAAGGTGGAACCGGTCGAGCAGCTCATCGGGTGACTCCCAGAGTCGTACTCCGGACCCGAGCTTCACCGGCGAGACCGCCACATGCATGGTGTCGACGAGGTCGGCGTCGAGGAACTGCCGGATGGTGGTGACCCCGCCGCCGAGTCGGACGTCCTTGCCCTGCGCCGCCTCCCGCGCCTGCTCGAGGACCGTGGCCGGGTCGCCGTCGACGAAGTGGAACGTGGTGTCGGAGAGCGTGAACGACGGACGCTTGTGGTGGGTCATGACGAACACCGGGGTGCGGAACGGGGGCTCGTCACCCCACCAGCCCTGCCACTCATGGTCGTGCCAGGGCCCGCGCTGGGGCCCGAACTTGTTGCGGCCCATGATCTCGGCGCCGATGTTGCGCGCGTAGTCTCGTGTGAAGTAGTCGTCGAGACCGCGGCTCCCCCCGGGGTCGGTGCGCATGGGCCAGCTCGCCGTGGCGCCGGCCCAGGCGAACAGCCTCTCGGGATTGACGTGGCCGAACGGACTCTCGAGGCTCTGGTCCTCACCGGCACCGATCCCGTCACTCGAGACGTTGAAATTCTGGACTCTCAGTAGCTGAGCCACGTGTTCCTCCTGTGTTGTCGATAACGGTGGTGAGACTCTCCGGGCCGGGAAAACTCATCGCTGCGCCCGTGACCGGTCAGAAATTGGGCTACCTACTGTTCTGACCTGGGAGGTTAGCCGCCTGCGGCGCCGTGGACGGATCGTCTCGCCGTACTCGCTTCTGGTACGGCCGACGTCATGGCCAGCGAGGGGATCGCGTGAGTGATCTCCGGTCAACTGGCCTGGTCGCGACCTGCATGATCATCGTCCCGCACGTCGGGGTCTTCACCGGGGTTTCCTGGTCACGGCATGGATCGCAGCGGGGGGTGCTGCGCCGTTATCCCCGGCGGCTGGAGCAGCGGCGGGGGCTCAGGACCGGGGTCCTCGGTGACGACGACGCCCACGGCCGAGAGACCCCGCCGATGGCGAACGGCCGCTGCGCACCGTCGAGGTGGAGCCCTTCTCGCTGTCGGCGACCGCGGTGATCAACGCCGAGTTCGCCTCCTTCGTCCGCGCGCCACATCTGTGACTGACCCGGCAGGCCCGCTCGCAAGTCCTCGGACAGGTGGGGAACTGTCAATTTGACGGTGCAACTGTGGTAGTTGGGGTCAGATGCGGGTTACTGAGAGGCGTCCGGCGAAGGCGGTGTCAAACGCCTGCAGGGCCCGCTTCCAGCGGCTGTCCATCGCTCGCGGCCGGTGCCGGTCAGGTCGAGGCTCATCACCGCGAGGAGACGCACTTCAACACGGCCGCCTCTGACGGGAAGTGCCCGTGGGCCGGGCCGGTGGAGCTCATCCGTCTCACCGAGTTGGGCACGCGGGCCGTACGGCAGCGGCTGCTGGCGGCCGGCCGGGACGCACCGCTGGTCGGTGAACTGGCTCAGGCGCCGGCGGCCGGCGCTTCGGCGGTGTCGAGCCGATCTGCCGCGTGCTGACCATGCACGACTGCAGCATCGTCCCCTCCACCTACTACGCCCACAAGCAGCGCCAGGCCCTCCCATCGGCCCGCCAGCTCCGCGACGCGGAGCTGAAGATCCTGGCCAAGGAGATCTACGACGCCAACTACCGAGTCTACGGAGCGAGGAAGGTCTGGCGCGAGCTCAACCGACGAGGCCACCAAGAGGCCCGCTGCACCGTCGAGTGCCTCATGCGTGACCTCGGCATCACCGGCGCCGAGCGTGGCAGGAAGGTCGCCACTACGATCGTCGATCCGGCCGCTGGGCGGGCTCCGGACCCTATGGACCGCGACTTCGTCGCCGACGCCCCGAACCGGACCTGGGCCGCGGACTTCACCCACGTCGCGGCCTGGGCCGGCACCGTCTATGTCGCCTTCGTCGTGGACACCTTCTCCCGCCGCATCGTCGGCTGGTCCGTGGCGACCACCAAGCACTCTGAACTGGTCCTGGCTGCCCTGGAGATGTCGCTGTGGCAACGTGACCGGTCCGGCACTCCGCACCGGCGAGGGGAACTGATCCATCACTCCGATGCCGGTTCGCAACCCGGACTCAACCGGTCGTCGCAAGCTGGGCGTCTTCCAGTCCATGGGCAGGGTCGGATCTTGTTTCGACAACGCCGTCAGCGAGGTGTTCAACAGCGTCCTGAAGCGGCTGTGGAACCCGTCGCCAGCCCCGGTGCAGGGTCGGGGCGGGCGACGGGTTCCCGGATGTCAGAGCGACGTCATGACGTGCTTGATCCGGGTGTAGTCCTCGAAGCCGTACGCGGAGAGGTCTTTGCCGTAGCCGGACTTCTTGAACCCACCGTGCGGCATCTCGGCGACGAGTGCCATGTGGGTGTTGATCCACACACAGCCGAAGTCGAGGTTCTTCGACATCCGCATCGCCCGCGCGTGGTCCTTGGTCCACACCGAGGAGGCCAGTGCGTAGTCGACGCCGTTGGCGTACTGCACGGCCTGGGCCTCGTCCGTGAACGACTGGACGGTCATGACCGGGCCGAAGACCTCGTTCTGGATGATCTCGTCGTCCTGCCGGAGGCCGGAGACCACGGTCGGGGCGTAGAAGTAGCCCTTTTCGCCGACCTGGTGGCCGCCCGCCTCGATCGTGGCGTGCTCGGGGAGGCGCTCGATGAAGCCGCTGACCTGGGCGAGCTGGTTCGCGTTGTTGAGCGGTCCGTACAGCACGTCCTCGTCGTCCGGCTGCCCGGTCCTGGTGTCGGCCGCGGCCTTGGCGAGGGCGGCGACGAACTCGTCGTGGACCGACTCGTGGACCAGGACGCGGGTCGCGGCCGTGCAGTCCTGACCGGCGTTGAAGAAGCCGCCGACCACCAGGTCCTCGACTGCCTTCGCCAGGTCGGCGTCCTCGAAGATCACTGCCGGGGCCTTGCCGCCGAGCTCCAGGTGGACGCGCTTGACGTCCTTGGCCGCGCTCTGGGCGACCTGGATGCCGGCGCGTACCGAACCGGTGATGGAGGCCATCGCAGGGGTCGGGTGCTCCACCATCAGGCGGCCGGTCTCACGGTCGCCGCAGACCACGTTGAAGATTCCGCGGGGCAGTGCCAGCTCCTCCAGGACACCGCCGATGATCTCGGCGATCAGCACCGTGGAGGCCGGGGTGGTGTCCGAGGGCTTGAGGACCACCGCGTTGCCCGCCGCGAGCGCCGGGGCGAACTTCCACACGGCCATCAGCAGGGGGTAGTTCCACGGCGCGACCTGTGCGCACACACCGACCGGCTCGCGGCGGATGATGGAGGTCATCCCCTCCATGTACTCGCCGGCCGAGCGGCCCTCCAGCATGCGCGCCGCGCCCGCGAAGAAGCGGACCTGGTCGATGGCGGGGGCGAGTTCCTCGCTGCGGGTGAGGTGGAGCGGCTTGCCGGTGTCCCGGCTCTCCGCGGCGACCAGCTCGTCGGCCCGTGCCTCCATCGCGTCGGCGATCTTCAGCAGCGCGCGCTGCCGCACGGACGGTGTGGTGTCGCGCCAGACGGGGAACGCCGCGGCTGCGGCCGCCATCGCCGCGTCGACGTCCGCCGCCCCCGAGAGCGGGGAGGTCGCGTAGACGTCACCGGTGGTGGGGTCCACCACATCGAGCGTGCGGCCGTCCGAGGCGTCCGCGAACGCACCGTCGATGTAGTTGCGGAAGGTGGTGCTCATGGAACGTCTCTCCTGGTCAGGCAGCGGTACGGGCGGACAGATGCTCGTGGACGGCCATCCAGCCGCCGTCGTCGGCGCGGGCGAAGACGATGGTCTCCCGCTCGTGGACCGTCTCCTCGCCGGCGTTGGTGGCGACCCGGGTTTCGACGTCGTGGCTGAAGACGGCCGTGTCGCCGAAGGGCTGGATCAGCTGTGCGGACGAGGTGCAGCCGAGGATGCGGAAGCCGTCCTGCTCCACCCACTGCTGCCAGAGCGCGCGGTACTCGGCCGTGGAGCCGAGCCGCTGCGGGGTGGTGTGGAAGACGAAGGTCGCGTCCGGGGCGAAGGCGCCGAAGTAGTCGTCGAGGCGGCCCTCGGCGAAGGCGGCGACGAGCGCGTCCGCGGCGGCCTGGATTTCCTGGACGGTGGTGGTGCTCATGCACGGCTCCTGGTCACAGGCGTTCGGCGGCGGGGCCGGAACGCCTGGCGTTCGGTTACGAGGGGGACGGCGAGGGCTCAGTGGGCCACGGCGGGCTCGGTGACGGTCTCCTCGGTGCCGCCGGTGATCGGCGGCACCGGGGCGTCAGACGCCCGGACGAAGCGGGGTCCGGCCGGTCCGTACACGGCGCGCGGCTCGGGGAACAGAGTGAGCAGGGCGAGGTAGAGCACGATCGCGAGGGCGAGGCCGACCGGCAGCGAGATGTCCGTGCCGCCAGCGAGGTTGCCGAGCGGGCCGACGAACTGGCCGGGCAGGTTGGTGAAGAGGAGTGCCACGATGGCGGAGATGAGCCAGGTGGACATGCCGCGCCAGTTCCAACCGTGTGTGAACCAGTAGCGGCCGCCGCGCTGGCGGCGGTTGAAGACCTGCAGCGCCTCCGCGTCGTACCAGCCGCGCCGGGTGACATAGCCGAGCGTCATGACGACCATCCACGGTGCGGTGCAGGTGATGATCAGCGTGGCGAAGGTGGAGATGGACTGCGCGAGGTTGAGCGCGAAGCGGCCCACGAAGATGAACGCGATGGACAGGGCGCCGATGAAGAAGGTGGCCTGGACGCGGTTGAAGCGCGTGAAGACGCTGGAGAAGTCGAGACCCGTGCCGTACAGCGACGTCGTGCCGGTGGAGAGGCCGCCGATCAGGGCGATCAGGCAGAGCGGCAGGAAGTACCAGCCGGGGGAGATCGCGAGCAGCCCGCCCACGTAGTTGGGGGCGGCCGGGTCGACGTACTTCGCGGCCTTCGACGCGATGATCGACGCGGTGGTCAGGCCGAAGAGGAACGGCAGCAGGGTGGCGATCTGGGCGAGGAACGCGGCCCCCATCACCCGGCGGCGCGGGGCCCCGGCCGGGATGTAGCGGGACCAGTCGCCGAGGAACGCGCCGAAGGAGACCGGGTTGGAGAGCACGATCAGCGCGGCGCCGATGAACGACGGCCAGAACAGCGGGTCGGCGGTGGAGGCGAAGCTTCCCGGGTAACTGGGGTCGAAGTCACCCGCGAAGGCGAAGGCGCCGAGCACGAAGAGAGCCGACGCCGCCAGCACCGCGATCTTGTTGACCAGCAGCATGAACCGGAAACCGTAGATGCAGACGACCAGGACGAGCCCGGCGAAGATCGCGTACGCGATGCCGTAGGTGACGTCCGACTCGGGGACGTGGACGAGCCGGTGCGCTCCGCCGACGAGCGCGTCCCCCGAGGACCACACCGAGATCGAGAAGAACGCGACGGCGGTGAGCAGGGAGAGGAACGAGCCGACGACCCGGCCGTGCACGCCCAGGTGCGCGGAGGATGAGACGGCATTGTTCGAACCGTTGGTGGGACCGAACAGTGCCATCGGGGCCAGCAGCAGCGCACCCGCGACAAGGCCGAGGACGGTTGCCGCGAGACCCTGCCAGAAGGAGAGGCCGAAGAGGATCGGGAAGGCGCCCAGCACACAGGTCGCGAAGGTGTTGGCGCCGCCGAAAGCGAGCCGGAACAGATCGATCGGGCGGGCTGTGCGGTCCTCGTCCGGGATCCGCTCGACACCATAGGTCTCGATTTCGGTGATCGAGGTTGTCACGGGCGCTCCACCTTCTGTTCATGTGTGGGGACGGTCTCGACAGTGTGTGGCCACCGGATGGCCATCGACAATTGTGTCCGTCACAGAGCCGTACACTTTCTTCTGTGGCCAGCAACAAACTCACCGTCGAGGATCTGCTCTCCTTCCCGGCACTCCAGCTCTCCGTGAAGGCCGGCAGTGGCGGTCTGGGCCGGTCCGTGTCCTGGGCGCACGCCAGCGAGCTCGCCGATCCGACGCCCTGGCTCCTGGGCGCCGAGGTGATCATGACGACAGGCCTGGCGATCCCCCGTACCGCGGCCGGACAGCGCGCCTATCTGGAGCGGCTGGACGACGCCGGGGTATCCGCTCTCGCGCTCTCCGCGCAGCTGCACATGCCCCCACTGCACGACGCGTTCTTCAGGGCGGCGGAGGAGCGGGGCTTCCCGGTCCTCGAAGTGCCACTCGCCGTCCCGTTCATCGCTGTCGCCCAGGAGGTCGCGGCCTCGGTCCAGGAGGACGCCCGGCACCGGCTGGGCGCGCAGCTCCAGGTCTTCGGCTCGCTGCGCTGGCTGGTCGCCGAGAACCTCGACACACCCGCGCTTCTGCGCCGTCTCGAAGGCCTGTCGGGTTACGACGTCTACCTCTGCACGCCGCAGGGCCGCCCGCTCCTGCCCGGCGTTCCCGCGCCGGATCCCGCTGTCCTGCCCGCCTCCGTCGACGCTCCACCGACGATCCCCGGCGGATTCGTCCTCCCGGTGCCCGCGCCCGGCGGCCCGGCGGGCTTTCTCGTCGCGTACGAGCGTCAGGGCGCCCAGCCCGCGGGACTCGCCGTCGTTCAGCACATCGCCACCGTGGCGGCGCTGCGGCTGGCGATGGTGCGCAACGAGCGCGAGACGCTGCGCCGCGAGGGCGCGGAGACGCTGGCCGAGCTGCTGCAGGAGGTGCTCGACCCGGAGGCAGCGCGCCGCCGGCTCGCCCGGCACGCGATCGAGGGCGACACCGTGCTTCTCGTGGTGCGCCACACCACCGACGAGGCGCTGCTGTGCTGCCTGGAGGACCGTCCCCATCTGCTGCTCACCCGGGGCGAGGACCGCTACGTCCTAGGGGCGCCGGAGCTGGCGGCGGCCGTCGGTGAGCTGCCGGTCGTGGCAGCCGGGATGAGCCGCCCCTTCCTGCCGGGCGCCGCACTGAAGGTCGCCCAGCGCGAGGCGCTCTGGGCGGTCTCCAAGGCCGTGGAGTCGGGCCGCCCCGTCGTCCGGTACGGCGACGACTCAACCGGCCGGTGGCTGCCCGACGACCCCGCTGTCCTGACCGCACTGGTCGAGCACGTGCTCGGCGAGGTCCTGCGCTACGACGAGTCCCATGACTCGCAGCTGCTGGTCTCCGTCCGCACCTGGATGGAGCGCGACCGCCGTACCGAGACGGCCGCGGCGGCGCTCCACATCCACCCGAACACCCTCGCGTACCGGCTGCGCCGCTTCGGCGCTCTCGCCCACCGTGATCTGACGTCGACGGGGGCCCTGGCCGAGGTCTGGCTGGCGATCCAGGCAGCGGGGGCGCTGGGCCTCACCGACTGATCCTCGGCAGGACAGCGCGCCCCGTCGAACCGCGGCCAACACCGAGACCACTCGGACGAGCTACAGCCGACCCCACCTCACCATCGCGGACATGCAGTCTATGAATCGTCGCAGTTCAGAACCGGTATCTGGGCTCCCGCGGTCGGAAAAGTGGAGTACAACCAACCGGGTCCGGCCCGGCCAGTCACCTGATTCGGCACCCCCACCAAGGGACCGGAGGCCGGAGTCTGCGCCGCCTCGCCGCCTCGCCGGCGGCCTGGCGCCGCCCGTGCGCCCGGGTAGGCTTCGGCGCGATCTGCATCCACCGCGCGAAGTCCCTCGCGTCCACCCGCGTGGCACGGGTTCCATGCCCCCCACCTGGCCAGGAACCGCCACCACCGCAGCAGATCCATGCCGTAGGACCGGATCGTCGTGGCTGGCCGTCCGCATGCCTGAAGTTCCGCGAAGAACGCCGTCACCGGCTCTACCACCGCGCCGTCCGCGTCGAGCACGGCATCGCACACCTGAAGTACTGGAGTGCTCTTACCCGCCATCTTGGCCGTCGCGAACACATGAGTGACGTCGTCCAAGCCATCGCCGGACTGCTCTCACACCAGCAGACCGCCACTTGCGACCGCGTCTCGGCTGCTGACGAACGTTTCAGGATGAGGGCCGACCAAGGTCACGACAACGGGCTCCGCGCAGGATGACCGGATCTGCTTCACAGCCCCGGCGCTGGGCACGTCGCCGGACGGGCTGGTCGGGCCCGTGCCGATCGGACTGGCAAAGCTCGCACGACGGGGCTTTCTGCAGACGCTTCTATGCAGGTGGGAGGTTCCAGCTTGAACTGGCCCCGCGTTCTGGCCCGGGATGGCCCCGACCGGGCCGTCCGGTCTATCGGGGAAGGAGATCGGGATCCGCGCCCTGGATGTACTTGGCGAGGAGTGTTTGCTTGCATGCTTGGAACGGGACTTCGCCGGTGATCTGGGAAGGGGGCGTTTGTGAGGATCGGGTCCGTGAAGCGGTCTGAACGTGTTGCTGTCATCGGAGTGGGCATCCTCGGGGCCAGCGTGGGCTGGAACCTGTCCCGGCACGGCGCCAAGGTGGTCTTCATCGACGCAGGACGGCCGGGCGAAGGTGTCACCAACTGGTCTTTCTCGTGGGTCAATGCCAGCAACAAGACCGCGCGCAAGTCCTACTTCGACCTGAACGTCGCAGGCATGGCAGCGCACCGGGAGCTTGCCAGGACCATCGGGCCGGACTCGTGGTGGTATCCCAGCGGCCACCTGCGCTGGGCAGACGATCCCGCAGTGGAGGCGAAGCTCCTGAAAACAGCCGAACTGCTGGCCGGCTGGGACTACCGGGTCGAGGTGTCCACGGGGGCAGAGGTGCGGCGCCGCCTCGAACCTGCTCTCACGATGCCCGGCGATGTTCCAGTCTTGTTCTACCCCGACGAAGCCTGGGTGCACGGACGTCATCTCGTCGGCCGCCTGGTCGGCCAGGCTGTTGCATCCGGCGCCGAGCACCGGTCCGGCACCGCGGTCTGTGACATCGGCACCGGTGCCGACGGGAGCATCCGGACAGTTGATCTGTCCGATGGGAGCTGTCTCGACGTCAACATCGTCGTGAACGCAGCAGGCCCCAGCGCCTCCCACGTCGCCGGGCTCATCGCGCGGCACTTGCCGATGCGCCGGGAACCCGGCGCCGTCACCCGGATCGGCTGTGCTCAGGTCCCGGTTCACCGGGCCATGCACGCGCCTCACATCGAGATCCGTCCTGACGGAGACGCTTCGGTGGTCCTCCACAGCCGCGAGATCGACGCACTCATCGACACAGGCGAAGATCCAGCGGAACTCGCACGACTGCTCCACGAATCGGCGCGGCACGTCGTTCCCGAGCTCGGCAACTCCCGCATCGCACAGACACGGGTAGCCGACCGACCCATCCCAGCCGACGGATTCCCCTCGGTGGGAGCGGTGCCGTCGGTACCGGGCTACTACGAGGCCGTTTCCCACAGCGGCATCACGCTCGGGCCGGTAATCGGCCGGCTGCTTGCTTCGGAGATCCTCAGCGGGAAGAGAGATGAGATGCTTGCGGACTTCCGCCCAGAGCGGTTCCCCCCGTGACAGCCCCGGCAAGCGCCCGAACCGACAACCCGCCCCGCCACGAGTCGCGGCGGATCCGCAAGAACAGCTCGTCCTTCGATAACCCGACCCGGCATTGCCCCTCTCGGTGGCCCATCGCGAAGGTCTCACCGCCTATGGGCGAGATGGGGCCAACTCAAGGTTCTGGATCACTTTCAGTGCCGGGGCCACGGAGGGTCACCGAAACCGCGATCATGAACGGCCGTGGATGATGTGCTCCTCCAGAACCTGTGGTTCCACCAGGTCGAGGGTGTCGTGATCGAAAGCTTCGTGTCCGAAGGCGAGTTGGTGGCCGTGCGGGCCCGGACGGCCGTGGAACGGGCTGCCTGTCCGGCGTGCGGGACGCGTCGGCTCGGGTGCACAGCCGGTACGTACATCGGCTTGCCGACAGTGCGGTCGGCGGTCGTCCGGTGCTGATCGAGTTGCAGATACGGCGGTTCCGATGCGGCGAACGTGCCTGTGAGCAGGCGGTGTTCGCTGAGCAGGTCGAAGGGTTGACCTTTCGGAACGGGCGGCGAAGTGCCAGCCTACAGACAGTACTTGAACGCGTCGCGGTGATGCTGGCAGGCTCGGCCGGTGCCCGCTTGTCCCAGACCCTGACGGCCGGGGTGAGCAGGTCGACGCTGCTGCGGCTGATCCGCCGCCTGCCGGAGCCCGAGACGACGACACCCGCGAGTCCTCGGGGTGGACGATTTCGCCCTGCGCAAGGGACACCACTACGGCACAATCCTGATCGACATCGAGACACGCCAGCCCATCGACCTGCTGCCGGACCGGACGACATCGACGGTGGCCCGCTGGCTTGCCGATCACCCCGGCGTCAAAGTGAGCTGCCGGGACCGCTCCACTGTCCTACGCCGAGGCCGGGCGGATCGGCGCTCCCGATGCGATCCATGTCGCGGATCGGTGGCACATTTTGTCCAACCTTGCCGAGGCCGTCGAAAAGACGGTCGTCCAGCATCGTGCCCTGCTACGCGAACCGCACGACTCCTCCGCGGCCGGGGCCGCCGCGGCCACGGGGAAGCAGGAGCTCGAACCTCTCTCGCCACCGGCACCGCGGACAACTGGTCGGCTGTCCGACCGAGTTCGGGAACAGCACGCCGCCGTCCATGCCCTCATCAACATGGGAGTTGGGCTGCGGACGATCGGCCGTGAGCTCGGGTTGGCTCGCAATACCGTCCGCCGCCTCGCCCACGCGGCGAGCGCAGATGAGCTCCTGGTCGGGCGGTGGACCGGCCGCACCAGCATCCTCGACCCCCACAAGCCCTACCTCCACCAACGGTGGGCCGAGGGCTGCACCGTCGTCCGCCGCCTGTTCGAGGAAGTACGCGAGCACGGCTACACCGGCGGCGAGAGCGTCGTGAAGAAATACGTGGCCCGGCTCCGCGAAGCCTTCCCCCTCGATCCGCCTCGCAAGGCACCATCGGTGCGGGACGTGACTGGCTGGCTCACCCGCCACCCCGACCGTCTCACCGACGATCAGGCCCAGCGACTCAAGGCGATCCTGGCCCGCTGCCCTGCACTCGACCGCACCGCCGACCACGTCCGCGCGTTCGCCGAGCTCATGAACAACCGTCAGGGCCGGGACCTGGACCAGTGGATCACCGGCGTCCAGGCCGACGACCTGCCTGCCCTGCACGCCTTCGTGACCCGCCTCGGCCAGGACCTCGACGCCGTCGTCGCCGGCCTCAGCCTGCCCTACAGCTCCGGCGCCGTCGAAGGCCACAACAACAAGATCAAGATGCTGAAGCGCCAGATGTTCGGCCGTGCCAACTTCGACCTGCTCCGCAAACGGGTCCTCCTCGCCGCGCGAGACCGTTCATGATCGCGGTTTCGGTGACCCTCCGTGGCCCCGGCACTGAAAGTGATCCAGAACCAGGGTTCAACCGCCGCCGACACGGCCCGCTGACCTACTTCTCCATGCGCTGGAGCATGGCCGAGGAAGCGTCTGCCTATGCGGCGGAGGTTGCTGCGTCGATGGACCTCAACTGCTTCGACCCGCAGGCACGGAAGCTCGCCGACTCAGTGCCCAGTGTTCCCCGTGGTTCCCCGCACGATCTGGCACACGTCCGGCGCGGGCTAGCTGCTTGTTGGGCCGGTGGTCCGGAGCAGGTAGCGGATCTTCGGCCAAGCGCTTGGAAGGCGGTTGTGGTCCGAGCCGTGCACGGCCTGTGACCTGCGGTTGGCAGCGTTGTGATCGATCGGCCTGGGCGGCTTCGACGCGCATTCGACAGAAGCCAGTGATTGCTCTGGGGTGGCGGAGCGCCGGTATGGGCGCTGTGGCCGCGGCACCGCTGATGCGGACACCCCGGGCCGAATCTAGACTGGCGAAGGCATAGAAAGTCCCGGATTAGGGAGATGTGCACCATGGCTAAGCGAGGGAACAAGCGACGCGGCCGTAAGAAGAAGAAGGCCAATCACGGCAAGCGTCCCAACGCCTGAGCCAATCGAGCAGACGGCCGAGGGGTCCTCATGAAGACTGGGCGCCTTTTCCAGAGTTGGGCAGGGAACATTCGAACCTGCGCGCACGGCTCCGGAGGGCCCTTCGGTCTCAGACGTATGCGCAGGTCACGGACCCCGGCCGACCGATTGGCGATCACTCGTCCACGGATAGTCCACGGTAGGCGAAGCGCTGTTGCCGTTACTCGATGACTTCATCATTGGCTACGGCGAACACGAACGCGCGCCTCCTGGGGCGGGACCCTGGTCGGATGTCGGCTTGCGTATGTCGAGTAGTAGTACGAACACGTGCTCGGATCATGACCTCCTCTGGCTCGCCAGATGCCAGGCGAAATGTCACTTCGCCTGCTGGGCCCGTTGCTTGGAGCGGGCGCCCCAAGCCGTCGAAGGCTTCGTGCACCTCATCCGCCGTGTCCAGAAGCTCGTTAGCGACGGCCAGATCATGGATCACGTCCATACGGCCGTCGGCATCGAAGAGGAGCGCAGGGTCCATGGGCTCGTCGTGGACCTCGTACTGAGGGCGCGTCATCCCACAATTCTGCCTGGGCTGTGTTGCCTCCAGTGTGCAAGCCGGGGGAGCCGCTCGCGCTGGCCCCCTCGATGCGAACTATCGACGGGACGGTCACTGAGGTCAGCAGGGCTGGTCATCAGTGGTCCTGCGGCCGGTGACGCTCGGCTGGGGCCGCCGTGGGAGCTGTACTTCGCTGCTGTACAGCACAGCGGACTGACCACCGCCTTAGGAGTTCGATCGGGAGTCCCGCGTGGAGCCAAGCTCTCTGTATCGGAACGCCGCTTGCGACTGCGCAAGGCTGCGTGTGTCCGCCGCCGTTGATGTCAGCCGGTGATGTCAGGAGGCCGGGGCGCTCCTGACGTGCGCCCGCATCGCGGTGCGTAGGGCTTCGAGTTCGGTCCGAGGAAACGGACGGCCCCACTGAGCCTCGTAAGTCTCCTCACCGAGCTCGTGAGTGACCTGGTCGAAGGCGCGGACGGCCGACCGTGCCAGTGCCGCAATCGTGTGGCGACCTGACCACAGAACAGTTCCCGAGCTGTCCTGGGCCCGATCGTCATCGGCCACGACAAGACAGATGTCGACCTCAGATCCGTCCCGACGGAAGAACCATCGATAGACCTGAGGCTCCCCCTCCAGCTCAGCGCGCGTCTCTCGGTCCCCCAGCACCAGCCTGGCAATCGCGTACAGGAACTGCTCGGGTCCGTCAGTGACGTACGAAGCGAGGATCTTCGCCTCGCCTTGATAGTCAGTCACCTTGACGCAAGCCCAGCCGTGACTCCACAGAGTCCATGTGATCGCGAGAGACCTCATCGCACCCCCCTTGTGAAGGTGCACCCTACTGTCTTGGCCGGCGGATCGACTTTGGGCTGAAGGCGTCTCGTCTCGATCAAGATCGATTGCTGTCGTCGCCTACGCACCAACGTCCGTTTTAGGAGAGAGGCTCGGGCGTAGGGCGGGTGACCCGTGGCTTGTAGGGTCGGCCTCGCCGCTACAAACTCTCCTGTTCGGCACCGTTGTTGACCGCAGTTGACCCCTACATCTGGCGCGAACTTGCACCTCGCCCGATCGACGCTATCGCTCACGACGTGTCGGGCACCCGTACAAGTCTTCGATCTGGCGCTCGGCACGAGGGCACGCCGCCATCATCCCGTTTGGTGTCTCGTAGCTGCTCGTTGGCTGTTCCGCACAAGCCTCCTGTCCATGCCACGAGCAGCCACCCTGTCTTCCCACTGTGCCTGCGCGATGCAAACTCGCGTCGTAGGTGTACTTCACGATGGGCATAGGAGCTCCTGAAGTGCCTGAGGACGACGGTTCGACGGTAGCGAGGGCCGACGGCTGAGAACAGGAGCTGGAGACGGGTTTGCCTCAGCCGATGACAGTCAGCCACGACGGCGGGTGTGTCGACCGATCAGGCGCGCGTGTGCCTCGCTATCAATGTCAGTGCCCGCAGCTATGGTCTCTACCGCGCGGTCGGCTTCCGGGGGTTCCAGCTCTGAAGGGAATGGTTGCATCCCCGGCCTGTCTGGGGGCGGCCCGGAGACTCGTCCGGGACCTAACCGACGGTCGGGCTTCGTCGATGGCCAGGAGACAACCTGCCAGCGCCGGCCGCGCACCACCAACTTGCGCGGGCCGAGGGCAGGCGCGCGCTTTCCAACTGTGTTGGTGGGGGCGTGGGGCCAAGAACGAGGCCGTTCACCTGCGGTCATGGGCAGGCGGTCGTGGGAGCGGCTACCGTCGTCGGTCTCGTCTGAACGGCCGTGAACGGCGTTGAATGAGACGGAATCTGAGACGGACGGCAGGGCCGGGCTCGCTAGCATCCTCGGTGTCGAGGAGGAGTCATGGCACTCGTCCGCAAGGGATCACGACGGATAGTCGTCGACGGCACGGCCTACCGCTGGCGACTGCGAGGCAGGCCGACCTACTCCCAAGGGCTGGCCTGGTCGCCGTGCACGTTCGCGGTGGAGCATGCGGATACCCCAGGGACAACGCTCGTGGTCACCACCCACCAGCCGCATCCGAGCAACTGGATCGGACGCGATGCCGAGCCTGTATTGCCATCCGCTGTTGCCGCGGCCGTTCGGTGAGAACCCGTGCAGATTCACCTCGAACCGCCCGTCACCGAACCGCTCGCCGACCCATGCGGGTGTGATGCAGGCTTGGGTGTCGGGTACGGGCTCGTGCGGCCGGGCGGCGGGCGCCGAGGAGTTGAAGTTCACATCGCCGTGGATGACGCCTGCCTGCACCACGTGACCGTGGACGTGGGTCTCTCCCGACAGGGCGTTACGCACGAGGCGCGGTGAGCCGTCGGGGTCGCGGGGTGCAGACATCCTCCAATCCTGACACCCGAAGTCCGCGACCGTACAGGTCACTTCGAGAGTGCGACGTGTGCGGCAGGGAGCCCGGTGCGCCGCGCGTGCGCGCGACAACTCCGGTGCAACGGACCCCCGTTGCGCAGCATTTCACGGCACCGAGTTGCCGCGATCCTGTCCTCGCCCGGCTACGGGAGGGTCGGTGCCCGGCAGGTCGGGGGACATGCCTCCTGTGACCAAAGCCGATGTGAACTCCGTACGAGATCGCGTCCCGCCGCGTGGTGCAGTAGCGATCCTCGCGGGGTGAGCTCGGCACCTGCCCTCTGGTGAAAGTCGGCGGTCGTCTGTGTCCACGATGCAGACTGACGAGCCGTCAGGGAAGCAGGAGCCGCTGACGCCTCCGATTCCCAGCGCAACCTGCGACTTTGCGCTTGATCGCCGCAACACCACATGGGGGGACACGACCAACGGCTCGACCAACTCCCACTCGCTGTCGCCTAATTCGCGTCGCGTCACATCAGTCTTCTGGGCGGGCGAGGATGTCACCAAGCCACCGGCAGCTCTAGCGGAAACCGCCGGATCGTCTTTGTGTCCCACCGCACTTCCTCCGGCGGCACCGCAAGCCGCAGCCCGGGGAAGCGCTCCAAGAGGCGCCCGATCGCCACTTCCAGCTCCGCCATGGCCAAGGGCACCGCGATGCACCGGTGTCCGCCCCAGCCGAACGTCATGTGCGGCTGGTACGGCCGGTCGGGGTCGAGGAGGTGCGAGTCCGGGAAGCGCTCCGGGTCACGGTTGGCCGTCAGGTACGACACGTGGACGAAGTCGCCCGCCCGGATCCGTACGCCGTCCAGCTCCACGTCCTCAAGGGCCACCCGGGGGATACCGACCCCCTTGCGGAACGGGATGTGGCGGAGCATCTCCTGCAGGACGTCAGTCAGGGTCTCCGGCCGGCGCCTGAGGTGTTCCATCAGCTCGGGACGCGTCAGGAGCAGGTATGCGATGTCGCTGATCTGGCACGTCGCCGTGTCCTGGCCGCTGAGTGTCAGCGTCATTGCCATGACCGCCAGTTCCCTGTCGTCGAGCTGGTCCTCGCCGTCCCGCGCTGCGGCCATCGCGCTGATGAGGTCCTTGCCGGGTGAGTTCCGGCGCTGCTCGACGAGTTTGGCGAAGTAGGCCGTCAGATCGGCCTTGGCGCTCGCCGCGGCCTCCTTGTTGTCCGCGCCGACGACGAGTAGCTGGCGCACGGACTCCTGCATCTGGGGCCATTCCTCCCGTTCGACGCCGAGGAGGTCCAGGATGGTGTGCTGGGGGAGCGGGTCGGAGAGGAGCTGAACCAGGTCCGCCGGCGGGCCCTGCTCCTCCAGCTCGTCCAGCAGGTCGTCCGCGAGCCAGGTGATCCGGCTCCGCATCCCGTCGACCTGCTGCTGGGTGAAGGCCTGCGAGGCCAACTGGCGGACGCGGCTGCTGTGCGGCGGGTCCATCACGTTGATCGACTCGGGCGAGACGATGGGCTCCGGCGTCAGCCGGGGGTAGTCGTGGCCCATGATGGCGGCCCGGCTGAGCCGGTGGTCGGTGGTCACCTGCTTGACGGCGTCGAAGCCGGTGATCAGCCAGACGTCCGCATCGCCGTAGGGAAGCCGGATGCGTGCGGGGGAATCGCGCTGCATCAGGTCCGCGAGCGCAGGGTCGAACTCCAGGGCTTCGCTGAAGTCGAACGGGCAGATGATTGTCTCGTTGTCCGCGGTCATCAGGCGGCTCCTCCGGGCATGGGTACGACGTTGGTGGTGTCCACGGCCCGGCGAATGGCCTTGGCGAGCCTGACGGCATCGCCGACGGCCCAGTAGTGGACGAAGAACAGGCGTGGTTCGTCGGTCAGGTGGTGGTGGTGCACCTCGACGAGTTCAACGCCACCGCGCCGCAGGGCCACGAGGACGGACTGGACCTCCTTGGCGATCATGACCAGGTCACCGCTGAGGGCGGCCCTTCCGCCGCCGAGCGGCTGGAAGTTGACGGAGGTGGTGGCGCCCAGTCCCGGAGGCAGGATCACAGGGCCGTCGGCGACGGTCTCGCGGCGGACATAGGTGCACTTGTAGATCTCGCCGTCGGCGGCGCCCTTGACGCCCATGGCGGCGTCGATCGCGGCGGTGTCCAGGTCGACGGGCGGCGAGGAGGTGGTGGGTTCGGCAGGCGGGGTGCCGGTGCAGTCGAATGCGGCGCGCAGACCGCGGGCGACGGTGACCGGATCGTGGCCGTGAGCGTGCAGATGAACCCACCAGACATCCGGCTTGTGGGCGAGCAGGTGCTTGTGGATGGCGGTCTGCATGATCCCGTGCTCCTGCAGGACGTCACTGAAGTGCTGCAGTTCGCGCTCGGTGACCACTGCGTCGCCCATCAAAAGCGTGCTGTGGTCTGCGTACCGGACGAAGGACACGTGCGTGCCCAGGGCGAGCGCGGGGTTGATCCAGATGCCGCGGGAGAAGACCGCGAGGTCCCGGCGCGGCAAGCCCGTGTGGTACATGAACCGCCTTATGTCACCGGGTCGGCCGAGAGCCTCGCCCACGTCCGCCCAGTCCGCCAGCTTGGTCATCACCGGTTCGACCAGGGCGCGGTCCTGCGGTCCTGCGGACAGGGCGCGTGCCCCGGTAGGCACACCAGTGAGTATCGGCGCAAGGGCGGCCGCGGCCAGCACACGGCGCCGGGACGCGGTGAGTAGGGAGCGGGTGTCCTGCTGTCGCTCGTCAGCCATGTCGTATGCCTCCTGGCGCGATGCAAGCACGGGAGACCGCGTGGACCGCTGATCGGCACAGTCACATCCCGCCAGGTGGGCTACTGATCTCTTCGGATTGTTGCCGGGGGGCGGGTGATGGTGAGTCCTGTGCCGGCAAGACAGCCACCGATGAGGTGGGCGCGTTGCTGGATGTAGCGCAGGCCTCGACGGAGGGTGCGCTCAAGCTGGTCGTCGTCGGTGAAGGCGGTGTTGGCGAGCGGGCCGCGCCGTAACAGCGACCAGAAACCCTCCACCGGATTCACATCCGGTGCAGAGGAGGGCAATCGGACGATGGTGAGCCAGTCGTGTCTGTCCGCGTACTCGCGCATCCCGGCGGCCCGGTGGGTGTTGAGATTGTCCCAGATGAGGACGATGGGGGCTTTGAGCTGGATGTGGGCGCGCACGACCAGGTCGCGGTCGTCGGTTCAGGGGAAGCTGTTGCGCCCTGCGCCCCGATGCTTGCGGTGCTGGCGCGGCCGGTAGATCAGCCGGGAGGAGTCGCCCGGCCGGTAGCAGCACATCGCGGCGATCGACCAACGGCGCGAGGACCGGCCCTGCACCGGGGAACAACTCCGCGAACTGCGCGTCGGCGAACACCAGCCCGAGCACATCCTGCACCCGCATCGCCAGACACCCCTTCGGGAACACCGCACGATCCACCCTCGCGGTCTCCTCCGGAATCTCCGCCGGCTCCACCCCACGCAACGACACCGAACCCCACCCCTGACACGACGACGGCCTGCACAACCCCAACGGGGTCGTGCAGGCCGTCGTCACGCCCGCACCGGATCTACAGCGTCGATGCGGTCCAGGCCATTGCCTGCATGCACAGCCTCGGCGCTGGACGTGCCACTGCCCGCGGCGATCTGGGGGAGCTGGGATGCCGCGCCGGTCAGGGCAACACGACCGGTGGCGAGCAGATCGCGGATCTCGCCGCTGAGTGTTGTGCCTGCCAGGGGTGACCGGCAGGCTGCGATGTGGGTTTCGCGGGTCGACGATCCGTCATACGTCGTCGGCGGAGCGGGAAGTGGCCTCCCACTCCGACCGGGTCTGCAGTCGTTGGGCGTATACGGCCTGGGCAGTGTCGTATGCGAAGCCGTTCAGCAGCAGGCGCAGGGGCGGGTTCTCCGCGTCGACCGCGGCGAACACGGCGGACGTGGTGGCATCCGGGCCGGGCGACTGCGGCGGTGCCTGCTTCATCGCCTTGGCCCTGGCGTCGCGTAGCGGCCGGTAGGCGGGGTGCGGTTCGGATTGAGCGGGCGAGGTGGTGGCAAAGTCGGTGGCGTAGCCGCCCGGCTCGATGATCGTGACCTTGATGCCGAACGACGCGACCTCCTGGGACAGTGCCTTGGAGAAGCCTTCGAGAGCCCACTTCGAGGCGTGGTACATACCCACGCCGGGGAACGCGGCCACACCGCCGAGGCTGGAGATCTGCACGATGTGGCCGGACCCCTGGTCGCGCATCAGCGGGATCGCCGCCTGGGTGACCCACAGGGCGCCGAACACATTGGTCTCCATCTGGGCTCGGGCCTCGGCCTCGGTGATCTCCTCCAGGAACCTGAAGTGGCCGTAGCCGGCGTTGTTCATCACGACGTCGAGCCTGCCGAAGTGGGCGTGGGCCTGCTCCACGGCCGCGACGGCCGCGGCATGGTCCGTCACGTCGAGTGTGATCGGCAGAATCGCGTCTCCGAACGTGCCGACGAGGTCCTTCAGGGTGCCGATGTCGCGGGCAGTGGCCGCGACCCTGTCGCCGCGTTCCAGAGCGGCCTTGGTCCAACTGCGACCAAAGCCGCGAGAAGCGCCGGTGATGAACCAGATCTTGCTCATCGAGCAGACGGTCGAAGCCGTCCTCGGGCGACCACATCGTGTAGGTCGTGATCATCACTGCTTCGGCAGTGTTGACCAGGAGGGTGGCCCGTACCTCCTGCCCGGGGACCGTGCGGGAGGCGACCCATTCGCGCAACTCGGTCACAAAACGTCGACTGTGGGCGTCCGAGGACTCGGCCAGAGTCGGAGAAGCGGCCTTGAGGCGCTTCTGCACGGCGATCCGGTCGGAGAAGGTGGACAGGCACCCGAGGAGAACCGCCTGCAACGACGACCGCAACGGCTCGTCCGCAGGACGTTCGCGCATCAGGGAGCGCCAGACCTCGGGCTCCTGCGGGTCCGGGTCACAGACGATTGCTTCCTTGGTGGTGAAGTAGTTGAACAGCGTGCTACGCGAAACGTTCGCGGCCGAAGCGATCTCGTCGACACTCACCGCTTCGTAGCCGCGTTCCTCTACCAGGCGCAACGCGGCAGCCCGGATAGCACTCCAGGTTTCGAGCTTCTTCCGCTCCCGCAAGCCCAGACCTTGGGTGTCAGCCATGCCGCCATGGCAAGAAGAACGTGGACTGAATGCAAGTTTGGCCTTCGTGTAGATATTTGGAAGTCCGGCCGCCGGGGATGTGCCCGATGCAGACGCGCTGGACTGCATCGCCTGCGAACTGCGCGGCGCGGAGCTCCGCCAAGTGGCGGATCTGCAGAGTGGTCGCGCCGCTTCGAGGCACGACCACAGCAGCACCCGGCCGATGCCCGGGACGACCTTGGCTCTCCAGACTCGCGGGGGAAACGTATTCCACAGCGACCGGATCATGACAGTCCGTGATCGGCAGCGGGATCCCAGACACGTACTCAACGCCTTCGACCTGGACTTCTTCGACGGTGGACAACGTCGCCGTACCGCGCTGGGCACCGGGTGGGGAGTCCGGTTCGAGGACGTATCGCCGGTACGCGGGTTCCGCGGGAAAAAGGGTGACCGCAGTTTCCCCGGCTGGTACTACGCAGCGACCACGGGTAGTCATGTCGGTTACGAGTCGTGGCTGGAGCGGGACCCGCTGATGCTGCTGGACTTTGATCCGGACGTCGTGGGGATCGCTTCACAGCCGCTCTGGCCGCTCTGGCGCGATGGCGGGAAGAAGCGACGTCACGCTCCTGACTGCCGCGTACGGCTCGCCGACGGCCGGGTCCGGGTGGCCGATGTCCGTGCCGTCGACCAGATCGACGAGCGGACCGCGGAGGCGTTCGCCGCGACCGGGCGGGGCATGTCGGTGCCGCCGAAACGCTTATATCGCAGTCGTTGTTCGTCAGCTGCCTTGGATGGTGGCAGTGTGGAACATGTGGAGGCCGGGCACGGCTTGGCTGGTGTGCGGCAGCTGTGGCAGTCGAGTCATGCGCTGTTGGTGATCCCGATCGTGCTCATCGTGGTGATCACGGCGGTGGACCAACTCGTCCCGGCCGATATCCATCTCGGCCCGCTACTGGTCATCGCCCCTGCGATCACCGCTTCGTTCGCCGGCCCACGGCTGACCGGGCTGATCGGGTTCCTGGCTGTGGCGGCGCAGGCGTACATCGGCTGGCACTTTGGCGTGCTGCTCTCGCGTAACGTGCTGGTGCAGATCCTTGCCCTGGCGGTGCTGTCCGCCATGATCGTGTTCTTCTGCGTGGTGCGCGAGCGATACCGACGCCAGCTGGCCCAGGTGCGGTCGGTCGCCGAGGCCGCCCAGCACGTCCTGCTGTGGCCGCTGCCGGAGCGGATCGGCGCCCTGCGGATCGCCTGCCTGTACCTGGCCGCCGAGGACGAGGCGCAGATCGGCGGTGACCTCTACGCGGCCACCCGCATCATCGGCGGCGTGCGCATCATGATCGGCGATGTGCGGGGCAAGGGCCTGTCCGCCATCGGCGAGGCCGCCCTCCTGCTCGGAGCCTTCCGCGAGGCCGCCCACCGGCACACCTCCCTGCCTGATCTGGCCGCTGCCCTGGAACAGAGCGTCGCCCGCTATCTGGCCGACTTCGAGCCGGCTGAGGAAACCGGCGAACGCTTCGCCACCGCCTTGCTGCTGGAACTCCCCGACGACGACCACATCACCCGAATAATCAGCTGCGGGCACCCCCCGCCCCTGGTGCTCAGCCCCGGCAGTGCCCTCACCGTCCCCAGCCTGCACCCCGCGCCACCGCTGGGGATCGGTGAGATGGGGCCGGAGGGATACACGATTGATGTGCTCTCCTTCGAGCCCGGCGACACGCTCCTGCTCTACACCGACGGCGTCATCGAAGCCCGCGACGCCGATGGCGACTTCTACCCCCTCGAGACACGGGCCGCCCAGTGGAGCGATGCCGGCCCAGAATCGCTGCTGCACCACATCCAGCGCGATCTGCTCGCCCACACCCGCGGACGTCTTGACGACGACGCGGCTCTTGTCGCGCTCCGCCGCGAGCCCGACATCCACCGACACCGCCACCACAGGCGCGTCATCCACGCGAGCGGGTTCGGGCACAGCTCCTGACCTGGACGTGAGTGAGGTCGATCCGACACCCTCGGGCCAGGCTGCAGACCCGACGAAAGTCGCGGCAGCTCACCGAGCAGCAGCCCGCCCTGCGACTGTGCAGAGCTCGATGGCACACGCTCAACCTTGTGTGACACGGGACACGCCTCAACGGAAGCGCCGCGCCTGCCACCGCGTCCACGATCGCAGCACGGAGCGGTCCGTGGCGCTGCCACCCTCTGGGCGTCCCGGAGTGCGAGGCGGCTGGTCGGCAATCACCCGTAGCGTCGTCAGATCACCCGCACAAAAGGGAAGTTGACCAGCCGTGGCTCGGCTGTGCGGGCGTCGGGGATCATTCGAACCCCAGGGGCCCGATGCCCAGATCCTCACGCATGAGTCCGCGCATTCGGGCCATGGCCGTGCGACGTTGTGCGATCAGGGGGGCGTCTTCGGCGGAGCCGACAGCCGCCCCCCGGACGTAGGCGTCGCGTATCCGGCGCAGGCTGTGAAACGCCTCGTTCCCAGCCATCACGACCTGCGGTGGACCCACAAGCCACAGGCGTTCGCTCGCCGTGTACAGGCCGGTGCTGCGGAAGGCTTCCCGCACGGCCGCGTCACGCGCCGACTCGGACATGTGATCGCCCAGTGCCACAGCCCGTATCTCCTCGCCCGCTTCCTTGAGGGCGGAGACGAACTCCGTGTACGCCTCGCGTCGTATCTGCACCGCGTGCCGGGTCTCCTCCCGCCGCCACCGGTTGCGATCAGCGATCAAGGTGGCGCTGATGCCGATCACGGCGCCGGCCAGTGTGGAGAGCAGGGACATCCAGTTCATGCGCCGCAGCTTGTCTGAAGGGACGCGGCCACACCAGCGGCTTTGCTTGCCTGTTTGCGGTCGGCTGGCAACGCCAGTCGCGTGGAGCCCCGTTCAAGAGCTTTGCATGGCTGGAGTGACGACGCTGGGAGCAGGACTTATCTGGTTGATCCCCGCGGGTTCAGGGAAGCCGAAGGTCCTTCAGCACGAACCCACGGGTCCACCGGTGTGCGTCAGGTCGATGCATCCGTGGGTTCGGGTGAAACAGGAGGACGCTGAGCGATCCAAAGGGCTTCGGCGGTGACGTCGGTCGGGACGTCCTCCGTTATCACGGCCGCCCGCCGAACTGCCAGTTGTGCACCTCAATGTCGGCGTACCGGTCCGGGGTCAGGATGGCGCGTGCCGTGTTCGGGTCCGGCGCCCGGACCAACGCAGCCGCGCCCAGCCAGGTGGCGCCGTTGTCGGACAGCAGCGGTCCGTAGGCGATCAGCTCGTCCCGGTCGGGCGGCACCGCGAGGTCGGCGGCCTGCCTCGCGCCGAGGCCGAGCACCAGGTACCGGTTGCCACCGCTCCGGCCGCCGGGGAAGTCCCACATGGTGCGCCCCAGCGTGTTGCGCCACCGTCGCAGCAGCACGTCCCGGTAGACGCCAGCCTGGTAGTTCGGCTCGTCGAAGGCGAACGCGCGGGCAGCGGCGGGATCGGGCAGGGTGACGATGTGCACGCTTCCGGTGGGTGTGTCGCCGTCGCCGGCGAGGGTCGGGCCCCGGGCGATCATCTCCTTCGCGTACCGGTCCATATATGACCAATGCTCTTCCAGTAGCTCGTCGCGCAGCGACAGGGAGCCGGGCCGGTCGCGGTGGTAGCAGAGGAACTCCATGGCCAAGGATCTCTTCAAGGAGGTAACCAGGTCGAGCGGATTTCACTGCGATGGCTGCTCGGCAGCCTCATCCAGAAGCACGCGTGCCGACTCCGCGTAGCGGATGGCCGTCTTCTCGTCGATGCCGAAGACGAGGACGAGGTGGAGCGGGTCGGCGCCGTGGTTGAGGGCCTCTTCGAGCTGGCGGTCGACGCGGAGCCTTTCAAGGGTGGCGGTGAGGTTGCGGGTGGCCCGGGTGGCCCGGGTGGCCCGGGTGGTCCAGAGCTTGCCGGCCGGGCCGAGTTCGACGGCGGTCTTCTGGGTGATCAGCAGGTGCGGGTTCGCCGTGTTTTCTCCGAACTAAGCGAACCTGCAGGCCAGTTGCCCCTTCATGCGCATCTGTTCTTGAAGCCCTGGCTGGTCTAAGCTCCGCGGATGACCTTGGAATGGGAACAGGTAATTGTTCACTCGGTAGATCCGGTGGCCTTGGGGCAGTGGTGGGCTACGGCTCTTGGTTGGGTTGTAGTCCACTCCTCTGATGAGGAGTTCGAGATCCGCCCGGAGCCGGATCGCCTGCCGGGGTTGGACTTCGTCCGGCTTGATGAGAGCAAGAAGGCTAAGAGCCGACTGCATCTCGACTTCAGGCCTGATGACCAGGACGCCGAGGTGGCTCGTCTGGTGGCTCACGGCGCACAGCGTGTTGATATTGGCCAGGGTGATCAATCGTGGGTTGTATTGGCAGATCCCGAAGGTAACGAGTTCTGTGTCCTTGGCCAGCGGCGTCAGTAACTGAGCGTTTGGTCCATCAGTATGCTGGCGGAGCCGGGATCAGGTGGCTCGTGCGGCAATCTCACCGAATGAGGACATTCTAGGTAGATCGACTGTTTTGATCTTGCCGTTTGTGTGTCCATTTGAGCGAGCTTGCCCTTGGCGCCCTCGAGGGTGGTCTCAAAGCCCTTCACGTCGCCGAGCCAGCCTTCCCGTTTGGCCTCAGCGATGCGGTCGATGAGGTTGTCCTTGATCTCGACGAGGCGCCTTCGCTCGCCTGGGTCGAGCTGGAGCATCGGGCAGCGGATGTATGCGTGCTCGTGGATGCAGCTGGTTCCGAAGGCCCGTCCGCAGGTGCCGAGGGCGAGCTTGCGGAGCTCGAAGTGGCCCAGGAACTCGTCCCTTTCCTGGTCGGTCGGACTGCGGTACTCCTCGCTCGGACGTGTCGCCCGGCGCCGCGCGATGAACGCCCGGTGGGCCTCGATGGCCTCCGTGGGACAGATCGCCTTGTAGCGCATGGTGGTTGAGATGTCGTCGTGACCGGCGATGACCTGCCCGATATGCGGCGGCAGACCGTTCAGGATGGCATCGGTGATGAAGATCCTTCGGAAGTCGTGGGGTTGGTAGTCGAGCGGCTGGCCGATGTTGTCGGTCAGACCGGCGAACTCGAGGGTTGAGCTTGTTCCGCTTTGACGAGTGTGTGGATTGTGTGGCCATCGATCATGCGGAGGTGATGTGTAAGTTACCGACGCGGGTCTGCAAAGCTCCAGTTCTTGATGAAGAATTGCGGCAGTATCGATTTCTGCAGTAACTGGATGAAACATGAATCTGTTCAACCGTGGTGCCTCGTTCCGCCGCCCGGCACCCCGCAGCGCTCCCGAGCCACCCGCAGGTCAGCCGGCCTCCGCCTCTGTTGTCCTTCCGGATCCCACCCTGGCGACTCTGACCGGGGAATGGGAAATCGACCCTGCACACAGCAGGATCGGCTTTTCCGTCCGACATGCCATGGTGACCACGGTGCGCGGGGCCTTCACCAAGTACCAAAGCCGCCTCTACTTCGACGGCCGAGACCCGGCTCGCTCACAGGCCGAGATCGTGCTGTCCACCGCCAGCGTCTACACCGGTGTGGAGCAACGCGACGCCCACTTGGCGGGCCGCGATTTCCTGGACGCCGCGACCTACCCGCGCATGCGCTTCACCAGTACCGCCGTGCAACTCGCGGGCACGGATGTCTACCGCATGACCGGCGACCTCACCATCAAAGACACCACCCGCGCCGTCGTTCTGGAGCTCACCTACATAGGACACGTCACCGATCCATTCGGCTATGAACGGGTCGGCTTCGACGGCACCACCACCATCGACCGCTCTGAATGGGGCCTGACGTACCACACCAGACTGGCCGAGGGCGGCGCCATGGTGAGTGAGAAAGTGCGCCTCCAATTCGACATCGCTGCCATCCGCACTGCCCCCGTTGGCTGACGTTGACCCGTGGACGGGGTGTAGCGGCGGATGTCCTGGCCGTCCGGGAGCCCGGCTCGCACGCGTCGGTGCTGGTTAGTAGACCTTGCCCACTGGGTGAACTGCCTTGGATGGCGCGCGGTTGATCGATCTCAGAAGCCGTGGTCGTTCCGAACGTGATCGTTGGGTGGGCGTGAACTCGGGCCCAGCGAGGGAGAGATGGCGCGTTGTGTCCCTCCTGGACGGTGCAGAGGTGGCCCGTGGCATCGGTGTTGGATCTGCTGGAAGCGAAGGAATCGGCTGCGCGTGAGCGGATCGAGGGCCTGCGGGAGCAGGTCTTGCGGATCACGGCGGAGCTCGCGGAAGCCGAGGCGATCCTGGAACGGCTGGTCATCGCGCGTGAGACGGTGACCGAGGTGCTGGCCCAGCCGCGCGGGGAGAGCCCGGAAGAGGGCCGGGCGCCGAGGTCGACCAGGCGCCGCTCGACCCCGCCGCGGCCGCGCTCGCCAGCACGGACCCTGGACATCGCCCGGTCGGAAGCACGCGGTTCGCCAATTCAGGTGCCTGGCCGCCGCGGAACGCGTCCGTCTGGTGGCCTTCTCGTGCCGCTCAGCGTCGAGTTCGCAGGCACCGGTGTTCAGTACGGAGCCGTCGGAGACTTCGTGAGTGGGCAGTCAGCCGGCTGCCTGTTGCGTGGGGGAGTCGGCTTCTTGTGCGGCGGCCCAGGAGGCGAGTAGGCGCAGTCCTTCTTCGGAGGGTGAGCCGGGTTCGGCGGTGCAGATGGTGAGGGTGAGGCCGGGTTCGGCGGCCATTTCAAGGCCTTCGAAGGCGAGGGTGAGCCCTCCGACGGCTGAGTGGTGGAAGCGTTTGACCCCGGTGCCGTGGTGGCGGACGTCGTGGGCGCCCCAGCGGGTGCGGAATTCCTCGCTGCGGGTGGACAGTTCGCCGACGAGGTCGTGGAGGTCTTGGTCGTGGGGGTTGCGTCCACGTCGTCGCCGCGCTGAGCAGCTCCTTCACGATCGTCCTCATCGCCCGCGTCGTCACCGCCCTGGCCACCGGAGCGTTCTGGTCGTCGGATTCGTCATCGCCACCGCCGCCTCGGGTCCCGGCAACTCCACCTGGGCTGTCGGCGTCATGATGGGCGGCCCGACCCTTGCCAACGTCGTCGGCGTACCGATCGGCTCCTTCGCCGGCCAGTTCACCGGCTGGAGCGGCCCCTTCTGGGCCCTCGCTCTCCTCTTCGCCCAGGAGCCCTACTGGATCACCGCCCTCACCACCAACCCCACGACGATCAGCCGGAACTCGGTAGTGCTCCGGCTCGGAAAGATCCCGGCCGAGATGCCCCTGCCCCTGGACGGATACGTCCGCGCCCTTCACGACGAAGCGATGGCCACGAACACGGCCGCGGAGCGCTGGCTCTTTCCTGGTCGCTTCCCCGGCCAGCACCTCAGCCGCAGCCGGCTGACCAGTCGGCTCCAAGCACTCGGCATCCGACCGCGGATGGCACGCAACACCGCCCTGGTGGAGCTCGCCTCCGAACTGCCCGCCGTCGTGGTCAGCCGACTGCTCGGCATCCACCAGAACACGGCCGACGCCTGGCGGCGCATCGGTGGCCAGGACGGCTCCTACGCCGCGGAGCCGGCCTGCAGATGAGCACCATGTGCCGGTGCGCCCGGCACATACCCGTCGACACCGTGTGGCGATCGATAAAACCGTTGGCCGTCGAACGCACGACCGAGATAATCCGCATGGAGTGAGTCAAACTTTCCGGCAGGGGGCTGAGTTGAGGGGCCGGGAAGGATGGCTGGGAGAGCAGACAGCAGAAGCCGTCACGGCAGGAGTCGGTGCACGAGCAGATCCAGGTCGTGTTGGCCGTGTTGAAGAGCGAGTTGTCGCTGGCCGAGGCAGCACGTCGGCATGGGGCGTCCTCGGCGACGGTGGGCAACTGGCGGGACCGGTTCGTCGACGCGGGCAACGCCGGGATGGACCGTTCGCTGCCCGGCCCCGATGGTGGGCAGTCGCAGACCGAGCGGCGGCTGCGCCACGAGTGCGAGCAGCTGAAGCTCACTCTCGCGGAGGCGACGGTGCAGCTGCGGATCTGGCAGAAAGGCTCGGAGTTCGTCGACGCTGTCCCTTCGCCGACCTCGAGGCCCTGAGAGCGGCACATGGCGTGTCGGTCTCGAGGTTCGCAGCACTCGCTGGGATCCCCGAACGAACCTACTGGCGGCGACTAGCCCGCCACCGCGTCGGCGACCCGCCGAAGGGGCCATGGCCGGCGCCGAGAGCGGACGCGATCGAGGCAGTCGCCGCGAAGTACGCAGCGGATTGGCCCGCCTGGGGGCATCGCAAGATCGCCGCGATGATGCGTGCCGACGGCCACCAGGTGTCCACCTCCACCGTTCAGCGGGCCCTCCGCCGGTGCGGACTGCTGCTGCCGACCGCGTTCCGGGCGGACCGCAGATCGTGGGCGCGGCTGCGGAAGCGGGTGTTCCGAGACCGACCACGCCGGCGGAAGCGGGTCTGGCAGATGGACTTCTCCGAGTTCGATACCGCCCGCGGCGGGATCTGGCGGATCTGCGCAGTCATCGACTACGCCACCAAGTACTGCCTCGCCGCCACCGTCACCCCGACGTCTCGCGGCCAGGATGCGCTCGGTTGCCTCCGCCGGGCCGTTGTCGAGGCCGAACGGGTCCTCGACCTCGACGACCTCCGTGCCGACCGCGGCGTGACGGACGTCGTCGACGCCGACGACTACGTGATCGGTGAAGCACCCGCTCCGATCGCCGTCGTGACGGACAACGGGCCATGCTTTCGTGGCGTGACCTTCGCTGACGCGTTCGCCGGCGACGACCCGCTGTTCCGTCACGTCCGCACACGGTGAGGAGCCCACAGACCAACGAACGGCATAGTCGAGCGGTTCTTCGGCACGCTGAAGTACGAACATCTCTACCGCGCCACCATCGGCGACGGCGACGGCGACGGCAACGCCCTCGCCGTCGAAGTCGACCTGTTCCGCCACACCTACACCACTCTGCGACCCGACCAGGCCCTCGACGAACGCACACCACGCGCGGCTTATCTCGCCGTCGAACACCGCGATTGGCGTGTGGCCTTTGGCGGACCCGCTACTCGACTGGGAGGTCCTGACATGGCCAGTAAGTTCACCGAGCTTGCGATCGACTGTGCCGATCCCAACGGTCTCGCCCGGTTCTGGTGCTCGGTCCTTGACTACGAGGTGCAAGACGAAGGCGACGGAATTGTCACAATTGGCTCCCCTATGGTGCCTGAAGGCAAGAACCACCTCGGCCCAGTGCCACCGACGTTGACATTCGCGCGCGTGCCCGAGGGCAAGACCGTCAAGAACAGGCTCCATCTCGACGTCAACCCAGCCGACAGGGAGCAAGACGAAGAGGTCCGTCGCCTGCTCGACCTAGGTGCTCGACACGCCGACGTCGGCCAAATCGGCGATGAGAGCTGGGTCTGTCTTGCCGACCCAGAGGGGAACGAGTTCTGCGTCCTTGCGGGCCGCCGCCCCTGATCGGAGGCCGCACACCGCGCCAGACCTACTTCCGGTCGCCTGCCCACGCTCACGCGGACACGATGAGGAGCCCCTCCAAAGATGGAGAATCCCGACCCGAGCAAGATCAAACTCTGCCAACTTCTTGACTCATAACACGCATGTCAGAGGCATGGAGGGTGGATGACGGTATTCGTGTGTGCGGGATGCGACGCTGTCCTCGGCAGCCCGCTCGCGCAGGTCGCACTGCCCGTCCACGGCCATCAGATGTGGGGCCACAGACTGCTCCCCGTCCTCATGGAGCCGGGAACGTATGCCGTGGAACCGGAACCCTCTGGGCCGCCGTGGCGCCCGTGGAGGCTGGACGACCAGTTGGGAATGGCAGAAGTGGCAGGCTGCGCCGCCCGTCAACCCAGATGGCGGCTGGAACCCGCAGTGGGCTGCTGCCGTGGGAGCCGGACTGGCACACCTGCTGGCGGCCTCGGAAGGCACACCCGTGGCCCTCTCCAACGGTCCGATCACGGACACGTTCGGCCGCGCCCTCGATGCACTGCTCCCTACGGGGACGCCGACGAAGACCGTGGCGCTGGCGGGGCCGGGTGGTTGTAGTTGACCCCGACGAACCGCGCGGCACCGCACACCGCCCGACCCGGGCCCGTCAGTCGAGGCCGGGTCGGGCGGTGTGCGGTGGCGGGGCACGAGCGCATCTCGCCGCGGGATTCAGCTGCCGGGGGTGAGCCCGAGCGTGTCGAGTACCCCGTACACCCCGAGGAACAGGATCGCCGCGCTGCTCAGGACGAGGGCGGCGGTCAGCCAGGGGTTGGCGCGGAAGCGGGGCGGGACGCCGGTGTAGCGCAGGCGCCAGACCGCGACCACGACCGCAAGCAAGAAGATGCCACCGCCGATGCCGCCGATTTGCACCATCAGGACGGGGGACTGGACCCACAGGAAGATGCACATCCACACCGGGGGCAGGCAGCAGGTGAGGATGCGGATGGTGCGGGTGCGCGAGCGCATGTCGTGCCAGTTGACCACTCCGAGCAGACCGAGGGTGTTGGTCCACAAGCGGGGGACGCTGGCCGACGAGGCGACGGTGACCGAGAAGAGGACGGAGATCGCGCCTGCCAGGAACAGGTACTTGGCCCATGGGCCGAGCGTGTCGGTGTAGCTGTGCGACAGCGTGGTGATCATGTCGTTGCCCTCGGGTACCAGGCCCTGCGGGTGGAGCACCGAGGCGCCGATCACGTAGAAGGACAGGGTGCAGACGGTGCACACGATCCATGAGACGCCCACGTCGAGCCGCATGACCTTGAGCCAGCCCTCGGCCCGCCGGGCGCGCTGCTCGGTGCCGTCGTCGGGGCCGGTCCAGCGGGCGTAGCCCTTCTCCAGGCACCAGTACGTGTACGTCGTCATCTCGTCGGCGCCGACGCCCGTTATACCGAACATGGCGAGTGCGATGCCGACCGTGCCTGCGGGGATCTGGAAGCTCAGTCCGTCGGCGAGCTGCCCGGTGCCGTACCCGAAGGCGGTGAACGGCAGGGCGAGTGCCAGGCCGAAGGTGATGACCGTCTTGAGCGTGATGCCGACGACCTCGACCCGCTCGATGATGTGGTACTTGCCCGTCTGCAGGATGAGGATGGCGGAGCCGGTGACGATGAGGGCCCAGATGGTCAGGGACGACGTGCTCAGCGCCGCCCCGTGGATCGGCAGCAGGATCGAGCAGGCCGCCGCGGTGCCGCCGATGATGCCGCCGCGCTGGAACATCTTGGCGAAGTCCATGCCGATCCAGAGCCAGTTGATCCAGCTCAGCCGGCCGATCCGGGGGCCGACGTCACGGAAGCCGTCGAGCGCGGGGCGGCCGTTGAGGATGGTCCAGCGGGCCAGCTCCATCTGCACCCACACCTTGACCGCGGTCGAGATGATCACCAGCCAGAGCAGCGCGAACCCGGCCTTCGCGCCGAGCGAGGTGGTGGTGATCAGTTCGCCGGAGCCGACGACGGCAGCGGACAGCACGAGCCCGGGGCCGAGCTGGCGCAGTCGGCCGCGGAAGGTCTCGGGGGCTGGGCGGGCGTCTTCGGCGCGCAGCGCGTACGGGTCGGTCTGCGCGGGTGGCGGCGCCGCCGTGGCGCCGTCGGTCGTGGTGGCCATGTCAGGTCCTTAGGGGATCTTCCGGCGTCGTCGCCGGTATCCGGAATGGGGACAGGGGTCGTGCCGTGGTGCCTTGTGCCGTGGTGTCTCAACGCGCCTGGTGGTGCGGCTCCTTGCCGGCCAGTACGCGGACGACGTCCTTGGCCACCATCGCCCCCATGGCCTGGTTGGCCTCGGGCGTGCAGGCGGCCATGTGCGAGGTGAGGAGGGCGCGGGGAGCCTCGCGCAGCGGGTGGTCGGCGGGCAGCGGCTCGGTGCTGAACGCGTCGAGGGCCGCGGCCCCGAGGTGTCCGGAGCCGAGCAGGTCGGCGAGCGCGTGTTCGTCGACGAGGCCGCCGCGCGCGGCGTTGACCAGGATCGCGCCCGGCTTCATCGCCGTAAGGCGGGCGCGGTCGAGCAGTGGGGTGCCGGACGGGTCGGGCGGGGTGTGCAGGCTGACGGCGTCGGCGCGCGCCAACAGGGCTTCGAGTGCGGCGGGTTCGGCGCCGTGCGCGCGGACGTCGGCCTCGGAGACGTACGGGTCGTGGGCGAGCAGCTCCATCCCGAAGGCGCGAGCGTATCCGGCCAGCAGGCGGCCGATGCGGCCGAAGCCGACGATGCCCAGCGTCTTGCCGTGCAGTTCGGGGCCGAACAGCTTGGGCCAGCCGCCCGCCGCCACCGCGGTGTGCGAGGCGGTCAGGGAGCGGGTCGCAGACAGCAGCAGGCCGAAGGTGTACTCCGCCACCGCGCGCGCGTTGCTGCCCGGCGCGCACACCACCGGTATCGCGCGGGCGTGGGCGGCGGCCACGTCGATGGTGTCGACGCCGACGCCGTGCTTGGCGATCACCTTGAGGCGGGGTGCGGCGTCCATCACCTCGGCGGTGATCGGGTCCATGCCGACGATCAACGCGTCCGCTTCGGCAGCGTACTCGAGGAGTTCGGCGGTGGGCAGCGCCACGTCCTCGCAGGGGCGCAGGGGACCCGCTCCGGCCTCCTCCAGGATCTGCCAGGGGCGCACCGAATGCCGGGCGAAGGTGGGCGTCGTGATGAGCGTGGTCGGCATCAGCGCGCCCCGCCTCGTGCCGCCTCCAGGTGGGACGTCGCGATCTGCTGCAGGTGCACGACGTCGGCCGCGACCGTCGCGAACGTGAAGCCCTCGGCGAGGCGGCGGGCGGCGCTCGCGCCGTCGGCGTTGTGGATGCCGGCCGCGATGCCCGCCGCCTCGGCCGCCTTGCGGACGCGGGTGAGGGCCTGCTCGAACTCATCTTGTACGGAAGGGTCGGTGGAGGTTGCGCCGCCGATGGCCAGGCGCAGGTCGGACGGGCCGACGTAGACGCCGTCCAGGCCGGGGGTCGCGCAGATCTCCTCGACGTTGGCCAGGCCGTCAGCCGTCTCGATCATCGCGAGGACGGCGGTCTGTTCGTGCGTGTCGGCCGGGTTCGGGCCGATGCGCAGCTGGGCGCGCATTGGGCCGTACGAGCGGCGGCCCAGCGGCGGGTAGCGGACGGCGGCGACGGCGTCGGCGGCGTCCTGGGCGTTGTCGATCAGCGGGACGATCACGGCAGTCGCGCCCGCGTCGAGCGCCTTGCCGATGTAGGTGAGGTCGTTGGCCTCTACGCGCACCATGCCGACGGCGGTGCTGCCCTTGGTGTCGGTGGCGAGGAGGTTGTTCAGCATGCCCTGGTAGCCGAAGAGGCCGTGCTGGGCGTCGAAGGCCAGGTAGTCGTAGCCGACGCGGGCGAGGCGCTCGGCGGCGATCGGCGAGTCGAGCAACGACCAGTAGCCGATGAGCTGCTCGCGATTGCGCAGCGCGGCGGTGAACTCGGCAGAGGTGCGGCCGGTGGCCATGGGTGTCTCCGTTACGGGGGTGGGGGCGGGAGGTCAGCGGTTGTAGGCGGGCATGGGGCCGCGCAGGCGGGCGCCGACCTCGTCGCAGGCGGCCAGGACGTCCGCGGGCAGCGGGCCCGCGGACGCGGCGGCGATGTTGGCCTTCAAGTGCTCGACCTTGGAGCCGCCGAGCAGCAGCGCGTCGGTGGAGGGCCGCGACAGCAGCCAGCGCAGGGCCAGGTCGGTCAGCGGCAGGCCCGCGTCGGAGGCGATGCGGGTGAGGTCGGTGACGGCGCGGAACAGATCCTCGTTCCAGTACCGCTCGCGGTACATCGCGGCCAGCTTGGAGTCGCCGAAGCGCCCGTTGTCCGGAGCCTGCTCGAAACTGTGGCGGCCGGTGAGCAGGCCGCCACCGAGCGGGTTGTAGACCATCGTGCGCAGTCCGGTGGTGGCGGCGTACTCCGTGTATTCCTCCTCGATGCGGCGCGCGAGGAGATTGTGGAGCTGCTGGGCGACGACCGGGCGGGGTGCGCCGACCTCGTCGGCCACGCGGTTCAGCTCGGCGATCTGCCAGGCGGCGAAGTTGGAGACGCCGAGGGCGAGGACCTTGCCCGCCTGCACGAACTCGGCGACGGTCGCGAGGGTTTCGGTGAGCGGTGTCCTGCGGTCCGGCTGGTGCAGGTAGAAGAGGTCGACGTGGTCGGTGCCCAGGCGCTTGAGGCTCCCGTCGAGCGCGGCGCGCAGGCCCTCGGCGGAGAGTGGCGCGTGCTCGCCCTGGTCGGGGTGGGGGATGCCGGCCTTGGTGGCGAGAACCACCTGGTCGCGGCGGCCGGGCAGCAGCTCGGCGAGGATGCGCTCGCTCTCGCCGCCCGCGTAGCCGTTGGCGGTGTCCACGCCGGTGATGCCCGCATCGAGCGCGGCGTCCAGCATCGCGGCGGCCGTCGTGCGGTCGGCGGTGTCGCCGAAGGTCATCGTGCCGAGGACGAGACGGGACAACGGGACGGGGACGTGCGGGAGTTCAAGGCCGACGGTCACGGCGGGTTCCTTCCGAGGCGGGTGGTGCGGGTGGTGCGGTTTCGTGCTCGTGCGCGATCTCATGCGTGATGTGCGCATCGCGGGTGGTGCCGTGCGGCTACGCGGCCTCGAGCGGTCGCTGCGGTGGTTCCCGGCGATGCGATGCTGCGGCCAAGTGCGGTGCGATGTGCTGTGTAAGCCGGTACGCGTCGCGTCCACGAGGGCGACGCGGTCCGCGGGTGACAGCCGTCGGCGCCACGGGAACGCTCGCACGGCTGCGTAAATCGCGCAAGAGGTCTCGCGCATTTCACGCAACCTGTGTCATGATCCTCACCGGGCCGCCCACCGCCGGGCACGCCCAAGGAGGTTCGATCCCGTGGCTTCCCTGCCCCCGCCCCCACTTCCATGCGTCTCGCCGCCCGTACTGCCGTACGTCGTCGCGCTCGCGGACGACCTGTCCGGCGCGGCCGAGACCGCCTGCGCGCTCGGCGGCCTGGTCCGTCTGTCGCTCAACGCCGCTGACACGGCCGAGATCGCTGCCGCGCACGACCTCGTCGTGGACCTGGACACCCGTCGTGTGCCGCCCGCCGAAGCGGCATACGCCGTGCGCACGGCGCTGCGCGCGGCGCAGGCCGGCCCGCCTCGCCTGCTGTACAAGAAGGTCGACTCACAGCTGCGCGGCCACCTCGCCGCGGAGGCTGCTGCCTACGCCGAGGGGGCCGAGGCCGTCGTCATCGCCCCCGCGCTGCCCGCGGCCCGGCGCACCGTGACCGGCGGCGTAGTGCACGTGAACGGTGTTCCGCTGCACCGCACGGACGGCTGGCGCGCGGAACGCGCGTCCGCGCCCCGCTCGCTGCCCGAGGCGCTGTCCGGTCTGCTGGTCCGTACGGTCCCCCTCGATGTCGTACGGTCCGAACCCGCCGCACTGGACGCGGAGTTCCGGCGGATCGCCGCGTCCGGTGCGCACCCTGCTCCGGACGCCGAAACCGACGCCGACCTGGACGCGGTGGCCGCGGCGGCGCTGCGGCTCGGCCCCGGATTCCGGCTCCTGGGCAGCGGTGGTCTGGCGGCCGCGCTCGGGCGCGCGCTGCTGCGTCCCGCTGCCGCCGCACCCCCGCCCGCGCCCGCCCGGGACCGCACCCCGCTGCTCTTCGTCGTGGGGACCGCCGAGCCTGGCGCGGTTGCGCAGATCGCGCACCTCACCGCGCTCGGCGCGCACCATGTGCCGCTGGATCCGGCCGACTTGGCGGCGGGCACGGTCCGCCTGCCGCGTACCGCCGCCGCCCCTGCCCTGACCGTGTTGTCCATCGACGGTTCGGCAGGCCCGCGCCCCGGCGCGGGCCGGGCCCTCAGCACCGCCCTGGGTGCGCTCGCCGCCGCGTACCCGGGCCGCCCCGACCTCGTCCTGACCGGCGGCGAGACCGCCCGCACCACCCTGGACGCCCTGGGCATAAGGGAGTTGGAACCGCTCGGCGAGATCCACCACGGCGCCGTCCACTCCCGCACCCCCGACGGCCGCCGCGTCGTCACCCGCCCCGGCAGCTACGGAGCCGAGGACTCACTGCTGCGCATCGCCGTCGCGCTACGGCCCCGCCTGGCCACCGCCACGGCCGCCACCTGAACCTGTCACTGTCCGCCTCCCGCCTAGGAGTTGTCCTCATGAGCACCCCCCTCCCCCTCATCGCCGTCACCATGGGCGACGGCGCCGGCATCGGCCCCGAGGTCGTCGTCGCGGCCCTGCTCGACGACGCCGTCCTGACCCGCTGCCGCCCCGTCGTCATCGGCGACGCGCAGCGGCTGCGCGAGGCCGCCCGCATCCTCGGCCTCGACTGCGAGATCGCCGCCGTCGACCACCCGCGCGACGCCGAGTTCACACCCGGCCGCGTCAACGTGGTCGACCTCGGCCTGCTCCCCGCAGACCTGCCCTGGGGCAAGCTGACGCCGGTCGCGGGCGACGCCGCGTACGCGTACATCAAGCGTGCCGCCGAACTCGCCGTGGCAGGCGAGGTCAACGCCATCTGCACCGCACCTCTCAACAAGGAGGCCCTGCACGCCGCGGGCCACATCTACCCCGGCCACACCGAACTCCTCGCCCACCTGACTGGGACCGAGGAGGTCTCGATGATGCTTTCCACCGAGAAGGTGAAGGTCATCCACGTCACCACGCACATCGGCCTGATCGACGCCGTCAACCGCATCGAGCCGGGCCTCGTCGAGCGCACAGTGCGCCGCGGTCACGAGGCGATGGTCCGCGCCGGCACCCCGAACCCCGTCATCGGCGTCTGCGGCATCAACCCGCACGCGGGCGAGAACGGCCTGTTCGGCTACGGCGAGGAAGAGGAGAAGATCGTCCCGGCCCTGGAGAAGCTGCGCGCCGAGGGCGTCGACGCCCGGGGTCCGCTCCCCGCCGACACCGCCTTCTTCCTCGCTTCACGCGGCGACTACGACCTGATCGTGGCGATGTACCACGACCAGGGCCACGGCCCGGTCAAGGTCCTGGGCATCGAGGCGGGTGTCAACCTCACCGTGGGACTGCCCGTCATCCGCACCTCAGTCGACCACGGCACCGCTTTCGACATCGCCGGAACGGGCACGGCGGAGGCCGGTAGCATGGTCGAGGCGCTGCGCCAGGCGGCCGAGATGGCTACGGCGCCGGTCGCCCCGGTCGCCTGAACCGCCGTCCCCTGCACCGTCGTTACTGCCGCACCGTAGAGGACTCCGTAGATGCCGCCGACCACTTCCCAGGCACGACGCGACCGCATCGTCCACCTCGCCACCACCACCGGCCTCGCCAGCGTCGAGGAGCTCTCGCAGCTCTTCGACGTCACCCCCTCAACCATCCGCCGCGACCTCGCCCGTCTCACCACGGAGGGCCGCCTCGCACGCACCTACGGCGGCGCGATGGCGCTGTCCGCGCACCCCGAGGCGTCGCTGCGGCAGCGCACGGGCGAGGCATACGAGGAGAAGCGGGCCATCGCGCAGTGGGCGGCACGGCAGGTCGAGCCGGGCGAGACGCTGCTCCTCGACGCCGGTACGACGGTGGGCGCGCTGGCCCACGAGCTGCGCGGCGCAAAGGAGTTGACGATCGCGACGACGGGCCTGACCGCCCTGCACGCCCTGATGGACGCGGAGGGCGTGCACGTCGAGTGCCTCGGTGGCACGCTCCGCCCGCTCAGCCAGGGCTTCGTCGGCCCGCTCACGGAGGCCGCGCTCGAGCACATGTCCTTCGACCGGGTCTTCCTCGGCGCCGACGGCGTCGGCGTCGACCGCGGCATCTGCGAGGCGGACCTGCGCCAGACCCGCCTCAAGGAGCTGATGTCACGCCGCGCCGACCGGGTCTACGTGCTCGCCCACGGCGCCAAGTTGGGGCGTGCGCCGTTCCACGCGTGGGCGACGCTCGGGGAGGAGTGGACCCTGGTCACGGACACATCGGCGCCCGACGCGCAGATCCGCGCTTTCGAGGCCTGCGGAGTGCGTGTCGAGATCGCCCCGCCCGCGGGGACGTGACGGAACCGGCACGAGCCCGCCCGGCCAGGCCGGCACGATCCTCCCCGCCGACACAACGACGTCCGCTCCGCTCAGCCCTGGCTTCGCGAGCACGGCCACGAGGATGTCGGCCCCCGGCTCCGCGACGAGGCGGCCCTGGGTGGCACGGGAAGGCCAAGTCGCCGGTCGACGGCAGCTGTCCCCCCGAGGCTGCTCTGGCGTGTCAAGCGGCTTGAGTAGCATCCTCGACACTCCCGATCTTGGTTCGGTCGGTCCGCTCGAGGATCTTGAAGATCTGACGGCAGATGGCGCGCCTGAGGCCTCTCTGCGCGTCGCGGAAGGTCTTCCCCTCGATGATTCTGCGGGCGACGTACGCCTTCGTGGTGGTGCTGCTGAGGCCGAACGTGTCGCTCAGCTGGACCTTAATGAGCGGAAGAGCTTCGTCAAGCTTCGCCAGGTCGTGCGCTCTGTCCTGGCTACTTCGACGGATGCCGAGGAGTTGGACCAGTTGGTCTGCCTGTTGCTGGAATAGCAGTCTGGGGAGCGAGGGGGTCTGGTAGGGCTCAGAGATCAGGGCCGTGCTGCGGCCCGGGCAGCCGGATGCCGCGGATTGACGCTGCGGCCGAGACGCCGAGGGCATGCAAGTACTCCCGCCCGCAGTCGCGCAGCTGAGAGCTCACAGCATGGGCCTTTCCGGCATGGGCTGCTCTACGCCGTCCAGCTCCAGAGTGCATCTGGGCTGGGACGGGACGAGGTGCGGCTGGCGTATCCGGACCCGGAACGGGCGGGTGGGATCGTCGGGCAGTTCGCCGCTCAGCAGGCTTGTCCCGGGGCCGTGCTCCTTCTGGTACGCGACCACTTTGCCGTTGACCAGGAGCTCGATCTCTCCGTTCTTTCCGGGCCCGACGTTCACGGTGATCGAGTGGTCACCCTGATCCAGGTGGAAGTGGTGGCTGTGCCCCATAACGCACCTCCACATCGCCATCGGTAGGTCCAGCCTAGATCCGGGGTTCACGGACCTGAGGAGCGAGCGGCCCGGGCCCCTGGCCGACTGCGGGGGATTCGGAGAGCGACAATTGTAGGTGGATGCCGTGCTGGTCGGTTTACGGAGTGCAGCTCGCGAGGTCCTGCCCGGTGGACCGGACGTCGAACCGGCAGGAGACGACGATGAACGGCTCGGTCCGTGTCGGACAGGTTGTCGGGGTACCGCTGCGGATGCACTGGAGCGTGCCGCTGCTGGTGGTCCTGTTCGGGTACGGCCTGGGCCGCCAGACCCTCCCCGCATGGACTCCAGGGCGCTCGGATGCGGTGTACACCTTCGCCAGCGCCGTAGGGGCCGTGCTGCTCATGGGCAGTCTGCTGCTCCACGAGACGGCACACGCCGCGACTGCCCGCAGGAAGAAGATCGCGGTACAGGATGTGACGCTGTGGGCGCTGGGCGGGATGACCCGGATGGGGCGGCCGCAGACCGCCGCGGTGGCTTTCTGGGTGGCGGTCAGCGGGCCGCTCACCAGCCTGGCCATCGGAGGCGCCGCGCTCGGAGCGGGAATCGGGCTGCACACGCTGTCCGGCTGGGCGGTGCCCGCCGCCGTTCTGGTGTGGCTCGGCTGGGTGAACCTGTCCCTGGGCGCGTTCAACCTGCTGCCCGCTGCGCCGCTCGACGGCGGAAGGGTGGTGCAGGCGCTGCTGTGGTGGCGCACCGGAGACCGCGAACGTGCGGACCGGGTGGCCTCCCGAAGCGGTCAGGTCATGGGCCTGCTGCTGATGGTCTTCGGCTGGCTCTCCTTCCTGCGCGGGGTGTCGGGCGGGCTGTGGCTCGTCTTCGTCGGTCTCTTCATCGCGGTCGTCGCCGGGGCGGAACGGCAGCGCGCGGTGATCAACACGGCACTGCGGGGGGTGCGGGTGGCCGATGCCATGTCCAGTCCGGTGACGACCGGTGCCGACTGGCTGACCGTCCAGCGGTTCATCGACGAGGTGGCAGTGAAGTCACACCATTCAGCTGTGCCGCTGCTCGATTTCGAAGGCCGTCCCAGCGGGATCGTTCAGGTACGCACGCTTGCCGGAATACCCGGAGCGCGCCGTGAGAACGTGCGCGTGCGCGAGGTGGCGATTCCTCTGTCTCAGTGCGCGGTTGCCGCTCCGAGTGACCTCCTGAGTGAGGCTCTCGACAGGCTCCGCCCGGGTACCGGCATGCGCATTCTCGTCATGGACGGGGGCCATCTGGTGGGGATCGTCACTGCGAAGGACATCTCACGGCTGATGCAGCGGCACACGCTGGGTGGCCAAGGGCCCAACTGGTGACTCCTCCACTCCGTAAACGGGGTGGCTTCTCGCTATGCCGGTCGGGCTTCGCGACGGACCAGCCCGGCCCGTAGAACGTTCAGGGCGCCCACCGTGTCCGCGTGCGCGTTGTGGCCGCACGCCTGACAGCGGAACTTCTCCTGTAGGGGAGATTCCGCGCGCAAGTCGGCGCTGTACGACGCCTTCGCTCACACCGGTAAGGCCCTGGCCAGCGGAAGCGTCTGGAACTCCTCGATCTGCTCGCGCAGGGCGAGCGCACTGGCCGGGGAGGACATCGCCGCCCGTATGCGCTGCTGCGGCAGGTCGCCCAGGCCGCCCGCATCGCCTACCTCGGCGACGCGGGCGGGGCGGAGGAGGTCGGCCGAGAGGAGCTGCTGGCTCGCGCACAGGCGGGCATGGTGGTCGTCCTCAATGTCCGCCCGGTAGAGGAGTACGCGGCCGGGCACATCTCCGGCGCGCCCTCCATTTCGGTCGAGGAACTCGCCGAGAGAACCTCCGAGTTGCCGGACGACGCCGAAGTGGTGGCGTACTTCCGGGACGCCTACTGCGTTCTCGCGCACGACGTCGTACGCCTGCTGCACGAGCGCGGCCGCAAGGCGGTCCGGCTGAGCGACCGCCTACTGGAGTGGCGGCTGGCCGACAGCGGGACCGCCGCATGATCCCCGCGCACCCCGGGCTGGATGGTGGACCGGTCTATCTGGAATACAACGCCACCACCGCGGCCAAGGCCGGAGAGGCCCGGGACGGAGGGCGCAGGAGCGGTCGCCCGGGCAGGAAGAAGACGATCTGTACACCGTGCACGGGCACGCCTAGGGCCGCCTAGCCCGACTCCGTCGGGGATCTTGGTGTTTCCCAGTGCGGCAGCATGATCAGTGGGCATGCTCGGGGCTGTTTCGAAGGCCTATGGAGTTGTCGAGGTGTCCGTTGTCCGTCCGTCCCCGTTCCGGTGAGGGGGAACCGACGAATTGCGGCTCCGGAGGTGACGGAATGCGCCGAGCGGGGGCAGCGGGCCGGTGGCCACCGCGTGTTGTGGCACGCTAGCTGGCCACTCTGAGCGTCGCAGTTGGCTGGCCCAACGAACCCGCTGCTGGTCAGCAGTTGATTGGGGGGTTACCGGAAGCGACTCGGCAGAAGTCCGACCCGAGTCCGCCGTCGACGGTGCCGGCGTTCGGGCCGACGAAGATGAAGTCGCCGTCGGCGCCGCCGAGGATCCTGCCGTTCGCCGTGGTACCGGCGTTGGCCGTGATGAAGTCGCCGCCGGCGCCGCCGTCGACGGTGCCGGCAACGATGCCGTTGATGACGATGTAGTCGCTCCCGCCCAAGCCGTTGACGCTATCGCCCAAGGCAAGGGCGCCGCAGCTGATGTTGTCGGAGCCGGCAGTACCACTGACGGTCGTACCGGACACGGGACGGCCGTTGACCGTACATGAAGTCAGGGCTTGTGCAGGCGTTGCGGTCAGGGCGAGGGGAGCGGCCACGAGGGTGGCGGCGCAGAGCGTACGCATCGCGTGTCTGATCATGTAATGAGTGGTTCATGATGATTTCATGATCGCAATGCTGCGCCATCGCTGACTCTACCGTTCGGGGCAGTTTGCCGCCCGGACGGACCACCGGGGCTGACGGTCAGATGATCGGGTTTGCGGCTGGTGTCCGAGGCAGGAGTCCGGGGCCCATCCCGCAGGTTCCCAATCTGCGAACCTGCGGGAACCGCCCACACCCACGACGACGCCGACGTATGGAAGTTCACCCGGGACCCTTCACGCCCAGCCCGGGAAGTCCACCCGACGCGGGCCACGTTTCCGCAGGTCAGCGAATTTCGTCGGTAGCCCGTGAGCAGGTTCCGTCCTTGACTGCGTAGGTCGCCCGGGCGAGTAATCCGGGTGGTCCCGGTATGCGGTTCGCTCCGGAGTGGAGGGCACCGTCAACGAGTTCGCTCACGGACACGGCATGCGCCGCTGCCGCTACCGGGGGCAGTAGAAGGCCCACCTGCAGCATGTCTTCACGGCCATCGCCGTGAACATCGAGCGCCTCAGCGGTCTGCCGCCGACCGGCGAAGCAATCCCGCCCCGGCCACCGGCCGACTTCCAGGACTTCCTGGCCCGGCATGGGATCCCTCGGCTGAAGTCCTGGCGGGCTGCCAGCGGCTGACCTCGACGGCTGCAAGATCCCCGACAGAGTCAAGCTGGAGGCAGCCCAACCCGGCGCTGTCCTCGCAAGCATCGATTGCAGCACCGGAGCCCCAGGCGTTGTCAGAAACGCCTATTCGCGACAGGGCGCTGTGGTCACGCCGACGCGCGGACCACGATCCGGCCGGGCACGGGGGCCAGGCCCTCCGTGTCGATACCGAGGGCACCTCGGGCGGCGAGCCGTCCGAGGACTTCGGCGTCGATGTGGACGGTGGTGAGCGCGGGCGTGGACAGGGAGCCGTATTCGGTCTCGTCGAAGCCCATCACCGCCATGTCCTCAGGCACTCGCACCCTGAGGTCGTGCAGGGCGGTCAGGCTACGCAGGGCGATGTCGTCGTCGAAGGCGGCCAGAGCGGTTACGTCCGGGTGTGCTGCCAGAAACGTCTCGACGGCGGCCGCGCCGGCCTCCCGTGGCCGTGGCACGACGAGGCGTTCCAGGGGCGGAAGCCCCAGGCGCCGGGCGGCCTCCCGGGCGAATCCGAGGCGAGCCTCGGTGAGCGGGAAGTCATGGTCGGGCATGGCCATCGCGATCCGGAGGTGCCCTCGTTCGGCGAGGTAGCCGATCTGCAGGGCGGCGTTGGCGGCGAACCCGTTGTCCCAGTCCTCTTCGATGGGCCCGTGGCCCTGCATGTAGACCTCGCCGAGCCTGAACACCGCCCGCGGCACGATAGCGTCGAGGATCTTCTGCGTGGCCTCGGGCACGGCGTGCCCGTGCCGGACGAGAAGGACGTGGTCGTGCTGGGCCAATTCCTCGTCCAGGCCCCGGATGTAGCTGCGGGAGAAGTTGCCCTCGATGCCCCAGTCCACGTTGAGCACGACGATGCGCGACGACCCCTCGCGCAACGCGCGGGCGATCCCGTGCGGGACGTAGCCCAGGTCGTGGGCCGCTTCCAGGACCCGCTCCCGTGTCGCGCCGGAGATCGTCTGCCGTGGGTCGTCGTTCAGTACGAAGCTCACCGTCGCCCGCGACACGCCGGACGCCTTGGCCACGTCGCTCAACGTCACCCGGCCGGAACGGCCCATATCGGCATACTCCCTCTCCGTCGGACGGGGCGCGCCCCGTCCACGAGCGGTGTCACCAAGAGTGGTATCCGACCTCTAGAACGATTAAGCGCCAGGGGCTAGCCTACGCGACTAGATCGTTCCAGTTCCTCTGACTCGTTTCCTGTGGAAGCCCGACGCCGAGCCGTCGTTGCCGGAGGGTGCCGGAGCCGAGTACGCGGGGTACCTCAGTGCGCGGGCCGCGCCTCGCCGGGCAGTCGCCATCCGTCAGGCATCGCAGCGGGCTCCGGAGACGTCCGCTGACGCGATGGCCAGCAGTCGGCGCGCCTTCAGTTCGGTTTCCTGCCACTCCCGCTCCGGCTCCGAGCCCCAGGTGATGCCGGCTCCGGTGGCGAACCTCAGAAGGCCATCGGCTCGGGCGATCCAGAAAGTGCGGATGCCGACCGCCAGTTCGCCGCGTGCGTGGTCGGCGTCGACCCAGCCGATTCCTCCGCAGTAGGGACCACGGGGGGATGTCTCTCGTGCTCCGATGATCCGCAGGGCGCTCTCCTTCGGAGCACCCGTGACGGAACCGGGCGGGAAGGTCGCAGCCAGCAGCTCGGGCCAGCCCGTGCCTTCGCGCAGTCGCCCTCGGACCGTGGACGCGAGGTGGACAAGCCCCGGGTGCTTCTCCAATGAATTCGTGCGCGACGGACACGGTCGCTCCGCGCTGCAGCAGGAGCTGGGTCAGCGGCCGTCCGACCAGTTCGCCCCAGCCGACCACGGCGACGTGGGCGCTCTTGAGTCGAACGCCTTCGGCGTCCAGGAGTTCGATGACTCCGCTGGGAGTGCAGGGGCGCAGTCCGCGTTCTCCGCGGGCGAGGAGGCCGGCGCTGGCGGTGGTGAGGCCGTCGACGTCCTTGGTGACGGGGATACGGTCGATCAGCGCGGCCGCGTCCAGCTGCCGGGGCAGCGGGAGTTGGAGCAGGATGCCGGAGACGTGCGGGTCGGCGGCGAGCTCGTCGATCACTGAGGCCACGTCGTCCTGGGTGGCGTGCGGAGGCAGGTGGCGGTGGAAGTCGCGCATTCCGGCTGCTCCGATGGCACGTCGTTTGGCGGCGACGTACACGGCACTGGCCGGATCGTCGCCGACGAGGATGGTCGCGAGGCCGGGGATTCTGCCCGAACCCGTGGCCGCTGCGACCTCCTCGACCTGTGCGCGGATCCGCTGGGCGATCCTGGTGCCGTCGATCGTGGTGGTCATGGTGGCGAACCGCTTTCTTGTCGTGAGGAACGATTCGCCCGGGTGAGAGGGGTGTGCTGCGTGCGGTCGGCGTGACCGCGGCTGTACGGCGCCGTGACCGGGCCGGCCACCGGCCGTCGCGGCCGGACGGCTCGGTCACAGGGATGGCGCACGACAAGACCGTTTGTCCCTGCACCGGGCGGTTTTGCGTGCCGGAGAACATTCCTCCGTCAGGCGAAGACGATGGTGTGGTTGCCGTCGCGGATGACCCGGTCCTCGGCGTGCCACAGCACGGCGCGGGAGAGCACCGCGCGTTCCACGTCGGCGCCTCGGCGGGTGAGGTCGGCGGCGGTGTGGGCGTGGGTGACGCGGACGACGTCCTGCTCGAGGATCGGCCCCTCGTCGAGATCCTCGGTGACGTAATGGGCGGTGGCGCCGACCAGCTTCACGCCCCGTTCCTTGGCCTTGGCGTAAGGCCCCGCGCCGATGAAGGCCGGCAGGAAGGAGTGGTGGATGTTGATGATCGGGACGCCGACCTTCTCGATGAAGCCTCTGGAGAGGATCTGCATGTAGCGGGCCAGGACGACGAAGTCGACGTTGCCCTTCAGCAACCGCAGGTGTTCCGCCTCGGCGGCGGACTTGTCCGCGCCCTGGCAGGGGACGTGGAAGAACGGGATGCCGAAGCTGCGTACCTCCTCGGCCACGTCGGGGTGATTGGAGATCACCATGGAGACGGTGATGGGGAGTTGCCCCTGCCGGTGGCGCCACAGCAGGTCGAGCAGACAGTGGTCGGACTTGGACGCGAAGATCGCGACCCGCTTGGGCACCGACATGTCCCGAAGCGTGTAGCTCAGCCCGAACCCCTCCACCAGGCGCTTGTCGAGTTCGGCCCGCAGCGCGGGCAGCGCGGCCTGGAGACTGTCCAGGCCGAACACGGTGCGCTGGAAGAAGGCGCCGCCCTGTGGGTTGTCCGAGTACTGGTCGAGGGAGACGATGTTCGCGCCGTGGCCGCTGAGGACCGACGTCACGGTCGCGACGATGCCCGTGGCGTCGGCACCCTGCACGATCAGCGACGCCTGCTGGGCGGGAGACTTGCCCGTGGCTGTGCGGGCCGGGGCGTCTTGCGTGAGGGTCATGCGAGGCTTTCCTTCCGGAAGCGGGCGGCCCAGTCGGAGGTGGCCTTGAGCCCGCCGAACGTATAGAAGTGGATCTTCAGGTCGCCGTGGCGGGCGGGGCCGTAGGCCGCGGCGAGGTCGCGCAGGAAGCGGTCCGGTCCCGCAGTGCCCATGAGGTTGGTCAGCGAGAACCCGTATTTCTTGACGACGGACGCGCTGGTACCGACGCCGAAGCGGGCCCCGTACGACATGAGCCGGCGCACTCCGGCAGGCCCGGGCACACCGATCCTGATCGGGAGGTCGATGCCCCGGCTGCGGACCTCTTCCACCCAGGTGAGCACCGGGTCGACGTCGAACCCGAACTGCGTGATGACACCGCCCTCCAGGGGTTGGACGGTGAGCGCCTTGTGCTTGTCGTGCAGTGCGGACCAGAGCGATGCGCCGTCGATCGCCGGGTGGCCTTCCGGGTATCCGGTGATGCCGACATGCCGAACGCCGTACTCCTGCAGCAGCCCTGTGTCGATCAGGGACAGGGAGTCCGCATAAGGGCCCTCGGGGTGTGCCGGGTCTCCGCCGACGAGGAACACGTTGTCGGACGTGCCGTCGGCCTGCAGACCGGCCAGGAACTGCTCGAAGTCGGCGCGCGAGCCGAGGCGCCGGGCGGATATGTGCGGCACGGGCACGAAGCCGAGCCGCTTGACCGCGCGGGCCGCCTCCAGGCGCATCGGCAGATCCTCGTTGCCGAGGAAGGTGACATTGATGCGGGTGCCCTGGGGAATGGTGTCGCGGGCTTCTTCCAGTTTGAGGATGTCCTTCCCGGTCATCTCCAGGGAGAAGTCCTCAAGGAGCGATGTGCCGACGGCTGTTCGTGCCGTGCTCGCGGGATTCATCGTCGGTCCTCTCACTTTCTCGTCTGCGGGGGCCGAGTCCTCCAAGCCCCCCGTCGCACCGCCGAGGCGGTGTGACGGGGCGGCGAAGCGGGGTTGCGTCGCACGGCACGTGGGGGCGGAGGGGTGGCAGGAAGGTGGTCGCGTCAAAGGTCGCTGCAGTAGA
>NZ_JBVHXR010000017.1:260054-269639 GCF_055569295.1 Streptomyces sp. NPDC029292
TGCTACTCTACGTGACCGCCTCCTCTCCCCTCCCTCCCCTCTTCTTCCTCCCCCCCCCCCCCCCCCCCCCCCCCCCCCCCCCCCCCCCCCCCCCCCCCCCGGGCCGGCGACGCGGGGTCGCGTCGCACGGCACGTGGGGCCGGAGGGGTGCCAGGCAGGTGGTCGCGTCAGCGGTCGCGGCGGTAGAAGGTGCGCGCGTGCTCGTTGAACGGGGAAGGCTGGACGGTGGCACGGATGCGGGGGAAGCCGAGGTCGGCCTCGGGGTCGGTGCCGGAACCGGGGTGCTCGCCCCAGACCACCGACACCTCGGAGCCCGCAGTGGCGTACTCGGAGTCGATCAGGGTCTGCGCCAAAACGGTGCCCACCGGGTCGATCGACGCGCTCTGCATCGTGACACCGACCAGACCCGCGGCGGTCTCCACGCGGTGGCGGGCGTAGGTGAGCACGAAGCCGGGGTCCTGGCCCTCGCCGATGACCGTGCGCACGTCGTCGGAGTCGAGGACGAGAGTGACCTTGGTGCGGCGTACCTCGCCCTTGGCCTTCTCCAGGGCGTCGCGGCCCACGAAGTCGTGGTTGAAGGAGATCATCTTTCCGTAGCCGAGTTCGTACGGGGAGACGTAGTAGTCCTCGATGTCCTCGGAGAAGAAGCTGCCGTTCAGCGGGCGCTTGCCCTCGATGCCGAACAGGGCCAGGTGCCGGCGGTAGTCCAGCAGTTCGGGGTCGGTGTAGATGCCGGGCACCGGCGAGGGGATCCAGCCGCTCTCCACGCTGGGTGTGGCGTAGGCCAGGGCGCCGACCTGGATCAGGCCGAGCGGCTCGCCGACCTTGAGGAACGTCTCGTGGACGTACGCCGCGTGCTCCCAGGGGCCGATGAACTCGAACCCGGCCTGGCCCGCCATGCCGTGGCGCAGGGCACGGAGGGGGCGCCCGTCCAGGGTGACCGCGCTGGAGTGGAAGAACTTGGTCTCCGGCAGCGGCCCGCCGAAGGCACGCTCGACCAGTTCCGCGGCCAGCGGGCCCTGGATCTGGTACCGGAACAGCTTCGGGTCGCCGCCGCCGGTCCGGAAGGTGGACGAGGGGTCGGTGACGAAGCCGACGTCATAGCCACCCTTCTCCGCGTGGTACTGCACCCAGCGCTGAGCTGCGGGGATGCCACTGAGCAGGTACTTGTTCTCGCCCTCGCGGGCGAGGATCCCGTCGGTGACGATGTGGCCGCTGCGGGTGACCGGCACATACTGCTTGGCCTGGCCGATAGCGAACTTCTCGAAGTTGTTGACACCGTGGTCGGCGAGCACCCGCGTGGCGTCCGGGCCCTCGATCCACATGTCGTACATGTGGTGCGAGAGGTTGAGCAGGGCCACGCCCTCGTGCCACGCGGCCTGCTCCTGACGCCAGCCCGCGTACTCGCGCTCGACAACCTCGGGGGTCCATGGCTCGGCATTCGGCTGCCACAGCAGCTTCATAGGCGAACCTGCCTTCTCGATGCCGTCCTGAAGGGAGGGGGTTGCCATAACGGCTCCTTTTCGTAGCTGTCTGTCCCGTGCTGTCTGTCCCGTGAGAGCTAAATCGATCTAGCGCATGCCAGCAGCAGGCCATCGGGCCTGATCTGTCGACGGATTGGCGGTACTAAAACGATCTAGCGCAAGCTAGCAGAGTGGTCGCACTCAGGCGAGGCGCTGGTTTCGCATTCATTGCGTGCGATCGACGCGTCGACATAGGCGGCGGCCATGTGCACCGCGTCGAGACTCGCGCGGACGTCGTGCACGCGAACGCAGAACGCGCCTCCGACGGCCGCGAGCGCGGAGACGGCGGCCGTCGCCACGTCACGCCCTGCGGGCGGTACCTCACCGGCGCCCCCCTCCGCGAGGGCCGCGCCGATGAAGCGCTTCCTCGACGCACCGACCAGGAGGGGGAATCCCAGCGTCCGCCGTCTCTCCAGACCCGTCAGGAGCGTCCAGTCGTGCTCGGGGCGCTTGGAGAAGCCGAGTCCCGGATCGAGGGCGATACGGGCCGGATCCACCCCTTCCTCCGTCAACCGCCAAAGGCGCGCGCCGAGTTCGGCCATGACGTCGGCCACGACGTCGCCATAGTCCGCATGGCGGTCCATCTCGCGGCTGGGCGCGCGCCAGTGCATGGCGACATAGGGAACGTCGGCCGCGGCGACGGTCCGTGCCATGGCCGGGTCGGCCAGGCCGCCGCTGACGTCGTTGACCAGGCGAGCCCCCGCCCCGACCGCGGCGCGGACCACGGGTGCGTGCATCGTGTCGACGCTCACGCACACTCCGGCACGGGCGAGTTCGCGCACCACCGGCACGGTCCGGGCCAGTTCCTCGTCGAGGCACACGGGCCGCGCTCCCGGCCGGGTGGACTCGCCGCCCACGTCCACGATGTCCGCGCCCTGAGCGGCGAGATCCAGCCCGCGGTCGATCGCGTGCCGCGTGTCCGCGTACACGCCGCCGTCGGAGAAGGAGTCGGGCGTCACATTCAAGATTCCCATCACCAGGCAGCGACCGGGCCGGGGCAACCCTTCCGGTGGCCCGTGCTGTCTCGGCCGCCCGAGGGCGACACCTTCCATGGTTGACATCAGCGGCAACCTCCCTGATCTCGCGTCCTGTGACGAGAAGGAAATACTGAATCGATTTTGTTTGGATGGTAGAGGGTGATGCTAAATCGTTCTAGCATCTGGGTGCGACCAGGGTCCCGGCATCCGCGACACGGCGTCCGAGAGCTTCGCGGGCGGATGCGTGCAGCGTGCCTGTGCCGACAGCACGCTGCGGACGAACGTGTCGTCGGAGCTCCACAGATAGACGTGTTCCTCGTGGGCGACCACACACGCGACCGGCTCTCCCAGGAGGCGGGCGACGACGTAGGCGGCCGCCATGCCGGTGACATCTCTGATGGTCCCCATGCGCAGCAGGGAGCGGGTCTCGGCGATGGCCTCGTGTTCGCCTGCCCAGATGAGCACACGGATACCAGCGGTCCGGCTGGCAGGTGAGCGATGAGGAAGGGGAGCGTGCCGACGGCTCCGACGGCTCCGACGGCTTCGACGATTCCGGCGTCGGAGGGCGATCCGGTGATCGCGAGCAGCGGCATCGCCGTCCCGTTGATCTGGGAACGCGTCCGGCTAGACCCCAGCCCCGAGCGGCACCGCGACGAGCTCGCCGCCCTGTCCGGCGTGACCATCGCCTCCGACGGAGGCGCCCGCGCCCGCTACCGCAGCCTGCTGGCCTCAGCGCACTTCGCCGTCGCCCGCTACCGCGCGGGCTGCCCCTGGTCGATGAGCGTGATCGACTGCCAGCGCATGGGCCTGCCCGTCATCGCGCCACGCACCGGCTGGCTGGCCGAGCACATCGACGAGGACCTCCTCTTCGACACCCCGACGAGGCCGTCCGGATCGCCCTGCGGCTGGCCGAGGACGCCGAGTTCTACGTCCTGCACGCCAAGCGGGCGCATGCCTCCACCGCCGAGTTCGCCCCGTCTGCCGTGGCGGCCCGTACCTGGAGGCGATCGCATGAGGGCCGGGTCCCGGAGATCGACGCGGTGATGCTGTCGTACGACGAACCGTTCGCCGACCACCTCGACGCCCGGCCCCAGAAGGTGCTGGGGATGCGGGTGAGACGGCTGCACGGTGTGGAGGGCATGCGTCGGGCCTACCGGCTGGCCGCCGAGGTTGTCGATGGTGAGGGCCTGGCGCGTACGCGGCGATGGATCGAGGCCGAGAAGCGGCGCGAAGACGAGCGGCAGCGCGGGATCGAGGCCCGGCCGCCCGCGCCGGACTGGCTCATCGAGCAGGGGCTCAACGGACGTGCGGCCGTGTACGGCCACGTCGGCGGCTGCCACATGGCAGGCAAGCGCAGCAAAGGAGTCGAGCGGGACCAGGCACTCCGGGCACTCACCGAAGGGGCGGACGCGTGCACGCACTGCTGGCCGGACAGAAGCTCGGGTACCTGGAGTAGGCGCGCCGCCGCTCGCCGCGCCGTCGGCGGGCCGCCGACGGCGCGCAGTATCGGCTCGGTGGCCTGAGCGTCCTCGCTATGCGGAAGCCACGACCTGGCCGGACATGACCTGGGGAGGGTTGGGGAGCAGCGAAGCGAGGTTGTCCCGCACGAAAACCGCCGCCTTCTTGATTGATTCCTCGGCCCCCGCCTCGCTTTCGAAGACACTGGTCGAGAGCATGACTCCGTTCCCGGCGTCGACCCAGTAGTAGGCCAGGAGACCGGGGATCTGACGGATGAGCGGCACGAATCCCTCGTTCACCCGACGCCCTGCCTCAGTCGGATCGGTCACCCCTTCATATCGTCTGACGGCTGCGTACACGGCTGATCTCCTCACGAGTCCGGGGCATCTGCTGCGCAGACGCCCTACCCCCTGCGACGTGTGCTCCGCTCGCGAGTCGTGCGGCAATCACTGGAAGGGTGCGGCCGGTGGTCCGAATGGCGGCCTCTGCTGATGACCGGGCCGGACGGCTGCCCCAAGGCGCGACGCGGGCGTCCGTAGAGAGAGCTGTCGCTCGACAGGTCAGGTCCGTACTCCTTGCGATCCAGCCGGTAGAGGAGTTCGGCAACCCGCTTCTCGCGTGACGTGCGGTCAGGGTGGACACGGTGGACGAGGAGTGGCTCCGCGGGGTCGTGGATGAGTACGGCGACGGGCTCCCCGTCGTCTGCAGTCCGTGCAGTCGCCGAAGTCGAAGTTGCCGAAGGTGAGCTGGTCGCCGTCGAGGCGGAAGGCGGCGTTGAAGGTGAACAACCCGGCGGCATGGATCCGGTCCGGGAACGTCTGGTAGGGCCACCGCTCGGTCTCGCCGTTGGGGTCGGTCTTGGTGAGGATTCCGTTCTCGATGGTCAGGGTCGAAGTGCCGTTCGGCGGACGCTCGGTCCAGGTCTCGTCCCCCGGCCAGTGCCGCCAGTCCTCGTCGGCCATCGTGCGCGTCCACGTCCCCTCGAGCGGACTGGCCGTGGTGGACTTACCGGGGCATGAGGCGGTGTCAGGTCCCACGCCGGTCGTCTCCTTGAGGTACTGGATCTGCTCAAGCCAGTCCGCCGTGCGTGCGTCCCGTCCGAGGCGGGGTGACTGGAGAGCCTTACCGGCTGACGGGTGTCACCCGACCGTGAGCACCATCCGGAAGCGGGCCTTGCCGGCAAGCATCTTCTGGTAGGCCTCGTCCGCACGATCCAGCGGCACGATCTCGGTCATCGGTCGGATGTTGTGCAGGGCGCTGAACGCCATGGTGTCCTCCACGTCCTGCGAGGTGCCGGCCGGGTGGCCCCGGACGACGTAGGCGCCCGTGAGCAGCTGGGTCGGGCCGATGCCGAGCGGCGCGGTGTCCGCTCCGATGGCCACGAGTTCCCCGCGGGGGGCGAGGCCGTCCACGGTGGACGTGATGGCTGCGGAGTTACCGGCGGTGGCGAGGACGGCCTTGGCGCCTCCGAGGGACTGGAGTGCCTCGGCGACCGGCGTGCCGGAGGTGCTGTCGATGTAGTGGTGGGCGCCGAGCTGCTTGGCGAAGTCGGCCTTCTCGGGGCCGCGGGCGATCGCCACGGTCTCGAAGCCCATCGCGACCGCGTACTGCACTCCGAGGTGCCCGAGGCCGCCGAGGCCGAGCACCGCGACCAGATCTCCGGGCCGGGCGGAGCTGCGCCGCATACCGTTGAAGACGGTTGCGCCCGCGCAACCCATCGGCCCGGCATCGCGCGCCGCCAGTGCGTCGGGGATCCGGGCCAGGGCGTCGGCGGGCGCGATCACCTTCTCGGCGAATCCTCCGTCGTACGTCCACCCGGGGACCTTCAGGTTCCGGCAGACGATGAAGTCGCCCTCCCGGCAGGGCCTGCAATGGCCGCAGCTGCCCCCGAACCAGCCGACCGCGACCCGGTCACCGACCTGCCATCCACGGTCCTGAACGGCTTCGCCCAGTTCCTCGATGTGCCCGGCGATCTCGTGTCCGGGTACCTCGGGGAACGACACGCCTGGTAGTTCGCCCCTCACGAAGAGAGCATCGGTGTGGCAGACGCCGCATGCCTCCACGGCGATCCTGACCTGGCCGAAACCCGGCTGCGGCACCTCTCGCTCGCTGAGTTCGAACGTGCCGTTCGGGGCGGTCACCTGTGCGACCCGATAGGTACTCATTCTCAGCGCTCCTCGGGGAAGTCGTCGCCGTACATCGGCAGACCGCTCAGGGATTGCTCCCGGGATGCCTCGTCCTCGATCACGTCCCAGTGCTCCGCCAGGATGCCGTCCTCGAGGCGGAGGAAGTCTGCGGCGATCCAGGGGGCGGGCTGCCCGTGCCCCGAGAAACGCCCGCGCACCATGACCATGTCCCCTTCCGCCATGATCAGCTCGCATTCGTGCTTCAGCTCCGCCGGGAGGCTGTCGACCAGGTCGAAGAGCCCCTCCCGGCCGGGCGCGATATGGGCGCTGTGCTGGATGTAGCTGGGGGACCAGAACCGCTCGGCAGCTGCGTAGTCCCGCTTGTTGAACAGAGCGTCGAAAGCTTCACGGACGATGGCCTTGTTCCTGTCCTCGACGGTGCTCATGGGGTAATCACCTTCTATCTGCCGTTTGCAGAAAGTGGGCGCAAGCGCCTGGAAGATATGCGGAAACTTACCGATCAGGCCGCGCACCGCTGACCGAGTATCTGTTGAGCCGTTGGGATGTACTCCGATCGGTCGGGTATTCAGTCCTTGCCGAGGAGCTTCCTTACGGTCTGCACGATCTCCTCGTTGGTGTAGGCGTGCCCGCCGATGCCCCAGCCGCCTGGAACAGTCTCAGTCAGTGCCACCCAGGTGCGCTCCGACAGAGAGGCGTCTCCCGCTGCCTTGGCGATGAGGGCGGAGATGTCTTTCACCAGTCCGAGTTGCTGCTCGCGGTTGAGGGCGCCCGCGTTGGTGGTCACGTGGACACGCACGCCATTGCCGCCCCCGGCGGTGGAGAACGCCTCCGGCTCCAGTTCGTGAATGAAGGCGGCAGTGTTGTCGCTGAAGAAGGGAATCGCCGGCACCTTCTCCCATCTCATGATGGTCTCAGCGAGCTCCTTGGCCAGGGCGTGCTTGTCGCTGAAGGTCCCTTTCAGGGCATACACGTCAAGCATAGGCATGGCAGCGGTCCGAATCTGTGAGGAGGTGCCGTTGCCGTCGATCCTCGTCGGAGTCACGTCGATCAACGACGGTGTTCAGTGCCACGACTCGTAAGTTTCGGGACATCTGGGCCGTCACGGTCGACCTGGCTGATCTCGGTGGGCAGGTTCTTGGCTTTCACGTCTGGCGGGGCTGGAGCCCTGCCGCGGTTGTCTGGTGGAAGGTCCGCCGGTAGGCGGAGGGCGTGGTGCCGAGGGCGTCGCGGAATCGAGCACGGAGGTTGGTGCTGGTACCGAGGCCGCTTTGGGCGGCAATCTGTTCGATGCCGAGGTCGGTGACTTCCAGGAGTTCGCGGGCGTGGTTGACACGGGCGGTGAGCAGCCACTGGTGCGGGGTAATACCGGTTTCCTGGCGCCACAAGCGGACCAGGGTGCGGGCGGAGATGCGAGCGTGCCGGGCAAGAACGTCCAGCGTGAGGGCTTCGTCGAGGTGACTCAAGGCCCAGTCGCGGGTGTCGGCGAGGGTGCGTGCGGTGGGCTCGGGCAAGGACTGGGCGATGTACTGGGCCTGGCCGCCGTCGCGGTGCGGTGCGGCGACCAGTTCGCGGGCGATGTCGTTGGCGACGGCAGCACCGAGGTCCTTGCGGACGATGTAGAGACACAGGTCGATGCCCGCGGTCACGCCCGCGGAGGTCAGCAGGGGATCGTCGTCGATGTAGAGGACGCTGCGGTCCACGCGGATCTGGGGGTAGAGCTTTTCGAGATCGTCGGCGCTGGCCCAGTGCGTGGTCACCGTACGGCCGTTGAGCAGCCCGGCCGCGGCGAGTGCGAAGACGCCGGTGCAGATGGAGGCGATGCGGGCGCCCCGGCCGAAGGCAAGTTTCAGTGCCGCTGTGACCTCGGGTGCCGGTGGCAGTTGATAGTCCCCGTAGCCGGGCACGATGATCGTGTCCGCCTGGGCCAGGGCCTGCAGCCCTGCTGTGCCTCCGACGGTGAACCCGGTGCTGGTCGTGACGCTGCCACGGGCTCCGCTGCACACGGTGAGCTCGTACGGCGTGTTGGGTCGCGTGTTGAAGATCTGCGTAGGGATGCCGAGGTCGATGGGGAGTACGAGGGGCAGCACCAGGACCGCGACGCGATGAGGAGCCATGGCTCCAATGCTACGACCGTAACTTTCTGGACAGGCCGAGCCGGGGCAGAGAACCGCAGGAACGGTCTGGTGGCCCGTGGCACGTTGAATGCGTCGGCTGTGCGGAACTCAGACGGGAGGGGTGACGGTGTGCCGAGGCGGCCCGATGCCCCAGCAACCCGAGCAGCCGTATCAGTGCAGCAGTAGGGAAAGCCGCCGGTGTGATCGCAGCCATCGTGTTGGTCAGCGAGTGACCGTCTCTTGGGCGTGTCTCGAAACTTGCGAATAGTGGCATACGAGCTTGTGGTTGATCGAGAAAGGCCGGACGACGATCGAGTCATGAGCAGCATGGCCCAACCGCCGAGGCTCACGTCGGCAGCGGCCGCAGGAGTGCGGCTCCGCACCGGCCCAGGCAAGGACACCTGACTGCCGTGACCACGTACACCCCGATCGGCCGGTACTTCAACGTGAAGGACGGGCGGGTCTACGGCCACGTCCGCGAGGGCGACGGGCCGGCTCTGGTCTTCCTCCATTACTGGGGTGGCTCCCACCGCACCTGGAGGCCGGTTGTCGAGCGCCTCAGCCCCGCACAAGCGTTCGTCTCGTACGACCACCGCGGCTGGGGTGAGTCCACCGAGGTACCTGGCCCCTATGGCATCGAGCAGCTCGCCGACGACGCCGAGCGCGTCATCGACGAACTCGGCTACGGAGAATTCGTCGTCGTGGGCCACTCCATGGGCGGAAAGGTGGCCCAGGTGCTCGCCTCCCGCCGCCCCGCCGGACTGAAGGGCGTGGTGCTCGTCGCACCCGCCCCGCCGGCTCCGATCGGTGTGACGCCCGAGTTCCAGCAGGTGCTGGCGCACGCTTACGACAACGACGAGACCATCGACCACAGCATCGATCTAGTACTGACCAATGGCGAGCTGTCCGCCGAGGCGCGCCGGCAGGTGCACGAGGACAGCTCCCGGCCAGGCGAGGCGGCCCGCATGGCGTGGCCGCGACAGGCGCTGGTCGAGGACTTCACGGACAGGGTCGGTGCCATCAACGTTCCCGTACTGGTGCTGGCCGGCAGAGACGACCAGGTGGACCCGCCGCGGATCCTGCGCGAACACCTGCTTCCTCTGATCACCACTGCCACCCTCACCGAGCTCGGCGGTACCGGCCACCTGTCGCCACTGGAGGTGCCCGACCAGGTCGCCTCCCACATCAGCGTGTTCGTCGCTCGCCTCTAGTAGGGCTTGGTCAGGTTCGTATCGGTGTGGGTATGTCGCGGTGGCAGGTGGGGCAGGCAGCGGTCCAGAGGGCGAGGAGTAATTGCAGCTCGCGGACGACCTGGTAGAGGCTCAGGCCGGCGCCGCGTCTTTTGGGGCCCGGGCCAGTCGTTGCA
>NZ_JBVHXR010000018.1:0-76814 GCF_055569295.1 Streptomyces sp. NPDC029292
GTGTAGTCGGACACGTCGTACCCGCCGTCCCGCAGCGGGGACTTGAAGAACGGGGGCAGCCACAGGCAGTCGACGCCCAGCCATTGCAGGTAGTCGAGTTTGGCGGTGAGGCCCTTGAGGTCGCCGACACCGTCGCCGTTGCTGTCCTGGAAGGAGCGGACCAGGACCTCGTAGAAGACGGCGCGTTTGAACCATTCCGGATCGCGGTCCTTGGCCGGGGTGTCCTCGAAAGTGTCCGGGACGGGCTCGTTGACGATCATGTTGTGGGTGACCCTCCGATCTGCGGTGAGGACGGTCGCAGGACGGTGAGGATGTGCGCGGGCCTATGTCCCGGCTCCAGACGCACATAGTTGGCCCTGCCCCAGTAGTAGGTCTCGCCGGTGAGCTCGTCGCGCACCGGCACGGACTCGTGCCAGTCCAGGCCGAGTTGCGGCATGTCCAACGAGACCGTGGCCTCCTGGGTGTGGTGGGGGTCGAGGTTGGCCACCACCACAACCGTGTTCGAACCGCGTGCGTCCCGATAAGACTTCGAGTAGGCGATCACCGCCTCCTTGTCCGTGTGATGGAAATGGAGGTCGCGCAACTGCCGGAGCGCGGGACTGCGTCGCCTGATCGCGTTGAGCGCCCCTATCAATGGCGCGATGCTACGTCCGTCACGCTCCGCCGACTCCCAGTCGCGCGGGCGCAGTTGGTACTTCTCGGAGTTCAGATACTCCTCGCTGCCGTCGCGCAGCGGGGTGTTCTCACCGAGCTCATACCCGCTGTAGATCCCCCACGTCGGCGACAGCGTGGCGGCGAGCACCGCCCGCAGCTCGAAGGCCGGGCGCCCGCCCCGCTGGAGGAACTCATGCAGGATGTCAGGGGTGTTGGCGAAGAAGTTGGGCCGCATGTAGGCGGCCGTCTCGCCCGAGAGTTCGGTGAGGTACTCGGTCAGCTCCTCCTTGGTGTTGCGCCAGGTGAAGTACGTGTACGACTGCTGGAAGCCGATCTTCGCGAGCGTGTGCATCATCGCCGGGCGGGTGAACGCCTCCGTCAGGAAGATCACGTCCGGGTCCGTGTGGTTGATGTCGGCGATCACCTGCTCCCAGAAGATCACCGGCTTGGTGTGCGGGTTGTCGACGCGGAAGATCCGTACGCCGTGGCTCATCCAGTACCGCAGCACGCGCAGGGTCTCCTGGATGAGACCGGGCATGTCCTTGTCGAAGGCGATCGGGTAGATGTCCTGGTACTTCTTCGGCGGGTTCTCGGCGTACGCGATCGTGCCGTCCGGGCGGTGGTGGAACCAGTCCGGGTGCTTCTGCACCCACGGATGGTCCGGAGAGCACTGGAGCGCGAAGTCGAGGGCGACTTCGAGGCCCAGGTTCGCCGCTCGGCGTACGAACGCGTCGAAGTCGTCGATCGTGCCGAGGTCCGGATGGACCGCGTCGTGCCCGCCCTCCGGGGAGCCGATCGCCCAGGGCACACCGACGTCGTCCGGGCCCGCGGAGAGCGTGTTGTCGGGGCCTTTGCGGAACGTCGTGCCGATGGGGTGGACCGGCGGGAGGTAGACGACGTCGAAGCCCATCTCCGCGATGGCGGGCAGCCGTTCGGCAGCCGTGCGGAAGGTGCCGTGCGGCCGCTCGGGCGTGCCCTCGGAGCGCGGGAAGAACTCGTACCAGGCGCCGTACAGCGCCCGCTCGCGCTCCACCAGCAGGGGCAACGGCTCGGAGGCCGTGATGAGTTCGCGCAGCGGATGGCGGGCGAGGACCTTGTCGACCTCGGGGGTGAGGGCGGCGGCGAGACGGGCCGCGGCGGGGCGTTCCTCGTCGCGCAGCGCGTCGACGGCCGTGAGGATCGTGTCCCGGCGCCCCTTGCTCTTCGGCACTGCGGTGGCCGCCCGCTCGTGCAGCCGCGCGCCCTCCTCCAGGACCAGCTCCGTGTCCATACCGGCCGGGATCTTGATCCCCGCATGGTGCCGCCAGGTGGCGATCGGATCGCCCCACGCCTCGACCGTGTACGTCCAGCGGCCCTCCTTCCCGGCGGACACCGTGGCGCCCCACCGGTCGGTACCGGGGGCCAGTTCGCGCATCGGGGTCCAGGGGCCGGTGCGGCCGTCCGGATCGCGCAGGACGACGTTCGCGGCGACCGCGTCATGGCCCTCGCGGAACACGGTGGCCGAGACTTCGAAGGATTCGCCCACCACCGCCTTCGCGGGCCGTCGTCCGTGATCGACGATCGGGCGGACGTCGAGGACGGGGATACGGCCGATGGTCGCGCCGGTTTCCGCGGCATCGCTGGTTCCGGCGGCCGCGACGGTGCTGGTGCCGGTCTTGGCGGAGGGTTTCTCCCGAGTGCGGGGACCGGCGTCGGCCCTGCGTATGGCGGGTGTGTCGGGGGTGGTCGTCGGGGGTGGCGACGGTTGGTGCGTTGAGGGCATGACCGCTCCTGTCCGCGTCAACGTGGGTGGGCGGATGAGGGTGTGGGGAGGTGGGGCCCCGGGGGCGTACCGAAGGAGCCTTCCCACCCTATTCGGGTGGGCAATCCGGCACTTTGTTAACTACTCACGCGTATGTCTACACACAAGACCGGCCTCGTCCTGTGAGGACGAGGCCGGTGCCTGTTCCCCGGGCCCGCTAAGGGTTGTTGACCTGGAGGAGCTTGTTCGGCGAACCGATGCCTGGGCCCGAAATCTTCCCCGGGACCGCCCGATTCACCAGCGCCTTGGACACCTGAGCGGGTGTGGCCTTGGTGTGGTCGGCCAAATAGAGCGCGGCCGCGCCCGCCACGTGCGGACTCGCCATCGACGTACCGGAGAAGGTCGCCTTCCCCGTGTCACTCGCGTACGACGCCGAGGTGATCGCCACACCGGGTGCGAACAGGTCGAGTACGGAACCGGTGTTCGAGAAGCTCGCCCGCGCGTCCGTCCTGTCGCTCGCGCCGACGGTGATGGCCTGCGTGACGCGGGCGGGCGAGTAGAGACTGGCCGGAAGTCCGTCATTGCCCGCCGCCACGGCGTAGGTCACGCCGGAGGCGATGGAGTTGCGTACGGCGGCGTCCAGCTGTGGGTTGGCGTACCCGCCCAGGCTCATATTGGCCACGGCCGGTTTCTTCGCGTGCTTGGTCACCCAGTCGATGCCCGCGATGACCTGTGCGGTGGTGCCGGAGCCGTCGTTGTCGAGGACGCGGACGGCGACGACCTTGGCCTTCTTGGCCACGCCGTACTGCGTGCCCACGATGGTCCCGGCGACATGCGTGCCGTGCCCGTTGCCGTCCTTGGCGGTCTTGTCGTTGTCGACGAAGTCCCAGCCGTAGCTCGCCCGGCCGCCGAAGTCCTTGTGCGTGATCCGGATGCCGGTGTCGATGACGTACGCGGTCACGCCGGCGCCCGCCGATTCCGGCCAGGTGTAGCCCTTGTCGAGCGGCAGGTCCGGCTGGTCGATCCGGTCGAGGCCCCAGGAGGGCGGGTTCTTCTGGAAGTGGTCGAGGACCACCTTGGTGTCCTGCGCGACCGAGGCCACGCGGGAGTCCGCCGCCAGCCGCCGGGCCTGCTTCTCGTTGACCTTCACGGCATAGCCGTTGAGGGCCGTGCCGTAGGTGTGGCTGATTCTCGCCCCGTACTTCTCGGCGATGCTCTTCCCGGCCGACGACGGAGCGTTGGTTCCCCCCTTGAGTGTCACGATGTAACTTCCGCTGACGGAACCGGGATCACCGGCGCCGAGTATCTGCCCCTCCGGGGCGGCGTGCGCGGGCAGGGTGATGGCCGAAAGCACCGCGGCCGTCGTGACCGCGGTGAGACCTCCCGCCCAGCGCAGACGCCTCTCTCTCGTCTGTGCCATGGCTGAGTTCCCCTCCTCAACTCGGCGTACGCCGGCCGGAACGGACCCGGTGCGGGCCGGGGCCGGCGGTACGCCACTTGGCAGCCTCTCGTGTGGTGTGAAGCGCCACAAGGCCGCCTATGAGGGCGGAATCGGCCATATCGGCCGTGGGGTACACGTGAAGGTTGCGGCGAATTCCCGCCCACGTCACGGAGTGTCTCGGGGGAGCCGAGGCCGGGCGGCCGCACGCCGGAGTTCTTCGATGCGCCGTAGTTGCGAAGGCGCCCTCGCCGCTACCGTCGAGGGTGACGAAGGGCGCACAAGGACGTGTGTCCCTCCCCGACGTCGTCCCGACGCGTACGCCCTCCTGCCGCCTACGTCCTCCGTTACGTTCTTCGTTACGTCCTCCGTGAAGGTGGAACTCGTGAAGGCAATCCGCAGATTCACCGTGCGCCCCGTACTCCCCGAAGCCCTTCACCCGCTCAGCGACCTGGCGCGCAATCTCCGCTGGTCCTGGCATGCCGAGACCCGCGACCTCTTCCAGTCCGTCGACCCGGAGCGCTGGGCCGCCTCGGACGGCGACCCCGTACGGCTGCTCGGCAGCGTGTCGGCCGGCCGTCTCGCGGAGCTCACCGAGGACCGCGGCTTCCTGCGCCGTCTCGCCGCGGTCGCCGACGACCTGCGCGACTACGTGACCGGCGACCGCTGGTACCAGGCCCAGACCTCCGAACTCCCCGCCGCCATCGCCTACTTCTCGCCCGAGTTCGGCATCACGGCCGCGCTGCCCCAGTACTCCGGAGGCCTCGGCATCCTCGCCGGCGACCATCTGAAGGCAGCCAGTGACCTGGGCGTCCCGCTGATCGGCGTGGGTCTGCTCTACCGGCACGGCTACTTCCGCCAGTCCCTGTCGCGGGACGGGTGGCAGCAGGAGCACTATCCGGTCCTGGACCCGAACGAGCTTCCTCTGGTGCCGTTGGGTGACTCCGACGGCACGCCCGCCCAGGTCTCCCTCGCCCTCCCCGGCGGACGCGCGCTGCGGGCCCGGATCTGGCTGGCCCAGGTCGGCCGCGTCCCGCTCCTCATGCTCGACTCCGACGTCGAGGAGAACGACCTCGGCGAACGCGGGGTGACCGACCGGCTGTACGGCGGCGGCAGCGAGCACCGCCTGTTGCAGGAGATGCTGCTGGGCATCGGAGGGGTGCGCGCGGTACGAACGTACTGCCGTCTCACCGGCCACGCGCAGCCCGAGGTGTTCCACACGAACGAGGGGCACGCGGGCTTCCTGGGCCTGGAGCGGATCGCCGAACTCGCCGACGAGGGCATGGACTTCGAGGCGTCACTCGAGGCGGTCAGGGCGGGCACGGTCTTCACCACCCACACCCCCGTCCCCGCCGGAATCGACCGCTTCGACCGGGAGCTGGTGGCCCGCCACTTCGGCCCCGACGCCGAACTCCCGCGCATCGACGTGGAACGGATCCTCGGCCTCGGCATGGAGACCTACCCCGGCGGCGAGCCGAACCTCTTCAACATGGCGGTGATGGGGCTGCGGCTGGGCCAGCGGGCGAACGGGGTCTCGCTGCTCCACGGCCAGGTCAGCCGGGAGATGTTCTCGGGGCTGTGGCCGGGCTTCGACCCCGAGGAGGTCCCGATCACCTCGGTGACCAACGGCGTGCACGCGCCGACCTGGGTCGCGCCGGAGGTCTTCCGGCTCGGCGCCCACCAGATCGGCGCGCAGCGCACCGAGGACGCGCTGACGGTCGGCGGCTCGGACCGCTGGGACGCGGTGGCCGACATCGCCGACCAGGAGATCTGGGATCTGCGCAGGATTCTCCGTGAGCAGCTGGTCCTCGAGGTGCGGGAGCGGCTGTACGCGTCCTGGCGTCAGCGTGGTGCCGGGACGGCCGAACTGGGCTGGATCGACGGTGTGCTGGACCCCGACGTGCTGACCATCGGCTTCGCGCGCCGCGTCCCCTCGTACAAGCGCCTGACCCTGATGCTGCGGGACCGCGACCGCCTGATGGACCTCCTCCTGCACCCCGAACACCCCCTCCAGATCGTGGTCGCGGGCAAGGCCCACCCCGCGGACGACGGCGGCAAACGGCTGGTCCAGGAGCTGGTCCGGTTCGCGGACGACCCCCGGGTGCGCCACCGGATCGTGTTCCTGCCGGACTACGGGATGGCGATGGCGCAGAAGCTGTACCCGGGCTGCGACATCTGGCTCAACAACCCGCTGCGCCCGCTGGAGGCGTGCGGCACCTCCGGCATGAAGGCCGCGTTGAACGGCTGCCTGAATCTGTCGGTCCTGGACGGCTGGTGGGACGAATGGTTCCAGCCGGACTTCGGCTGGGCGATCCCGACCGCGGACGGCACGGCGACCGACGACGACCGCCGCGACGACCTGGAGGCGGCGGCACTGTACGACCTGCTGGAGCAGCGCGTCGCCCCCCGCTTCTACGAGCGCGGCCAGGGCGGCCTGCCCGACCGCTGGATCGAGATGGTCCGCCAGACGCTGACCCACCTCGGCCCGAAGGTCCTCGCGGGCCGGATGGTCCGCGAGTACGTGGAGCGCCTGTACGCCCCCGCGGCCCACGCCCACCGTTCCCTCACCCCGGACACGGCCCGCGAACTGGCCTTCTGGAAGTCCCGCGTCCGCTCGGCCTGGCCCCGGGTCACCGTCGACCACGTCGAGGCCTCCTCCGCCACGACGACCGCCGAACTCGGCGCCACCCTCTCGCTGCGCGTCCGCGTCGGCCTCGGCGACCTCGCCCCGGACGACGTCGAGGTCCAGGCGGTCGCGGGGCGCGTCGACTCCGACGACCGCATCGCGGACGCGGTGTGCGTACCGCTGAAACCGGCGGGCGGCCCGGACCTGGAGGGACGGTGGCTGTACGAGGGTCCCCTGTCCCTGGACCGCACGGGCCCGTTCGGCTACACGGTGCGGATCCTGCCCACGCACCGCTTGCTGGCGTCGAGCGCGGAGGTCGGGCTGGTGGCGGTGCCTTCGGAGGAGATGGGGGAGGGGGCGGGGGTTCTGATGCGGTGAGGTGGCCTGCGCATGTCCATCTCCGCGGATGCTGTCCGGGGAGATGGACATGCGCAGGAGCAGTGAGCGGGGGCCGACGTCACGTCGGGTCCAAGCCCGCGCACAACCGCCGCAGTACCTTCCCGCACCGCTGTGCGTACGCGTGCTGGAGCCCCCGCGTCGCGGGTCCGGCCGCGCGGGCGTACCACTTGGCCGCGCGGCTGAAGGCGGTGATGGTGAGCCAGACGGTGCCATCGCCGGTGCGGGTCACCTCGAAGGCTTCCTCGCCGCACTCGGGGTGGCCGGAAAGGGTGCCGTAGGCCCAGGCGGTGCGGCGGGGTTCCTCGGCCGTCCAGACCACCCGGCAGGGGGCCTTGATCGGGCCGAGGCCGACCGTGACGTCGACTCCGGGGGCCGCCTTGTCCGCGTCCGCGGAGATGCCGACGCCCATGGCCCGGTGCATTTCCCAGGTCATGAGGGCGTCGGAGGCGCGGCGGAAGACGGCCTCGCCCTCGCCGATCCGGGTGCGGACGTGCAGTCGGTGGAAGCCCGGCGGGCAGCGGTCCTCGCGGGTCGCGCCCACGTCCTCGTACGTGTAGGGCATGGGGGACAGCGTAGGGCGGCACCCGGAGTCGCCTTCTCTCCGGGTGCCGCCCTGGCTCAACGGGGGAGCGGACTAGCTCACGTTGACCGCCGTCCAGGCCGCGGCGACCGCCGCGTACTCCGTGCTGCTGGAGCCGTACAGGGCCGCCGCCGCGGAGAGCGTTCCGGTGCGGGCGGACTTGTAGTTCGTGGTGGACGTGAAGTACGTCGTCAGCGCCTTGTACCAGATCTGCAGGGCCTTGTCCCGGCCGATGCCGGTGACCGTGGAGCCGTTGTACGTCGGCGAGTTGTAGCTGACGCCGTTGATCGTCTTCGCGCCGCTGCCCTCGCTCAGCAGGTAGAAGAAGTGGTTGGCGACGCCCGACGAGTAGTGCACGTCGAGGTTGCCGACGCTGGAGGACCAGTAGTTGGCGGAGCCGCCGTCCTTGCTGGGCTGGTCCATGTAGCGCAGCGGGGTGCCGTCGCCGTTGATGTTGATCTTCTCGCCGATGAGGTAGTCACCGGGGTCGGAGGCGTTCGCCGCGTAGAACTCGACGCCGGTGCCGAAGATGTCCGAGGTGGCCTCGTTCAGACCGCCGGACTCGCCCGAGTAGTTCAGGCCCGCCGTGTTCGCGGTGACGCCGTGGCTCATCTCGTGGCCGGCCACGTCCAGGGACGTCAGCGGGTGGGTGTTGCCCGACCCGTCGCCGTAGGTCATGCAGAAGCAGCTGTCGTCCCAGAACGCGTTGACGTACGCGTTGCCGTAGTGGACGCGGGAGTAGGCCGCGACGCCGTTGTTCTTGATGCCGCTGCGGCCGAAGGTGTTCTTGTAGAAGTCCCAGGTCTCCTGAGCGCCGTACGCGGCGTCGACGGCCGCGGTCTGGTCGGTGGTGGAGCTGGAGGCCGCGCCGGTGCCCCACGTGTCGTCCGCGTCGGTGAACAGGGTGCCCGCGGAGGAGCTGGTGGTGTGCGACTTGTTGTACGTCTTGTGGCCGCCGCGCGTGCCGTCGGTCAGCTGGTACGTCGACCCCGACAGGGTGGTGTTGAGCGTGACCGTGCCCGAGTAGAGACTCTTGCCCGTGCCGGTCTCGATGCCCTGGTACTCGTAGAGCTTCTTGCCGGTGGCGGCGTCGGTGATGACGTGCAGCTCGTTCGGGGTGCCGTCGTCCTGGAGACCGCCGACGACCGTCTCGTAGGCGAGGGTCGGCTTGCCGGCGGCGGCCCAGATCACCTTGCGGGGCGCCTGGTCGGCCGTGGTCTTGTCCGAGCCCGCGGCCTTGGCGGCGGACAGGGCCTGCTTCTCGGCCTTGGCGGAGGCGACCAGGGGCTTGAGCGAAGCGACCTTGATGGCCGCCTTCGTCGACTTGGTCACGCCCTGGGTCTTGCCGGCCTTCGACTCGTGGACGACGAGGTCGCCACCGAGGACGGGAAGTCCGTTGTACGTGCGCTCGTAGCGCGTGTGGACCGTGCCGTCGGCATCCTTGACGACGTCACGGACGACCAGCTTCTCCTTGGCGCCGAGGCCTATCTCCTGGGCCGTCTCCGCCTTCGCGGCGTCGGCCTTCTGGATCAGCGCGGTCCGCGCGGACGCGGACAGCAGGACGGGGGCGCCGGCGAGGGGGGCCTTGCCCGAGGCGGGGGTCGCCGCGGTCTGAGCGGAAGCACCGGTGGTCATACCGGTGGCGAGCAGGGCTCCGGCCGCGACAGCGGTGGCGATGGCCAGAGTGGTGCGCTTGTGACGCGCGTAGATGGGGGTCACGCAAACTCCTTATGTGGGGGCGACCGGACGGCGTGGGGTAGCCGAACGGAAGGTGTGAAGTTGCGGTGCGGGTGAGCCGTGCGGTGTGAAGAGTGCCATCAGGGGCGCGTACATGTCAGGACCCCATAAAGACCTTGGCTGAAAATCGACCATCAGGTGAACAGTGGGGGGTCCGCGCGCGGAGTCGATCTTCGTCAAGGGAGAGTCAACGCAAACCCTTGACCAGGCAAAGAGGCGCCGCCCCGGGGAGTTGAACCTCCGGGACGGCGCCCTGTTCTGTGTGCCGGTCGGCAGACGGTCTACGGGAAGGTCAGCTTCCAACCGTTGATGGTGCCGACGTCCTGCGCCGCCTGGTCCTGGACCTTCAACTTCCAGGTCCCATTGGCGGTTTCGGAGGACGCGTTGACCGTGTACGTGTCGGTCACGTTGTCCGCCGAGTCGGAGGAACTGAAGTTCTTCAGGCGGTACGTCGAGCCGTCCGGGGCCACCAGATCGATGACCAGGTCGCCGCGCCAGGTGTGCGTGATGTTCGGCGTGACCTGAAGGTTGGTCGGCGCGTTGCCGGTGCGTCCGCTCACCGTGATCGACGAGGTGACGGCCGCGCCGTTGTCCGGAATCGATACCGCGGTCGTCGACTCGTACGACGTGCCGCCACCCGTGCCGCCACCGGAGCGCGCACCGACCGCGACGGCCGCCCACGCGTCCTGCACCGCCTTGTACTCGGTGCTCGTGGTGCCGTACAGCTCACCCGCCGCCGCGAGCGTGCCGGTGCGGGCCGCCGCGTAGTTGGTGGTCGAGGTGAACTTCGTGGTGAGCGCCCGGTACCAGATCTGCAGGGCCTTGTCGCGGCCGATGCCGGTGACCGGAAGACCGTCGGAGGTCGGCGAGTTGTAGCTGACGCCGTTGATGACCTTGGCGCCGCTGCCCTCGCTGAGCAGGTAGAAGAAGTGGTTGGCGACACCCGACGAGTAGTGCACGTCGAGGTTGCCGACACCCGAGTACCAGGAGTCCGCCGAGCCGCCGTCCTTGCTGGGCTTGTCCATGTAGCGCAGCGGGGTGCCGTCGCCGTTGATGTCGATCTTCTCGCCGATGAGGTAGTCGCCCACGTCGGTGGAGTTGTTGGCGTAGAACTCGACGCCGGTGCCGAAGATGTCGGACGTCGCCTCGTTCAGACCGCCGGACTCGCCCGAGTAGTTGAGACCGGCGGTGTTCGCGGTGACACCGTGGCTCATCTCGTGGCCCGCGACGTCCAGCGAGGTCAGCGGGTCGGCGTTGCCCGACCCGTCGCCGTACGTCATGCAGAAGCAGCCGTCGTCCCAGAACGCGTTGACGTACGCGTTGCCGTAGTGGACGCGCGAGTACGCTCCCACGCCGTTGTTCTTGATGCCGCTGCGGCCGAAGGTGTTCTTGTAGAAGTCCCAGGTCTCCGCGGCGCCGTAGTGCGCGTCGGCGCCGGCGGTCGCGGCGTTCGACGTGGTGCTGTTGCCCCAGGTGTCGTTGGTCTGCGAGAACAGCGTGCCGGTGCCGGACGTCCCGTGGTTCAGGTTGTACGTCTTGTGGGCGCCGCGCGCGCTGTCGTTCAGCGTGAAGTTGGAGCCCGACTGGGTGGTCGTCAGGGTCACCTGGCCGCTGTACTGGGTGTTGCCGATACCGGTCTTGATGCCCTGCCACTCGAAGAGCTTCTTGCCGGTGGCCGCGTCCGTGATGACGTGCAGCTGGTTCGGGGTGCCGTCGTCCTGGAGGCCGCCGACGACCGTCTCGTAGGCGAGGGTCGGCGTGCCGCTGCCCGCCCAGATCACCTTGCGGGGCGCGCGGTCCGCGTCGGTCTTCTTCGAACCGGCGGCCTTGGCCGCGGACAGGGCCTGCTTCTCCGCCGTGGCGGCGGCGATCGCGGGCTTGACCGAGGCGACCTTGAGGGTGGCCTTCGTCGCCTTGTAGACGTGCTCGGTCTTCCCGGACTTGGCGGTGTCGACCACCAAGTCGCCGCCGAGGACCGGAAGTCCGGCGTACGTCCGCTCGTAGCGGGTGTGGACCGTGCCGTCGTGGTCCTTGATGACATCGCGGGCCACCAGGCTCTCCTTGGCCCCGAGGCCCAGGTCCCTGGCGGTGTCCGCCTTGGCCGCGTTGGCGTCGCGTATCAGCTCGGTGCGCTGCGAGGGGGTGAGCTTCAGGGCGACGGCGCCCGGGTTGACCTTGCCCGCCCGAGGTGCCTTCTGCGGGGCGGCGCTCGCGGCGCCCGACTGGACGGCCGCGGCCAACAGGGCGGAGACGCCGACGAGGGCGATGCCCGCGACACGGCGCTTGGTGATGTGGGAGGTGCGTCTGTGGGAGGAACTGCTACTCAACACTGACTCCTTCTGCGTGGCCGCGGGTCGCGCGGCCAGGGGAGACCGGACGAAGGGTGACCCGTCCGGGCAGAACAGGGCGGAACGCGGAACCAGGAGCATGGGGTCGTACGGCACAACACAGCCGTGGCGCTGTGAGGTTGCTGTGAAGTAGCCGTGGGAAGAGTGGCAGGAGATTGCACTCTCTGTCAGGAGCGCATCAAGAACTTGGCCGGAATTGGTTCGTTGTCCGGGTGATCATGTTCGGTATACGGACTCGTTGGCGGCCGTTCGCACAGAGCTGAACAATCTTGAAGGCGGCCGTGAGCACAAATTTGCCCGGCGGACATGCCCCCCGGAACCGAGCGGCAAGAGATCCGGCAGGATCCTGCCGTGCAACCGGCGGTCCGCCGGACCGCCGCTCCCACGAGGGGAGTTGACGGTTGCTGTGATCCCGTATCCCAACTGGCTGGACGCCGGCGACAACGCCTGGCAGCTCGTCGCCGCGACCTTGGTCGGCATGATGAGCATCCCCGGTGTCGCGATCCTCTACGGCGGTCTGGTCCAGCGCAAGTGGGTCGTGAACACCATGTTCATGGCCTTCACCGGCTTCTCGCTGGTGCTGGTGGGCTGGGTGCCGTGGGAGTTCAAGGTGGGGTTCGGAGAACCCCTGAACTCCGACTGGCGGGGGCCGGACGCGGTGTGAACAGTTCCAGCCCGTCCGGTGTTCGAAGACGAGCGCGGAGCGCGACACGGGGGTCTGGGGGCGCAGCCCCCAGGTACCGGAAGGGCAGCGGAAGAGGGGGCGAACTCCCGTCAGTCACCGCCACCCCGCCGCTCCCCGTGCCACGAGTGCCACAGCGCCGCGTACGCGCCGTCGGCCGCCACCAGGTCGTCGTGCGTGCCGAGTTCGCTCAGACGGCCGTCCTCCATCACGGCCACCCGGTCCGCGTCATGGGCGGTGTGCAGACGGTGGGCGATGGCGATGACGGTGCGGCCTTCGAGTACGGCGGCCAGCGCGCGCTCCGTGTGGCGGGCGGTCGTCGGATCGAGCAGCGCCGTGGCCTCGTCGAGGATCAGGGTGTGCGGGTCGGCCAACACGACGCGGGCCAGGGCCAGTTGCTGGGCCCGGGAACCGTCCACCCCGTGTCCGCGCGGGCCCAGCTCGGTGTCGAGGCCGTCCGGCAGCTCCTCGGCCCAGTCGTCGGCGCCGACCGCCGCGAGGGCGGCCCGCAACTCGGCGTCGGTGGCGGCCGGTTCGGCGATCAGGAGGTTGTCACGGACCGTGCCCAGGAACACGTGGTGCTCCTGGGTGACGAGGACGACCTGGCGGCGCAGCTGCTCCGGGTCCAGGGCGACGATCGGCACCTGCCCGACCGTCACCGACCCGGAGCGCGGTGCGTCGACGCCCGCGAGCAGCCTGCTCAGGGTGGTCTTCCCGGCGCCGGAGGGGCCCACGACGGCCAGTCGCTCCCCGGGCCGCACGGTCAGGTCGACCCCGCGCAGCACTTCGCCCCCGCGGTCGTAGGAGTAGCGCACGCCGGTCACGTCGATGCGGTCGTCGACCGGGACGGGCGAGTCGGCCGGGGCGGTCTGCGGTGCCCGCGCCAGGCCCTCCACCCGGGCGAAGGAGGCGGCGCTGCTCTGCAGCTGCTCGACCCGCATCAGGATCTGGTCGAGCGGCTCGCTGAACTGCCGCAGATACAGGGCCGCCGCCACCACCGCGCCCAGGCTCATGGCGCCCCGCTCGTGCAGGGCACCACCGATCAGCAGCACCGCCGCGACGGGGACGAAGTACGACACCTCCACCGCAGGGAAGAACACCGTGCGCAGGTACAGCGTGTACAGCCGGGTGCGGCGGGATGTCTCCAGCGCCTCCCGGCTCGCCGCGATCCGCCGCCGCTCCAGCCGGAACGCCTCGACCGTACGGGCCCCGGAGGCGGTCGACGCGAGGATCTCGGCGACCTCCGAGGTGGCCGAGCCCTCGGCGAGATAACCGGCGCGCGCCCGGCGCAGATACCAGCGCAGCGCGAACCAGACACCGGCCGTGCCGAGCACCCCGCAGGCGCCGAGCAGCGGGCTCAGCGCGAAGACCGCGCCGATCAGGAACAGCGCCTGGACGGTGTTGATGAGCAGGTCGGGGCCGACGTCACGCAGGGTGGTGCCGACGGTGGCCACGTCGGCGGTGCCGCGCGCCGTCAGGTCACCCGTACCGGCCCGCTCCACCACCGACGCGGGCAGCGCCAGCGTCCGGTCGACGAACTCCTCGCGCACGCGCGCCAGTGTCCGCTCCCCGAACCGGTGTCCCACATACCGTGCCCAGCGCGCCAGCAGCAGCTGCGCCAGCGCGCACAGCAGGATGCCGAGGGCCAGCCGGTCCACGACGTGCACGCCGCCGCCGGCCCGCACGTCGTCGATGATCCGCCCCAGCAGCCACGGACCCGCCAGCCCGGCACCGGCGGCCAGCGCGTTCAGCCCCAGTACGGCGGCGAAGGCACGCCCGTCGGCCCGGATCAGCCGGACGGCGGCCCGCCGCACGTCGGCCGGCTCGGCGACGGGCAGATGTCCTGATTTTCCTGGCTGTCCCGACTGTCTCGACGACTTCGGCTGCACCGTCACCGTACGGCCTCCTCGGTGTCCAAGTCCGCGTCCCGGGCCACCAGCGCGCGGTATCCGGGCTCCTCGTCGAGGAGTTCGCGATGGCCGCCCACGGCCGCGACCTTGCCGTCGACCAGGAAGTACACGGTGTCCGCACGGTCGAGCAGGAGCGGAGAGGTGGTGGTGACGAGGGTCGTACGGCCGCTGCGGGCGGCGCGCAGCCGATCCGCGACCGCGGCCTCGGTGTGGGCGTCGAGCGCCGAGGTGGGTTCGAGGGCGAGCAGCACCTCGGGGTCGGCGAGGAGCGCCCGGACGAGACGTACCCGCTGCCGCTGACCGCCGGAGAGGTTGCGGCCCTGCGCGTCGACCGTCGCGTCGAGCCCGTCCGGCAGACCCTGCACGATGTCGTCCGCGACGGCCGCGTGCACGGCACGGGCGATGTCCCCCTCACTGCGCTCCCGCCGCCCGGCGAGCAGTTCGCGCAGCGTGGTCGCGAACAGGTCGGCCTCGTGGTCGGCGACCAGGATCCGCGCGCGGACCTGCGGCAGCGCGATCCCGTCGAGGCGCACCCCGCCCCAGGTGGCCGCCGACGGGGCGTATCGGCCGAGGCGGTCGACGAGGGCCGTGGCATCGGCGGGGCGGGCGCCGGCCAGCGCGGTCAGCCGTCCGGGCACCACCCTGACCCCGGACTCCGGGTCGTGCAGCGCCGACGGCTCCGCGGGCGCGTCTGCGGTGCCGACGTCGGCCGCGGGCTCCAGCCGCAGGAAACGTACGACGCGCCGTGCCGCCACCAGAGCGCGGCTGACCTGATAGCCGGTCTCGATGAAGAACGACACCGGCAGCACCAGGACCGCGACATAGCCGTACACCGACACCAGCTCGCCCACGGTGATGTCCCCTTGCGCGGCGAGCCGGGCCGCGAGCCAGGTCACGACGGCGAGGAACACGGTCGGCATGCCGACGCCGATCGCCTGCATCCAGCTGGTGACCGCTCCGACCCGGTACCCCTGCGCCCGCAGCCGCTGCGAGTCCTGGCGGAAGGCGTCGGCGAACAGCCCCTTGCCGCCCAGGCCGTTGAGGACGCGCAGCCCGCCCGCGAGGTCCCCGATCCGCGCGGTCAGCACGCCCTGCCGCTCGCGGTACTCCGTCTCCACGCCCTGCAGCCGCCCCATCAGCGGACCGACCAGCACGCCGATCAGCGGCACGCCGAGCAGGACCACGGCGGCCAGCAGCGGTGAGACGGACAGCAGCAGCCCGGCCACCACGAAGTAGGTGAAGATCGCGCCGACCCCGGGGCCGACGATGGTCAGGGACGTGCTGATCGTCTGCACGTCGCCCACGCCGATGGTGACGACCTCCCCGGCCCCGACCTGCCGCGGCAGCGCGGCGCCCAGCCGGACCGCCTGCCCGACGACGACCTTGACCGTGCGGAAGTTGGCGTCCATCCGGACCCTGGTCATGGTGCGGTGCCGCAGGATGCTCAGCCAGGCGTTGAACGTCCCGACCGCGAACAGGGCGGCGGTCCAGCCGGCCAGTGCCCCGAAGTCGCCCGGCTCCAGCCCCTCGTCGATCGCGCGGGACATCAGGTACGGCGTCGCCGCCGTCAGCGCCATCCAGATGCTGGCCAGCCCCGCCCCGGCGGCGGACCGGCCCGGCTGTCTGGTGACCAGCCACCACAGATACCGGCCGCCGCTGCGACAGTCGGGTGTCCCCGGGTCCTCGTACGCGTCGATCATCCGCCCCACCCTCTGATCCGAGTCTTTCCGCCGCTGTACGCGCTATACGAGGCTGTCCTGCCACGCCCGGTGCAGGTCCGCGAATCTGCCCGTGCCCGCGACCAGTTCGTCGGGCGTGCCGTCCTCGACGACCCGTCCGTGCTCCATGACCAGCACCCGGTCGGCGATCTCCACCGTGGACAGGCGGTGCGCGATGACCACCGCCGTACGGCCGCGCAGGACCGTTGACATGGCGCGCTGGACGGCCCGTTCGCCAGGGATGTCCAGGGAGCTGGTCGCCTCGTCGAGGATGAGGACGGCCGGGTCGGCCAGCAACGCCCGTGCGAAGGCGACGAGTTGGCGCTGACCGGCCGAGATACGGCCACCCCTCTTGCGTACGTCCGTGTCGTAGCCGTCGGGTAGGGCGCTGATGAAGTCGTGGGCGCCGATCGCCTTCGCGGCCCGCTCGATCTCCTCGCGGCTCGCGTCGGGGCGGCCGATGGCGATGTTCTCGGCGACCGTGCCGGAGAACAGGAACGCCTCCTGGGTCACCATCACCACACCGCGCCGCAGTTCCGGCACGGAGAGGTCGCGCAGATCCACGCCGTCCAGGAGGACCCGGCCGTCCGAGGGGTCGTAGAAGCGGGCCAGGAGCTTGGCGAGCGTCGACTTGCCCGCGCCCGTGGAGCCGACGACGGCGACCGTCTGCCCGGCGGCGAGCGTGAGCGAGAACGTGGGCAGGATCTCGCCGCCGGTGCGATAGGCGAAGCGCACGCCGTCGAAGACGACCTCGCGACCGGGGTGTTCGGAGGCGAGGGAGGGCAGCCGCCGCGGCGCGGACGGCTCCGGCACGGACGGGGTCTGGGCCAGCAGGCCCGCGATCTTCTCCAGTGAAGCCGCCGCGGACTGGTACGAGTTCAGGAACATGCCCAGGCGGTCGATGGGATCGTACAGGCGGCGCAGATAGAGGACCGCCGCGGCCAGCACACCCAGCGCCAGCGAACCCGACGCCACCCGGTACGCGCCCCACAGCACGATCCCCGCGACCGCCGTGTTGGCGACGAGGCGGGAGCCCACGACATAGCGGGCCATCTCCAGGATCGCATCGCCGTTCGTGCGCTCGTGGTGTGCGTTGAGCACCTGGAAGTCCGCGTCGTTGGCGGCCTCGCGGCGGAACGCGCGCACCGGGCGGATGCCGTTCATCGTCTCCGCGAACTTCACGATCACGGCGGCGATCGCGGTCGAGCGGAGGGCGAAGATACGGCCCGCGCGGTGCTGATAGAGGCGGATGAGCAGATACAGCGGCACGAAGGAGACGACCGCCACCGCGCCCAGGCCCAGATCCAGCCAGAGCAGCAGCGCCGAGATGTAGACGAAGGACAGGATGACCGTGACGAGCTCCTGCAGGCCCTCGCTGAGCAGTTCGCGCAGGGACTCGACGTCCGTCGTGGAGCGGGAGATCAGCCGGCCCGAGGTGTAGCGCTCGTGGAAGTCGATGCTGAGCGCCTGCGCGTGGCGGAAGATCCGGCCGCGCAGGTCCAGCAGCACGTCCTGGTTGACGCGGGCCGAGGCGAGGATGAACGCGTACTGGAGTCCGCCGCCGACCACCGAGCACAGCAGGTACGCGACCGCCACCGCGATCAGCGGGCCGTGGTCGTCGTGCCGGAACGCCGGTACGGCGCGGTCGATGGCGTATGCGACCAACAGTGGGCTCGCCTGCACCGCGGCCTGCTGGAGCAGCAGCAGGACGGTGGTCACCACCACGCGGGCCTTCAGCGGCGTGAGCAGGGAGCGCAGGAGCGCGGCCGTCGCGCCCGGGGGAGTGGGCAGGGTGTCGCGGTCGAAGGGGTCCTTGTGCCGCTGGGGTTCCCGCGCCGACTGGCCCTTGTCTCCGTCCTTGTCCTCGTTAGGCGCGGTGGTGGTGGGCGCCGTCATCGGTGGGCCTCCTCGTCGCCTGACATCAGATGCGCGTACTCGGCGTTCGTGCGCAGCAGTTCGTGGTGGGTGCCGACCGCGGCGATGCGGCCGCCGGAGAGCAGGGCCACACGGTCGGCGAGCAGGACCGTGGACGGGCGGTGCGCCACGATCAGGGCGGTGGTCTGCGCCAGGACGCGGCGCAGGGCGGCCTCGACCGCGGCCTCCGTGTGCACGTCCAGAGCGGACAGGGGGTCGTCGAGCACGAGGAAGCGGGGGCGGCCGACCACCGCCCGTGCCAGGGCGAGGCGTTGGCGCTGCCCGCCCGACAGGCTCAGGCCCTGCTCGCCGACCTGTGTCGCCGTGCCCTGGGGCAGCGCGTGCGCGAAGTCGGCCTGCGCGACGGCGAGCGCGCGGTCCAGCTCCGGCTCGCCCGCCGTGTCGTCCGCGCCCATGAGCACGTTCTCGCCGACGCTCGCCGAGAACAGAGTGGGTTCTTCGAAGGCGACGGCGACGCGGGCGCGGAGCTGCGCGCGCGGCATCGCCGTGATGTCCTCGCCGTCCAGCGTGATGCGGCCGGACGTCACCTCGTGGAGGCGGGGAACCAGCGCGGTGAGCGTGGTCTTTCCGGTACCGGTCGCGCCGACCAGGGCCATGGACTCACCGGGGCGGATGTGCAGGTCGACGCGTTCGAGTACGGGGGCCGCCTCCGCGGGGGCGTCGGGATAGCGGAACTCGACGGCGTGGAACTGGAGGCCGCCCTCGGCCGCACCCGCGGGGACCGTGGAGGTGTCCGAGGACTCCGGCCGCTCGTCCATGACCTCGAAGTACCGCTCCGTCGCCGTCGCCGCCTCCTGGCTCATCGCGAGGAGGAAGCCGATGGAGTCGACGGGCCAGCGCAGCGCGAGGGCCGTCGAAAGGAAGGCCACCAGCGTGCCCGCGGAGAGGTGGCCGTCGGAGACCTGGATGGTGCCGAGGACGAGGGCGGCACCGATGGCGAGTTCGGGGAGGGTGACGATGACGGCCCAGATGGAGGCGAGGAGGCGGGCCTTGACGAGTTCGGTGCCGCGCAGGCTGCGGGACAGCTCGCGGAAGGCGTGGGCCTGGCTGCGATGGCGCCCGAAACCCTTGATGATGCGGATGCCGAGCACGCTCTCCTCGACGACCGTCGTCAGGTCGCCCACCTGGTCCTGAGACCGCCGGGCCACCTCCGAGTACCGCCGCTCGAAGAGCCAGCAGACGATCATCACCGGGATGGCGGGAGCCAGCAGCACCAGGCCGAGCGTCCATTCCTGGACCAGCATGATGATGACGCCCACCAGGATCGTCACGGCGTTGACCAGCAGGAACGTCAGCGGGAACGCCAGGAACATGCGCAGCAGCATCAGGTCCGTGGTGCCCCGGGACAGCAGCTGACCGGAGGCCCAGCGGTCGTGGAAGGTGACCGGCAGGCGCTGGAGATGGCGGTACAGATCCGCCCGCATCGCCGCCTCGACCCCCGCCAGCGGCCGCGCCACCAGCCACCGCCGCAGCCCGAACAGGACGGCCTCGGCGAGCCCGAGCAGCAGCAGATACAGCGCCCCGAGCCAGACCCCCCGCGGATCGTGGCCGGCCACCGGACCGTCCACCATCCACTTCAGGACGAGCGGGATCACCAGCCCCGTACAGGAGGCGAGCACCGCGATGAAGGCCGCGCTGAACAGCCGCACCCGCACCGGCCGTACATACGGCCACAGGCGCAGCAGGCTGCGCACGGTCGAACGGTCGGCCCGGTCCCTGGTCCCGGCAAGATCCTTGGTCACAGCATCTGTTGTGGGCATCACGGCGAGCCTACGGTTCGGCACTGACAGCGCCCACCGAGTTTTGGCCGGACCTGAATCGTTCCATGGACCTGGGGTCAGGTCGTAGCGCCGCATCAACCGATCGGCTGATGTCCCTTCGAGCGCGATGGCCGATGTGCCCGTCCCCGCCCCGCCGGGATGCTCAACACATGTCAGTCATCGAAGTCAGCGGACTGGGCAAGTCCTACGGCGGCCGGGCCGTCGTCGACGGTGTCTCCTTCGCTGTCGAGGAGGGTGAGATCTTCGGGATCCTCGGCCCGAACGGCGCCGGCAAGACCACGCGACCGCCGACCCGGACGTCATCCTGATGGACCTGCGCATGCCGGGCGGAGTCGGAGTCGACGCGATCGCCGAACCGACCCGCCGGGGCGCCCGCGCGAAGATCCTCGTCCTCACCACGTACGACACCGACGCCGACAGCCTGCCCGCGATCGAGGCGGGCGCGACCGGCTACCTCCTCAAGGACGCGCCGCGCGACGAACTCTTCACGGCGGTCCGCGCGGCGGCGGTGGCGGTGGCGTACGACCGGGGGATCCTCGGCTGACCAGGCGACCGGCCGGTTACGCGGCCGGGTAGGGCAGCAGCCCGCCCGCGGTCTTCTCCCACGCCGCCTTCAGCTCGGCGAGCAACTCCGGCCGGTCGGGGGCGAGATCGGCCTGCTCGCGCGTGTCCTCGGCGAGGTTGTAGAGGTGGTCCGTGCCCGCGGAGTCCTGGTAGTACTTCCAGTCCCCGCGCCGCAGCGCCCGGTTGGCCCGCACCCGCCAGAACAGCTCCCGCTCGGGCAGCTCTTCGTCCCGCAGCAGATAGCCCGCGAGGCTGGTGCCGTCCAGCGGATACGCCGGGTCGGGCCGGGCACCGCCCAGCTCCAGCAGGGTCGCGGTCCAGTCGGGCGAGAAGTTGGGCTCGTGACTGACCTGGTGACCGTCGATCCGGTCCGGCCAGCGCACGATGGTCGGCACCCGGATCCCGCCCTCCAGCAGCGCCGCCTTCTCGCCGCTGAGCGGCCACAGGTACGAGAAGCGCTCACCGCCGTTGTCGCTGGCGAACAGCACCAGCGTGTTCTCCTCCTGCCCGGAGCGGCGCAGCGCCGTCAAGACCTCGCCGACGGCAGCGTCCAGGCTCTCCACCATCTGCGTGTACTTCTCGACCGAGCCGCCGTCGTAGTGAAGGAGCGCGGTGGTGATCTCGGCCTGGCTCTTGGCGGCCCTGATCTTCGCGGCGATCTCGGCACCTGTCCCGGCGTCGTCCTCGCTGAGCCAAGGCCAGTGCGGGGTGGTGAAGTTGAGGTTGAGCAGCCACGGCTGGTCGTGCCCCCGGCCGACGTACTCCACCGCACGCTCGGTGAGGACCTCCGTGTAGTAGCGCAGGTCCTTGTAGGTGGCGTCGCCCTCGTAGAGGTCGTAGTCGCCGAGCTGGCCGAGCTTGGAGAAGTACTCCAGCACACCCCCGTGGTTGCCGAAGAACTCGTCCCAGCCCGACTTGGTGGGGCTGTAGTCGGGCAGCCAGCCGCAGTGCCACTTGCCGATCAGCGCGGTCGAGTAGCCCGCCTTCTTCAGGAGGGAGGCGAGCGTGGGGTGGTTCGGGTCCAGGCCCTGGGTCTTGTTGGCGATCGGCTCGGCAAGGCCGCCCTTCGTACGGCCCGGATAGCGCCCGGTGTACAGGCTGAACCGGGTCGGCGAGCAGGTGGCCGAGCCGGAGTACGCGTCGGTGAACCGCACGCCCTGGCGGGCCAGCCGGTCCAGGTTCGGGGTCTTGATGTGCGGTGCGCCGTAAGAGGAGAGGTCGGCCCAGCCGAGGTCGTCGCCGAGGATGACGAGGAAGTTGGGGCGCCGCCCGGAGCTGGAGCCGGACGCGGCCGTACGGGCCCGGAACGGCTGCTCGGCGGGGGCTGCCGTGGCGGTGGTGGCCGTACCGGCGACCGCGGTGACGGCACCGCCGCCGACCAGACCACCGAACACCCGACGGGATATTTCGGACATGCGAGTTCCTCGGGGCAGAGGTGTCCCACGACGGGACACGAAGAAGAAAAAGAAGGAAGGGGGAGAAGGGGAGAGCGCGGGGGAGAGGGAAGCCTGTGGGGTCAGCGACAGAGGGCGCTGGACTGCCGGCACAGATCGACGTGGCGCCGCTCCACGAGCGCGACGAACGCGCACGGGTGATCAGCGGAGGGCCTCATGACCACGGACGTTGCCAGCGGGGCGGTGGGAGCGTCAAGGAGGTGTCCACGGAGCGGAAACCGGCGCTCAGCCGACCCTCAGCAACAGCACAGCTCGCGCCGGCACCGTCACCGTCCCCCCGGCCCGGTGCACCACGCCGGGCGCCTCCCCCTGCTCCTCCGCCGAGGTGTCGACCACGACCTCGTACCGCGAGGCCCAGGGCGGACCGGGCAGCACAAAGCTCGCCGGGCGGTCCCCCGCGTGCAGCACGGCGAGGAAGCTGTCGTCCACCACGGGCGCCCCCCGGGAGTCCCGCCCGGGAATGTCCCGCCCGGACAAGTACATCCCGAGCGTCGCGGCCGGCGCGTACCAGTCCCGCTCCGTCATCTCCGTTCCCCGGGCCGTGAACCACGCCAAGTCCCGCAACCCGTCCACGGAATGGGCCCGCCCGGAGAAGAACGCCCGCCGCCGCAGTACGGGATGCTCGTGCCGCAGCGCGATCAGCCGGGACGTCAGCTCGTACAGCGCCCGCCATCCGGGATCGTCGAGATACGACCAGTCGACCCAGCTGATCTCGTTGTCCTGGCAGTACGCGTTGTTGTTCCCCCGCTGGGTCCGCCCGAACTCGTCCCCGGCGACCAGCATCGGCACCCCGGTGGACAGCAGCAGCGTCGTCAGCAGATTCCGCAACTGCCGCCGCCTCAGGGCCCGTACGCGCTCGTCGCCCGTCTCCCCCTCCGCCCCGCAGTTCCACGCGCGGTTGTCGTCGGAACCGTCCCGGTTTCCCTCCCCGTTCGCCTCGTTGTGCTTGCGCTCGTACGACACGAGGTCCCGCAGTGTGAACCCGTCGTGCGCGGTCACGAAATTCACCGAGGCATAAGGGCGACGCCCACCCCATGCGTACAGGTCGCTCGACCCCGACAGCCGGTACCCCAGGTCCCGCACATCCGGCAGCGCCCCCCGCCAGAAGTCCCGCACGGCATTGCGATAGCGGTCGTTCCACTCCGTCCACAGGGGCGGGAAGGACCCCACCTGATACCCCCCGGACCCCACATCCCAGGGCTCCGCGATGAGCTTCACCCGGCGCAGCACCGGATCCTGTGCGATGACGGCGAGAAACGGCGACAGCATGTCGACGTCGTGCATCGAGCGGGCCAGCGCGGCGGCCAGATCGAACCGGAAGCCGTCCACCCCCATCTCCGTCACCCAGTACCGCAGCGAGTCCGTGATCAGCCGCAGCACATGCGGCTGCACCACGTGCAGCGTGTTCCCGCACCCCGTGTAGTCCGCGTACCGGCGGGCATCCGACTGCAGCCGGTAATAGCCCCGGTTGTCGATGCCGCGCAACGACAGCATCGGGCCCAGCTCACCCGCCTCGGCGGTGTGGTTGTAGACCACGTCGAGGATCACCTCGATGCCGGCGGAGTGCAGCGCCCGCACCATCCGTTTGAATTCCCCCACCTGCTGGCCGGTGGTTCCGGAGGCGGCGTAACCCGCGTGCGGCGCGAAATAGCCGATCGAGTTGTAACCCCAGTAATTCCGCAGCCCCTTCCGCAGCAAATGGTCCTCGTGCGCGAACTGGTGCACCGGCAGCAGCTCCACGGCGGTCACCCCGAGACCCACGAGATGCTCGATCGCCGCCGGATGCGCCAACCCCGCGTAGGTGCCGCGGAGCTCCTCCGGAATCCCGGGGTGCAGACGGGTGAATCCGCGCACGTGCAGTTCGTAGATCACCGAGTCCGCCCACGGGGTCTTCGGGCGGTGGTCGTCCGACCAGTCGTCGTCGTCATGGACCACGACACCCTTGGGGACGTACGGCGCCGAGTCCCGGTCGTCGCGCACGGTGTCGGCGACCTGCTGCTGGGGCCAGTCGCGGACGTGCCCGTACACCTCGGGCGGCAGGCTGAAGTCGCCGTCGACGGCCCGGGCGTACGGGTCGAGCAGGAGCTTCGCCGGGTTCCAGCGGGCGCCGGTCCAGGGGTCCCAGCGGCCGTGCACGCGGTAGCCGTAGCGGCGGCCCGGCAGGACGCCGGGGACGAAGCCGTGCCAGATCTCGTGGGTGAGTTCGGTGAGCGGGACGCGGGTCTCGTGGATCTCGCCGTCCCGCTCGTCGAAGAGGCACAGGTCCACGGCCTCCGCACCGCCCGCCCACAGGGCGAAGTTGGTGCCCGCGGCGCCGTCGGGGCCGACACGGAAGCGCGCCCCCAGCGGGGTCGGGGCACCCGGCCACGCGGTCACGGCGGGCGCCGGGTGCCGGGCACCGTTCATCACCGGTGCGGGCTGCGAGGGCACCCCGCCGCCCGTGGCGCGCCCCTCCTGGACGGCCTCCTGCTCGGCTGCGCTCGACACCTGTCAGCCTCCCGCGGCTCGGTGGACGTACCCGAAAACAAGCGTGCGGCGTCCCGGCCGCGGCTCCCCGTCGCGTCGTCCTCCCCACTGTTCTGCCCAGAGCGTGGCTCGCACTCACGTTTCCCCAGAGGGACACAGTCGTTGGGCCCCGTGTGAACCACGTACAGATGCGCGCGCGGCGCGCAGGGGCCGCGCTGGCCGCCGTACTGACCTGGGCCGGCCTGTTGGCCGGAGCCTCCGGCTGCACCTCGGCCGGGATCGACGACGTACTGGGCAAACCGGCGTCGCCCACGGACGTCATCCGCGTCTCGCCGGACGACAACAGCAAGGGCGTACGTCAGGAGGAGGCGATCGATGTACGGGTGCCCGACGGGCGGCTGGAGTCCGTGAAGGTCGTCAAGTCCCAGGACGCGCAGGAGTCCCCGGTGCCGGGGCACATCTCCGACGACGGACTGCGATGGCGGCCCGACCACCCGCGGCTCGCGCTGGCCGCCAAGTACACCGTCGACGCGGTGGCCCTCGACGGGCGCGGGCGGCGCTCGGCGCGGCACACGACGTTCACGACGGCCGTCCCCGGCGAGCGGTTCATCGGATACGTCACCCCGGAGAACCGCTCCACCGTCGGCACCGGAATGATCGTCTCGCTCTCGTTCAACCGGGAGATCCAGAACCGGGCCGCCGTCGCGCGCGCGATCCACGTGACGGCGAAGCCCGCCGTGGAGGTCCGCCCGCACTGGTTCGGCAAGGACCGCCTCGACTTCCGGCCGCAGAAGTACTGGAAGCCGGGCACGAAGGTCACGGTCGACCTGCGGCTGCGGGACGTGCAGGCGGCACCGGGCGTGTACGGACTTCAGGACAAGACCTTCTCCTTCACCGTCGGCCGCAGCCAGGTCTCGCTCGTCGACGCCGCCGAGCACACCATGGAGGTACGCCGCGACGGCAACCTTCTCGCCACGGTGCCGATCACGGCGGGCGCCCCCAAGAACACGACGTACAACGGGAAAATGGTCATCATGGAGATGCTGGAGGTGACCCGGATGAACAGCCGCACGGTCGGCTTCGGCGGCGAGTACAACATCCCGGACGTCCCCCACGCGATCCGCCTCACCGACACCGGAACCTTCCTGCACGGCAACTACTGGGCGGGGGACGTCTTCGGCAGCGCCAATGTCAGCCATGGCTGTGTGGGCCTGGAGGACGTGAAGGGCGGCAGTTCGGACTCCCCGGCGGGCTGGTTCTTCGACCGCAGCCTCATCGGGGACGTCATCGAGGTCGTCAACAGCGATGACAAAGAGGTCTCTCCCGACAACGGGCTCGGAGGGTGGAACATGACCTGGAAGGAGTGGAAAGCGGGTGGCACGGTGAAGTAGCCCGACATAGGGGTACGCGTGACGGGTACGCAGAGGGGGACTCCAGTTCGCCCCCACATGGCCGAAGTTGGGACTGAACAGTGACATTCCCGGGGAGCCATCGCTCCTGGCTGTGTGATTAATTAGCGCGATACGCGCGTGGGACGCGCTGGAGTGCGGGCCTGATCAGGCCGTGCGAGGGGAGAACGACTTGAACGGGCGACCGATATCGGGGGCGTCGGTTGGCGCGCGGACCCACCGCGGCAAGGGGATTCTGGCGCTGTTGCTGGGCGTCCTCTTGCTCGCGGTGACCGCCTGCGGTGGGGGAGGGGGCTCGAACTCCGGGTCCGGGGACGGCAAGGGCACGAGCGCCGGAAGTTCCGAATCGGCGGACACCAAGGCCTCGCAGGCCGTCGTGACCATCGCCCCCAAGGACGGCGCCGACGACGTGGCCACCAGCGGCGCCCTCAAGGTGACCGCGGCCAAGGGCAAGCTGACCGAGGTCAAGGTCGAGGACACCAAGGGCAACGCGGTCGACGGCGCGATAACCGGCGGGGGCGCCACCTGGACGCTCTCGACCCACCTCGCCTCGGCCACCAAGTACAAGGTCCACGCGGTGGCCAAGGACTCCGCGGGCCGTGAGTCGGCCGAGGAGTCCGCGTTCACCACGCTGACCCCGAAGAACACCTTCGTCGGCATCTTCACACCCGAGGACGGCTCCAAGGTCGGCGTCGGGATGCCCTTCTCGGTCCACTTCACGCGGGGCATCACGCACCCCGACGACGTCGAGAAGGCCATCAAGATCAAGACCGAGCCCGCCGTCGACGTCGAGGGCCACTGGTTCGGCAACGACCGCCTCGACTTCCGTCCCGAGCAGTACTGGAAGGCCGGTACGAAGGTGACGGTCGACCTCAACCTCGACGGCGTCGAGGGACGGCCCGGCGTCTACGGCAAGCAGGCCAAGACCGTGAGCTTCACGATCGGCCGCAGCCAGGTCTCCACCGTCGACGCCAAGAAGCACACGATGGTCGTCAAGCGCGACGGCAAGGTCTACAAGACCATCCCGATCACCACGGGCAAGCCGGGCTACGACACCTGGAACGGCCAGATGGTCATCAGCGAGCGCCTTCGGGTGACCCGCATGAACGGCGAGACGGTCGGCTACGGCGGCGAGTACGACATCAAGGACGTGCCCGACGCCCAGCGCCTGACCAACTCGGGCACGTTCATCCACGGCAACTACTGGGGCGGCGACGCCTTCGGCAACTACAACGCCAGCCACGGCTGCGTCGGCCTGCGCGACGTCCGCGGCGGCGGCGACCGCGGTGCTCCCGCCGCCTGGTTCTTCGACCACTCGATCATCGGTGACGTGGTGATCGTGAAGAACTCCAACGACAAGACGGTCGCCCCGGACAACGGGCTCAACGGCTGGAACATGTCCTGGTCGGACTGGACCGCCTGATCGTTTCGCCCGCGGGCCCGGTGTGCTGTTGTGACTGAGCACACCGGGCCCGTTGTCGTTAACGCCCACTAACCTGCTCCCATGACTGTGCATCTCGAAGTGGCCGAAGGCGTGGGCACCATCCGTCTCGACCGCCCTCCCATGAACGCGCTGGACATCGCCACGCAGGACCGGCTCAAGGAGCTCGCCGAGGAGGCCACACGCCGGACGGACGTCCGCGCGGTGGTGCTGTACGGCGGGGAGAAGGTGTTCGCGGCGGGCGCGGACATCAAGGAGATGCAGGCCATGGACCACGCCGCGATGGTCGTGCGCTCCCGTGCCCTGCAGGACTCCTTCACCGCGGTCGCCCGCATCCCCAAGCCGGTCGTCGCCGCCGTCACCGGTTACGCGCTGGGCGGGGGCTGCGAGTTGGCGCTGTGCGCCGACTACCGCATCGCCGGGGAGAACGCGAAGCTCGGCCAGCCGGAGATCCTGCTCGGCCTGATCCCCGGCGCCGGCGGCACCCAGCGCCTGTCCCGCCTGATCGGCCCCTCCAAGGCCAAGGACCTCATCTTCACGGGCCGGATGGTGAAGGCCGACGAGGCGCTGTCGCTCGGCCTCGTGGACCGGGTCGTACCGGCCGACGAGGTGTACGCCGAGGCGCACGCGTGGGCCGCGAAGCTGGCCCAGGGGCCGGCGCTGGCGCTGCGCGCGGCGAAGGAGTCGATCGACGCGGGCCTGGAGACGGACATCGAGACCGGGCTGGCCATCGAGCGGAACTGGTTCGCGGGGCTGTTCGCGACGGAGGACCGGGAGCGCGGGATGCGGAGCTTCGTGGAGGAGGGGCCGGGGAAGGCGAAGTTCCTGTAAGCCACCGGGGACTGGCGTCCCGGGCTTGTGCAAGCCGGGCGGATCGAACTCACCCCGCACCACTGTCCTCGCGGACGCCGGACGACAAAGGGGCGCCCACCGGATCTCCGGTGGGCGCCCCTCGCGTGCGTCACTTGTTCAGGTGGGTCCAGAACTCGTCGAACGAGAGGACCTTGTCCCCGTTGAGGTCGCGGCTGGCGATGATGGCCTCGGCGACCGACTCGGTGACGTTCCAGTCGCCGCCCTGGGCCAGGGCGGTCTTGAACTCGGCTGCGGTGATGAAACCGTCACCGTCCGTGTCGATCCGCTCGAACTGCTTGCGTGCCTCGTCGATGTCCGCCACCGGTCCGCCCCTTCTTGCTGCACTACTGACGAGGTCAGGGTACGGGCTGCTTTTTCGGCCGGGCGTCCGGGGGCCCGCGGCGGAGCCGTTACTGACTTCGGCGTTTTACGGTCAGTTCGGTCTGTCGAGTGCGAGGCCCGTCCCGGTGAGGAACCCGCCGAGGATGTTGTGCCGGTACTGCAGCGCCTTGAGCCGCCTGCGGAGCAGAGTCTCCAGTTCGCTGAGGGTGCGGGCGGCCAGGTTGGCCAGGCTGCGCTTGGTATGCGCCCACAGGCCTTCGACCGGGTTGAGGTCGGGCGCATACCCGGGCAGCAGGACCACCGTCAGCCATCCCCGCTCGGCCACGAGCGCCTTCATCGTCTTGGAGGTGTGGGTGTTCAGCCGGTCCCACACCACGATCAGCGGGGCCTTGAGAAGGTGGTGGGCGCCGTCGAGCAGGTGGATGTAGTCGCTCTCGCCGAGCGAGCGGCGCTCGCCCTTGCGGCCGGTGTGCCGGCGCAGCCGGTAGCACAGGCGGGCGGGCAGGCCGGGCCGACAGCACAGCAGCCCGGCCACCGAGAGCCGTCCCCGGCTGTGACCGGGCACTTTGACCCTCGAGGTGATGCCGCGTCGGCCCCAGGTGCGGCCCTTGGGTGGACGGCCGGTCACGCCCGCTTCGTCCTCGAAGCAGACGAACGCGCCGGTTGCCGCCCGGAGGGTTTTACCTCCTGCCAGGTCGCCTCCCGCCATGCGGTGATCGCGTCCTCGTCGCGTTCGGCGGCGGGCCGGGCGGGCATCTGCACGCTGTAGCCGATCCGGTGCAGCAGCCGGGTGACTCCGGAGACGCTGTAGGAGAGGTGGAACTTCCGTCCAATCAGCGTGCGTACCCTCGCGGCGGTCCACACCTGGTCGTCCCTCCAGCCGTGCGCGGCCGGCCCTTCCTCCAGCCAGGTGGTGAGCTTGGCTTGCAGGTCGGGGCGGAGCCGGCAGTCGTAGCCCGGGGGCCCCTGGGAACGCAGCGCTTCCCGCCCGGCGGACTCCCAGGCACGGCGCCGCTGGTAGACCGATTTCTCGCTCACCCGTAACTCCCGGGCGATGCACGGGACTTCCACACTCTCCTCGAAGAGGTCAGCGGCCCGCATCCGTACCTCTTCGCGGCGCTTGCGCTGCTCGGCGGTCAAACCGCCCCCGTCTGGATACCGCGTACCTGCGGGCTACCAGCCACGACGGACCTTGCAGGTCGGGACAGCGCGCTACGCGGATCCCCTGATGACCAGATCCGTCGGCAGGATGAGGGGCGTCGGCTCCTCGCCGCTCAGCACGCGTACCAGCATGCGGGTCATCTCGCGGCCGAGGGCCACGATGGGCTGGTGGATCGTCGTCAGGGCCGGCTGGGTGTGCTGGGCTGTGAGGATGTCGTTGAACCCGACGACCGCGACGTCCTCGGGGACGGCGCGGCCGCGCTCGCGCAGGACGCGCAGGGCGCCGGCCGCCATGGCGTCCGAGGCGACGAACACCGCGTCCAGGTCCGGGTGTTCGTCGAGCAGGCGGGCAGTCGCCGCGGCGCCGCCCGCCTCGCTGAAGTCGGCGTGGGCCACTCGGTGGTCCTTCAAGCCGGCCAGGGCGACCGCCTCGCGGAAGCCCAGGTAGCGGGAGACGCCCGCGTGCATGTCGAGCGGGCCGGTGACGGTGGCGATGGCGCGGCGGCCCGTCGAGATCAGGTACTCCACGGCCTGGCGGGCCCCGCCCCGGTTGTCGGCGTCCACGTACCAGCGCGGGGCCTGGTCCAGGGGGCGGCCTCCGTGCACGACGGGGACGCCCCCTGCCTCGGCCACCTTCGCCAGCGGATCGTTCTCGCGCAGGGCCAGCAGCATGACGCCGTCCGCACCCCGGGACTTGAGGATGCGGGCGAGCCGGGCCCGGCCCCGCTCGGAGGCGGCCAGGACCAGCAGTAGTTCGAGGTCCGTCTCCTCGATGACCGCATTGACACCGGTGATCACCTCTGCGAAGAAGAGGTTGGCGAACAGCGCGGGGTCGTCGCTGGAGATCGCCAGCACCACTGCGCCGCGGCGCTGCGAGGCAAGCGAGCGGGCCGCCACGTTGGGCACATAGCCCAGCTCCGCCACGGCACTCTCCACTGCCTGCCGCGCCTTCTGGCTGACGTGCTGACGGTTGTTGATCACACGCGAGACGGTTCCGACGGACACCCCGGCGCGCAGCGCCACCTCGTCGAGCGTCGGTGGCCGTCTGGTCATGTGGGGCTGCCCCTGTTCGTACGGAAGGAGTAGGGATCAACGGCGTAGAGAGTGACGGAGTGGCGAGTAGCAGCACTGTAAGCGCGAACCGCGTCACAGGCCGCCGCGCCGGATGACCTCGGCGTACCAGCGGGCGCTGTCCTTGAGCGTGCGGCGCTGGGTCGCGTAGTCGACGTGCACGATGCCGAAGCGGGGCGTGTAACCGAAGGACCACTCGAAGTTGTCCAGCAGCGACCAGACGAAGTAGCCATTGAGCGGCACACCGCGGCCGATCGCCTGTGCGCAGGAGCGGAGATGGCCGTCCAGGTAGGCGATACGGTCCGCGTCATGCACCTCGCCGTGCCGCACCACGTCGTCGAAGGCGGCACCGTTCTCCGTGATGTACAGGGGTACGGCCGGGTAGTCGTCCTTGAGACGCAGGAGGAGCTCCAGGAGTCCCCTCTCGTCGATCTCCCAGCCCATCGCGGTCCTCGGACGGCCTCCGTCGGCGATACGGACCAACGGCGAGCCCACATAGGCGGATGCGGCCGGCGTCGAGCTGCCCGCGACCAGCATCGGTGCGTAGTAGTTGACGCCGAGGAAGTCCAGCGGCGCCCCGATCCGCTTCAGGTCGCCGTCGTGGATGTGGCCGAAGGCGGTGACGTCGTGGAGGTCGTCGAGTACGTCGTCGGGATAGGCGGCGCGCAGCAGCGGGTCGAGGAAGAGGCGGTTCTGCATGCCGTCGACGCGGCGGGCCGCGTCCAGGTCGGCGGGCGCGGTGCTGAGCGGGGTGACGTGGGTGAGGTTGAGGGTGATGCCGACGCGGGAGTCGCCGTCCCGTACCGCTTCTGCCGCCAGGCCGTGGCCGAGCAGCAGGTGGTGGGCGGCGCGTACGGCGGCGGCGGGTTCGCGGCGGCCGGGGGCATGGCGGCCCGTGGCGTAGCCGAGGAAGGCCGAGCACCACGGCTCGTTGAGGGTGGTCCAGTGGGTGATGCGGTCGCCCAGTGCCGCGTGGGCGAGGGCGGCGTACTCGGCGAACTGCTCGGCGGTGTCCCGGACCGGCCAGCCGCCGCCGTCCTCCAGCGGCTGGGGCAGGTCCCAGTGGTAGAGGGTGGGCCAGGGCTGGATGCCGTGGTCGAGGAGGGTGTCCGTGAGACGGCGGTAGAAGTCGAGGCCGCGCTGGTCGGCCGGGCCGGAGCCGGTGGGCTGGATCCGGGGCCAGGCGAGGGAGAAGCGGTAGGCGCGCAGGCCGAGTTCGGCCATCAGCGCGACGTCCTCGGGGAAGCGGTGGTAGTGGTCGGCCGCGACGGCTCCGGTGTCACCGCCCTGGATGGCGCCCGGGGTGGCCGCGAAGGTGTCCCAGATGGAGGGACCTCGGCCGGCCTCCGCGGCCGCGCCCTCGATCTGGTAGCTCGATGTGGCGGCGCCCCACAGGAAGCCGGGATCGAACGTGCTCACTGAGTTGAACCTCCACCTGTGGCCAAACCGAGAGCGATAACAATCGGAACGCCCTCGTCCATGATGTACATATCGCTGCTGAACTGGGATGACGCCACAGCTCGGCCGGTGCCTGTGCGATGCCTCCAGGAAAAACTGGAAGCGCTTACAGTCGCAGACTAGGAGCGGCACGTTCAGTCTGTGAAGTGTCCGGACGCAGAAAAGACTCCTGTGTTTCAAGTCTTGACAGCCTCGCCGCCCCCACCCACCATCTGGCACTGACGCCGCACCGAGCCGGGAACCCTGTCACCGAGAAGGGCCCGGTATGTTCCACAAGTTCAGATGGGGCGCGGTCTTCCTCGCGCCCGTCCTGACCATCGCCCTGGCCGCGACACCCGCGCACGCCGCGGAAGGGGCATACGAACGGGTGCTCAACGGCACGTTCGACAGCGTGAAGACTCCCTGGTGGAGCAGCGCCAACACGCCGTCCACCATCGACCTCGGCAGGCTGTGCGCCGACGTCCCCGCGGGGACCGCCAACGTCTGGGACTCCATGATCGGCCAGAACGACATCCCACTGGAGGCCGGCCAGCCCTACACGCTGCGCTTCACCGCCTCCGCCACCCGGGACGTGTCTCTTCACGCCGTACTGCAGTTGCCCGCCGCGCCGTTCACGACCACTCTGAACAAGACCGCCGCCGTCACCAGCACGCCCAAGACCTTCCAGTTCACCGGCACGTCCACGACCGCCGGCCTGCACGCCCAGCTGTCCTTCCAACAGGGCGGCGCCGCCCAGTCGTTCACCCTGTGCCTCGACGACGTCTCCCTCACCGGCGGGGCGATACCCCCGGGCGGCGGACGCGACTTCGGCTCCCCGGTGCGGACGAACCAGTACGGTTACGCGGTCCACGGCCCCAAGAAGGCGTCCATCGTCGACTCCTCGGCAGAGCCCGTGCGGTGGCGCCTGCTCGACGCCTCGGGCGCGGTCGTCAAGACCGGACGCACCCACGTCCAGGGCACGGACGCCGCCTCCGGCGACCATGTGCACATCGCCGACTTCAGCTCGGTGCACAAGGCCGGTACGGGGTACACGCTCGCGGTCGGCACGGCGACCAGCTATCCGTTCGCCATCGCGGACAACCCCTACACCGCCCTGAGCAAGGACGCCCTCGGCTACTTCTACGACGTCCGCAGCGGCACGCCCATCGAGGCCCAGTACGCCGGCGACGCCTACGCCCGGCCCGCCGGACACCTCGGCGTGGCACCCAACAAGGGCGACACCAATGTGCCTTGCCTGCCCGGCACTTGTGACTACTCGCTGGACGTCCAGGGCGGTTGGTACGACGCGGGCGACCAGGGCAAGTACGTCGTCAACGGGGCGCTCGCCGCATGGCAGTTGATGGATTCCTACGAACGCTCCCGCTCCCAGGGCGACACCGCCGGGCTGCGCGACGGTCTGCTGAGCATCCCCGAGAACCACAACGGCGTCCCGGACGTACTGGACGAGTCCCGCTGGGAGATGGCGTTCCTGCTGAGCATGCAGGTGCCCGCGGGCGAGCCGCTGGCCGGCATGGTCCACCACAAGGTCCACGACCTGGCCTGGTCCGCCCTGCCCACCCAGCCCGACCAGGATTCCCAGCCCCGCTACCTGCACCCGCCGTCCACGGCCGCCACCCTCAACCTGGCCGCCGCGGGCGCCCAGTGCGCCCGGGTCTGGGCCCGCTACGACGCGGCCTTCGCCCACACGTGCCTGACCGCGGCCGAGACCGCCTGGCAGGCCGCGCTCGCCCACCCCGACGTGTACGCCCCGAGCAGCGACAGCGTCGGCGGGGGAGCGTACGCCGACACGGACGTGTCCGACGAGTTCTCCTGGGCCGCCACCGAGCTCTACGCCACCACGCACGACCGTGCCTATCTGTCCCAGACCGACACGGAGATCACCTCGGCCGGGTTCTCCTGGCGGGACACCGGCGCGCTGGCCGACCTCACCGTCGTCCGGCTGCCGAGCCGCTTCCCCGCCCGCATGGTCGCCGCCGCGCGGGGACGGGTCCTCGCCGTCGCGGACGGGTTCGTACGGGACGAGCGGTCACAGGGCTACCCGAACCCCAACCTGCCCACCGACGGCGCCTACGTCTGGGGCTCCAACAGCGTCACGGCGAACAACGCCATGGTCATCGCGACCGCCTACGACATCACCCACCGGGACGTGTACCGGAGCGCCACGCTGGAGTCGCTGGACTACCTCCTCGGCCGCAACGCCCTGAACCAGTCCTTCGTCACCGGATACGGCACCCAGGCCAGCCACAACCAGCACAACCGGATCTGGGCCCACCAGATCGACCCCAAGCTGCCCAGCCCGCCGCCCGGTTCGCTGGCCGGCGGCCCCGACTCCGCCCTGCAGGACCCGGTCGCGCAGCAGAACCTGGTCGGCTGCGCTCCAGCCACCTGCTACATCGACGACATCTACTCGTACTCGACCAACGAAGTCGCGATCAACTGGAACTCCGCACTCGCCTGGGTGTCGGCCTTCGCCGCCTCCTCCGCGCGCTGAACCACGCCGTGGCCCCGCCCGCGCCGGACGAGCGCAGGCGGGAGCCGAGCCGAGGGGCCCGCGGCAGCCCCGCCCTGAGACGAAGGGACTCACCATGCGCTGGAACACCCTGCTCAGAACTGTCCTGATCTGTCTGCTCGCCCTACCGTTGCCGCTTGCGGCGGCCGGTTCGGCAGCCGCCGCCAGCCCGATCTCCCTGACGAGCGGCTTCTATTCCAACCCCGACTCCGGCCCGGCCGTCTGGGTCCGGAACAACCCCTCCGACGCGCGAGCCGCGCGTATCCAGTCGGCCATCGCATCCCAGCCGATCGCCCGCTGGTTCGCCGCCGAGAGCGGAGGGATCGGACCGGCCGTGGCCAACTACGTCGGCGCCGCCGACAGCCACGACAAGCTGCCCGTACTCGTCGCGTACAACATCCCGGGCCGGGACGCGTGCGGCGGCGAGTCGTCCGGGGGCGCGGGCAGCGTGGCCGAGTACCGCACCTGGATCTCCACCTTCGCGGCGGCAGTGGGTGACCACCCCGCCGTGGTCGTCATTGAGCCGGACGCCCTGTCGGACTTCAGCTGCCTGACCAGCGCGCAGATCAGCGATCGCCTCGCGATGCTCGCCTACGCCACTCAGATGTTCCAGCAGAAGGCACCCAACACCTGGGCCTATCTGGACGCCGGACACACCAACTGGGTCGACGCGGCGACCATGGCGAGCCGGCTGAACTCCGCGGGCGTGAGCAACGTCCGCGGCTTCTCCCTGAACGTCTCGAATTTCTACACCACCGCGTCCTCGGAAACCTACGGCAACTCGATCAACGCGGCTCTGGGCGGCGGCTCCCACTTCGTCGTGGACACCAGCCGCAACGGCAACGGCTCCAACGGTGAGTGGTGCAACCCGGCCGGGCGCAAACTCGGCGTCACCGCGCGCGTGGGCGGGGGCGAGGACATGCTGCTGTGGGTCAAGACGCCGGGCAACTCCGACGGGCAGTGCGGCATCGCCCCGACCGTCCCCGCCGGGCAGTTCAGCCCCGATCTCGCCGTCCGGCTCATCGACGGCACCTGATCCCGGGGTGGGGCGCGGGTCCCTGACAGCCCGTGCCCCACGCCGTACCCGCTCGTCAGCGCGGCGGCTCCAGGCGGACGGTGTCCTCGGTGCCGTCGGGCCAGGTGACGGAGGCGAGGGCGGTGCCGTCGCCGTCGTAACGGACCTCCAGGCGTACGGCTTCGGCCGTGTCCGGCCCCTCGATCACTCCGGAGAGGCACACCAACGCGGCGTACACCGTGCCCGGTTCGACCTCCGCCGCGGTGGCGAGCCAGGGTGTCGCCGAGTGCGGGCCGAAGGCATTGGCCTCCCGCGCGGTGGCGATGCCCGCCTGGTCGAAACCGCGCAGCGCGACCACCGTGCTGGACAGGCCCGCCGGGCGGCGCACCCAGGCGGTGGGCCCGGCCGCCTCGTGCGCGAGCGGCGGCTCGGTGGCGGCAAGGCAGTAGCCGCCGAGGCGCAGCCGCAGCGGCTCCTGAACCGGACCGTCGACCCGGACGATCCGGACCTCCAGCGGGCCGTTGAGCACAGACGCCGTCGTGATCCACGGACCCGGGCGGAAGGAGGGTGCGGGGTCGTGGGCATACGGGGCGGGTACGGGGCCGAGCGGCCAGTGGGCGCGGTGGCGGGAGACGGCGGTGCGCACACCGAGGTGCAGCCGGGTCAGCGGCCGGCGGTGGGAAGGGCGCCCTTCGACGTCGAGCAGGGCGACGTGCGAGTCGAGCGGGTCGTTCAGGCTCGCCTCCGTGCTGTCGGGGGCGGCGTGGGAGGCGTAGGCGAGGCGGCCGTAGGCCGGGTCGTCCGCCTCGGCGTCGACGCCGTCACCGAAGGCGTGGTCACTGCCGTGGTTGACGACGCGTACGACCCCGTCCACAGCCGTGCCGGAGACGAGCCACCCCGGGGCGGTCAGCGTCCGCCGCACGTCCCGGGTCTCGATCGGCAGCGCCTCCTCCTTGTCCGTCCACACCGGGTGCTCGGCGGGCAGCACCAGTCCGGCGAAGCCCTTGCTCGACCAGTACGGCGAGCCGGGGCCGGAGTACGGCTGCCGGATGGCCGGGAACTCCCCGTGCCAGCCCAGCGGTTGGAGCCCGCGCCCGTCGAAGCAGCCGGTATCGGTGAAGTGCTGCAGCACCCCGCTGGCCAGGCGGCGGGTACGGCCCGCCGGCAGGGGAGTGGCGTCGAAGACGGCGCCGGTCCACAGCGGGCAGAGCATCGCGTAGCGGTACGTGAGGGAGCGGCCCTGGTACAGCGGGGCGCCGTCGGCCGCCACGAGGTGCTGGGCGTCGTCGAGGTAGCGGCGCAGTCGAGCCCGGTAACGGGGGAGTAGGGCGGGGTCGGCATCGGCGCCGGAGATGCGGCAGTACCAGAGCGGGTAGTACTGCATGGCCCAGCCCGAGTAGTAGTCGAAGTGCCGCAACGGGCCGCCCGTGCCGCCCCCGTCGGAGTACCAGCCGTCGCCCGCGTACCAGGCCTCCGTCCGCGCGATCGCGTGCTCGACGTCGGGCGCGCTCCACGGGGCGCCGACCGAGCGCAGGAACGCCGACGTGATCGCCCGGAACCAGACCCAGTTGTTGTCGGGGACGTCGCTGCCCAGCAGGTCCGTCATCCAGGCGACGATCCGCTGCCGTACGCCGTCGTCGAGCCGGTCCCAGATCCAGCGCCGCGTCTCGTGCAGCGCGATCGCCACCGATGCGCACTCCACCTTGGCCTGCCCGCACTCACGCATGCTCGGCCAGCGTTCCGGAGAGCTCGGATCGGTGCCGGCGGCCAGGCCCTCGGCGTACCACGTGGCGTGGCCGCCCGGATCGGTGTCGCCGGAGTGGGCCAGACGGAAGCCGGCGAGCAGGAAGGTGCGGGCGAAGCCTTCGAGGCCGTCGCTGTGCCGACCGTTGCGGCTGGCGGGGCCGGGCAGGTGGAGGAGGGCGTGCCGGTCGGTGGCGTACGGGCGGACGGCGGCCAACTGCGCGTCGGCCAGCCCCTCCCAGTGTGTACGCGTCCAGCCGGTGTACGGGGAGAGGAGCCGGTCTTCAGGTATCAACTGTCCGCCTTTCCGACGGTGCTGAGGCGGGCCGGGGGTGCCACCGACCGGCGTACGACGACGTGCGTGCCGAGCACCACACGGCGGCTCGACGGATCGGTGGGGCGGCGGTGCAGGGCGAGGCGGGTGGCGGAGCGGCCGAGCTCCTGCTGGGGGACGTGCACCGTGGTGAGCCGCGGGTAGAGGTCCTCGGCGAGCGGGATGTCGTCGAAGCCGACCACGGAGAGGTCGTCGGGGACCGAGCGGCCCAGGTCGCGGGCGGCGGCGATGGCGCCGGCGGCGCTCATGTCGCTGGCGCAGAAGATCGCGGTGGCGTCGGTGTCGGTGAGGAGCCGACACGCCGCTTCGTATCCGGACTCGCGTGTCATGTCGCTCTCGGCGACGAGCGCCGGATCGGGCTTGATGCCGTGCGCGCGCAGCGCCCGTTCGTACCCTTCGAGGCGCTGGCCCGCCACGCTGAACTCGTGCGGACCCGCCAGGTGGGCCACCCGGGTGTGGCCGGCGGAGAGCAGGTGGCTGGTGGCGGCGAAGGCGCCGTTCTCCATGTCGCACTCCACCACGTCCACCGGCGCCTTCGCGCCCTTCCACGGCCGGGCGCAGAGCACCAGGCGCGCACCGGCTCGGTCCATTCCCTCGGCGGCGGCGGCGAGTTGGGCGAGATGTTCCTCGGTCTCGGCCATGCCGCCGACCAGGATGATGGCCTCCGCGCCGCGCTGGCGCATCAGGTTGATCATCGACAGCTCGCGCTCCGGGACGCCCTGGGTGGAACAGAGGAGCATGACCCGGCCGTCGGCGACGGCCTGCTCCTCCACTCCGGAGGCGATGTTCATGAAGAACGGCGAGGTGATGTCGTTGACCACCATCGCCACCATCCCCGAAGCCGTGGTGAGGGAGCGGGCGTTGGCGTTGACCACGTAGTCGAGGTCGCGCACGGCCTGCATGACCCGCTCGTGCGTGGCCGGGGGCGCGGTGTACGACCCGCTGAGGATCCGCGAGACGGTGGCGACGGACACGCCCGCGCGCGACGCCACGTCTCGAATCGTCGCCCGACCTGCGGAACCCCGACCTTGAGCCATGCTCTGCTTCTCCTCGCCCCGGTGAACAGCTACTTCGAGTAACGCTGATGAAAACGTTACACAACTTGTCGGTGTTTCTCTATGCCCAGGCAGGGGCTGGGCTGGTCGGGCCAACTGCAGTCGTGAGAATCGCCCCGTGAAGCCTCGTCGAACCTCTTGACGGCTGTGAGACGTCCCCTTAACGTCCCGGTTACTGTAAACGGTTCAGTGAACGTTACATGCCGTTCAGCATCCCTCTTCTCCGCCTCGGAGGAACACCAGATGACTTCGTCGAACGTCTCCAGACGCGGCCTCCTGCGCACCGCCGCACTCGGCGCCGGAACCATCGCACTGGGCGGCGGTCTGAGCGCATGCGGCTCCGGCTCCCCCTCCTCGTCGGCGGACGCGCTCACCTACTGGGACTGGTACGTCACCCAAGCCCCCTGGGTCGACAAGGAGATAGCACTCTTCGAGAAGGGTCACAGCGGCGTCAGCGTCAAGAAGACCACCCAACAGAACGCCAAGTACCCGGACTTGGTCGCGCTCGCCAACCGCAGCGGCAACCCGCCGGACGTCTTCATGATCCCGCAGGTCCCCAGCGTTGCCGAGCAGGTCGCCAAGGGCTGGCTGCACCCGCTCGACGAGTGGGCGACGCCCAAGTGGCAGTCGCGCTTCCCCGAGGGCACCTTCCTGGAAGGCGCCAACGTCTTCGACGGCAAGGTCTACTCGGCCCCGCTCAAGGGCTCGGGTCCGCAGCTCCAGCTCTACATCCACCACGGCGTCTTCAAGTCCGTCGGGCTGACGAACCCTGATGGCAGCGTCAAAATCCCCAGGACCTGGGACGAAGTCACCAGCGCCGCCCAGACGATCACCAAGAAGAGCGGCGGCAAGTCGTACGGCTTCGGCTTCGGCAACGCCGACGGCATCGGCGTCCTCGCCTGGTGGCTGGACCTGTTCGTCCGCGGCGCCGGTGCACCAGGCGGCGCCCCCACCGCGCCCGGCACCGGCATGGACTACCGCGTCGGCAAGTGGACGTTCGGCACCGACCGGGCGTACGCCGACTTCCTGGAGCTGTTGGTCGAATGGAAGAAGCGCGGCTTCTTCCACCCCAACTCCGTCAGCCTCTCCGACGAAGCGGCCCGCGCGTTCTTCGAGCGCGGCAAGTTCGGCATGACCGTCGGCGGCGTGTGGAACCAACCCGAGTGGACCCAGCACAAGTTCACCGACTACAGCCTGGTCACGCTGCCCTCGCCCACCGCGACCCCGCAGGGTTACTACTACGCGGACCCGGTCGGCAACGGCGCCTTCGCCGCGGTCTCCGCCAAGAGCAAGAAAGCGCACGAGGCATTCCAGTGGCTGGACGCGCTGACGTCCCCCGCCGCCGGACGCCGCTGGGTGCAGGACCTCAACGGCGTCTCCGCCCACCCCGCCAACAACGACCCGGACGGCATCGACTCCAAGCCCTTCGCCACCTTCGTCGGCATGACCGAGCAGGTGCTGCGCGGCCCGGTGCCCCTCGTACGCAACCCGGAACTGGCCGGTGTCGCGCCCGCCGCCCCCAAGCCGGACATCAGCGATGTGGTGACCGGCATCTACACCGGCCAGATCAAGGACGTACAGGGGGAGTTGAGCAGCCTGGCCGACAAGAAGTTCCAGCTCCTCTCCGACGCGGTCGCCGCGGTGGCCAAGAAGGGCAAGAAGGTCAGCACGTCCGACTACGTCTTCGCGGACTGGGACCCCACCAAGCCGTACACCACGAAGAAGGCGTGAGCAGCCACCATGTCACTCCTCACCACCCGTCAGCGCCGACGGCCGCCCCGGACCGCACCACCCGTCGTCCACCGGGCCGGCCTCTGGCACCGCATCCGCGCCGCCAAGTGGTCGTACGCCTATCTCGCCCCCATGGCCGTGCTGCTGCTGGCTTTTGTGATCTACCCGATCTTCGCTTCCTTCGGCTACACCTTCTACCGCTGGAACGGCATCGGTGCACCCGGCGACTACGTGGGCCTCGCCAACTTCCGGCAGATCCTGCACGACAGCATCTTCTGGGGCGCCGTCGAGCACACCTTCGTCTACGCGTTCGTTCTCGTCCCGGTGCAGTTGTTGCTGGCGCTGGCCCTCGCGCTGGTTCTGAACAACCCGAAGCTCAAGTTCGCGCTGTTCTTCCGGACCGTCTACTTCATCCCCGTCGTCACCTCGGCCGCGGTCGTCGGCGTGGTCATCCAGCTCATGCTCGCCAACTTCGGCGACTCGGCCGGCAGCCTGCTGTCCAAGACAGGGGTGACCAACGGTCACATCGACTGGCTCGGCGACCCGCACACCGCCCTGGCCGTGATCATCGCGATCGGCATCTGGCACACCCTCGGCTACAACCTCGTCTACTTCCTCGCCGGACTGCAGACCATCCCGGCGGAGCTGTACGAGGCGGTGAAGCTCGACGGCTGCGGCCCGGTCCAGTCCTTCTTCCGCATCACCATCCCGATGCTGCGCCAAGTCGGCGTCGTCATCGTCGTGTTGGCCTTCATCGGCAGCTTCCAGGTCTTCGACCTGGTGCAGGTCCTCACCGGAGGCGGCCCGTACTTCGCCACCGAGGTCGTCAACACGTACATCTACCACCTGGCCTTCGGCGGCTCCGCCGCCGGCGCCGCCGCCCAGCCCGACATCGGCCTGGCCTCCGCGGCCTCGTTCCTCTACGGACTGCTGCTCATCGTCTTCTCCGCGCTGCAGGTCCTCGCCCTGCGCCGGCTCAGCCGACGGCGCGCGGCCGCCAACCAGTGAAGGGGTTTCGATGACCACCCTGTCCCCGCGCCCGCGCCCGCGGCTGAGCCTGCGCCACGGCCGACGCGGCCTGCTCTATCTCGCGTTGCTCGGCGGCGGAGTCATCTGGCTCTACCCGTTCCTGTGGGCGCTGGGCAGCTCGCTGAAGAGCACCGACGGCTTCTTCTCCGGCGGGCTGAACCCGATCCCGTCCGAGTTCCACTGGTCCAACTACAGCGAGGCCTGGACGCAGGCGGACTTCAGCCGGTTCTGCGTCAACACGGTCCTGTTCGCGACCGGCACGGTCATCGTGACGCTGCTCGCCACGTCCATGGCGGGCTACGTCCTGGCCCGCACCGACTTCCCCGGCAAGAAGCTCTGGCTGGGCCTGGTCGGGGTGACGCTCTTCCTGCCGCACGGCTACACGATCATCCCGGTCTTCGATCTGATCCAGCGGCTCCATCTCCTCAACACCCTCTGGTCAGTGGTCATCGTCCAGTCGGCGGGCGGGATGGTCTTCGGCACTTTCCTCTTCATGGGCTACTTCACGACGATCGACCGGGGCCTTGAGGACGCGGCCCGCGTGGACGGGGCGAGCTTCCACCAGATCTTCTGGCGGATCATGCTGCCGCTGTCCGGGCCGATGCTGGCGACGGTGGGCCTGTTCGCCTGCATCAACGCCTGGAACAGCTTCTTCATCCCGCTGGTCTTCACCCTCTCCCGCCCCGAGCTGCACACGCTGTCGGTGGGCATGTTCAACTTCATCGGCCAGAACTCCACGGCCTGGACGCTGGTGTGCGCGGGGTCGGTCATCACCCTGCTCCCCATCGTCCTGATCTTCATCGTGCTGCAGCGGTTCTTCATCAACGGGCTGGCCGGCGCGGTCAAGCAGTAGCGAGCAGTGAACGATCGAAAGCCCCAGGCCGCTGCCTCCGCTGCGCCTGCCGCGGGACGTTCCGTGACGTGCGCGCGGGCCCCGCTCGGGGCCTGCGCGCACAGCCCGATGTACCGCCCCCGACGCCGGCTGCCCGGCGGTCCGTATGGAGGCGGTCGCGTTGGCGTGCTGCCAACGTGAGGTTCGTGGCTGTCAGTTCACGCATCGGTCGCTCCTGGGTGCGGTGCAGGGCCACGGCCGCCCAGATGGCCGCGGTCGGCGGTGCGATGAGTTCGAGATCGAACCCGCCGCTGATCCGGGTGAGCGTCGTCACGAGCAGCGCGGTCGTCACCCAGAGCCCCGCGAGAGGCAATCGGCGTCCGGGGATCCGTTGCGCCACGATGGCCGGGGGGATGGCCAACCAAGCCGATTCGCCGCCAGGGCCGATCGGCGTCTACCGTCCAACTGTCCGCAGGGTTACGAGGTGGATTGCTGGTTTGTGGGCTGTGGCCACTCACGTGAAGCGGGCGTTTGCCTAATGGGTGGAGCCCCCAGTGCGAGCAGCTCGGGCGAGCCGAGCGCGGAGTGCGGCGACCACCCACGCGAACTCCTCACGGTGCGCGGGCGCGGTTCCCTGGCCCTTCACGGCGAGCATCAACTCGCGGTAGCGGGCGACCTGGTCGTTCGAGGCCGACTCCAAGCGCTCCAGTACGTCGGCCGGCTCGGCGTCGCCGAGGAGGTCCCGCAGGACCTCCTCGGCCTCCGGCGCCTGAGGCGCGATCCCCTGCTCGCGGGCCTGTGCCGCCGGCTGGACGAGACGCTGCGGGAACCACATCGAGGCGCGGGCCGGGGTGTCGTGACCGCGGTCGGCGGCGTTGAACTCGGCCACCTTCCGCATCCGCGCCCGGAACTCCGGGTCCTGGAGCAGCTCGGCCAGCTCCACCCAGGCGTCCACCTGCTCCGGTGTCGGCTCGTCCGGCAGGTCCACGGCGATGTTCCGCATCCGCTCGCGGATCACGGGATCCGCGGTGTCGAGTCCGTGGAAAATCTCCTCCACGAACTCCTCCAGGATCCGCTTCCGCTCCGCGGCCGACAGCCGCGCCAACTTGTTCATGAGTGTCATCTCCTCTGCGGTCGAACCGCGTCGTGCCGCGGTCGACAGCACCGCCCGGGTCACTCGCAGGGAGAGCGAATGGTGCGCACCGTCAGGCCGGTGCTCCGGGAGAGCTGCCCGATGGTGAACAGACCGGTGCCGTCTTCGATCATGTCTGGGACTCTGGGCCTTCCAGTAGGTGGAGACTCAAGGGGCGAGGTGCGCGGGCATGGCGGACACTCTGCGGGACATTCTGGCCGCGGTGGCGCGGGGGAGCTTCCCGCCCGCCGACGGCGCCACGACCGTCGTACGCCAGCACTCCCACCGTGACGCCGGAGTCATCGCCTTCACAGCGCACTCGGTCGTCTTCACGGACGAGGACGAGGGGTGGGTGCGCGAGACGCTGGCGCGGACCGACTGCGACGTGCTCGCCGCGGCGATGAACCCGCGCTTCCTCGCCGCGTTCATGGACCGTACGGGGCGGTCGAACGACACGATCGACCTGCTCGCCGTGGCCACTCCGCTCCCGGGGGAGCCGCTTCCGGGAGAGCCGCCGCTCGCGCTGACGGAGATCGACGACCCGGACCATCACCGGGTGGCGCGGGCGCGCATGCACCGGGACGACGTGCGGGTGTGGGCCGCGGACGGCGGGGTGCTCATCCTCGGGCGCGGGGTCGCGGGGCGCCTGGAGGCCGCGGTGGAGGTGGACGAGGACGTACGGCACCGGGGGCTGGGGCGGGCGCTCGCCGCGGCGGCGCGGCGGCTCGCGACCGAGCCGGTCTGGGCGCAGCTGGCCCCGGGGAACGCCCGCAGTCTGCGGGCGTTCCAGGCGGCCGGTTATCTTCCGGTGGGGGCGGAGGCGCTGCTCACCGCTCCGTGAGCGAGGTCAGTGCCAGGGCTCGTAGTACGGGTTGCTCTCGCAGTCGCTCATGATCTCGGTCTTGGTCTTCTTGTCGACCGGGCAGACGCCGATGACGTACTGGCGCGCGATGCCGCCGGGGAAGGCGACCTCGACCTGGTCGGCCCACTTGTGGGTGTCGCCGATGGTCTTGTTGACGTCCACTCCGCCGGGCGCGTCGATGTAGTAGTTGAAGCCGGACTTGTACCAGGTCTTGTACAGGTCGTGGTCGTACGTCGTCGACACGTACGGCGAGGGCTGGTTGACGAGGACGTACTGCTCGATGTCGTACTGCCCGTTGACGACGTCCTTGGGGTAGAAGCCCTGCTCGAAGACGGTGGAGGGGCCGCGGCTGTCACTGCGGTAGAGCGTGCCGCAGGTCTTGCGCCAGACCGGGTCGGGGGTGATGCGGCCGACGTCCACGCGGCGGTCGGCGGCGGCCTTGACCGGGTCGTCGAACTGGGGGCAGGTGGGGGCGGCGGCCTGGGCGAGGGAGACGGCGGGGGTGGCGGGGAGCGTCGCGGCGGACGTCGCGAAGACGGCCGAGAGGGACAGGACGACGGCAGCGGCCCGCCGCCGCAGGCGAGTTGTGATCATGGGAGCACGATCTCGGTTCTGCGGCGGCGGGCCGTGGATCATCACCCGTACGGCGGCGTGTCAGTCAACGGGCGTTGTTCTAGCGGAAGATGCCGGTGTGGCCGAGCGAGTAGCGGCCCGGCTGCGGGTACACCGCGAGGCCGTGCGGGCCGTCGCCGACCGGGATGCGGGCGAGCTGGACGCCGGTGCGGGTGTCGATGGCGTACACCTCGGCGTTGTAGCGCCCGGACAGCCACAGGACCTTGCCGTCGGCCGAGACGCCGCCCATGTCGGGGCTGCCGCCCTCGGGCAGGTACCACTTCTTGGTGAGCTTGTTCAGCGTGAAGTCGAAGACGGAGATGGTGCCCTCGCCGCGGTTGGAGATGTACATCTCGTGCGAGTCGCGGCTGATGTACAGGCCGTGGGAGCCCTTGCCGCTGGGCAGGAGGGTCGGCCTGGAGAATGTGTCGCCGTCCAGGACCCACACGCCGTTGGCCATCATGTCGGCGATGTAGAACCTCTTGCCGTCCGGGGACACCTTGACGTCCTGCGGCATCGCTCCGTGGAACGGGAGCTTCTGCTGCTCGATCACCTTCATCTTCTCGGTGTCGACCTTCAGCAGATCGCCACTGAACTCGCACGACACGATGAAGTAGCGGCCGTCGCGGGAGAAGTCCGCGTGGTTGACGCCGTAGCAGCTGACCGGCACGGTCTTGACGCGCTTCATGGTGTGCGCGTCGCGGAAGACCAGCTCGCGGTCGAGGGAGGCCATGACGATCGCGTACTTGCCGTTGGGCGTGAAGTAGAGGTTGTACGGGTCGTGCACCTCGACCGGCTTGCCCGCCTTGCCGGTCCTCGGGTCGATGGGGGTGAGGGTGTTGCCCTTGTCGTTGTTGACCCACAGCGTCTTCATGTCCCAGGAGGGGACGACGTGCTGGGGCAGGGCGCCGACCGGGATCGTCTTGATGACCTCGTACGTCTTCGGGTCGATCACCGAGACCGTGTTGGATTGGGTGTTGGGGACGTAGACGCGGGAGGGGAAGTCCTTGACCACCGGGGAGAGCCTGTTCGGGCGGTCGGCGGCGTAGACGTCCGTCGGGTCGAGCACGGGGGGCATGCCGGGCAGGCCCTGGATGGTCTTCCGCTTCGGCGGGGCGGGCTGGACGACGGCCTTGGTGGTGGGGGCCTTGGTGGCGAGGGCCTCGTTCGCGTGGTCCTTGGTGGCCTGACTGCCGCAGCCCGCGAGCGCGGCGAGGGCGGCGCCGGCGATCAGTACGCGCTTGACGGTGGTGGGGTGCATCAGCTCAGCAGCTCCGTGGTGGTGACCGCGCGCAGGCCGCGGCGGTGGAGTTCTTCCAGGACGGCGGGCAGGGCGGCGACCGTGTCCGCGTACCCGAAGTGCAGGCTCACCACGGATCCGTTGCGGATCCCGCCGGTGATGTTGCGGGTGATGGCGGGAGCGCCCGGCGAGGTGTAGTCGAGGGAGTCGACGTCGTAGGAGAGCGTGTGCGGGTAGCCCGCGTTGCGGGCGAGGCGTGCTACGAGAGGGGAGGCGCGGGGGGTGCGGGACGGTCGGAACCAGGTGCCGATCGAGCCGGTGAGCCGCCTCAGGCGCTCCGCGCAGCCCCGGATCTCCGCGTCCGCGTCCGCCTCGGACATCGCGTTGATGTCGAGGTGGCGCAGGGTGTGGTTGCCGAGGTCGTGGCCGCCGTCCAGGATGCGGCGGGCCACGTCGGGGTGTTCGTCGAGCCAGGTGCCGACGGCGAGCACGGTGACGCGGGCGCCGCCCTGCTCGGCTTCGCCGAGGACCGCCTTGGCGATGGCGGGGTCGCCCTGTCCGTGGAAGGTGAGGGCTACTTGGGGGCGGGTGCGGGGGCCGTGGTCGATCTCCGCGGGCTGGTTCGGGAAGCGGCGGGGGGCCGGGGCCGGGGCGGTGGTGGTGGCGGTGGCCGGGGGTGCGTTGCGGGTGGCCGGGGGTGCGGTGTGGGCCACTGGGTGCGGCGCGACGGCGCCTGCCGCGGAACATCCGGCGGTCAGCGTCCCGGCGGCTAGTGCGACCCCCGAGCGCAGCGCCGCACGCCGGTCCGGCGCCGGACCGGCGCCGGGTTCTTCACTGGGTGGCTGAGGGGGGTGGGCGGAGGTGGTCACCCGCACCATTTAAGGGCGAGTTGCCCTTAAAAGTAGAGATTGGATCGATTGGGGGGCTGTGCGGGTCGCGCCTTCCGGTGGGTGGGTGGGTCGGGGGCGCGCCGGTACATCCGCCCGCATCCGAACGGAACGGCTGTGGGTGAGAAAGGTGCTGTCTTCTTTGGATCCGTTCGGCTGCGGGCATTTGATGTACCGGCACACCCCCTTCCGCCGGTGGGCACCAACCAGCCCGTCCGGCGTTTGAGGACGAGGCCGTTCAGGCCGACACGGGGGCGGTCTGGGGGGCGGAGCCCCCAGGTGCGGGACGGGTAGGGCGGAGGGGGCGAAACTCGCTGTGCGGGCCTGGGGCGCGTGCCGTTGGTGCACAGGGTGCGCAGAGTGCGGGCACAGACATCCGGCCCAGCTCCCGCCGCCTTTGGATCAGTCGCGCGTGTCTGCGATAGTCAGCGGTGCGACCTCCACCCATTGACCCGGGCCATGGTTGTCGCCGGTGCCGTGGTTCACACCCCAATTCGTTCCGCGGCGCCCTCAGGAGCCCCGGCTGCTCAGCGGCCGGGGTTTTTGTGTGCGAGGTCAGCGGTCGGCGACGCGCATTTCGAACCAGGTGGTTTTGCCGCGGGGCAGGAGGTCGACGCCCCAGCGGTCGGAGAGCTTGTCGACGAGGAAGAGGCCGCGGCCGCTCAAGTCCATTTCCTGGACCGGCATCAGACAGGGAAGGCCGCGGGAGGGGTCGCGGACCTCGATGCGGATCCAGCCCCGGCGGCGGCGCATACGGAGCCCGAAGACGCGTGCGCCGGTGTGCCGTACGGCGTTGCCGACGAGTTCCGAGACGAGGAGGACCGCGTCCTCCGTCATCTTCGGTGAGAGCCCCCAGTGGCGCAGGACCACGACCTGGGTGAGCCGCCGCGCGGTGGCCGCGGACTCCGGGCGGGACGGCAACGGCACCTCCGCCTCTGTGGGATTGCCGAACAACTCCAGTGCCCTGAGCGCCCGTTCGTCCTCGACCGCAGGCGTCCAGCGTGCCGCGGTCGCACTCCCGTGCCGCCGCGGCTGTTCGATACCCTCCAGCCCCGCCATGCCCCCATCATGGCCGTCCACAGCACCCTTCGGGGCCGTTCCGAAGGAATACGCCCCCCGGAACCCTCCATTCCGCGACATCCGATCGGCATATGCCATAGGCAGTTCGGGGGGCCTTGGAGTCCGTCTGACCTGCCTTGATGCCCCGTTCGAGGGCAATCACCAACCTCTCCCGACAAGGTGTGCTTAAGGTTGCCTTAAGGCTTGCATAAACCGCTCCTTCGGGGGACGCCAGGTAAGACATCGCGTCAACTGCAAGTGGATCAGCGGAACTTGGGGAGTGAGTTTGCACTCTTCTGTGAGTGGAGGGAGTGCCCTCATGTGTCGTCAGTTGTTTCGGGCGTCGGCCGCCAACGGGGCAGCGGCTCCACGGAGTTGGTCAGTCCCGTCAGGACGACATCGCGTACCCGCAGGGGTGAGGTGAGCGGGTGACGGGGGTCGACGTGACCCACGTACGAGCGAAGCTCCCGCGGATCGACGCGGCTCACGCGGCGGCCGAGGACCTCCACGGTTCCCCGGGTGGGGTGGACGCGGGCGCCGGGCAGGCTCAACAGGGTGGACTTCCCGGCGCCGTTGGCACCGAGGAGTGCCCAGTGCTCGCCCGCCCGGACGGTGAGGGACACCTCCTGGAGGATCGGGCGGCCGTCGCGTACGACGTGGACGTCCTCCGCGCGCAGTACCTCGGTCACCGGGCCGCCCGGTTCACCGCGGACAGCACTGCCTGGACCGAGGCCGTGAGGGCCGAGGTGTCCCGGCCCGCGCCCCACAGGACGGTGCCGTCGACGCGGCACTCGGCGTAGGCGACCGCCTCGCTGTCGTGTCCCGTCGACGTCGCGTGCTCGCCGAAGTCGAGGACGTCCACGGCGAATCCGGCACCGGCGAGCGCGTCGACGAACGCGGAGAGCGGGCCGTTGCCGGTCCCCTCGTAGTCTCCGGTGCGGTCGCCGGTCTGCAGCGTGCAGACGAAACGGTGGGTTCCGTGGGCGTCCTGGTGCGTGGACCAGGTGTGCAGCAGCACCTCGCCCTCGGGTACCAGGTAGGTGGTCCGGAACAGCTCGTACAGCTCCTTCGGTGTCGCCTCCCGCCCGCTGCTGTCCGTGGTCTCCTGGACGATTCGCGAGACGTCGGGCCGCATGCGCGGCGGCAGGTCCAGGCCGTGGTGCGTGCGCAGGAGGTACGCCACTCCGCCCTTGCCCGACTGGGAGTTGACGCGGATGACGGCCTCGTACGAACGGCCGATGTCGGCCGGGTCGATGGGCAGGTACGGCACCGACCACGGCGCCCGTCCCTCGGGCATGCCCAACTCGGCCGCCCTGCGGGCGTGGTGGGCCAGTCCCTTGCTGATCGCGTCCTGGTGCGTGCCCGAGAACGCGGTGTGGACGAGGTCGCCGCCGTACGGGTGGCGCGGATGCACCGGCATCCGGTTGCAATGCTCGACCGTCTCGCGCACCGCGTCGATGTCGCTGAAGTCGACCATGGGATCGACCCCTTGGGCGTAGAGGTTGAGGGCGAGGGTCACCAGGTCGACGTTGCCGGTCCGCTCGCCGTTGCCGAAGAGGCACCCCTCGACGCGCTGCGCCCCCGCCAGCACGGCCAGTTCGGCACAGGCCACTCCTGTGCCGCGGTCGTTGTGCGGGTGCACGGAGAGGATCACCGCGTCGCGGCGGGCCAGGTTCCGGTGCATGTACTCGATTTGGTCGGCATAGACGTTCGGGGTCGCGATCTCCACCGTCGCCGGGAGGTTGTGCGTGACCGGACGGTCGGGGCTCGCGTCCCACAGCTCCGTGAGTCCGTCGCACAGTTCGAGGACGTAGTCCGGTTCGGTGAGGTTGAAGGTCTCGGGGGCGAACTGGAAGCGGATGTACGAGGACGCGGCCGCGTCGGCACGCCGGGCCATGTGTGCGGCCGCGTCCCGTACCGTCGCCCACACCTGGGCCCGGTCCCGCCCGAGCACGACCTCCCGCCACACCGGCGAGGTCGGGATGTACAGGTGGACGACCGCGCGCGGCAGGCCCGCGATCGAGTCGAAGGTCTGGTCGATCAGGTCCCGCCGGGCCGGGGTGAAGACGACCGGCGTCACGTCGTCGGGAACCGCTCCGCTCGTCACCAGGTGACGTACGAAGTCGAAGTCCGTCCGGCTCGCGGACGGATAGCCGACCTCGATCTCCTTGAACCCCATGCCGACCAGCAGGTCGAAGAAGCGGCGCTTGCGGCCGGTGTCCATCGGCTCGGCGAGTGCCTGATTGCCGTCGCGCAGATCGACCGGGACCCAGAGGGGAGCGCGGGTGATCCGGGCGTCCGGCCAATTCCGGTCCTGGGCGGGGACATCGACCCGCTCATGAAAGGGGCGGTAGCGGTGATGCGGCATGGGGCCGGGCCGCTGCGGATTCCAGTCGTACGGGGAGGTGGTCACGGGTGTTCTCGGTCCTCGGGTCGGTCGGGGGACCGGCAGCACGGCGCCCCGCGGCGGGGTGCCGGTCGCGTCAGGCCCCGCCGCGGCAGCCGAGAAGAAGGAGACCGCGGATCATGAGCGGTACAGTAGTCACACCTCAGGTCCTCAGACAAGTACTCCTCAGACAAGTTGGTGAATCACCGATGCCGCTCGGATCCGTCCGTCCCAGCCCGCTGGTCGAGCAGGCCGCGCAGCGGCTGCGCGAGCAGATCGCCGGCGGACACTGGCCCGTGGGCACGAAGCTGCCGGGCGAGACCACGCTCGCCACCGACCTCGGCGTGGGCCGCTCCACGGTCCGCGAGGCGCTGCGCGCGCTGGCCGGGGCCGGGCTCGTGCGGCCCCGGCAGGGCGCGGGCGTCTTCGTCATCGCGACCGAACCCGTCGAGGACTGGCCCACCCGGCTGCGCCGGGCCGCCGTGCAGGATGTCTACGAGGTGCGGATCCTGGTGGAGGTGCAGGCGGCCCGGCTCGCCGCGGGGCGCCGCACCCCGGACGACGTGGCCGCGCTGCACGCGGCCCTCGACGGGCGCCGGGCCGCGTCCGCCGGCGACGACGCGGTCTTTGTCGACGCCGACATCGCGCTGCACGCGGCCGTGGTCGCCGCCGCGCACAACCCCGTACTCGCCGATCTCTTCGGCGAGTTCGCGCCCGCGCTGCGGGAGGGGCTGATCGAGATGCTCGACCTGGTCGGAATGCGCGAGGACGACCCGAACACCGGGGACGACTCGCACGCGGCGCTGGTACGGGCCGTCGCGGACGGCGACGCGGATGCCGCCGAGGCGGTGCTGCGCAGCGAGCTGGAGGAGACGCTGGCCCTGTTGCGGCGGTCCTGGTCTTCTGAGTCAGGAGACTAGGAGATCCGCCTGCGGTACTGCCCCGGCGCCACCCCGTACTCCCTCTTGAAGGCCTTGGCGAACGCGAACTCCGAGGTGTAGCCGGTGCGTTGGGCCACCACACGGAGGGGCATGTCGTCGGCGCGCAGCAGGCGGCCGGCCGTGGTCATGCGCCACCAGGTGAGGTAGCTGAGCGGGGGCTCGCCCACCAGTGTGGCGAAACGGCGGGCGAAGGCCGCGCAGGAGAGGCCGCCGCGGGCGCCGAGTTCCCCGACCGTCCAGGGATGGGCCGGGGCGCCGTGGATGGCGCGCAGGGCCGCCGCGACCGCCGGGTCGGCGAGGGCGGCCGACCAGCCCGTGGGGTGGCCGGAACCGGGGCGCTCGCGCTGCCACCAGGCGCGCAGGATGTACAGGAGCAGAGTGTCCAGCAGCGAGGTGACGATCGTGTCGGAGCCCGGCTGCGGCTCCTCCAGCTCCATGCCGAGGAGTTCGACGGCGGCCCGCAGCGAGCGGTGGGCGCCGACCCGGGCGGGCAGGTGGACCACCTCCGGCAGCTCCGTGAGAAGCGGATGCGCGCGGGCCCGGTCCAACTGGTAGGCACCGCACAGTGTGACGGTCGGTGTGCCCGTCAACGGCCCCGGCGCGGGCCGTACTTCGGGCCAGCTGCCGTCCGGCCGCAGTCGCACCTCCTCCAGCGGTACGTCCACGCCGCTGGCCAGCGCGTGCCCGCGGCCGTGGGCGAGGAACACCACGTCACCGGGGCCCAGCGCCACCGGATCGCCGGCCGAGGGGATCAGCCACGCCGAACCCTGGAGCACCACATGGAACCCGGCGCCTTCCGAGGACTCGAACCGCATCCCCCAGGGCGCGTACTTGTCCCGGCGCGAGGAGTGCGGTCGCCCGGTGCGCATCGCGGCGATGGCGTCGCTGAGTACGTCCATGCTCATACGGTAGCGCGCGGGCACCTGGGTGAGACGAACGGACAGGAAAGCGAGACTGACAGGCATGGAACGTCTCGCAGCCGACTCCTAGCGTCATCGGTATGTCATCAACCACCGCACGCACCGTGCTCTTTCACGAACTCGGCGGCCCCGAGGTCCTGGCGATCGAGGACGTCGCACTGCCCACGCCCGGACCCGGTCAAGTCCTCGTCCGTGTCGAGGCGTTGGGCCTCAACCGCGCCGAGGCACTGTTCCGCGCGGGGACTTACTACTACCAGCCGTCCCTGCCCGGCTCACGGCTCGGCTACGAGGCCTCCGGCACCGTCGAGGCGGTCGGCGAGGGGGTCACCGACTTCGCCGTGGGCGACCCCGTGACGACCGGACCCGGCATCGAGATGAGCGCGCAGGGCGTGTACGCGGAGCGGGTCGTGCTGCCCGACACCGCGATCGTGCCGCGCCCGGAGTCGGTGGACGCGGTCACCGGCGCGGCCTCGTGGCTGACGTACACGACGGCGTACGGCGCGCTGCTGGAGTCCGCCGGGCTGAAGCCCGGCGACCACGTGCTGATCACCGGCGCGTCCAGCGGTGTCGGCACCGCCGCGATCCAGGTCGCCCGCCGCATCGGCGCGATTCCGCTCGCCACCACCCGGACGGAGGCGAAAAAACGGCAGCTGCTCGATCTCGGTGCGGCCGAGGTGATCGTCTCCGACGAGGAGGACGTGCCGAAGGAGACCCGGCGGCTCACCGGCGGGCGTGGCGTCGAGGTGATCTTCGACGCGATCGGCGGACCCGGGTTCCGGCCGCTGGGCGAGGCGCTCGCGGAGGGCGGCGCGATGGTCGTCTACGGCTGGCTCGACCGGCGCCCCGCCGAGCTGCCCTGGAACTGGCCGCTCTCGATCCACACGTACGCCAATTTCTCCCTGACCGCGACGCCGGGGGGCCGCCGCCGCTCCACCGCCTTCCTGAACGCGGGCCTGCGGGACGGCGGCTTCCGGCCACCGGTCGCCGAGGTCTTCGAGGGCCTCGACCGCATCCAGGACGCGCACCGGCTGATGGAGAGCAACACGCACATCGGCAAGATCGTGGTGAAGCTCTGATCGGCGGTCACCCACATGCCGCACAAGCCGGAATAGCGGACCCCGCTCGGGGGTTGATGCTCGCCATCAGCAGCGTCAACCCCGGAAGGGCCTGTCACTCATGAAGATCGGCATCATCGGCGCGGGCAACATCGGCGGCAACCTCACCCGGCGCCTCACCGCCCTCGGACACGACGTCTCCCTCGCGAACTCGCGCGGCCCGCACACCCTCACCGAGCTCGCTTCGGAGACCGGGGCGACCCCCGTCAAGGTCGAGGACGCGGCGCGTGGCGCCGAGCTCGTGGTCATCACGGTCCCCGTGAAGGCCGTCCCGGACCTGCCGTCCGGGCTGCTCGACGAGGCGGCGGAGGGCGTCACCGTCATCGACACCGGCAACTACTACCCCCAGCAGCGCGACGGCAGGATCGCCGCCATCGAGGACGAGGGCCTCACGGAGAGCCGCTGGACGGCCCAGCAGATCGGGCACACCGTCATCAAGGCCTTCAACGGCACCTACGCCCAGGACATCCTCGATCGCCCACGCCCGGCCGGCGCCCCCGACCGCATGGCCCTCCCCGTCGCCGGCGACGACGAGGCCGCCAAGCGCGTCGTCCGCGCCCTCATCGACGACCTCGGCTTCGACACCGTCGACGCCGGCGGCCTCGACGACTCCTGGCGCCAGCAGCCCGGCACCCCGGTCTACGGCCTCCAGGAGGGCCTCGACGCCGTCACGAAGGCCCTCACGGAGGCATCCCCGGAGCGCACGCCGGACTTCCGCGCCCAGCCGTAAGGCGTCCGGCCACGGCTCGTCCGCCCGTACCGATCAGACGACGGGCAGCGGCTGGTGCGGCCCGTCCGGCAACTCGACCTTGACCGAGTCCCCGGGCCGCACCACACCGCCTTCGCGTACGACACTCATGACGCCGGACTTGAACGCCACCGCGCCGTCCTCGTCCCTCCCGACGACCTGCTTGAGCAGCCCCTTCTGGAAGTTGTCTATCTGCGCACACGGATTCCGCAGCCCCGTCACCTCGATCACGGCCTCGTCCCCGAGGTGCAGGAGCGTCCCGACCGGCAGCCCCAGCAGGTCGATGCCGCGGGTGCTGACGTTCTCCCCGAGCTCCCCGGGAGCGACCTCGAATCCGGCCGCGCGCAGCTCGTCGAACAACTCCTCGTGCATGAGATGCACCTGTCGCAGATTCACTTGCGAGGGATCCTTCTCCATCCGGAACCGGTGCTTCACCGTCGTCCCGGCATGCACATCACCCTCCACCCCGAGCCCGGCGAGCAGCCTGATGCTCTCCCGGTTGGGCTTGGTGAACGAATACGTCCCGTTGCTGCTGACCGCAGTGACTGTCCCACCCATGTGGCGAAGCCTACGGGTTGGCCCATTCCCGCAGGTCGGCGCGGGTGGTGAAGTCTGCCACGTCCTTGTCCAGCGGGTCGTCGGTGTACTGGTGGAAGCGCCACTTGGCCTTGATGCGGGGCTTGCCCACGGTCACGTAGTCGGCGATCCAGAGGCCGTCACCGGCGTACGAGGTGGTGTCGACGGTGAGCCAGTAGTTCCGGTTCGTGTAGAGCACGACCCGGTGGTTCGGCCGCAGTTCCTTCACCTTACGGATGAAACGGTCCTTCTCGGCGTTGCTCGCATGAGTGCCGTCGCCAGTTGTCTCCCAGTCGACGGCGAGCAAGTCGCCCGCCTTTTCAGGGGCCTTGCTGAGGAAGTACTCGGCCTGGGCCGTGATATTGCCGGGCCACAGGAAGTGGTAGAAGCCGACGACGCAGTCGGCGTCGCGGGCCGTCTTCACCTGGGCGGTGAGCTTCGGGTTGACGTACGAACGGCCCTCCGTCGCCTTGATGAAGACGAAGGAGAGACCGTCGGTGTCGTAGGACGAGGACTGATAGGCGCTGACGTCGATGCCTCGCAGCATGTGGGGCCTCCGGGCTGTGGGGGACGGGAGGGGGCTGATCTCCAGCGTTCCCCGTGGGCGGGCCGCCACCCCTGTTCGCCGGGGTCGGCGCTGGACGGCTGTTCGTGGCCGTCAGCCCCGGTCGGCTGTTCGTGACCGTCAGCCCCGGTCGGCGACCGACCCCAGCACGGCGGCCGACTTCGCCGACCAGTCCGAGGTGATCACGCTCGCGTGGTCCGCGGCGAGAAGTGCCACCGCACCGCACCGCACAACGCCGACAGCCGTCTCACCGTAGGCACGTGTCAACTCCCCTTTGTCGCAGCCGAGTCGGCGGAGGCCCAGGGACCGCGCATGACCGCACGGTGGCCCCAAGGGGAACATCAAACTCCGGTCCTTCTCTCCGAGTTCCGAACCCCTCGGTCCTTGCTGCGCTCCATTCGGGCTGGCCGGTCAGGGGCGTCCCCGGTGTGCTTGATCGGTCACTCCTGATTGGTGCCTGAGTCAGTCGTCCCTTCAGGTACGCCGTTCGCAGGTTGTTGGTCTCTTCAGCCATGGGGAAGCTGGCGTGCGTCGGTGGAGGACAGCGGCCCCTGTTCGGGAGCGTCGCGCACTGAATCGAGGTGAGCATGGCGGATCCGGACGACCGGCAGGCAGAAGAGGGCGGTTACGTCGCCCAGGTGATGTCGGTGCTGGCAACCGGCCTGGAACGTGCCGCGCTGCACTGGCGGGGGCGGGATGTGACGGCAGGGGAGTTCACCGACTCGGTGAACGGCGTGGTCCACAAGCTGCGTGGTCTCGGGGTCGGGGCCGGCAGTGTGGTCGGCATTCTGGTGGCGCCCAACAGTCCCGAGATGTTCTATGTGCGCTACGCGGCCCACCGGCTCGGCGGCGCCGTCTGCTATCTCCGAACCACGAACCCGGGGTCGTCGGCGGAAGTGCTGCCCCTGGACGCCCAGTTGCGGATCCTGCTCGACACGTCAGCCGATGTTCTGTATGCCGACGACGAAAATGCCGAGCGTGCAAGGGAATTGGCCGCCCTCGCGCCGGGCGGCTTCAAGCTCGCCGGGTTCGACGACCGTGGTTCCGAGGAGGTCAAGGAGCCCGAAGAGTTCGGGGTCTGGGATCCGCAGGCCCTCGCCGTGATCGCGTTCACGAGCGGCAGCACCGGGCGGCCCAAAGGGATTCGGCAGTCGGGGCGGATCTGGGACAGCATCGTACGGACCACGATGACCGCGATCACCGAGCCGGATCGCGCACGGATGCTCGTCACCACCCCCCTCAGCCACACGGTCGGGCCGATGGCCGACGCGGTCCTCGCCTCCGGCGGAACCGTCTTCCTGCACGAGGAGTTCGACCCGGCCGAGACGCTGAGAGCCATCGAGGAACACCGGATCACCCGGACGCTCGTGGCGACTCCGCACCTGTACCAGCTCCTCGACCACGGCAGCATCGCGGCGACGCGACTGTCCTCGCTGCGGCAGCTGATCTACACCGGCTGCGCCGCCGCGCCCGCCAGAATCGCGGAGGCGGTCAGCGTCTTCGGGTTCGCGCTGGTGCAGGGCTACGGGACCACCGAAGGCGGCCGGGTCACCCTCCTCGATCCCGGGGACCATCGGGATGCGCGGCTGCTGTCCACGGTGGGCCGGCCGTTTCCCGAGGTCGAGCTCAAGGTGTGCGATCCCGACTCCGGCCGGGAGCTGGCGGTCGGCGGGACCGGCGAGGTGTGGCTCCGCTCGCCGCATGTGATGGACGGGTACTGGGCGGACCCCGAGCTGACGGCGCAGGTGCTGCGCGAGGGGTGGTACCGCACGGGCGACATCGGCTGCCTTGACGAGAAGGGGTATCTGCGTCTCCTGGACCGGATCGCCGATGTCGTCAAGACCCAGGGCGTCAAGGTCTACCCGGCGGTGGTGGAGCGGGAGATCCTCGCGCTGCCCGGTGTCGGCCAGGCCGCTGTCTACGGTGTCCGCGACGCCGACAACATCGAACGCCTGAACGCCGCGATCGTGGTGCGGCCAGGAGCGCGGATCAGCCCCGACGACGTCCGCTCACGGGTCGCCGCGGCGCTGTCCGCCCAGCACGCACCCGAAGTGGTCCTGCTGCTCGACGAGCTTCCCCTGAACGATTCCGGCAAGCCGGACAAGCGTCGGCTGCGTTCCCTCGGCTCCGCCGCCGTGTGAATGGACTTACGAGCCCGGCCTCGGTCCGCCGAATACCTGGCAATCCCGAACGACAGTCACCAGAGAGCGAGTTGACGCAATGACTCAGCACGTGGACCTCTTCTCGCAAGAGATGAAGGAATTCGCCCACCACAAGCGGCAGTTTCTGGAGATCGGACGGAACGCTGGACGGTTCCCCAGCGCCGTCGCGCGGCAAGGGCACGACGGTACCGACGTGGAGATCAGCGTCTGGTGCAGTAACGACTACCTCGGCATGGGGCAGAACCCCTTCGTGATCCAGGCCATGAAGGAAGCCATCGACGCGTTCGGCGCGGGCTCCGGCGGTTCTCGCAACATCGGCGGGACCAACCACTATCACGTACTGCTGGAGAAGGAACTCGCGGCATTCCACGGCAAGGAAGCCGCGCTGCTGTTCAGCTCCGGATACACCGCGAACGACGGCGCCCTGTCCGTCCTGGCCGGCCGGATGCCCGGCACCATCGTCTACTCGGACGCGCTGAACCACGCGTCGATCATCGACGGACTGCGCCACAGCGGCGCCCAGAAGCGCATCTTCCGGCACAACGACGTCGCGCACCTCGAAGAACTGATCGCCGCCGACCCCGCCGACCGGCCCAAGCTGATCGTGCTCGAGTCGGTGTACTCCATGTCCGGCGACATCGCACCGCTCGCCGAGATCGCTGACATAGCCAAGCGGTACGGCGCCAGTACCTTCCTCGACGAGGTGCACGCGGTCGGTATGTACGGTCCCGAGGGAGCGGGTATCGCCGCCCGGGAGGGCATCGCCGACGACTTCACGGTCATCATGGGCACGCTGGCCAAGGGATTCGGCACCGCGGGTGGCTATATCGCCGGGCCCGCCGCCCTGATCGACGCGGTACGCAGCTTCTCCCGCTCGTTCATTTTCACCACCTCCCTGCCGCCGGCCATCGCCGCCGGCGCGCTCGCCGCGGTCAGGCACCTGAGGTCCTCCGACGAGGAGCGCGACCGGCTCCGGGACAACGCGCAGCTGCTGCACCGGCTTCTCGACGAGCGCAACATCCCCTTCGTCTCGCCCATGTCCCACATCGTCTCTGTCTTCGTCGGCGACGACAGCCTCTGCCGGACGGCCTCCGAGTTTCTCCTGCAGCGTCACAGCATCTACGTGCAGGCCATCAACGCCCCCAGCGTCAAGGAGGGCGAAGAGATTCTCCGTGTCGCTCCCTCCGCCACGCACACGTCCAGTGACGTCGAGAAGTTCGTCGAGGCGCTCGACGGCATCTGGCAGGAGCTCGACATCCCCCGCACTCAGCACACGCGCGGTCACTGACACGGCGTCGGCGGCGGTCGGACGTGCTCTGGCGTCCGGCCGCCGTCGGCCGTCCCCAGCGGAGGTGGAGCTCTGATGACTCTCTCGGTAGCCGCGGTACTCGCCGAATCCGCGGCACGGCGCCCGGATCACCCGGCGATCGTCTTCGGCACGGAACGGGTGACGTACAGCGAACTCTGGTTCCGGGCACGGCAGTACGCGACCGTGTTCCGCGAACACGGGATCAACCCTGGTGACCGGGTCGCGCTGCTGCTGCCCAACGGGCTTGAATTCCCGGCCGCCTATTTCGGTGTGCTGGCGCTCGGCGCGGTCGTGGTGCCCGTGAACGCGCTGCTCAGGGCGGCGGAGATCGAGCACGTGCTGAGCGACTCCGGTGCCAAGGTGATGGTCTGTGCCGCGCCGTTGCTCCGCGAAGGAGGCAAGGCCGCCGAGGCCGCCGGGGTTCCGGTGCTCACCACGGGCACGGACGGGGCCGATGCGCTCGTCGCGCGGGCCGAGCCGATCAGCGGCTGCGCGCCCAGCGAGCCCGGTGACATCGCGGTGATCCTCTACACCTCCGGCACCACGGGCCGGCCCAAGGGCGCCATGCTCACGCAGCTCAACGTCACGATGAACATCCAGGTCGGGATGGACTCCCCGTTCGACTTCCGGGCCGATGACGTGCTGCTCGGCTGTCTGCCGCTGTTCCACACCTTCGGCCAGATCTGCGGGATGGGTACCTGTTTCCGGGCCGGTGCCACCATGGTGCTGATGGAGAGGTTCGACGGCACGCGGGCACTCGACCTCATGGTGACCCATGGGTGCACGGTGCTCATGGGCGTACCGACGATGTATCTCGCGCTCCTGGACGCGGCCGCCGACGACGCGCGACGGCCACCCCTCGACCGCGCCTTCTCCGGAGGATCGGCGCTTCCGGTCACGGTCCTCGAGGAGTTCCAGGAGACGTTCGGCTGCCAGATCTACGAGGGGTACGGGCTGACGGAGACCTCGCCCGTGGTCGCCTACAACCAGCGGGCGTGGCCCTGCAAGCCGGGCACCGTGGGACGGCCGGTCTGGGGCGTCGAGGTGGAGATCGCCAGAGCCGATGTGGAGGGGCGGATCGAGCTGCTGCCCGACGGCGAGGTGGGGGAGATCGTCATCCGGGGGCACAACGTGATGGCCGGCTATCTCAACCGGCCCCGTGCGACAGCCGAGGTGATGGTCGACGGCTGGTTCCGCTCGGGCGATCTCGGCGCGAAGGACGGCGAGGGCTATCTCTCCATCGTCGACCGGAAGAAGGACCTCGTGCTGCGGGGCGGCTACAACGTGTACCCACGGGAGATCGAGGACGTACTGGTGCACCACCCGGCGATCGCCCAGGTCGCTGTCATCGGTGTCCCGCACGCCGTGCACGGCGAGGAGGTCTGCGCCGTGGTGCTCACGCGACCGGGTCTCGCACCCGGTCCGGCGCTCGGTGCCGAGATCATCGCCTGGAGCAGGGAGCGGCTCGCCGCCTACAAGTACCCGCGGCGGGTGGAGTTCGTCGATGCGTTCCCGCTCGGCCCCAGCGGAAAGGTCCTCAAACGGGAGCTGGTGGCGCTCTTCTCCACAGTGTCCGCCGTGCGCTGACCGCACGCGAAACTCCTGGTGGTACGAACCGGCCCGAGCGGCCGTGCGTCCACCAGGAGCCGCGTCGTCTCAGCGGGAGTCGGCGGGCGCGAGCTGGGCGGCGAGTTCGGGCTGCAGGGCGGTCATCACGTCGATGAAGTCCTCGTGTGCGCCACGCTCCGGCGGGGCGGCGCTGTAGGAGCGGAGCGCCTGGAGGTTCCACTGGAAGTCCTGGAGCTGTTCCACGTGGGGGCGGCGGATCCGCTCGTAGTCGTCGATCCGGCTCGGGTCGCCGGAGCCGAGCGAGTCGTGAAGGGCCCGGGCGAGCGAGGCGGCGCTCTGCAGGGACTGGTTGAGCCCCTGTCCGCCGAGCGTGTGCAGGCCGTGCGCGGTCTCCCCGAGCAGCAGGACCCGGCCCGCCCGCCACGAGGCGGCCCGCCAGAGGGAGAAGCCGAGCCTGATCAGCGGGGAAACACGGTCCTTGGCCTCGTCCAGCCAGGCGGACAGCTCCGGGTCGATCTTTCGCAGCTGTTCGGCCAGCGCAGTCGGCCCGCCCTGGTCCAGTGCCTCCTCCTGGTCCCGGTCGGGCGACCAGACCACGGCGAGCGACTGGGGCGGGATGGGAATGGTGAAGAGCGCGCTGGGCGCCTGATGCCGTACCAGGAGCACGGGTTCGCGGCCGGGGACAGCGGGTGTGACGACGAGCCACGCGGGCCGGTCGAAGGACTTGACGTCGAGGGAGATTCCGACGAGATCGCGCAGCGTGGAGTTCCGTCCGTCGGCGGCGACGGCGTACGCGGCCTTGATGCGGACGGGGGTGTCCGGGTCGGAGCCGTCTGTGCGGGCGGTGGTGAGCAGCGTTCCGGAGTCGTCCTGCTCGACGGCGACCACACTCTCGCCGGTTCGTATGATCGCGCCCGGTTCACCGCGCAGTCGGGCGAGCGTGGCCTGCACGAGGGTGCCGGTCGGGACGGTCAGGCCGTGCGTACGGGCGATGCCCGGGTGGTCGGCGTAGCGCCAGCTGGAGAGCAGGCCGGTGCTCCCGTGGTCGTCGACGCCCAGGACCGGCTGGCCGCCCTGGACGAGCTCGTCCTCGATGCCCTCGTCGGCGAGCAGCCCGAGTGTCGGAGGGGCCAGCAGGGGAGAGATCCCCGCCCCCGCCGGCTCGAACTCCGCCTGGGGTGAAACCAGTACGACCGACTGGCCGGAGCGTGCGCACAGCAGCGCCGCGAAGAGTGCCGTGGCGCCGCTGCCGACCACGCACACATCCGCCTCGATGTCAGGCCTGGGCCGACCGTCTGAATTCACTGCTGCTCCTCCTGCTTGTGTCAACAGAGTCAGCAGCATCCTCGCGTCGCCCGATCGCTTGTCGGGTGTACGCCCGGCCCGTCCGTTCGTTGCCGGCGCCGGGAACTGTTCGGGCTGCCCGTTCGGGTACGGCGGACGGAAAAGACGCGGTGCAGGTTCCGGTGTATAGGCGCTGATCAACGCAGTGGGCGGCTACAGAGAAAGTACAGCGGCGCCGTGTTGCATGGAGTTCGAGCCGCAGTGGGATCGGAATCCTTTAGCTTGGAGGGGGTTCCGATGGACCAGCGGCCCGAACGGGGAGGAAAGCGATCTTGAATGTGACGTACGCAACACCCGCACCGATGAATTGCCCACTGTTCGCATGCGGCTGTCCATAGCCGAAAAGGCGGCAGTGTGGTCCGGGCGGTCCACCGGACACCTTGTCCCAGGTGACCTCGACATCCTTTCGCCAGAGGAACGGCAGAGATTCTCTGCCTTCCGTGATCCGGTGCGTGCCGCGCACTTTGCCACCGCGCACGCCGAAGTGCGGCGGTGTCTCGCTCAGGTACTGGACTGGGACCCGGGCGGGATCCGGTTCGGACGGCACCCGTGCGCCGGCTGCGGCCGGTCCGTGCACGGGCGCCCCTACATCCAATTTCCGCACACCAACTGGGAGTTCAGCCTCTCGCGGTCCGGTCCGTACTGGCTGTGCGCGGCCGCCGCCGGGATGCGGGTGGGCGTCGATCTCGAATGCGTGCGCCGGACGGACTTCGCCTCGCTCGCATCCGCCGTGCTGAGCGAAGGCGAACGGACGTACTTCCAGGGTGTCCCCGTGGGGCGCCGCGACGCGGAGTTCATCCGCTGCTGGACCAGGAAAGAAGCAGTTGTCAAGGCGAGTGGCATCGGAGTCGAGGCCACTCTCCGAAATGTCGACGTGGGGCCAGGTCGCCGAACCGCACTGGTCTCGCACGGTGTCGCCGGAAGTGAGATCGACACCTGGCTGGTGACAGATCTGCCGGCCGGGCCCGATTACTTCTCGGCCCTCGCCGTTCCGGCTTTCGAAGAATTTAATTTCTTTTTGGGGGAGAAATCAAGTGTCCACCCGAATGGATGAGAGCGACCTGAAGATCGCGCTGATTCTGGAGAACGAAGTACGCAGGTACGGGGTCGAGGGCATGCTCCGCTGCCTCGGAGGAATCGGCAGCATCACCTGCTTCGGCGGTGGGGACGAGGCCCTCCGGGCGGGCGGCGCCACGGCGTTCGACCTGGTCGTGATCTCCGCTGCCGAGCTCGCGGCCACCGAGGACCCTGCCGTCTCGGAGGAGCTGAGCGCACACGACGTACGGCTGCTGCTGCTGGTCGACGGGGCCGACGGGGTCGAGGTACCGCAGAGCACCCACTCCTGTGTCCACGCGCTGGTCGACTGGTCCGGGCTGACCCCGAGGGTGTTCGGCGACGCCATCTCCGACATCATGGCGGGCAAGTTCTATGTGTCGGCCACCCTCGCCCGGCGGGTGCTGCGGCAGACCGGGCCGCTGCCGACCGAGGCGCGGCCCTGGGGGCCGCCCGGGACGATGCTCACACCCCGCGAACTCCAGGTGCTCCATCTGGTGGCCGAAGGGCTGAGCAACAAGCAGGCGGCCCGGCGGCTGCAGATCTCGGAGCACGGGGTGAAGCGGCTGGTGGGCAATGTGCTGGCCAAGCTGAACTGCCCCAACCGCACGCTCGCCGTGGTCCGGGCCATCGAGGACGGCCTGCTGGCGGGTCCGAGCCGGGCGGTCGACTCCACAACATCTGTTGCCTAACCGGTGTAGGCTGTGCAGATGTCCGAATCGACCACCGAGTCTGTGGCGAGACGCACCGACCCCAGGGTCCTGAGGACCCGCGCGCTGTTGCGGGCCGCCGCGCTGGAGCTCGCCGCCGAGCGGGAGCCGCACACCATCACCATCGCGAACGTCGCCGAACGGGCGACGGTCAACCGGGCCACGGTCTATCAGCACTACCGGGACCGTGACGAGTTGATGCTCGACGCGATGGAGGACGAGCTGGCCAACCTGATCGGCCTGGCGGCCCGCTGCCCCCTCGTCGTACTGCCGGACGAGATGCCGCAGGCCTTCGTCGAGGTGTTCCGGCACGTCGAGGAGGAAGTCACGCTCTACCGGCGGATGCTCGGGCCGTGCGGCTCGGCCCGCTTCGTCAACCGGCTGCGCCAGCTGCTCGCCGAGCAGGTCGCGCTCCAGCTGGCGCAGGCCGGAGCCGGACGGGCCGACGAGGCGGGTGTCGAACTGCGGGCGCACTGCTCCGCAGGGGCCTTCATCGGCCTGGTCACCTGCTGGCTGCTCAGGCCGGACTGGCTGCCCGCCGAGGAGGCCGCGGCGCACGCCTGGCAGGGGCTGCACCTGGTCGGCAGCAGGACCGCCGGGTAGGGGCTGCACCTGGTCGGCAGCAGGACCGCCGGGTAGGGGCTGCACCTGGTCGGCAGCAGGCCGCCGGGTAGGCGCCGTCAGAAGCACACCAGGAATCCCACCTCCGGGCAAGAGGTGGGATTCCTGCTTTTCCGGCACTCCCTCAGCCGGCTCCCCCCTGGCCGAACGGTCAGCCCGCCCGCGCCGATCGGGCGGAAAACGGCTACCTGGAAGGGGCCTTGGCCCGTCGGCCGGGTGCCGAGATCGTGGTGGTCAGCAGCGCTGGGACCCGGTGCTGACCACCACATCCAGGAGAGGGACACATGGAGAGCAAGCGTCTGACGGCCGACGAGCCCGGCTCGGCAGCGGACGTGCCCGTTCGCAACATGCTGTCCGCGCCACCGTCGCTGGTCGACGAGCAACTGGCCACGCGGATGGGCATCGAGGTCATCTCCATCGACCCCGAGCGGGTGGTCGCGACCATGCCCGTACGGGGCAATATGCAGCCCTTCGGCTGGCTGCACGGAGGAGCGAACGCGGTACTGGCGGAGACGCTGGGTTCGGTTGCGGCCGGCCTCTGGGTGGCGCCGCGGGGCGCCGTGGCAGGGCTCGAACTGTCCTGCACCCACCACAAGTCGGTGCGCTCGGGCCTGGTCACCGGGGTCTGCACGCCGCTGCATCTCGGCAGCCGGGTGGCCACCTACCAGATCGAGATCACCGACGAGAAGGGGCGGCCCACCTGCACGGCACGCCTGACCTGCCTGGTGCACAAGCGCTGAAGGAGGCGTGGACCAATGTCTACGGACGTAGTAGGAGCGGACGGCGTCACGGTCTGGGACAGCCCGAACGCGGAGGCGTTCCGGGGGGCCATGGGCCTCTTTCCGACGGGCATCGCCGTCATCACCGTCGGCCAGGGCAGCGGCACCGAGGCGATGACCGCCAGCTCGGTCACCTCGATCTCGCTGGAACCGACCCTCGTCCTGGTGAGCGTCAACGCCGCCGGGCGGCTGGTCGCCGCCATCGACAGTGCCGGCGGCTTCGCGGTGAACGTCCTCGCCCAGGACCAGACGGAACTCTCGCAGCGGTTCGCCGCACGTGACCGGCCGAGCGGCCTGGTGGCGCAGGAGCTGCTCGGCTCCGTCGCCGGGCGCAGTGGCCACCTGGTCGTGCCCGACGCTCTGGTGTCCCTGGAGTGCACCACCGAGTACCGGTACCCGGGCGGGGACCATGTGCTCTACCTGGGCCTCGTGCGGGCGATGCGGGTGGCGGACCCGGTACGGCCGCCCCTGGTGTACCACCGTGGGGCGTACACCCGGCTGCCGGGCTGAACCGAAGTCGACCGATGCCCGGCCGACCGGCCGGGCCCACAAGTGAGGTGTGTTTCATGGCACGTTCGGTGCTCGTCACGGGGGGAAACCGGGGCATCGGCCTCGCCGTCGCCCGGGCGTTCCAGGCGCAGGGCGACGCGGTGGCGGTCACCCACCGCGGCTCGGGTGCGCCCGAAGGGCTGTGGGGAGTGGAGTGTGACGTCACCGATCCGGATCAGGTGGCACGGGCGTTCGGTGAGGTCGAGGCCGTACAGGGGCCGGTCGATGTGCTGGTGTCGAACGCCGGGATCACCGACGACAGGCTGATGCTGCGGATGACCGACCCGCAATTCCTGCGGGTGCTCGACACCAACCTGGGCGGTGCGTTCCGTACCAGCCGGAAGGCCGCCGCCGGAATGCTGCGCAAGCGGCAGGGGCGGGTCGTCTTCGTCTCCTCGGTCGCTGGACTGCGCGGCTCCGAAGGGCAGGCCAACTACGCGGCGAGCAAGGCCGGGCTGGTCGGGCTGGCCCGGTCGCTGGCGCGCGAGCTCGGCTCACGGGGCATCACGGTCAATGTGGTCGCGCCGGGTCTGGTGGAGACCGACATGACCGCGAAGCTGCCCGAGGCACGGAGGGCGCAGATGATCGGAGACGTACCGCTCGGCCGGATTGCCGACCCCGCCGAGATCGCGTCCGCGGTGGTCTGGCTCGCCTCACCCGGGGCGTCCTATGTGACCGGCGCCGTCATCCCCGTCGACGGAGGCCTCGGTATGGGGCACTGACCCCGGGGCTGCCGCCCAGCAAACAGCTGATCCGCCGTCAGGAAGCTTCTCCTGGCGGCGGATCAGTGCTGTCGGGCGGTGTTACTGGGCTGCGCCCTGCCTGGCGGCGAACGCCCGGGCCTGCTCGCCCGTCCACTGGTAGGAGTCGGTGACGCCGCGCAGCGCGCCGTTGAAATGGGGAGCCACGAAGCGGGCGAGCAGCTCGAAGCTCCGCTTCATCTGCTCCCGCTGCGCCCAGTCCATGACGGTGACCAGCAGCCGGCCGAAGCCGCCGGTGACCTCCTGTATGTCCCGGATGGCCTGGACGCACTCGTCGGCCGAGCCGATGATCGCGCTGCGCCGGTCGATCGCCTCCTCCAGCGCTTTGCGGGCCTCCGCGCGGGAGTGCACCGGCGGCGCGCCGACCATGGTCCAGTACTCATTGCGGTAGCGCATCCAGCCGTCGACGATCTCGTCGAGTGCCTGGGAGCGGCTCTCCGACACATGCACGGCCAGGGTCACCCGCCAGTCGGCCCGGTCGATCGTGCGGCCGTGTTCGGCCGCCGCTTCCTCCGCGTGCTGCCACTGGCCGACGAGGTCGCCGATCTGGCTGCCCGGCCGCGGCGGGATGCCGAAGGAGATCGGGCTGATCCCGTGCTGTCCTGCCAGCCGCATTCCGAACGGGGAGGTGGCGCTGGATATCGCCAGCGGCAGCCCGGTCTTCGCGTACGGACGCAACTGCAGCCGGGCATCGCGCAGTTCGAACCAGTCGGAGCGGTGGGTGACCGGCTTCTCGCCGTCCAGAAGCTGAAGGATCACCTCCAGCGACTCCGCGGTGCGGCGACGCGTGTCCGCCGGGTCGATGCCGAGGAAGTGCATGTCGGAGGGGATCGAACCGGCTCCGACGCCGAGGGTGAACCGTCCCCGGGTCAGCTGGTCCAGCTGTACGGCCCGCGAGGCGACCATGAACGGGTGGTGGTACGGCAGACTGACCACCCCGGTGCCGAGCCGGATGTGCCTGGTCCGCTCGGCCGCGGTGGCGATGAACAGCTCGGGCGAGCTGACGGTTCCCCAGCCGGCCGAGTGGTGCTCGCCGACCCAGAGTTCGTCGAAGCCGAGCTGGTCGAGCCACTCGGTCAGCTCGAGGTCCCGCCACAGGGACAGGGCCGGGTCCTCGCCCAGCGGGTGAAGGGGTGAAAGGAAGGCGCCGAAGCCCATCCGGTTCAATTGAGGCTCCCTATTCGGTCGTTGACGTACTCGATGACAGGTCGGCCGGCGTCTGCGCGGCCGCCGCGGTGCAGAGCTCGACCAGCGGGGCCAGCCAGCCGTATGCGGGCCACCGCGGCTCCGCCGGCTCCACAGACCCGGCAGACTCGACGGGCACCGCGGGCAGCACCTGCGGCGAGCCGTCCGGGTCCTGGCGGCGCAGCAGCAGCGCCGCGGCGGCGTCGCCCTGCGGCAGTGGCCCGAACAGCCGCGCCGAGCCGACCCGCTCCCGCACCCAGTCGACGCGCTCATTGGCCGCGGTCTCGACGCCGACCACCAGCACCTGCTCCACCTCCTCGTCGTCCAGCAGGAGGTCGGCCAGGCGCAGGGCCTCGGCGGCCGGGTCCATGCCCGCCGAGACGCAGCTGATGGGGCCGGTGATGCCGTACCGCTTGGACAGATGGCCGAGGATCGACGTGGTCACCGACTGGAAGAACAACAGCGGGCTGTGCACCTGGCCCGCGACCAGCCGCTCGGTCGCGACGTCGGACGTGGTGGTGTCGCCGTAGGTGGTGGCCAGCACGATCGCGGTCCGCTCGGCGCGGCCTGCGGTCAGATCCCGGTCGGACCCCGGCTCGCCGAGACAGGCGGTGGCGACCTCGGCGACCAGCGGGCTGAACCGCGACAGTACAAAGCCCGGAACATTGGGCAGTTCGGCCGGCGCCGCGCCGGGCAGGCCGTCGGCGGCCTCCCCCCAGGGCGCCCGGCAGGCCGCCGCCACGATCGAGCGCGGCTGTGCGAGCAGCGTGGTCATGCGATTCCTTTCGGGGTGCGGACGCGGAACACGGCGGTCACGCCCGCTTGAGGACAAGCGCCGCGTTCACTCCGCCGAACGCGGCGTTGAGTGAGAGCGCGTGAGTGACGGCAGCCCGGCGGGCCTCGCCCGGCAGGTAGTCCAGGTCGCAGGCGGGGTCCGGCTCCTGGTAGCCGATCGTGGGCGGCAGGATGCCGTCGCGGAGCGCGAGCAACGTGATCACCGCCTCGACGGCGCCGGTGGCCTCGAGCATGTGACCGGTGCTGCTCTTCGTCGAACTCACCGGGACGGCCGGCGCGTGCTCGCCGAAGATCCTGTGCAGCGCCGCCGTTTCCGCTACATCGTTCAGCGGGGTGCCGGTGCCGTGCGCGTTGACGTACCCGATCTGTTCGGGCGTCAGTCCCGCGTTGCGCAGTGCGGCGCGGGCGGCCCGGGCCAGCCCCGCACCCTGCGGGTGCGGCTTGATGACGTGGTACGCATCGGCGGCCATGCCCCAGCCCGCCACCTCGGCGAGCACCTCGGCTCCGCGTGCCCGTGCGCGTTCGGCCGACTCCAGGACCAGCACGGCCGCGCCGTCGCCCTGGAGCAGCCCGGCCCGGCCCGCCGCGAACGGCCGGACGGCACCCTCCCGGCTCAGCGCCTTGCCGGAGTCGAACTTCGCGAAGACGTCCTCGGTGACCAGGTACGCGCCGCCGCAGACCACCGTGTCGGCCGCCCCGCGCCGGATCAGCGCGGCGCCGTACGCGATCGCGTTGGTCGAGGCGACGCAGGCATTGACAAAGGCGAGCCGCTGTCCGCCCAGGCCGAAGGCCTCGCCGATGCCGTGCGGCAGCCGGGCCGGCATGCTGTCCAGCGTCCGCCGGTCCCCGGGGTCGCGGCCGGCCGCCATGTCCGTCCAGAAGGACCGGCTCGCGGAGTGATCGCCGTTGGTGCCCAGCAGTACGGGTGCGCCGGTCGCGTCGGTGCCGGCCATCCGCAGCGCCTCCGCGGTGCACGCGTGCAGCACTTCGGCCTGTGTCGGGGTGTAGCCGGGCTTGACCGGGACCTCGGGGATCTCGGGCCCCTGGCCTTCGTAGGTGGCGGCGTGCTTCGCGTGGAAGGGGGCGGTGTCGAAGCGGGTGACCGGGACGAATCCCGGCCGGCCCGCGAAGACGCCCGCACGCAGTGCATCGGCGCCGAACCCGAAGGCGGTGAGTACGCCGTATCCGGTGATCGCCACCTCACGAGGCATGCCGGACCTCCGTTCCGCCGGCCGCGCTCGCCCCGCCGGCCCCGTCCGGCAGCAGCCGGACCAGATTGCGGTGCAGCGAGCCGATCGAATCGCTGGCTGCCAGTTCGTCCTCGTCCTCCGGACCGACGACGATTCCGTGGCGTTCCTCGAGCAGGTGGACCAGCCAGACGAACGTCAGGGAATCGAGGGCGAGTTCGGTTTCGGCGTCCCAGTCCTCGAGCAGCTGACCGCTGTCGCGCAGCAGCTGTGCCACATCGGTGTCGGTGATCACTTGGCCGCGCTGCCCGCCGCCAGCGCCGACCGCCGGTCGACGACCGCGTCCACGAACCGGCCGAGGTTCGGGACCAGTTGCGGTTCCAGGTCCTCCTCGGGCAGCTCGATGCCGTACTCACCCTCCAGCTGCAGAACCAGCTCGATCATGGCGAGCGACTCGAGCCCCAATCCTTCCTCGCCGAGCGGGAGGCCGTCCTCGACCTGCGCGGGCAGCGGGAGATTGATGACATCCCTGATCACCGTCAGGATGAACTCTCGGGTCTCTTCATGCATGGTGTCTCCGTTGGTGGTTGTACGGCCCGACGGGCCGGGCGTGGCTGTTGAACCTGCTCGCGGGGGTCAGCCCGGCGCTCTGCCCGCCGACAAACACGTCGACGTGCCCGCCGGGCCGCTCAGCGGACCGGGACCGGCTGGACCGTGCCGAGCGTCTCGGCGGCCCGCGGGGTCTCGTGCACCGCGGCCGAGAGTGCGCGGATGACGCTGGCGGGCGTACTGCTCTCGAAGAAGCTGCGTCCCACCGCCAGCCCGCTGCAGCCCGCCGCGATCGCACCGGCGGCGAAGTCGGCCAGGTCGGCGTCGCTCCTGCTCGGGCCGCCGGCGACCAGTACCGGGATCGGGCAGCTCTCGACCACCTCCGACATCCGCTCCAGCGGTGCCGACCAGGTGGTCTTCACCATGGAAGCGCCAAGGTCCGCCGCCACGTTGACCACGTGGGAGAGCAGTGCTGGGTCGTGCGGGTCGGTGATCCGCGGGCCCCTGGGGTACACCATCGCCAGCAGCGGCACACCCCACCGCCGACAGGCGTCGGCCACCGAGCTGAGATCTGTCAGCTGCCGGCTCTCGGTGTCGGAGCCGATGTTGACGTGCACGCTCACCGCGTCCGCGCCGAGCTGGATCGCCTCTTCGACGTCGCCGACCAGCACCTTGGCGTCGACGTCGGTGGCGTGGGACGTGCTCGCGCTCAGATGCACGATCAGTGAGCAGTCGCGCAGCAGTCCCGGATCGACGGTTGCCGCGCGCCCCTTGTGCACCACGATGGCGTCCGCTCCGCCGGCCACCGCCGTGCGGACCAGCCCGTTGAAGCGTCTGGCGGCGACGATCGGACCGTCTGCCACCGAATGGTCCATCGGCACGAACAGATAACGCCCGTCGCTGTGCCGGGACAGCCGTGACAGGCGGAGCGCCATACCACCGGACCTTGCTGTCATGATCCACCCCTCGTCACCTGGAAAGTCTGATTCGGTGACCGAGTCTCACCCCGCGCGCGGCCGCCGCTACCCCTCGACCGGGGTGCCTCTGCGAGTGCGCGTGGCGGCGCCGATGGAGGTACCCGACCGGCCAGCCCCCGCCCTCCGTACGACCGCCCATCGAGCAGCCCTTTCGCGGCTGTCGGCCGCCGGCCCGCGCTGACATCGTTCTGGGCGGGAAGTCCGGCCGGGGTACGCCCCCGGCCCGGTATGCCTCCGGCCGGAGTACGCCGGAAACAGCCACTCAGCGTAGGGATGGTCAACGTGAAGTTCGCCTGGATCGACATCCGTTCCGTCGACAAGAGCCAGCGGGAGGGGGTCGTGGACGCGGCGATCCACGCCGGTCTGGCCGGGTTCGTCGACGACCGCCTGGAGCTGCTGGCGACTCTGCCGCCGACGGTGCAGAAGGTCCTGCTGGCCGCCCCGGACGCGACGCTGCCCCCCGAGGCGGCCGATGTCGTCGACGTCGTCCTCACCCAGGTCAGGACGGTCGCCGAGCTGGACAAGCTGAAGCTGGTCGCGGCCGACGCCCCGGCCCGTAACGGCGCGTTCGTCGATGTCATCGACGACCCGTCGCTCCGGCTCGCCTGCGCGGCCGCACAGGACCTGGAGCACACGGTGGTGAAGTTCCGCGACCCCACCAAGATCCCGCTGGAGATCGTGATCGCCGCCGCCGACAAGAGCCCGGGCCGGCTCATCTGCGAGGCGGGTGACCTGGAAGAGGCCGGCATCATCGTGGACGTACTGGAGAAGGGTTCGGACGGGCTGCTGCTGGCGCCCAAGGACGCCAACGACATCTTCGGTCTGAACGCCCTGCTCCAGTCCTCGACCCAGGACCTCGAACTGTCCACGCTGACGGTGGAGTCGATCGAGCACAACGGCCTCGGCGACCGGGTGTGCGTCGACACCTGCACCCACTTCGAGAAAGACGAGGGCATCCTGGTCGGCTCGTACGCCCACGGTTTCGTGCTGTGCGTCAGCGAGACCCACCCGCTGCCCTACATGCCCACCCGGCCCTTCCGGGTGAACGCCGGTGCGCTGCACTCGTACGTCATGGGCGCGGACAACCGCACCAACTACCTCAGTGAGCTCAAGGCCGGCAGCACCGTCCTCGGGGTGACGGCCGACGGCCGCACCCGGCGGATCGTGGTCGGCCGGGTCAAGCTCGAGTCCCGCCCGCTGCTGACCGTCAGGGCGAAGTCCGAGGAGGGCGTCGAGGTCAGCCTGACGTTGCAGGACGACTGGCACGTGCGGGTGCTCGGCCCGGGCGCCACCGTCCTGAACTGCACCGAGCTCAAGCCCGGCGACAAGCTGCTCGGCTACATCGCCACCGACAAGCGTCATGTCGGCTGGCCTGTGGGCGAGTTCTGCATCGAGAAGTGACGGAGGCGGACAGCGCAATGGCTCTACCGACGGATTTCGACTCCTGGCTGGCGGCATGCCTGTCCGACACCGACCGCGACGCCGAGCTCTGGGCCCATGGCGAACAGGAGGTGACGCGCGGGCGGTTGCGGTACGAGACCAGCCGCGCGGCCGCTCTGCTGGAAGCCCACGGTATCCGGGCCGGCAGCACGGTGGCCGTTCAACTACCGCCGGGCTTCACCCTGTTGTGGTCGGTGTTCGCGCTGTGGAGCGCGGGCGCCCAGGTCATGCTGCTCGATCCGCGGCTGACCCGGGCGGAGACCACCCGGCTGCTCGAGGTGTGCGAGCCGCAGTTCCATCTCACCTCGGGCGAGGAACCCCTGCGGGTGGCCGCGTTCCGGGACGAGTGGGAGGTGGTGGTGGTGTCGCGCCCGCAGGGGCGTGAGGCCACGACCGGGCACCGGCTCGTGCAGTTCAGCTCCGGTTCCACGGGTCTGCCCAAGGTGATCGGCCGTACCGGGGATTCGCTGCTGGCCGAGATCGACCGCTTCGCTCACCTCGCGGACATGCCGCGGCGCGGCGAGAGCGTGTTGCTGCTCAGCTCGCTGGTGCACTCCTTCGGGCTGATCGGCGGCGTGCTGCACGCGCTGAACTCCGGCGTGGCCCTGCACTTCGCCCGCCGGCCGCACCGCAACGAGCTGCTCCGTATCCTGATGGATCGTCATGTCAACGCGGTGTTCGGTGTCCCGGCCCACTTCGATCTGCTGAGCCGGATCGGCGGGCCCGGTGTTCCGGCCGCGCTGCGGCTCGCGGTCTCCGGCGGGGAGATCCTGCCCGCCGAGATCTTCCAGCGGTTCGAGGAGCGGTACGGCCTGCGCATCGGGCAGGCGTACGGCATGACCGAGACGGGCATCATCGCGACCGATCTGACCGGGGCGAACCCGCCGCCGGCCGTCGGTGTGCCGGCGCCGGGGGTGCGTACCGTGATCAAGGACGGCACCCTTCGGGTCAGCCTTCCGGAGAACCCGTATCTGCACGGGGATCACGAGAGCCGTTTCGTGGGCGGCCGGCTCAACACCCATGACCTGTGTGCGGCCAGGCCGGACACCGGAGTGCTGGAGATCACCGGCCGGGTCGACTCGGTGGTCGCGATCGGCGGGCTGAAGGTCGATCTGACCGAGGTGGAGTCGGTACTGACGTCGCATGCGGCCGTCACCGAGGCGGTGGTGGTCTACGGGGACGCGATCGAGGCCCATCTGGTCGTGTCCGGCCGGGTGTCCAACGCCGAGCTGCTCGCCTGGTGCCGCGAACGGCTCAGCCCGTACAAGATCCCCAAGGCCTTCCACTTCCCGGCCGCGCTGCCGCGTACCTCCAACGGCAAGCTGATCCGCAACCGTGAACTGCTCCACGCGGCACGGGAAGGGCAGCGGCAGGTGGTGGCCCGGTGATCGACCGCGACTTCGTGGGTGCCGTCCTGGCTCCGTACACCGTCGCGGTGGAGCGCGACCGGCTGCGCCGTTACGCGGCGGCGGTCGGGCTCCAGGGCGCGGTGTTCACCGACGAGGCGGCAGCGCGGGCGGCCGGGCACCCCGATCTGCCGGTGCCGCCCGCGCTGCTGGCCGGTCTTGAGCGGCAGGAGCCCGGCGACTTCCTGGCCGATCTGGGAGTACGGCTGAGCGATGTGCGCCATGTCGAGCAGGGGTTCGTCCATCACCGGACGGTGTACGCCGGAGATCTGCTCACCTTCGCGCCGGTGATCACCGATATCCGCGCGCGGCGCGGGCTCGAATTCGTCGTCCGCGACACGGCGGTCACCCGCGACGGTGGGCTGGTCGCCGAGCTCCACCAGGTCATCCTCGTACAGCCAGGAGGGGAGTGATGAGCGGGTTCTCGCTTGCAGCGGCGGAGGTCGGCGCAGAGCTGCCCGAACTGCTGCCGGAACAGATCGACCGGGCCACGCTGGCGGCCTTCGCCGAGTCGTACGGCGACCTCAATCCGATCCACCTGGAGCCGGCGGCGGCCCGCGCGGCGGGGCTGGACGATGTGATCGCCCACGGCATGCTCTCCATGGCGCTGCTGGGGCGGCTGCTGGTCGAATGGGTGCGGGTGGAGGACGTGCTGTCCTTCCGGGCGTCCTTCACCGCCGTTACCACGGTGCCCGCACGGCTGCGCTGTACGGCGCGGGTCAAGGCGATCGAGGAGATCGCCGAGGGGCGGGCGGCGAGGCTGGCTCTGGCGGTGCGGCTGGTGGACGGCCCGCTCACGGTGCGGGGGGAAGCGCTGGTGCGGATCCCGGCCGCGCGGTCCACGTGAGCCGGCCGCGCGATCCATGGATCCGGCCGGCCACCACGGGGGAGTCGGAGGCGCCGGTCCGGCTGTTCTGCCTGCCGTACGCGGGTGGTGGCGCCACCGTCTTCCGTGACTGGCTGCGCGACCGCGATCCCGGGCGCCGTGTCGAGGTCCTCGCCGTGCAGCTGCCGGGCCGCGGGAACCGGATCGCCGAGCCGGCGTTCGACGACGCGCGGTTGCTCGCCAAGGAGCTGGCCGGGGTGCTCGCCCCGTACCTGGACCGCCCCTACGGCATCTACGGCCACAGTATGGGCGGACTCGCCGGGCTCGCCCTGGCGCGCGAGATCGCACGGTCTCCCGGGCTGAGGCAGCCGGTCGGTCTGTTCGTGGGGGCGAGCGTGGCCCCGGGCTCGGTGCGGCCGCAGGCGGTGTGGCGCGGATCGGACGCCGAGCTCACGGAGTGGCTTCGACGGACGGGTGGCACCCCGGCCTCCGTACTGGCCAAACCAGCGCTGCTGGAGCTGCTGCTGCCGGCGCTGCGGGCCGACCTCGCTCTGGTGGCGGGCTACCGCCGACAGCCGTCCGAGGAACTCGCCGTCCCCATCAGGGGGTTCGCGGGGGCCTCCGACCTGCTGACGCCCGGGGAGGCCATGCGCGGCTGGGCCACGGAGACCGCGGCCGGCTTCACGTTGTCGCAGGTGCCCGGCGGCCACTTCTTCCTCGCCGAGTCGAGTCGGGCCGTACTCGAGGCCATCACGGTGCAGTTGCTCGCCGCGGAGGGACTCGGCCGGGCCCGATGAACGCGCCCCAGTTTCCGACACCTGTTGTACAAGCAACACTTGTTGTGGAACGATTGCGCTGCTGAGTTCAGGAGCGAAGGGGAACGAGCAGTCGTGAGTACTGACCAGGCGCCGGCCGAGACGGATGACTCCGGCCGCATTACGCCCGAACTGTGGTGGCTGAGCGCGATCATGGCGTTAGGCGGTTTCGCCAGCCTCCTCGACAGCACCATCATCAATGTCGCCGTCGGACCGCTCGCCAGGCATTTCGACTCCGAAATCACCACCGTGCAATGGGTGGTGACGGGCTATCTGCTCGCGCTCTCGGTGTCGATCCCGCTCAGCGGATGGTCGGCGGCCCGCTTCGGCGCGAAGCAGATGGTGATCTTCTCCCAGGTGGTGTTCCTGATCGGTTCACTGCTTGCGGGCCTGGCCTGGTCGGCGCCCAGCCTGATCGTCTTCCGGCTGCTCCAGGGCATCGGCGGCGGTCTGCTCGTGCCGATCGGGCAGGCACTGCTGGCCCAGGCGGCCGGGCCGAAGCGGCTCGGCAGGCTGATGGGCATCGTCTCCATTCCGGCGATGTTCGCCCCGCTCGTCGCCCCGTCGCTCGGCGGTGTGCTGATCGACTATCTGAGCTGGCGGTGGCTCTTCTTCATCAATCTGCCGCTCTGCCTGATCACCATCGTCCTGGTCCTGATGAAGGTGCGGAACGTCGTCCCGCCCTCGGCGGACGCCAAGCTCGACGTGCTGGGCATGGTGCTGCTGATGCCCGGCCTGGCCACGCTGCTCTACGGCCTGTCCGAGGCCGGCTCGGCCGGCGGGTTCGGCGACGCAAAGACGGCCGGCAGCCTGGCGATCGGCATCGTGCTGCTGGCGGCCTTCGCGGTGCGCGCCCTGCGCACCCGGCTGGAGCCGCTGGTGGATCTGCGGCTGTTCCGCCGCAGCGGCTTCAGGAACGGCACCCTCGCGAGCATGCTGCTGAGCATGGCGATGTACGGCGTGATGATCCCGCTGCCGCTGTACTTCCAGCTGGTGCACGGCGCGAGCGTGCTGGAGTCCGCGCTCCTGCTGCTGCCGCAGAGTCTCGGCTACTTCGCCGGGGTCGTGATGATGAACCGGCTGACGGCGATGTTGGGCGTGCGGAACCTGACCCTGCTGGGCATCCTGCTCGCCGTCCTCGGCACGGTTCCGTACGCGCTCATCGACGCCGATCCGAATGCACTCCTGCTCGGGCTGGCGATGGTCGTACGCGGCTTCGGCCTCGGCGCCTCGATGCTGCCGACCATGACGGTCGCCTTCAGCAGCGTGCCCAGGGAACTCGCGCCGAGCGCCACCAGCGGCTTCAACGTCTTCCAGCGGGTCAGTGCGTCCCTGGGTACGGCGGTGCTCGCGGTGGTCCTGCAGCAGCAGATCGAGGACCGGCTGCCCGCGGGCGTCCCGTCGGCCGTCCAGGTGCGGCCCGGCGGCGATGTCGCCAAGCATCTGGCGACATCCTTCGATCCCCCCTTCTGGTGGGCGCTGGTGATCACCGTGCTCGCGGTGGTGCCGAGCCTCTTCCTGCCCGGACGCGAGCCGGCACCCACGTCGGCGCCGGATGCCGCGCCGTCCCGGGAGGGGGAGTCGGCGCTGAAGCCCAGCTGACGCTTTCCTCTAGCTGACGCCCCATCAGCCGCGGGGGGGGGGGGGGGGGGGGGGGGGGGGGGGGGGGGGGGGGGGGGGGTGGTTGCGGGCGGGCAGGAGGGGGGGTGGGGGGGGGGT